>CALGIG010000080.1 GCA_937915865.1 uncultured Prolixibacteraceae bacterium | reverse complement strand
TTTTAACATCAGTAGAAAGTCGTCCCTGTACACTTCTTTCGACCACCACTAATTTTGAATCCAAGCGAACTGCAGAAGAACGCGCCCGTTTTCAAACCGAATGGATGAAGCAAAACCTTAAGCTTAGCGATGACCAGCAGGTTCAGATTGATCCGCTTAACCTGAAATACGCCAGGCAAATGGATGGTGTGAAAAATATTCCGGGAAAGCTTGCCAAGCTGAAAAAAGCGAAATCGATCATGGATGAAAAGGACAAAGAGTTGAAGAAAATCCTGAACAAAGACCAATACCAGATTTATCTGGACAAGAAAGAGGAACTGCGTGAAAAGATGAAAGAAGCCTATCAGCAACGAAAAAACGGTTAAACATGAAACTCATCTTTCAAATTACATTGCTTTTGACGCTCGTTGTTTTTTCGGCCTGTTCCAAAGCCGAAACCGCTCCCGCTGAAGAAACAGGCAGCGACGATTTACAGGGGCCCGTATCGCGGCCTACTTCGGGTTACGGAAAAGACGGCGACTATGAAGTAGCCGAAGTTGATTTCGCAAGCCCGGAATACAGTCAGAAAAATGTGACTGTTCTTTACCCGAAAGGAGTTACATCTCCGCGTCCGACGGTTTTTTACCTGCACGGCTTTGGGGGCGAAAATATCACCTCATGGCTCGGAATCCTGCATTTCGTGGCTAAGAAGGGATACACGGTTGTTTTTTCGCCTTACCCCACGCTAAACTCGTCGATTGACGGGCGTTACAATGTGATGTGGGCTGGTATTCAGGCTGCAGTAAAAAAGTACCCGAACCTGATTGATTCGACCAAAGTTGGGTTTGTAGGTCATTCGTTTGGTGGCGGAGCAGCTATCGCGCTTTCGCACAAAGCATTTATCGAAAAAGGCTGGGGCGATAACGGACGGTTCATCTTTACACTTGCCCCATGGTATGCTTATCAAATTACGAATGAACAGTTGAAAGATTTTCCGTCCAACACGAAATTCATTGCAGAAGTTTACGACGACGATGAAATCAACGATCACCGGATGGCTATCGATATTTTCAAAAACATCAATATTCCAGCTTCTGAAAAAGATTTTATCCTCGTGAAAAAGAGCATTGTTGAAGGGTATACCTACACTGCCGAACACAACTTGCCCAGCAGCCTGAAAGCCTACGATGCTTACGACTATTATTGTCTGTATCGTTTGATCGATGCGTTGATGGATTACAGTTTCAACGGGAGCGCCGCCGGGAAAAATGTGGCATTGGGCAATGGCTCAACCGAACAAATAACCCTGCCAAGCTACAACGGGAAAGCCCTGACTCCGTTGGAAGTCACCGATAATCCAATACCAAAATACGATCAAAGCAAATACGAATTCAGATGCAGTGGCCTTTTGAACCCACGAAGTGCATATTGTGATTGAACTTTAAAAACAAAAAAATGAAGACCAAACAAATAATTATCAGAGTATTGCTTGTTTTATTTCTATTCTCGGGAATAGAATCGATGGCGCAGCGAAGGGTTGTCAGTACACCGAGGCGAACAGTGGTTCAAACTCCGCGCGGAACAGTGGTTTACCGCAAACATCCTGTGGTGAAACCTGTGCACCGTTTGCCCCGCACAGCGGTTGTAGTTCATCATGCAGGCAGTCCGTTTTATTTCAGTAGTGGTGTATTTTATACTTTGCGTAGTGGTATATATGTTCGGGTAGCTCCACCGATTGGCGTTCGTGTCGCTGTTCTTCCGGTTGGGTTTGTTCGAATTTCGGTAGGCGCAATTCCGTACTTTTATTTTGGCGGTGTCTTTTATACTGTATCACAGCAACGGGAATATGTGGTTGTTGAACCTCCGGTTGGCGCTGTGGTTGGGAAACTTCCGTATAATGCTGCCGAAGTGGAAATTGATGGGAAACTCTATTACGAATGCGACGGGACGTTGTATAAACCAGTACAAAGTAAACGCTCGTATGAAGTGGTTGGCAAGCTAAATGACTAACACCTTTGGTACAGTTGTAAATAGGCTAATCAGATTGACACTAAGCAACTGTTACCTGGAAATTAGAATACCTCTGTCAAGTTTTGTTAGTCAGGGTTTCACTTCGAGTGAAGCCCTGACTGCTTGGATAGATTTTTATTGCTGCATTATTCTTCGAATTTTACATTGGCGCTGCCACCCGAGGCATGTATGTAAACTGGAATTCCACCTTTATTCATGGTCCCTTTAACCCGGTTTTTCTCCGATTTCCCCGAAAAATTCTGAAGTTCAATATTTACCCGGTCGGATTGCAAATCCAGATCGAGACCAAGGTTTTTGCCATCGCGAATGAATGCATCAACTCCGCCGCCGCTGGATTCGAGGTTTAACTCTTTCGTTAAGTTCCTGATATCAACATGGACTGATCCACCGCTGGATTTGGCTTTTACTGAAGCGCATTCTCCCGAAACGTGTACACCGCCGCCACTGCTGCTCGCTTCCACATTCCCTTTAATATTTTTCAGGCTTACACCGCCACCCGAACTATGAGCGTAAACATTTCCCTGGGCATCATCTAATGTTACACCACCACCGCTCGAACTCAAACGCACATCGCCGTTTTGGTTTGTCACATGTACTCCGCCGCCAGAAGAACTGGCTTCTGTTGTACCGGTTACATTTTCGAGGTGAACACCTCCACCGCTGCTCGAAAAATCGTGTGTTCCCTTCACTCCCGAAATTTTTACGCCACCTCCGCTTGACGAGACTTTGCACGACATTTCTTTCGGAACAAGAATGGTTAACGAAATGCCCACGTTATTCCAGAAGTTCATGCGCAACTTGCGTTCGACAATAGCTGTAACAGCAGAACCACTTTTTGAAAAATTCAGATCGAATGCTTCCAAAACCTCTTTCAGCATGGGGTCGGTTGGCGATAAAATTTTACCGTTTTTTCGCACATAAGCCTGTATAATTACTTGTGGCTGATCGTGTGATTGAACAGTTACTCCTCCGCCTGAGGATGAGGCGTGGAGTGAGCCGGGCTCTTTCATTTCAAAGGTTTTTGTAATAGTAGCCGGGTCATCCTTCGCAAATCCATTCATTGAAAGCAGAGACAGGAGCATTGCAATCATTGTGTACATTTTCATGGTAGTCAGAATTTTCGTCAGTGTTTGTGTTTTCTGCAAACATGTTTGTTTCATAATGAGTTTTTTAATTGTTTAAATGAGGTTGTCGCATATAAAGACGCCTTTTTTTTCGTTTCGTTACAATAAATTTTCGTCTAAACTTCAGGAGTTTAGGGTAATTCCTTCGCTCGTTCATTTTTAGTCAGGGTTTCACTCCAAGTGAAGCTTTGACTAATCAGAGTAAGGCTTTGCTTACTCATACCTCAGCGACTTTACGGGGTTACGACTGGCGGCGCTCCAGGTTTGAGAACTTACAGTTGAAAGCGCTACAAATGCTGCAATAATTGGTCCCAGCACGAATGCCCATACTGGCATATCAGTGTGGAAATAGAAATTTCCTAAAAAAATTTTTCCAAGTAAGAAAGCAAAAGGTATTGCAATTAATATGCTAATAAACAACCATTTGGTATAACTGGAAAGCAATAACCTGACGATTGACCGGATTGTTGCTCCGTTGGCTTTGCGGATGCCAATTTCCTTGGTGCGGCTTTCGGAAGTGAACGAAGCCAGACCGAACATCCCCATGCAGGCAAGGGCCAAAGCAATGATAAATGCCAACCCTATCAGGTTCGATGGCATACTTAATTCAGAATACGAAGCCAGGTCGCGGTATAAAACAGGTTGGAAAATAGTTTCGGGTTCGTATTTGCGGAATACTTTGCGGATATTTTCAGCTATTTTTGGAAAATTACCAGAAGAATACTTGATTAGTAATGTGTTACATTCTTCAGACTTTATTCGGATAATAGTCGGTACTATCGGGCCGGCCAGATCGATGGCATGAAAATCTTTGAAAACGCCGATAATCACGCCTTTTTTGCCTTCAACCGTGATTTGCGAGCCTACCGGATTTTTATATTTCATAACCTTGGCAGCTACATCATTTATCATATAACTAGCTGAATCCGAAGAAAACGAAGGATTAAAGAATCGTCCTTCTGTGATGTTTATATTCACCGCCTTATTGTAGTCGAAATCAGCATTGATACACCAAAAATGTAGCTTTTCCGAAGCATCTTTTCCATCCCAGTTAACTTCGCTTGTAGGCCGGGTTCCCCTGGCAGGAATACAATTGGTATAACTTACTGTATTTATTTCAGGAATAGACTGTAATTCAGCTTTTACTGCGTTGGCGTGTTTTTGCAGGTTTTCGGTGTTATTCAGAATAATCAGTTTGTTTTTATCCACACCAAGATCAAATTCGCGCATGTATTTGTCCTGGGTTTTGATAATCATCATGCTTATTATCAGCATAATAGGAATAATAAACTGAAACACGATAAGGCTTTGCCTGAATTTACTGTAACTGTGGCTGGTTGCCAGCTTCCCCTTGAGTACGCTGATCGGGTTTGACGATGCCAGGTATAGTGCTGGTAACAAGCCCGATGCCAGGCTGGTAAAGGTTACTACAGAGATGAAAAAAAGTAACATTTCCCTGTCGAGCAAATTAAATTCTATATCGTTATGAAACATAGAGTTAAACCCTGGAAGTGACATTTTCACTAACAAAATTGCGCTGACCAGGCTAATGAAGGTTAAGATAAATGTTTCGCCCAGGAACTGTAAAACAATACCCGATTTACCCGATCCCGAAACTTTCTTAATCCCGGCTTCGCGATACCTTCGAATATTTAAAGCAATGGCCAGGTTGATAAAGTTGAAGCAGGCAATGAGCAAAATGGCAAAGCCAATCGATCCAGCAATCACAACATTACGCATTTCGCGCCATACGCGCTTCCCGGCAGCATACGAATACAGGTTTTTGTCTTTCATCGGGAAAAGGAAAAGTTCCTGATTCAGAGTAGCTTCCTGCGTTTTGATCAGGTTTTTGATTTTGGACTCGATCATTTTGCTGTCGGCATTTTCTTTCAGCAAGGCCCAGGTAAGGTTTGACGATGAACCAGTTTCGAGCGCCCATGTGTTGTCGGCCAGAAAACGGGCAAACGGGATCACGAAATCGAATTGCATAACCGATTGCCGTGGAACCTGCTTAAAAACGCCTGAAACAGTGAATGCGTTTCCTTTCGGACCGTTTTTTATAGTCACAGTTTTGCCAACGCAGTCGGTTGTTTCGAAAAGCTTTAGTGCAATACTTTCCGATATGGCCATCGAATTTACATCGCTCAAAACCTTTTCATTACCATGAAGAAGCGGAAATGAAAAGACCTGAAAGAAATTGTTGTCGGCAAACAGGCCATCTTCACGAAATGTTTTATCTCCACTTACAAAATCGAAATCACGTTCGGCCACTCGGGTCATTTCTTCAATTTCAGGAGCATTGGTTTTAAGTAAATCAGTTAACGAAGCCGAAAGGTATTCTTTCGGAAATTTATCTCCGTTGAAATAGGTGACATAGGCATCAACTGTGTAAAGGCGGTTGTAATTTGTGTGAAACTTATTGTAGTTCAATGTATTGTTTATGTGTAAAACAGCTACAATGGTACAGGCCAACCCAAAAGTGAGGCAAATAAAATTCAGAATGCTGTAGGTTTTGTTGCGCCACAGGTAGCGCAGGGCGATTTTGATAAAGTTTCGGTTCATAGTTTTTGGTTTTTCAGGTTTATATCATTCATACCTCAGCGCTTCCACCGGATTCCTCGTTGCTGCCTTCCACGATTGAAATGAAACTGTTAGCAAAGCAATTCCCAGCGCCAGTAACCCAGACAGGGCAAAAATCCACCAACTTAGATTTGTTTTATATGCAAAACCTTCGAGCCAGCGACTCATGGCGTAATATGCAACTGGCGTGGCTATTACAAAAGCAATGGCTACCCATTTCACAAAATCGCGGTTAAGCATGGCCAATACTTCCGAAACTTTAGCTCCATTTACTTTTCGTATTCCAATTTCTTTAATCCGGCGCTGGCAGGTAAACAGCGACATTGCCAAAATACCCAGACAGCAGATTACCAGTGCGCATCCGGCAAACAGGGTAAAAGTTCTTCTGAACTGTAATTCTGAACGGTACATCTGTTCAATAGCTTGATCCAGAAAAGCAGTCTCAACAGGAAATGAGGGTGAAAGCTCTGCTGTTATTTTCTTGATATACTGAATGATTTGATGCAGGGAATTAAAATCTCCTGTTTGTAATTCAACCAGACAGTATGATGCCCATGGATCATTTCGGACAACAAGCGGGACTATTTTTTGATTGACAGGCTTGTAGTGGAAATCTTTCATAACTCCAACTATTTCTGACTTTTGCCCATCTCTTCCCATAAGTAATGTTGCACCAACCGGATTATCGAGCTGGTATTCTTGTACAAAAGCTTCATTTACCACTACCTTATTTTTGTCAACAGAACTAGTTGAATCAAAGAATCTTCCCATTACTAGTTTCATGCCCGTCAATTGGAAAAAATTACCATCAGCAGTGAATGTGTCAAAATCTACGGGTTTTTTCATTCCCTTCAACTCAATCTTGGTACTCCAATGCGAATTAAGTTTGCCTGGATAGTATTGTCCTAAGGAAACATTTTTGACAGAAGCTTGATCCCGAAGTAGTTTTTCGAGTAATTCTCTTTTATTGCTTAATTGTTCTGTCAGTTTAATCCCGACGATATTTTCCTTGTTGAATCCAAGGTTGCTGCTGCCAAAGTTGACCTGCTTTTGTACCAGTACCGTAAATGCAATTAATACAATGGCAATAACAAATTGGGTTGTAACCATCGCTCCAATGGGAGAGAGGGCCCTTTCCCTTTGTTCTGTCTTTCTTTTCAGATTATCAACGGCCTTCGAAGAGGCTATTTTGATTGCAGGTATGATGCTAAACAATAAGCTTATCAATATTGTGCCAGCAACTATCGACAAGATAAAACCTGGGGCTATTGTCAGATTACTATTGAAATGTATACCGGTATATTCCTGGATAAAAGGGGTAAGCAGGCGAATTAAAAAAATTGAAAGTACAAGCGCTACCAAAAAAAATAAGCCTGACCCCATCAAAAAATTCCAAAGAATGGACGAGCTTTTTGCCCCTACCACTTTTAATACTCCTGTTTGTTTGATTTTTTCATACCACTGTGAAGAGGAAATGTTGATGAAATTGACAAGCGAAATCATCAGAACAAGAACTGCTACCAACAGAAGGATCATTACTTTTCGCTTATCTCCATGTTGTAAATAGGTGTTGCCGTAAAGATTGAAATTTGAGAAATAGATACTTCTCAACGGATTTAACTTAAGCCCTGGGTAGAAATTTCTAGTTGTCTCAGGAAAAAGTTTCAGGATGCTTTTCGTTATTTTCTCAGTGTCAACACCTTTTCTAAGTAGTACAAACAGCTGAAAGTTCCCATTATCCCAATCAGTAAATTCACCTTCATTGGGCATCACTATTTTACGTGTGGCATTGGAAGTCAGCGCATTGAATGAAAAACAAGAATTGGCTTTGGGCTCTTCAACGACAGCCGTCACAGTCAACTCCTTATTGTTGTTGAGTTTGAACGTTTTCCCAATTGCAGGCTCCTTCCCGAAGAGTTTTCCAGCCAGTGACTTGGTAATAACTACTGTCATTGGGGCTTTCAATGCTGTCGACAAATTGCCTTCGACTACATGGTAAGTAAAAAGTTTGAAAAAGTCCTCGTCGGCAAAAACCAGATCAGATGTTATTGGTTCACCTTTATCTGCTTGAAAAACCGGGATATCCCAGGTTCCGGATACCCTTACAGATGCTTCAATATCTGGTATGGAGAGATCAATCTGATCCTTCAGCAAGGCGGGCAAATATATATTCCCATTTAAATCGGCATACAAATAAACACGGTCGCCGTTTTTGTGGTAGTTGTCAGTTGTTAGTTCGCTATACGAGTAAACAGCAAGGATAATTACCAGCGTCAGACTAATAACCAGACCGCTCAAATTGATCAGGTTGGTTACCGGCTTTCGGATAAAATTCCGAAGTGTCGATTTAATGGTACTTTTCATGTGTATAGTTTTTTGTTTAACGCCTTATAATCTGCGTATTAGAATTCTTTCTTTTTTGAATGTCACAACGAAATGGAATTGATTTAATGAAATTTGCAAAGCGAATGGCAATCATTCGTATTTTAAACTGTCTACCGGATTTTTAGAGGCAGCTTTCCATGATTGAAATGACACTGTTAGTAATGCTATACCCAGAGCCAATACTCCCGATAAGGCAAAAATCCACCAGCTCATTTCGGTTTTGTAGGCATAACTTTCGAGCCATTTTCCCATTATATACCAGGCAATTGGAATGGCTACTATAAAAGCAATGGCTACCCAGCGAACAAAATCGCGGTTAAGCATAGTCATCACTTCGCTTACTTTAGCGCCATTCACTTTTCGTATTCCAATTTCTTTGATCCGTCGCTGGCAGGCAAACAACGACATTGCTAAAATGCCGAGGCAACAAATAACAATTGCGCTTCCGGCAAACAGAGAAAAAGTACGCCTGAACTGTATTTCCGATTGATACAGGTGTTCTACTGCCTGATCAAGAAAGCTTATTTCTACAGGGAATGATGGCGAAAGCTTATTAGTTTCAGTATTTATCTCCTGAATAAAATGGTTTAACGAGTTGAAATCTTTGGCGTTTATAGCAACCAAACAATACGATGATCGTGGCTCGTTCTGAATAATCAACGAACCAATAGGCACCGTAACAGGTTTGTAATGAAAGTCTTTCACTACTCCAACAATTTCAGCAAGTGGCGGATTTTCGCCAAAACCCATCACGAATTTGGCGCCAATGGGGTTTTCCATTTTATTATCGCGGACAAATGTTTCGTTCACAATCATTTTGTGTGCATCGGTAACCAAATCGTCAGAAAAAAACCTTCCTTGAACAAGTTGAAGCCCAAGCATCTGACAGAGGCCGGCGTCTCCGCAAAAAGTATCAAAATTTAGCTGTTTTTTTATACCGTTTATTTCCTGATTCGATGTCCAGTGTTCGTTTAATTTTCCAGGAAAGAACTGAGTAAAAGAAATTCTTCCTGCGCTGGGGTTATCCTGAATTATTTTTTTTAGCACCTCTTTACTTGCGCTTAATTGTGGCGTGAGTTTAATGCCTATAATGTTTTCCTTGTCGAACCTGAAGTTGCTGTTTCCAAAATCGACCTGCTTTTGTACCAAAACAGTAAAGGCAATTAAAACAATGGCAATTGTAAACTGGGTTGTAACCATTATTCCTCTTGAAAATGAGTTTGATGAGCGTGTGTTGATTGTTTTTTTCAGATTGTCAACGGCTTTTGATGAAGATATGCGTATGGCCGGAATAAAACTAAATATCAGGCTCAGGATGAAAACTCCAGCGATAGAAAATAATAAAAATGCTGGTTTGTATATCAACGATGAATTGAATTGAATTCCGGTATAATTGCGAATAATCGGGAACAAAAGCTGAACGAACAGAATAGCAATAAATAATGCAATCAGGAACAAAACAAATGATTCGGTAAGGACATTTCTTAAAATCGAGGTTTTATCAGCTCCTATTACTTTGAGCACACCAGTTTGCTTTATTTTTTCGAGCCATTGAGATAAGGAAATGTTTATGAAATTTACTAACGCGATAATCAGCACCAAGGCGGCAACCAGCAGTAAAATCATTACTTTTCGTTTGTCTCCTCCATGAAGGTAGTCGTTCCACGAAGATGTGAAATTCGAAAAATAAAGAGTCTTGAAAGGATTCAGTTCGTATGTTTTATAGCTTTGATTACCCTGATCTTCCTTTGGAAACAATGCAGTAATTTTTTGTGAAACTTCTATCGGATTAGCGCCTTCTTTTAACAGCACAAATAAATTGAAGTTCCACCATCCCCATTCAGTAAACTCGTCTCCGTTAGGGTAAACAATTTTACGGGTAGCATTCGACGTAATTGAGCTAAACGACAAGCTGCTATTGGTTTTGGGCATTTTAAACACTGCTGATACTGTTAATGTTTGTTTGTTGTTTATTTTCAGTGTTTTGCCAAGCGCCGGCTCGTTCCCAAACAATTTTTTTGCCAATGGTTCAGTCAGGGCTATGGTCATCGGATCGTTTAATGATGTACTCAAATTTCCTTCAACAGCTTCGTAAGTGAAAAGCTTAAAAAAATCGGGGTCGGCAGTAATAATATCCGAAGTGATAGGGTCGTGGTTTTCAACCTGAAAAACTGGCTCTTCCCACGTTCCGGCTACCCTGACCGATGATTCAATATCCGGAACATTTAAATCGATTTGGTCTTTAAGAACAGCAGGTGTATGTAAATTCTTATGTTCGGGACTAAGGTCGGAATAAACGTATAACCGGTTATTATTTTTATGGAAGCTATCGGTTGTCAATTCGCTATACGAATAAACCGAAAGGATAATAACCAGGGCAAGACTAATAGCAAGCCCACCCAGGTTTATCAGGTTAGTGGCTGGTTTTCGGGCGAAATTCCGATATATTGATTTGAAAATGTTTTGCATGATGTAACTTGTTATGTTTTAAAATTGTTTGTACACTGATTCATCTGATTGGTATGATGAACGTTGAGTATCTTCTGTTTTCAAAATTATAGTATTCATTTAGTTGCAAAAATCAAAATCCGTTACTTTATTCGTATCTCAGCGCTTCCACCGGATTGCGGGATGCAGCTTTCCATGATTGAAACGACACGGTTATTAATGCAATTCCGAGCGCCAGAACTCCGGCCAGGGCAAAAATCCACCAGCTCATTTCTGTTTTGTAAGCAAAGTTTTGGAGCCAATTGTACATGATGTAATACGAAACTGGGGTTGCAAATACAAATGCAATTACGGTCCATCTCAAGAAGTCGCGGTTCAGCAGTATTAGCACTTCCGAAATACGAGCGCCATTAATTTTCCGGATACCAATTTCTTTAACCCGGTTCAGGCAAATCATGAATATTTGGCCCAGGATGCCCATACAAGTCAGAACAATAGCAATGAGCGAGAAGAATGTGATCGAACCGGCCAGCTTTTCTTCCTGCGCATACATCGACTGGAAAAAGTCGTCATAAAACATAAAACTCAATGGTTCATAAGGAGAGATGGTTTTCCATATTTTTTGGATTTGATTGATTTGTCGTCCGAAGTTTCCTGCGGAAAGTCTTACTGAAAGTACGTTTCCGTTATTTGCTCCAGTTAAGATTAGAGCCAGCGGTTCAACGGCCTGGTGGAATGACTCGAATTTAAAATCTTTGATAATACCTACAACATTGTATCCATTTTCCTTGCCATTGGCATATTTCTTCCCTTCAAAACTATCCCACTCATATTGTTTCAGGGCTTCTTCGTTGATCAGACAGGCCTGGTTCAAGTCACCATCAAGAAAATCTCTGCCTGCAATCAGTTCGATTCCCATCGTTTTCAAATAATCATTGCCAACCGGAATGACGTTAATGTTGAAACTTTTTTCAGCGCTGCCGGTGCTCATTTTGTGGTTAATCATTCCTGGGCACCCCGAACTTAGGGCAACGTTTTTTACAAAAGAGAGTTTCTTTATTTCCTGACTCAGCACTTCTGTTTTCTGAAATTTATAGGGGATATCGATTCGCATTAACAATTCACGGTCAAATCCCAAATCGGAATGTTTTACATAGGCGAGTTGCTTAAAAATGATTAAAACTACAGCAATCAAGGCAATTGAAGTTGTCATTTGAAATATAAGCATAGCTTGTTTTCCAAGTTGTTTCTGGTTTTGTTTTCCACTGAAACCCGACAGAAATTCAGTAATGCTGAATTTCGACAAAACGTAAATCGGGGCAAGGCTATTGACCAATACAACTATAAATACAGACACCAGGACAAAAGGAGTAACAGAAATCCATTGGCTCCAATTTACAAGGAGCACTTTTCCAAACAAATTTTCGGAGTATGGCAGAACCAGAATAGTTAACCCAACAGAAAGAGTAAGCGAAATTAAAGCCCCCAGCGAAACCTCAGTTAGGGTGTAGCTAACCATATCTTTCCGACTGGCCCCATTGGTTTTATTAATACCAATTTCTTTCAGCCGGGCATACTGCATGGATATGGAATAGTTGAGGTAATTGATGCTCGAAAGCAACAGAATAAGTCCGGCTATTGCCAGAAAAACCTTGAGCATAATTGGGTTTCCTTTGGCTTGGCGGCTTTTAATGGTAAGTTTTGACAAGTAAATGTCATCAAGTTTTTGCAGCGCCAGGTTTTCAGTGTCTAATGCTTTCAGGGTAGCCGATTTGTTGATCTCTTTGGCAAACAACAGTGGATTAGTTCCTTTTTTCAACAGAATAAAAAGATTCGCAGGGTTGTAGTGTTTTCCATTACTGACAGTGTTCGACATTCTGAATTTTTGGTTCTCGCTGTTCATCACAATTTCTGCCTGAAAGCTCGAATTATTTGGCAAGTCATCAAATATTGATGTAATGGTGCCGATGAAAAGATTGTTGACATTGACCATTTGCCCTAATGGGTCCTGTGATGAAAAAAGCTTTTTCGCCATCGATTTTGAAATGGCCATTGACTCTTTTCCTTCGAGTGGTTTGGTTGTCAGGCTTTCCAGAATTTTAACCGAAAAAATATTGAAAAAATTATTTGTAGTGCTTACCAGGTGTTTGACTTCAGCGTTGGTGTGAGCTGTTTCATTTTTTACTATCAGTGGTATGCCAGTTGCATATTCAAGAGGACAAGCATCTTTTACATCGGCATACTCCTGGGCTAAAACGGGGAACAAATCCCAGTTCAGGTTGCATCGGTTCATTTTTACATCGTATAGCCTGTAAATCTGTTCGTGATTTTCGAAATTCTTATTCACGCTGGTTTCGGAATGGTAAAACAAACCTATGAGAATACAAGCAGTAAACCCAATGGCAAATCCGCCAATAATTAAGAAGGAATAGACCTTATTTTTTGCCAGGTTCCGAATGGCTAATTTTATATTGAAACGTATCATGATGATGCTTCCTGAAATTCAATAATTATTCATATCTCAGCGCTTCAACAGGGTTGCGGGATGCAGCTTTCCATGATTGAAACGACACGGTTATTAATGCAATTCCGAGCGCCAGAACTCCGGCCAGGACAAAAATCCACCAGCTAAGCGTGGTCCTGAAAGCAAAGCCATCGAGCCACTTGTGCATAATGTACCATGCCAAAGGTGTAGCAACAACAAAAGCAATAACTACCCATTTCACAAAATCGCGGTTGAGTAAAACGATGATTTCAGCAATTTTCGCCCCATTAACTTTTCGTATGCCAATTTCCTTCACTTTTTGCTGGCATAAGAATATCGAAAGGCCGAGAATGCCTAATACTGATACAATGGCCGATAAAAGACTGAAAAAAGTAATTAACCTTGCTTGTTGATTCTCTTTGGTATATAATAGGTTAAGGTGGTCGTCGAGAAAATACGCTTTAAACGGAACTGTTGGGCTTAATTCGTTATAAACTTTTTGAATAGTTCCCATTGCTTCTTTTACATGCCCATCCTGAATTTTAATGCTAACGTAGTAAAGGTTATTGTATGATGATGCTTTCCAAAAAACAAACGGATCAACTTTTTGTCTAAGCGACACCATGTTAAAATCTTTCATGATGCCAACCAGATTACCATCGCCAATTTTTGTTCCAACTGTCCAGTTATATGTTTTTGCGGCAGTTTCATTACATATAAAATTACCGTTTTCGGCTTTACTGTCTTTTAGAAAACCACGCCCATCGGTAATTTCAAAATTCATCATGTCCAGGTATTGGTCGTCGACAGCCCAGCTCCATACTGAGCACTTTTTCCCATTCACGTTGTATGTGTTATTTTCCTGCGCTTGTCCGGGAACGGCCCGCGAGCAAGCCACCTGTTTTATGTACGGGTTTGCTGTTAGCTTACTTCTGAAAGTTTCAATTTTTTGACGCAGGTCGTTGTTTAATCCAATAACCAATGTGTTGCTTTTGTTGAACCCAAGCTTGGCATCTTCCATATACCTCACTTGTTTAATAACTCCTGCCGATGCAACAATAAGGGCAATGGTTGCTGCAAACTGAAAAACGGTTAAAATACCCCGGAAGGTTTCTTTTGTATGAGTGGTTGGGTTTTTTAGTTTTTCCGAAGGATTGGCCGACATTGTTACAAAGGCTGGATATATTCCGGCTACAACCGCAGTACTTAATGCAATTAACAACGAATAAAGCAAAATTTGGAAGTTTTGAAAAAACGGCAACTGGTATCCAAGAACGGAAATCGAAAAGTGGTGATTTACGGTCCAGGCAAGTATTACCGCCATAAAAAATGCAATGAGAAATAAGGTAAGCGCTTCGGATAAAAGCTGGTAAACAGGGTTCCAACGGCTTCCGCCAATAATACGACTGATGCTGAATGTTTTCATTCGTATTGGTATCCGGGCAGTAGTAAAGTTGATGAAATTGATTAATGCAACCAGTAAAATAAGTATCCCGACACCAAAAAGAGAATCAACAAAAGTTTTGTTGTTCGATTCGAACATGGGTGTTTCTGATGCCTCGTGCGTGAAACGCAAATCGGCCAGGGGGCGGGCAACAATAGTTGCCGAAGTACTCCCTTTGTCAAAAAAATTATATTTTGCTCTTACAATTGATTGTTCATTAATCAATTTACTGAGATGGTCGCGGGTAGTTCCGGGTTTAACCAGGATAAACTGCGGATAATTGGTAACACTCCAGCCTTCGCGGGCTTCAGCCAAAAATCCATGTGTTGGTATCCGTAAAATGATTGGGCATCGGAATACAGTATTCTCGGGTAAATCCTTGAAAACTCCTGTAATTGTATATACATCGTTTGCAATTTTCAGCGTTTTCCCCGTTGGATCGCTATTGCCCCATGCTTTGTGCGCAAACGATTCGGTAACAATTGCACTTTCGGGATTGGCCAACGGGTTTGTAGCGGCTCCATGAACAAAGCTGAAAGTAAAAACTTGTGTTAGATTTTCGTCGGTGTAAGCGTAATCTTCGTAGCTGTTTTGTTCATTACCTGGTGAAATTTCGTAAGTAAAAGGACGTTCTCCCCACTTTCCCCAGGGCATATATGTTGTTGAAGCAATAACTTCAGGAAATTCGTTACAAAGCGTTTGTCCGGTTGGGCCGAGCATAAAAACCGAAGTTTTGTCAGTATCGGGGTATTTCACTTCCAGACGATAAATGTCGGCTTTATGTTGGTGAATATCATCAGTGTGATATTCGTTCCATACATAGAGCATGATAAGGATAAATGTTGCAAATGCGCTGGTTAATCCAATCAGGTTTATAAACGATGTAAATACCGTTTTTTTGAAATTTCCCAAGGCTATTTTTACGATGTGTCTCATTTTATAATTGTTTCTGTTTCCTATAATTTAATCTTCGGCTAAGTTATTCGTACCTCAGTGCTTCCACCGGGTTGCGGGTTGCAGCTTTAAACGTTTGCCAGCTTACGGTGAGAAGTGCAATCCCCAGGGCGATTATTCCGGCCAGCACGAAAGTCGACCAGTTTAACGTGGTTTTGTAGGCAAAGTTCTGCAACCATTTGTCCATGGCATACCAGGCAATTGGCGTGGCCAATATAAATGCGATGATTACCCATTGAACAATGTCCCGGTTGAGCATCGAAACAACTTCTATAATAGTAGCGCCGTTTACTTTACGAATCCCTATTTCTTTAATCCTGTCGCGGCAAATAAAAATGATCAGGCCAAGTAAACCAGTAACAGCCAATAGCATACACCATAGTGCAACAAATTCGATAAAGTGTGCTATTCGTTCTTCCTTTTCATACAGTTTATTGAGTGTATCATCCAGAAATTTAACTTCAATTGGGTTTTTTTCGTCAAACTTTTTGGCAGTGTTTTGTATATAAGCTATTGTTCGTGTATAATTTCCTGGTTTCAATCGGAGTATCAGGTTATTTTTTCGGGTCTCAGTCCTCCAGAATTGCATGGGCTCAATTTCTTCTTTAAGCGATGAAAAATTTATGTTTTCAGCTACTCCAATAACCTGACCAGTAAATCCGAATCCATCAATTTTACGCTCCAGTGGTTTGCTCCATCCAAATTTTTCGACAGCTTTTTTATTCAGTATAAATGTATTTATATCGGCCTGCGATTCTTTCGAAAAGCCTCTTCCTTCAGCTACTTTTATTCCAAAGAAATCCAGAAATTTGTCATCGACAGGCCAACATTTTAACTGAATATATTGCCCGTCGACCTCACGGCCCCAGCCCATTCCAACCTGCCCGGGAACGAACTGTGTATATGTGTAATCAAGGATGTCGCCATTTTTTATCAATTCATCGGCAAGAGCCTGATAATGATCACGAAGCGTATTCGTTGTGTTGAAATAAACAACGTGTTCCTTGTTGATCCCCAAATCGAAGTTTCGCCAGAAATTTAACTGCTTTTCAATAATGAAAGCTGATGCCAGTAAGGCAATAGTGAATATAAATTGCACGGTTACAAGGCCGTTGCGGAATATTTTGCCTTTCCCCGAGAAACGGATGTTGCCTTTAACCGATTGTGCTAGTGGAGATGAAGTTATGTAGCGTGCCGGATATAAACCAGCAATAATACCGAATCCGATTGCGAAAAGAGCAAACCAAAGAATAAACAACGGACGGTTTCCGATGTACAGCCCATCGATACCAAACATCGATTCAATTGCTTTGTAGCTTAGTAAATAAATTAGAAAGGAGACAATTACAGCGGCAATTGAAAGAATGACAGATTCAGCAATAATTTGACCCATTGCTGAAAGTCGTTTTCCTCCGAGTACCTGGAGTACCGATAATGCTTTGGCCCGAATTGGCGCCTGAGAGGTTGAGAAATTGATGAAGTTTACGGCTCCCATAATTGCCAAAATTATATTGAGTAATATTAATACATTCAATATCATTGGATTAACGTAAGCAAATAACCCATCGTTTACAAAATGAATTTCTTCCAGATGCCTTAAATTTATAAAAGCCTGGCCGTGAAATTGCGATTTCATTTCTTTCATGTTTTCGGCAATCACAGGTATTTGTTCAATTTTGGCTGCTATTTGCTCCGGGTTTGTCTTTTCCCGTACTTTCAGGAAGATGTTAAAACTCCATTCCGACCAATCGTTTGCACCATTTTTATTTGCTGAGACCAGGGTTGAAAAGGAAACGAGAAAATCAGCTGTGAACGAAGAGTTTTTAGGAAAATCCTTCATAACTCCCGTAACTTTATATATTACATTGTCTATAAGTACACTTTCGCCAATGGGGTTTGATTCGTTGAATAGTATTTTCGAATATTTCTCGGTGAGAACAACTGCATTCGGCTCGGTAAGTGCTGTTTGCGGATCGCCGGCGAGCATTGTGAAAGGGAAAATACCAAAAAACGAATCGCTGGCAAATAACCAATCAACGCGAAAACCGGTATTGGATTGTTCCGGTTTGGGTGTAGTTATTTTTCCGTTGTAATGTGAAAACACACATATTTTATCTAATTCGGGAATATTTTTCTGCAAAATATCGGTAAGTACAGCCGGAACATTGGATTTATAGGCTTTGGTTTCCAATCGATATACCAATCCTTCATTTCCGGGGAACTTATCGTAACTTTTCTCGAAACTGATATAAAGGGTAAGAATAATGATTCCTACAAAGGAGATAACCAGACTGAACAAAGTTAAGGAGCTTGATGTCCGGTATTTTAAAATGGTTTTTAAAATGGTTTTTAAAATGCGTTTTAATTGAATCATGACTAACTAATCAAATTTTGTATTTCTATATCACTTATGTTGTTGTGTGTACGTTGTTGTTATTTTTTTCAGTGTTGCTAACTCATTCATATTTTAAACTTTCTACGGGGTTTTTAATCGCCGCTTTATATGATTGAAACGAGACGGTGATCAATGCAATACCCAATGCGACTATTCCTGAGAGACCAAAAATCCACCAACTAACGTTAGTTTTATATGCGAATCCTTCCAGCCATTTATCCAGGAGATAAAATGCAATTGGTGTTGCAATGACAAACGCAATAATTACCCATTTAATAAATTCGCCATTCAGCATTGTCATAACTTCAGATATTCGCGCGCCGTTCACTTTTCGGATACCAATTTCCTTTAGCCGTTGTTCGGCAGCAAAAGCGGCAAGACCAAACAATCCGAGACATGAAATCAGAATTCCAAGCCCGGCAAAGTATCTCGACAAAACAGATACACGGTTCTCGGCTTCGTATTGTGCCTGAAAGGAAGCATCCAAAAAATGGTAGTCAAACGAAAATCCGGGATTAAACCGGGAGTACAATTTCCCGAGTTCGAGAAGCGCATGTTTTTCATGCCCGGCCTGAATGCGTGCCATAACCTCAAGCGTTTTTGTTGGGTTGTAATAGAATAGCAACGGGCCGATTTTTTGACGAAGCGACTCATAGTTGAAATCTTTCAATACCCCGATGACCTGTTTGTCCTTCCCCCAAAACCGGATTGTTTTTCCGACGGGATCGTGAAGTCCCATAACATTAACGGCTGACTGGTTGAGTATAATTTTATCATCCTCATTTCCAAAATCTGAAGAAAAATTGCGACCTTCTTCAACTTCCATTTCAAGGGTTTCAATCATCTGATAATTTACCGGAAGCACCTCGAAACGGATGCTGGCATCTGCCGGTTTCCCTTCCCATCCAACATCGTAGGTACTTGCAGATCTGCCCAGCAAGCTGCCGCCAATGCTCGAAATATTTACTACTCCGTCAATTTTTTTTGCTTCAGCTAAAAAGGCATTTTCCTGATTGGCAATTCCGCCTTCCTTATTGAAATAGATTATGTTGTTTTTGTTGTAGCCCAGATTTTTATTTTGTATAAACTCAATTTGTTTATATACCAACAGAACCGAGCTGATAAGAACAATTGAGACAACAAACTGAAAAACGACCAGGCCTTTTCGTGCCCACAATTCAGTTGCCGAATTGATGTTTTTTCCCTTTAGGCTCTGGAAAGTACTAATTCCGGAAAGATAAATTGCCGGATATAGGCCTGTAACAATTGCCATAAGCAGGCTTGCGCCCAAAACAGTTACCAAATGAAGTAGATTAAATTCAAAGACCAGGTGTTTTCCTGTAATATGATTGAATTGCGGCAACAATACCAAAACAATCAGGGTAGCAAGAATAAATGCGAAAAATGAAAGTACAACCGATTCGGCCAGAAACTGGAATACCAGTGATATTCGTCCGCTGCCAACCACTTTTTTTACAGCTATTTCCTTAAATCGGCGGGTGGCACGGGCAGTCGATAAATTCATATAATTAATTCCGGAAATGAGCAGGATAAAAAAGGCGATCAACGTAAAAAGTCTTACATAGCTTATTCTTCCTCCGGCTTGAACACCATTTTCGTAAGTGTTATTCAGGTATTGGCTGGAATATGGTACTGCAAACATGGTGATGTTTGATCCATTGACCTTTGTTTTATGAAAATTCTCAATTTTTTTGTTGAATTGTGCCAGGTCAACCCCATTCTGAAGCACAAGATAGGTATTTGGAGCATGGTTGCCCCACTGTATTTTTCGGCCTACTTTTTCCGACAATTCCATCCATGTGTCATACGACAAAGCAAAATCGAACTGCATTGTTGAATTTTCAGGTGCTCCTTCGAATACTCCGGACACCACAGCATGATATTTAAAATTCAAAAGTTCCCAATCAATGCCTTTTTCAATAATATTTTCTGTTGTGCCAAAAAGTGTAAGAGCCAGTTTCCGGGAGATAACGATGGAATTTTTAGGACGTAAAACCTGCGATGGATCACCCTGCATTAGCCCGAATGAGAATACTTTGAAGAAATTGTAGTCGGCAAACTGGCCAGCTGCTTTTGTTTTTTTGTCACCTGCTGTCAGAGAAAAATCTCCCAGCAATCCGGCTGGCATAACTGAAGTTTCCATTTTAACTTCAGGCATCTCAGTAGCCAAAGTCCGGCCCAGCAAATCTGGCGTCCAGGGTTGTGTAAAAATTCCTTCTGGTGAATGATGGTTTTCCATCACCTGGTAAAGTTGTTTATCGAACTGGTTAAATTTATCGATATGCTTTTCGTCGTTTACCCACAGAAAGATAAGGATGGCGCAGGCAAATGCTGTTGATAAGCCAATCAGGTTTATGAAAAAGGTACTTTTATATCGTTTGAAGTTCCGGAATGTGATCCGAAGAAGATAGTTTATCATTTTTTTTGATTTTAAAGTGAATAGCTATTCGTACCTCAGCGCTTCTACCGGGTTACGTGTAGCAGCTTTATATGTTTGCCAACTTGTTGTTATTAATATAATTACGAAAATAATGAATGCGCCGGATGCAAATACCCAAGGTTGGGCATGCAGTTTATTTACCCCTGGCATTTGCTCGTAAGCCCACCAGGCTGTTGGGAATGCAATGAGCAGAGAAAAGCCAAGTAGCACAAAATACTCTTTACTCAACAGGAAAAAGATATTCGAAACTGTGCTTCCGTTTATTTTCCGTACTCCAATTTCTTTGGTGCGGCGGGCAACTGTGTACGATACCAGTCCCAGCAGTCCAATCATTGCCAGAAAAATATTGAATACTGTGAAAAACAATACGGTACGATTTACAGCTTTGTAAATTTTTACAGTATTGTCGGTAGCAAACGATGTAGGTAAATCGTGGAATTCGAATGGGTCGTTTGGAAAAGCCGATTCGAACTCCTGTTTCAATATGCTCATGGATTTGGTTAAATCATGGGGCTCAATCCTGAAAGCAAATGTCCAGGTTCCTTTCATGTCGTTAGGGGCAAGAGTTAAAATAGCTGGCTCTATTGCGTTGTGCATGTCCTTGTAAATGTAATTCTGAACAACGCCAATGACAATTAATTTATTGTCGTTTAACCGTTTGCCTATCGGATTATCCCAGCCAAAAATACGAACTGCCGTTTCGTTAACGAGACACGAATGTTCTGCATCACCCTGAAAATCGTGTGAAAAATCGCGTCCGGCAACCAGTTTAATTCCCATATTCTTGACAAAATCATGACTAACCTGGTTAAAGCGGCACACCACTTGCTCATCTTTTCGGCCACCTTCAAAATTGGTCATCCCTCCGCCAAAGCTCACAAACGGGATGTGCTTCGACATTGAACCATCAATAATTTCAGGATGTGTCAATATTCTGGTCCTTAACTGATTGAAAGTTGTGTTGCTGTTTGAAACGGTCATTTGTGTATAAAGGATGTTTTCTTTATTAAACCCCAGGTCTTTTTTGAACAAATACCTGATTTGCATGGAGAATGATAAGGTGAACAAAATCAGGAATACTGAAATTGAAAATTGCGAAACAACCAATATCTTTTTCAGGCTAAACGAATCGCCTCTTTGGGCAAATACCTCGCGTTTGAATAACTCCACAATTTTGTGCGACGACATAAACAGCGCAGGATAAATGCCTGATAATATGCCTATGACAACCGAAGTAAGTATGGTTAGCCCAATAAATTGCCAATCGTGCGCCAGTGTTAGGCTAATCTGTTTTTCTACAATGTTGTTGAATACCGGTAAAAAGGTTTTGGCAATAGCGAAAGCAAAAGTAAGTGCAAGCAACGAGATGATAATCGTTTCGCAAAGGAATTGATTGAACAAATCGAACCGCGAACTTCCGTTAACCTTTTTAACTGCAACCTCTTTTCTTCGGTTGGAAGCATTGGCTGTAACCAGGTTAATGTAATTTGAGGCAGCCATAACCAGGATAAAAAGGCCAATTAACCCATACAAAATCAGTACAAAATAGTATTGGCCATGTCCGTTATAATCGAGGTAAACTTTGCTAAGAGGGCATAACTGTAATTCTTCATGTTCGAGGTCGCGAAATCCGGAAAATGTTTTGCGTATCTTGCTTTCTACATTTTTTGCGTTCACATCTGGTTTAAGCAAAGCATAAGTCATAACATCACCCGAATAAACCGAGTTCCGTTTAGTATTGCTTATTTGTGCAAGCGAGCTGAACGATCCGATGAAGTCGGGTTTTATAGTTGAATTGTCGGGCAAATCCTGGTAAACGCCTACCACCTTCATGTCGTATTTCTTTTCAAGCGAGACTGTTTTCCCCAGGGCGTTTCCGTTGGGAAACAGCTTTTTAGCCATACTTTCGGATAGGGCTATCGAGAACGGATCGTTCATACTTCCGTGTTGTTGTCCTTCCACAAAGTGGTAAGTGAAGACATCGAAGTAGCAACTGTCGGCAAAAATCCCTGTTTCGGCATAAATCTGTTTTTCAGGATTAACCGAGAGAAACTTGGCCCAACTCGATTGTAAAACTGTTATTTTCTCAAAATCAGGATATTGTTTTTCAAGCAAAGGCGCGGTAATTGCCCGGGAGTGCGGCGAAATCTCATTTCCATCAAAAGAGAGTGCGTTGGAGAAATAGCGCTGAATACGATAAATTCGGTCATATTTTTCGTTTGATTTGTCCCAGCTCAATTCGTGGAGGATAAATAATCCAATAATGATAAATGCACTGAACCCTAAGGCTAATCCGAATATATTAATGGCTGAATAAACTTTATGCTTCAGAATATTTCGGACTGATATTTTCCAGAAGGTACCTAGCATGGTCGAATTTTTATGTGTTCTGAACAATGTTTCATTTCCTTGTTCAGATTCCATACCATAAATTTAAACAATTGTAAATGAATGTATTGATAAATGAATGAGTTTGTATGTTGACAAATTTTTTGACAATCCCTTGTCAATTTATTTTACTGAACGCACTGACTTGTGATTTCATCGCGTTTTTTAAGCAGGTAATAAAAATTACAACAAGCATGTTTCAAACTATTCATACCGTATCGCCTCTATCGGGTTCCGGTTGGCGGCTTTCCACGATTGAAATGAAACTGTAAGTAATGCGATTACAAGCGCCAGAAAACCGGCGAGTGCAAAAACCCACCAGTTGAGCGACGTTTTGTAGGCAAAGCTTTCGAGCCAACGGTGCATGACGTAATATGCAATGGGTGTAGCAATTACAAATGCTATGGCTACCCATTTTACAAAGTCGCGGTTGAGCAGGGCAAGCACTTCCGAAACGCGGGCACCATTCACTTTGCGGATGCCAATTTCTTTGGTGCGTTTGTCGAGTAACATGGAGCTAAGCCCAAACAATCCGATGCAGGCAATAAATATGGCGATGAGCGAAAGCACTAGTTTCTTTAAGAGCTTACTGTATTTTTTGATACTGTCCGACTGAACGACTTCAGTAGAAGGCCCATCCTTGATTTTGACTGTGTCCTTACTTGTGGTCATACGATTGTTACTATTTGTTCTGGAATACAAGAATAAATTGCACATAACAACAATACAACCATGTATTTATAATTTTTATTCATTTCACGATAATCTAGCGTATTTTCTAATCATCCGGTTTGCCGGATTTGAATACCACTGGGCTACCAGTTCACCTAACAAGCCTGAAACAATAATTACTGAAAGATATAACCCCCAGGCCCATTCGCCGGAAAGGTTAAGGGTGTTGTAGCCATTCACCAGCACATAAACCACAAACATGTGGATTAAATAAACCTCATAGCTGTTCCTCCCCAGAAAGCGGATCCAACCTGTTAACCGAAACGTTTTTTGCCGAGCCTCTGTAACCCGCTTTTGCTGCCAGATAAGCACCATTGCTGTGCCAATCGCTAAAATGGTCACATTCAACCCCGTTTGCCCCAGGTGCAACTCACGTGCTATTGTCCTGAAAAACAAAATCAGGGAAATAAAAACGGTTCCGGCAACCGCCAAAGCTAACAAAGCTTGCTTGTGAAAATTTACCTTTTTTGCCACGATTGCGGCCAGGCACCCCAATGAAATAGCATCCAAAAAAGCAAAGTGGTTCCGGTCGGGTTCCTCAAAGCTGTACCCATGGAACCATGCTGTACGGGCGAAAGGAGAAATGACCAGAAAAGCCAAAACCAATGCCACGAAATGCCATTCTTTCTTCAAAAAAAAGCACACCAATGGAAAAAACAGGTAAAAAGCCTCTTCGATTGACAGAGACCAGAGTATGTCCCACGGCCCGGGAAGATAATTTGTGGTTATTTCCAGCCAATTTATATGAAAGGTCAATGCAGCAAAGATTGCCCTGCCAAGTGAAGTTTGCTGCGGATTAATAACATACCCGTTTACTCCCGAAAGGTGCAAAACAGATAATACTATCAGCAATAAAACCAACAACGGCATAATCCTGGCAAAACGCATCAGGTAAAAACCTTTAGGGTTCACTTCCGAAAGATGGTCCCATCGGTTTAGCGATGTGGTGGTAATCAGGAAGCCCGATATGACAAAAAAGATGCACACCCCGTAATACCCGCTCCAGAAAAGGATTTTATAGATTGATGCAGGCATGGCGCTTCCAACGAAAGTGGCGCTAAATGGCACACGTATATTGATGTGTAGCAGAATAACCGACAAGATCGCCAGCCCACGAAGGATATCGATCCCCTCATTTCGACGAACGGAACTGTTTGTATTTTCTGCAACCCAAGGCGAGCTTCTCATCATATCTTTCCCGGTTTTAAGTTCAATTCCATTTTTATGTCTGCCCGTTTTGTAGGATGATTGTCTAAAGAGACAGCCCGAAAATCATATTTATGATAAAGGCCCAACGCTCTTTCCAACTTTGAATTGCTGTAAAGCACCAGCTTTTCGAGTTGCAATTCTTTGGCTTTCTGAATGGATTTTTCCATAAGCATCCTACCGATTCCAAGTCCTTGTTGTTTTTTATTAACAGCCATTTTGGCCAATTCATAGGTTTTGTCGTCAACCTTTTGCAAGGCGCATGTCCCCACTATTTCGAGTCCGTTTTTTGCAAAGAATATCAATCCACCACGATCCAGTATTGACGATTGTGGGTTGGATAGCACGTATTCGTCTGCCGGTTCTACCACAAAATACTTTTGTATCCATTCCAGGTTCAACGTTTTGAAATGCTCCCGGTATTCGGTCTTGTAGTCAACAATTTCAATCATACGGTTTAGTCATTTTCGGGAGTTACATGGCTGGGTGTTTGTAGGTAATATTCAAGTACATTCATGGCAAACCTGGCCGATGCGGTGGCAGGCCCTCCGGCCATTTCAATGCCGACTTCAATTGCTTCAATGACCATTTCCTCGGTTGCACCATCGTCGAGGGCTTGTTTAATGTGCCATTCCATACACGATTCGCAGTTAATAACCACCGAAATACCAATGGCAATCAGTTCCTTTTGCATTTTACTCAAACTACCGTCTTTGTAGGTATTTTGCTCCATTCCAACAAAAGACCTGTACACATTAGATTTCTTGGAAAAAAACGCATGTGCCTTTTTCCTCGATTTGATGATTTTTTCGATTTTGTTTTTGTCAAAGTTTTCCATATTGTCTTCGTTAATCACATAAATTGTTTATTCATACCTCAATGCCTTCCTTCGCACTTGTTTAGTCAGGGTTTCACTTCGAGTGAAGCCCTGACTACTCGTAGCGGAGAGCCTCTACCGGATTCCTCGTTGCCGCTTTCCAGCTTTGCCAGCTTACCGTAAGCAGCGCAATTCCAAGCGCCAGCAAGCCAGCCAGTGCAAAAATCCACCAGCTTAAAGTGGTTTTATAGGCAAAGCTTTCCAACCATTTTCTCATGGCATAATATGCTGCGGGCGTGGCAATTGCAAAGGCTACGGCTACCCATTTTATAAAGTCTTTATTGAGTAATGCCAATACTTCTGTGACCCTTGCCCCATTCACTTTTCGGATGCCGATTTCCTTAGTGCGCGTATAAATGTTATTGAAGCAAGAGCTTGTCAACCCCATCATTGTTATAAAAATTGACAAGATTGAAAAAAGCAACACAACTTTTGAAAGCTGTTTATCTTCCTGATACTGTTGATTAAACCCGGTTTCGAGCAAAGTATATTCAAACGGGCTGTCGGAGAAAATGCGGTTCCATTTGTCTCTTAAAACGTTAATCTGCGATGGGGTTATCTTACTCTTCGATTTGATCATAAAATAAGCAAACCGGTTCATCTCACAGATAAACAAGCTCGGTTTCACATTTTCGTGCAACGAGGTGTGGTGGTAATCGGCCACAACGCCAACGATTTCTTTTTTGTCCCTATTGGTGAGTTGGTGAATGGCGTCCGATGGATTGGTAAACCCCAGTTTGTGCAACAAGCTTTCGTTAATAATGATTTGGTTCTTACTGATTTCAGGGTTCTTGCTGAAATTTTCCCCGGCAAGAAAGGGTGCATCAATCACATCGAAATAATCTTCGTCGCACGAAAGCCCCAGGTATTTGTTGATGGTTTCTTCCCGGTTTTTCAACCCAAAATGTTCGGTAATTAGTTTCTTGCCCGGAACTGAACTTGCTGCGGATAGCGCAACAACCCCCGAAATATGCGATGCCTCTTCTTTGAAAAGCTTCATTTTTTGTCCGTAGTTTGCGAGGTCGTTGGTTATCGGGGGAGCCATCACGAGTATATTTTCCTTCGTAAACCCCAGTTTTTGCTGATCGAGGTATTTCATCTGGCGGTTAATAACGATGATGGCACATATCATTAAAATAGAAAGGACAAACTGGGTTGTTAATATAAGCGACCCCTTTTTGCCGTTTTTGACCGGGGTTATCCGTCTTTGGATCATTTCGAGCGGTTGAAAACTGACGAGTTTCAAAATAGGGTAGATAGCCGAAAGCAACGACCCGGCGAAGAACAAGCCAATGGTGACTGACCAAAACAACGGGGTATTAACCTGAATGTGTTCCATCTGGAAATTGAAACCGCGGTAAAGTTTTGGCGAAATGGTCAGGAACAAAAAGGTGGTAATCAGTACCGGGATTGACGTTAAAAGCATCGATTCTTTAATCAGCGCCAGGATTAGTTTTTGTTTTGTTGACCCAACGATTTTGCGGATACCAATGTCTTTGAAATATTTGGTGTTCTGGAAAACCTGAAAGTTGATGTAGTTCAGCCACGAAATTACCAAGGCGATTAATCCAATTAAGAACAATACCCGGAGCGATGTTTCACTGACAAATGTTTCGGAAGGATGTTGGAGGATATACTCTTTTTTGAAATGCTTTCTCGAAATGTTTTCCATCGAAACAGAGGCAATACCTTGTGATTCACGGTTGGCCGAGTTGGCATATTTATTCACGAGCGCCTCAATTTCTTTTTCGACCTGTGCAACATCGGTGCCTTTTTTCAGTGTTATATACGATTGGCTGGCTTTGATAAACCACGAATCGACCCATTTACCAACCAGTTTCAGGTAATCGTCCATAGCACCGACGATTTCAAACTTCACATTACTGTTGTACGGTATGTCCTCAATCACCGCTTCAACCGTAACGTTTAGCGTTTCTTTCTGATCGTGCAGTAGTTTAAACTTCTTTCCAACAGCATGGCTTGTGCCCAGGTATTTCTCGGCAGCCGAACGCGTAATTACCACTTTCCCCGGTTCCAATGCATGGTCGAGGCTCCCTTCGATAGCTTTATAATGAAACATCAACAGGAATTCAGGATTGGCATAAAGCATCTCGGGGTTTAGGAAATCGGATTCGTCGTTGTTGAGCACCCGCGTTTCGAAGATTGAACAGAAGGTACACCAGTTCTCAATTCCCGGAACTTCGCTCCAAACGGTTTTAGCTAATGGGATGGGTGTGGTGGAATAAAGCGAACGGGCTCCGTTTTTGTTGACGGTAAATTCGAGGTGATAAACCTCTTTGGCATCGGGAAGGTATTGGTCGTAATTACGTTCGGTATAAACGTAAAAAAAGATGAACAGGAAGGTGAACATCCCGAGCGTTAAGCCAGCAATGTTTAACCAAGTCAGCTTGTTGTTGACCAGGTTCCGCCTGAAAAAGAGCTTTAGAAATTTCATTGTTATCAATTATTTTGGCACAATAATTTCGAACACGCACTTTTTACTTCCCCGTACAACCGATTCAATGCATTTGGCTGTCACTTTTTTCCCCAATATCGTTTCGTACGTTTGGGCCTGCCACCCAACAGAGCATTGGCAAACAGAAGGCGAAATGGTTTTGCTGTCGACAAAAGGGCAAACGCAATCCCTTTCGGGTGTTTCAATTCTGATTATCCCATTCTCTTTGTCGTAAGTGGCATTTTCGCCCCAACGGGCGTTGATTTCTTTAAAAAAACCTTCAGGGTTGTTTATGTACTTGATTGAAAAACCATCTTTAGCACATTCCCTGCCCAAATTTTCAATAATCTGGTTTTTGGTATTTTCATCCAAAGTTGAATCAAGAATGCCAATCAATTTGGCAAAGCGGTATTTGACAAAGCCTTCTTTCCAGTCGGGCACCGGCTTTTGTTCTGCTGCATTTAAATCGTTAATTGAGATTGCTCCTATGCAGGAACAAATGCCAAGGCCACAGGCTCTTTTGAAAAAATCTTTTCTATCCATGGTTGTGCTATTTTATAATTGATTATTCATACCTCAGCGCCTCTACCGGATTCTTAGTAGCCGCTTTCCAGCTTTGCCAACTCACTGTGAGCAATGCAATCCCCAACGCCAGCAAACCGGCCAGGGCAAAAATCCACCAGCTCAGCGAAGTTTTGTAGGCAAAGTTTTCGAGCCATTTGTGCATGGCATAGTATGCAATGGGCGCGGCAATTACAAAAGCGATGGCTACCCATTTCACAAAGTCTTTATTGAGCATGGCAAGTATTTCGGAGACTTTGGCGCCGCTTACTTTTCGGATGCCGATTTCTTTGATTTTTTGCTCTGCCAATGAGATGGATAATCCAAGGATTCCAAGACATGCAATCATTATGGCAATTACTCCGCCAATTCCAACCAGAGTGCTGAACTGCTCTGCCGATTTGTATTGCTTATCGTATAAATCATCCTGAAAATTATATGTAAGCACATGGGCCGGACTAAACTTCTCCCACACTTTTTCGATGCTTCCTATTACCTGTTTTGTATTGGCAGCATTAATTTTTAAGTTTATAAGGTTGTACCTGTTGTCCCTGAAATAAAACAGCACAGGTTCAATCGGGTATTGCGGCGATTGAAAATTGAAATCGTTCATCACCCCAATGATAGGATAGATCTTTCCATCCCTTTCCATGGTTTTTTCAAGCGGATTCTTAATGTCGTACTGTTTTACCGCTGTTTCGTTAATAATGTAACTTTTATCCGGTTCGTCTTCCCTGAATATCCGCCCATCTTTCAATTTAATGCCCATAAGGTCGAAATATTCCGGCTCAACACAATTTACCTTAAATGCTTTTCCACCACCGTCCATTTCATTTACCCAATTCGACCAGTCATGGCCCATCGTATTTCCCGAATAGGCGGCCTGCAAAACTCCCGGAATTTGAAGCAATTCGTTTTTGAAGGCTTTTTGCTGAACCCGCAAATCATTGTTTAGTTCAACACAAACAATTTGCTGCGGAGAAAATCCCAGATCTTTGTTTTTTAAATATTTAAGCTGTTTTACTATGATTAATGTTCCGGCTATCAATACAATTGAAATGACATACTGAAAAGTTATCAGCGATTTACTAAAAATGGTTTTTTGAGAGAACCTGTCCATTTTGTTTTTTATAAGCGAAATGGATTGAACCGAGTTTATATTAATAGCCGGAAACAACCCTGTCAGTATTCCCGTTAAAATGATCAATAACGTTACTATGAGGAGATTTAAAGGAGAATAAATAGTATTAAAATCAATTGTTTTATCGATCAAATTGCAAAAAGAAGGTTCGACCATTTTTACAAGCAACAATGAGAATCCTAGGGCAATAAGCAATAGCATAATCGATTCAACCAGAAACTGAATTATCAAAGTACTTTTCGGACTTCCAATCAGTTTTTTTATCCCTACTTCTTTTAACCGGATGTTAGTCCGTGAATTGGTAAGATTTATAAAATTGATTCCGGCAAGGATAAAAAGCAACACTGCAATGGAAATAAGGACAAACAGGACAGCTTTACTTCCATGTCGCGTGCTTCCTTCATAATACAGGGGCGATGCAAAATATAAATTATCAAGTCCGGATAAATGGAATTGCTGGTTTTTGTATTCCCCAAGTTCTTTCAGTTTGCGGTTTAATCGTTCTTCCGTTTGGGGGCCTGTCATCGAAGGTTTTCCCACGATATAGGTAAAATAGCTCCATCCGTCTTTTTGCTCCAATATTTCAGGATAAGCAAGTTCTTTAAGGCTTTCCAGTGTGGCAATGGCAGTAAATGGCAAATGAAAATATTCAGGATTTTCTACTACCCCTGTTATAGTGAAGGGATACTTATTCTTTAAAAGAATAGTTTGATTCAGCGGATTAGCTTTACCAAAAATACGTTCTGCTTCCCTTTGTGTAAGCACTATCGAATGCTTTTTTTGAAGTGCATTTTCTGAATTCCCAAGCAAAAATTTAAAATTGAATATCTTGAAAAAATTGGCTTCTGCCATTCCAATATTATCCATAAGAAAAATCTCATCGTTATAACTGATTTCATGGTCCTCCATTTTCACACGGGCCACATCGTCGATATAACCCGATTCATTTTTCAAAAAGTGTCCGATAAATGATGGCATGGTAGCCCAATTGGTCCCAATCCGGTAAATTTTGTCACGATTATTGATTTGAGTGTCGTATTTACGTTCATTTCCAATATAAACAAGTATGACAAGAATTGAAGTAATTGAAACAGTCAATCCCAGGATGTTTATAAAATTATAAATCCTGTTTTTCCATAAATATTTAATTGCTGTTTTTAAAATATTTTTAATCATAACTTTCCTTTTTACTTCAATCAATTTTACTCATACCTCAGCGCCTCAACCGGGTTCCTTGTTGCAGCTTTCCAGCTTTGCCAACTCACAGTTAACAATGCAATTCCCAGCGCCAACAAACCCGCCAAAGCAAATATCCACCAACTCAAGTTGGTTTTGTAAGCAAAGTTCTCGAGCCATTTGTGCATGGAATAGTAAGCAATGGGCGTAGCAATTACAAAAGCGATTACTACCCATTTTACTATATCTTTATTGAGCAGAACAACCACTTCTGAAATTCTTGCTCCGTTCACTTTCCGCACACCAATTTCTTTGGTTCGCTTAATAATTCTGAATGTTGTTAATCCGTAAAGCCCTAAAAAACCGATTAATAGAGCGATTACTGAAAAAAAACTGAACAGCTTCCTGAAGGCAATGTCTTTTTTGTACTGCTGGTCGAAAAAACTGTCTAAAAAGAAATAGTCAAACGGGTTGCCGGCAAATGTTGCTTTGTATTCACGCTCAACCAACGCTATAGATTTTTCAAAATCTCCGGCGATTAACCTGACTAAAATGTAGTTGTAGGTATTCTCGAAAGGCATGGTATAAATAATCATTGGTTCGGGCAAAATATGCAACGACTGCTGATGGAAGCTTTGTGTAACCCCGATGATCGTGCATTCATGCCCGTTCCAGGTTGCTTTTTTAGATATGGCATTAGCCGCATCTTTCAACCCAAATTCCTTTACCCCTTCTTCATTAATAATTACCGATTGATTATCGGCCTCCCGATTCCCGGAGAAATTTCTACCAGCAATCAGTTTTATCCCATAAAAATCCAGGTAATTTGGCATCACGCGCCCTACCCGGAAATAGGTGTCGTGATTTTCTTCGCCATTTAAGGCTGGGCCTCCATTGCCTGAACCAAACCGTTGTCCGGGAATATTTACTGAAGCCGTAACATCAGCAACTTCGGGGTGTTTGGTTAAATCTTGCCTGAAAGATTCCAACTGGCTTTCTTTTTCGTTGTTAAACCCAATTCGCGGGGCATTCAATACCAGTACCTGCTCTTTCTGAAATCCCAGATCGACCGAATGGACGTATTTTAGCTGCAGATTGACAACAATAACACCAACCATCAGCCCGATAATGATGATGAATTGAAAAATGACCAGCCCGTTGCGGAACGAAAAACCCGAACTACTGGCATTATTGGTTGACTGAATTTTAACTGGATTATACGATGACAACACCAGTGATGTTAAAAGACCAGGCAGAAACACCGTAATAGCCAATGTGGCGAATACAACACTCCAGAAACCTGTGCTTTGACGAAACGAAAATGAAAACCCCATTGCATTCGCAAACCAAGCATAAACCAAAACAACCATTACCCCGGCCAACTGAATGCCCAAAATGTTGAAAAGCACCGATTCGGTGAAGAATTGGTAGAGCAATTGCAGCTTCCCGGCACCATTTGTTTTTCTAACCCCGATTTCCTTAAACCGTTCAGCCGCTTTGGCGGTGGTAAGGTTGATGTAATTAATCCCCGCAATACACAAAATCAAAATGGCGATCAGGCTTAAGAAATAAACGATCCGGTTATCGCCAAACTTAAATGCTTCGGGTTTTGAGGTAAAATCGGTCGTTTTTAAATAGGCATCGCCAACCGGTTGGAGTTTCCACTCGCATTTGGCCTGGTTGACCGCCCTGTTTTCTTTCAGGTAAGCTGCTGTTATTTTCGATTCAACATCGCGTGGATTGGCTCCGTCTTTCAACAGAAGATAGGTGAAAAATGAATGGTTTTCCCAGGCGTTTTTACCCATGATCCAGTTCAGCGAGTTTAACGAAAAAAGCAAATTGAACCGCAGGTGGGTGTTCTCCGGAATATCTTTAAAAACACCGGTTACTGTACACGAATATTGGCCGTCAACGTTCAGCTGTTCGCCCAGCGGATTTGCATTGCCAAACAGTTTTGTCGCTATCGTCTGCGAGATGACTACGCTTCCGGGTTCGGCCAAAACTGTTTTCGGGTTTCCCTGAATTAACGGGAACGTGAAAAGATCGAAGAACGAACTGTCGGCATAATAATATTGCTGTACAGTATAAGGCTCGGACTCTTTCTCACCTGAAAGATTTGAAATGACAACCTGGGGGCGCGTTAAAAGTCGCACGTAGTTTTTTACTTCAGGAATTTCTGAAACGGCTACTGGTCCTTGCGGTGAATAACTGTATGGGCTCTTGTAGTCTTTTAAACTCTTTTGATTGGTCACAACAACTCGGTAAAGATTATCTCCATACTGGTGGAAATTATCGTAGCTTTTCTCGTAATACACATACGAATAAATCAGGAACGAAGCCGCCAGTCCGACGGATAACCCAATGACCACAACCAATGAGTATTTCTTTTGATTGAGGATGTACCGTACCGCTTGTTTTATATTTGTCCAAATCATTTTTTAGTATTTAAAGCCCCCTAAATCCCCCGAAGGGGGACTTTGAGGCAGTGGATATTTTGCCTTTCGTTCATTTATTTTCATACTTCTCAAATTTAGCCGAACCCAATCTCCCCTCCTTCGGAGGGGTCGGGGGAGGCTCTTATTCATATCTCAATGCCTCCACTGGGTTCCTTATGGCTGCCTGCCAGCTTTGCCAACTTACCGTCAGCAGCGCAATCCCCAGTGCCAGCAAGCCAGCCAAGGCGAAAATCCACCAGCTTAGTGTGGTTTTGTAGGCAAAGCTTTCGAGCCATTTGTTAAGAATGTACCAGGCTGGTAATGTGGCTACAACAAATGCTATTATAACCCATTGGATGAAATTGCGGTTGAGCATCATCAGAATTTCGAAGTTACGGGCGCCATTTACTTTTCGCACACCAATTTCCTTGATCCGTAGGTTTGCCGAATATACAGCCAGCCCTAGTAACCCGATGGATGCAATGAAAATGGCCAGAAAGGTAAAAAAGGTAAAAATACGGCCAAATGCCTGATCGGCCTTGTATTGTGCATCAAACTGGTCGTCGAGGAAATAGTATTTGAATTGGTCTTCAGGGTAAGTTTGCTCCCAAATTTTTTCGATTCCGGCGATTGTTTCTTTTAGTTTCGAAGTATTTACTTTAATGGAATAATAGCCAATGTCCGACATCCACTCATATCCAAAGAAATAAACGATAGGTTTAATCTCTTTTCGAAGCGATTCCTGATGATAATTTTTCAATACGCCAATAACCTGGTATTGGTCTGTCCCTACCAAAATATACGAATTTATTGCCGGTTCGGGATTCGAAAAACCTAGTTGCCTCATTGCTTCCTCGTTGATAATCACTCTTTTTGTTTGTTCGTTTTCGGTTGAAGTATAATTTCGCCCAGCAAGCAATTTCAGGTTAAATGTGGGTATAAAGTCATAGTCGACGTAGGTATAAGCGTACGATTTCAGGTTATTGGGCAAATCGTTGGGTTTGCGTATGTCCTGCCGTTTCCAAAGGATTTCTTTCCCTGGAATAGCCGATGATGTTGTAATCGCTTCAACCCCCGTGGTATTTCGAACCATTGTTTTATAAGCCTCCAGTTTGCTCATTCGTTTCGGGCTGCCAATCATTGTTGGGGGCGAATAAGTAACCAGCGTTTGCTCAATATTTACTCCCAGGTCAACACTTCTCATGTAGTTAATTTGTTTGAAAACAGTCAGCACTCCGGCAATCAGGAAAATAGATGCGGCAAATTGCCCGATAACCAGAAATTTGCGTAAATCGAGTTTGTTTGCTCCTGAAGCTTTAATGCCTTTAAATAAATCAACAGGTTTATATCCTGAAAGGTAGTAGGCGGGATAGAGTCCCGAAACCAGAATCCCGGCACTGATGATTGCTCCGAAAATAGTTAGGTATTTAATTGATATGTTGGTTGATATTGGCATTTCGGTTATTGAGGCAAACCAGCCTTTAAAGATGAACACCAAAATAAGGGCCAGCAGAATACCGATGAAGTTGGTTATCATAGCTTCCGACATGAATTGGGCAATAAGCTGTTTTTTCATAGCGCCAACTATTTTTCGCAACCCAATTGATTTGGCATGTTCGACAGCTCTTACCAAAGTAAGATTAATAAAGTTGACCCAGGCGATACAAAGAATGATTAAAGCGATGAAGATAAGTGCATAAACCGAATTTTTGTCGCCATTGGGTTGCACTTCGTTATCGAGGTTCGAGTTCAGATGAATATCAGTAATAGGTTGTAAGTGAAAGCTGGCTTTCCCGTCGTTTTCGGTGATATTCTTGGTATAATCAACAGCTATTTTTTCGATTTTTGATTCAACCAGCTTTGTGTCGGTTCCCGGGTTGGTAACCAGGTAGGCGTAACAGCCGTTGTAACCCCAACTCCACTCGGTAACAGGGCGGTTGTTCTTAAAGGCATTCGGATTTCTGATTACCTCAGTTCCCGAATCATTGTCCCAGTTTTGGAAATAGTGGTAATACGTTGGCCAGCTTAGCAACATATCGAACGGAAGGTGTGTGTTTGTTGGTAAATCTTTGTAAACACCTGTAACACAAAAGCGCCAGCCTTGGCAAACCTTAAACCATTTTCCAACAGCGTTGGTTGTTCCAAAAAGGCTTCGGGCTGCCGATTCTGAAATAACCGACGAGTAAAGGTCTGTTAACGGGTTTTTGCCTTTCTGGTTAATGAAATTAAGTTTGAAAACACTGAAAAAAGTAGAGTCGGCAATAAACATACGAATATCCTGTATCTGGCTGTTCTCGTTGTAAACTGTCACCACATCACTCGAAATTTCGGTGCTGGCTGCCACCTCTGGCAATTTGTCTTTTAGCACGGCTGCCATTCCGCGTAGGGTCCGCGCGCTTTTAAAACTGAGGTCGCCATTTTGATAGCGGTCGTAACTAATGCGGTAGATTTGTCTGGCATTTTCCCAGTTTTGGTCATAGCTCAATTCATGCGAAACGTGCATCATCAGCAGTAATGAAGCAGCCAGTCCAAATGCCAGCCCAAGAATATTGATCAGCGACAACCATTTGTGTTTTTGAAGGTTACGAAGCGAAATTTTCCAGTTAGTTAGGTTCATAGGGTAGGTTTTTAGGGTTATTCGTATTGTAATATTTCGGCAGTCTTAAGCCTGAAAACTTTAAGCGACAGTAAAATAATGACGACAAAAATTATGGTGACCATCAAAATTACAGGCAGTATGAAAAGCCAGATGCTCAGGTCGATCCGGTGAATATAGCCGCTCAGGAACCAGTTTTTATAACCATAATACGATAGCGGAATGGCAACAAACATGGCCACAATAAACTGAACTGTAAGTTGTTTCGACAATAAGCCTGTCATGTCGCTAAATTCGGCCCCAAGTGCTTTCCTAATTCCAAATTCTTTAAGGTTTTGGTTGATTGTAATTAAAATGAGGCCGATAATTCCAATAACTGCGATTAAAATTGCCAGTCCGGAGAAAACGGAAAAAACCGAAGCAAATGTCTTGTCGGGTTTCAGGTCAAGGCGCATTTTGTCGTCGAGCGAAAAATATTCGAAAGGCTGATTGGGAAAGATGGTTTCGTATTCTTTTCGGAGTTTTATTACCAGCGAAGCAAACGAACTGGTTTGCGCATCACTTAACCGAAGTGTCAGAAACGTTTTTGACCTGTCGTTCAGCGTAACAACTGTTGGAACCGGAGCTGTTTTAATCGATTTGTAGTAAAAATCGTCGATTACTCCAACAACCATCCATTCTTTATCTTTTCCTGAAACAATTATCTTGTTAACAGCATCTTCAGGGTTAGGATAACCAAACCGTTCAATGGCCTGGCGGTTCATCAGTACTGTTTGTTGCGCGTAGGTTTCGTCTTTATGAAATTTTCTTCCGGCCAGAACTTTTATTTTATAAAAATCGATGAAAGCGTCGTCAGCCGAAATTTGGAAATAAGCTTTGTTGTCGTTATTGTCCATTCCTTTTCTTCTTCCTGAAAACCAGTTGTTTATTTCTTGTCCCGGGATGTCGGAGGTAAAAGTAAAATCTTCAACTTCGGGCATTTCAAGAACTTTGTTCTTAAAAAGCATCAGTTTATTCATCTTCGTATCCTGATCGTCAGCAGTAAGTGGCGCCCTGATTACCAGCGACGAATTAAAATCGATGCCCATGTCCTTTTTCATCAGAAACGAAGCCTGTCTGAAAGTTACCAAAGTGCCAATCAGTAAGGCTATTGAAATAATGAACTGGGTTGTTACCATCCCTTTTCGGAAAACAATTCCATGCGCCGAGTTTTTGAATTTTCCTTTCAGTACAGCTATTGGTTTGAACGATGATAAAACAAATGCCGGGTAGATGCTCGATAAAACGATGCCGGAGATGAAAATCAGGAGTCCTGTAAACAGAAAGCGTTGGTGGGCAAATAAGTTAAAGCCGTTAATTCCGGTAACTGATTTAAAGGCAGGGTTAATCAGGAAATAAAGTCCAATAGTTAGCGCCAGACTGGCAATGTTGAACAGAAAAGCTTCGGCAACAAACTGATACACAAGTTTTAGCGGGTGAGCCCCATTTATTTTCTTGATGCCAATTTCACGGGCGCGTTCAATCGATTGGGCTGTTACCAGGTTAATGTAATTGATCCAGGCTACAACTAACAGGAATATGGCAAATCCGAATAAAATATTGGTGGTCTTTGCATTGCCGGGTGGTTCGGTTTCGTATTCGATATTCGAATGAAGGTGAATATCGGTTATGGGCTGTAAGTAATATTGGTCGCGGGTTTGACTGGCATCGAGCTTGTCCTTGTAATTTTTGGCTATCATATTGGGTAGTGCGCGGTTGCAAAATGCCACGTAGTTTACCCCTGGCGCCAGTAAAATATAAGTATTGAAATAGTCGTAGCTCCAATTCGAATTCAGGCTCGACCGTAAGGCAGTGATTGTTTGCAACGAAAATAAAAAATCGGTCTGAAGATGCGAATTGGCTGGAATATTCTTGTAAACAGCTGTCACAGCGTATTTTTCCGAACTGTTGATGGTGAGTGTTTTCCCAATGGCATTTTCTTTTCCGAAATACCGCTGGGCCGTGCGTTCCGAAATGGCCACAGTGTTGGGCTGGTCGAGGCAATTCGGGCCTCCTTCAATTAGTGGGATAGTAAATATATTGAAAAGCGAACTGGTAGCATAATACGATTTTTCTTCGTTGTAAAAAACCTTGTCGCCTGAAGGATTGTCGTAACTTACAGTAATGTTGTATTTTCTTGAAATGACCGCCCAGTCTTGAACTTCGCTGTAATTATCTTTCAGCCATTTTCCTGAAGGATAGAACGAATTGACTGTTTTCCATTGTAATTTTTCATTTTGATAGCGGTCGTACACCAAGCGACAAATACGTGGTCCTTTTTCGTGGTAACTGTCGAAACTGCGTTCGTAGAAAACATACTCAAAAATAAAGAGAGCGCTCAAAATACCGATTGTAAGCCCTGCGAGGTTAATGGCCGAGATTAACTTGTTCTTTTTGAGGTTTCTGATAAAAATCTTCAGATAGTTTAGTGTCATAGTTTATCGTTATTTATTCAGACCCTCAAGGTTTTTAAAACCTTGAGGGTCTTGCGATTATTCATACCTAAGCGCCTCCACCGGATTTCTTGTTGCTGCTTTCCAGCTTTGCCAGGTAACAGTTAAAACAACTGTTGCCAGCATAATAAATCCCGAAGCAGCGTAAATTGGCCATCCAATAGTGGTTTTGTAGGCAAAATTCTCAAGCCAGCGGTTAATCAGGTACCAGGCTAACGGAACAGAAGCCACCAGCGAGATACTAACCCAAACGATAAACTCTTTATTCATGTAAGCCAGAATGTTGGCTATAGTAGCACCGTTTACTTTTCGTACGCCAATTTCTTTAGTCCGGTTGAGGCTAATCTGGAAAATTTGCCCTAATATACCCATGAACGTGAGAATCAACGCTATTACCGAAATAAGGCCAATGGCTTTACTTAGCTGATCATCTTTGCGGTACATTGCGTCGAACTGGTCGTCGTAAAACGAAAAGTCCATAGGTTCGTCGGGAATAAACGATTTCCAGACATTACGCAACTGGTTCATTTGTTGTCCAAGGTTTCCGGCAGCCAGTTTAATCGAAATATTTCCAAGGTCGGCGTGTTTAGCCGGATCTGCAGCAATGATGCAAACCGGTTTAATTTTTTCGTGCATCGATTCAATATGAAAATCTTTCACGATTCCAACAAGCTGGTACCCACCTTCGCGTCCATTATTGAACCTTTTTCCTTCGAAATTATCCCAACCATACTGTCGAACGGCTTCTTCGTTGAAAATACATGATATTCCCATATCTCCAGGCAAGAATTCGTGACCCGCAACCATTTTTATTCCAATGGTTTTAAAGAAGTCTTCATCAACAAATAAACTTTTTAGTAGAACTGTTTTCCCTTTATTATCTTCTCCCATCGTCAGGTTTATCGATCCGGGAACCCCACGGCTAAGCGAAATGCTTTGGCAGAATGGCAATCCTGTGAGTTTTTGTTTCATTCCATCCTGCGATCTAAATCCGATAGGTAATTTTAACCGGACAAGATGCTCTTTTTGAAATCCCAGATCGGCATTTTTTGCATACGATATTTGCTGGAAAAGTGCAAATACAACGGCCATCAGCACCATCGATACAGATAGTTGCACAAAGGTGAGTAGCCTTCGTCCTCCCTGTCCGCTATTTTTAACCTGTATTTTTGAGAGGAACGAACTGGCATTGAATTTTGACACAATGGATAACGGCGCAATACTGTTAATCAGGACGATCCCGGCGGTTATCAGGAGTAAAATAGCCATTATCGAGGGTTTCAGTAACCATGTGGCTTTGAGCTCACGTTCAAACAATTGGTTCCCCCAGGGTAAAAACAACAGGAACAAAACTATGGCTATGGCAACCGAGATAAGAATACTTAACGAAACTTCGGACAATGAAAACCGCAGTAAATGGCTAAGGCTGGCCCCGTTGATCTTTTTTATCCCGATTTCTTTCAGTTTGGTGTATTGCATCGAAACATAAAAGTTGAGGAAATTGATGGTTGAAAGAACCAGTACTACCAATCCTACTGAGAATAAGATGATCAGGAGCGATTTATTTCCGGAGGTATTGCCAGCGCCATTGATGGGCGACATATAAATGTCCTGAAGCCGTTGAAACGCAATTGTATTTAGTTCAGGATGGTCCTTCGGAAAATCAGCAGTCATTTTAGCGGCAAGGGCAATACGGTCGGTTCCGGGACGGAGTACCACATAATGGTTTGTTGGGTTCCAGCACCTGCCATTATTACAATTCTGCGAAAGCAAAAAATCAGGATTTTCGGCATTCAAAAGTACTTTAGCCTGAATGCTTGAACTTTTGGGAAAGTCTTCAATTACAGCGGTAATTTGCCCTTTCATAAAATCGAAAACTTTGATCTGTTTACCCAGTGGATCTTCGTTTGGAAATAATTGCTCAGCAAACGATTTTGTGATCAGTACTGACTCTTTGCCATTAAACGGTTGCTTTCCTGAAGATACCAGCACTTTTAAAGGGAAAACGGAGAAAAAATCGTTTGTAGTGGACAATAATCCGGTAAACCGTAAAAAGTTTTGTTCTGTCTTGGCCGAAATTTCCATGTAGTTCATTTGCTCCAATGGACAGGTAGCTAAAATTTCGGGGTACTTTTCCTTGAAATCGTGATTGAGTTTAATGTCGAGGTTCGAGAATTTTTCTTTCGACTCGTAAACCAGTACTGTATTTTTGTAGTTGTGGTAGCACTTATCCATCGATAATTCGTTGTAAATGAACATGACTACGAAAATACACACGGCAAATCCAACCGAAAACCCCGTAATGCTTAAAACACTATACAACCTGTATCGTTTCAGGTTTCGCAACGCCAGTTTAATGTCTTGTAAGTTCATATTCGCTTTTTTTGTAGACCCTCAAGGTTTTTAAAACCTTGAGGGTCTATTTATATTATTCATATCTTAGAGCTTCCACCGGGTTATTGTTAGCAATTCGCACATAATTAATAGCCGTAACCAACGCAATCATCAACAAAATGGTTAAGCTGCAAGCGACAAATATTCCCCAGCTGAGCGAAATTTTTATAGCAAAATTTTGCATCCAGCGGGTGGAAATGAACCAGGCAGCAACTAGTCCTGTCAATACAGCCGGGAAGGCTATGTATTCCAGGTCGATGATAAATATTTTCAGTATGTCGGGAAGGTTAGCGCCGTTAATCTGGCGTACAGCCAGTTCTTTACGGCGGCGGTTTACTTCGGTGGCGGTATATCCAAGTAATCCAATTCCGGTGATAATCAGTATGATAATGTTTCCGGCCATCATGGCATTGCGAAATCCTTTTTCGTTGACATAGCATTTCATTTGTTCGTCGGCCAAATTTTTTATAACTGCATCATGATGAGGCAACGCCATGTTGAACACTTCGGTTATTTTTTTCAGTAATCCTGCCTGCATCCCATCGTGTGCTTTAATCAGGATATTGAATGAAAATGATGACTTCTCAGCTCTTTGCTGTTCAAATTTATTTTCAGGCATGTAAAAGAAAACAGCTGGCCTGTGGTCGGGGTTGGTTATTGAGCTAATAATAAAATCAGGGAAGACTCCTTTGATTGTAGTTTGTTGGTGCTCGGTAATGGTCAGTTGTTTATCAACAACTCCGTCGTTCCATTTGTTATTCAGTTTCAACAGTTCAGCTCCGGTGTGGCTAATCAATACATCGTTGGCAACGCAGTTCACGGGCGAAAAGTTCTGTCCTTCGTTTACCGGAATATTCAGGATCGAAAGGTAATTTTCGTCAATCCAGTAAAAGTCGGCTACATTAAAAAGTTCCTTTTCGTTGTCGGGTGCAAGAACATTGTTCCCGGAAGCTCCGTCAACAGGTGTTGAGCAGCCGAGCCCAACAGTTTTAATTTCAGGCAAAGAACGAAGTTCATTGAGTATCATCGCTATTTTGCTACTCTCCATACCGCTGGTTGAACCGTAATACACTCCTTCGGTTTGGTAGCCATGGCTTGTTCCTTTCATTTTATTGTATTGAAGGGTAACTACTACCAATACTGTAAGAATGAATGATGCACCTATAAACTGAAAAGAAAGTAATGCCAATTTCCACTTATTGCCTTTTTGCCTGTAACTCCTGAAAGCTGTTGCTACAGGGATACGTGAAAAAAACAGGGCCGGGCCATAACTGATTGCCAGGACCACAATAACCATCAAAACAAGTAATGGCCAAATTACATAAGGATTTAAGACCGACGAAAGTTGGTGCTGAACCTGGTTTTCGGCCAAGGGTTTAATTGCCAGGATAATAAGAAATGCGGCGAATAATGAAATTATAAATATGAGAAATGTTTCAGAAAAAATCAGCTTTTGAAGGTTTATCGCCTGGGCTCCGCAGCATTTATGTATGGCCGACGATTTGGCCCTGTTTACCAGGGCGCTGATTGTTAGTAGTATATAGTTCATTAGCGATACAAACAATACTGCGAAAGCAATAAGGCTTAGAACCATAACCATATCTTTAACCTCGGCCAGGTACATTTTTTGAATGGGATTAAACGAATATTTCAAAACCATGCCCTGCTGTTGTTGTTCGAGCTTCTCAATGTCCTGGTGTTTTTCCTGCATTTTACGAACAGCAAGCTTTAAATCGTTTGGTTTTATTGCGGGAGCTAGCTTTACACAGGCATAATACCTATCGTTTCCGAGCCAGTTGTTGGTTCCATCCCAGGTAAACTGGCTGGTGGACACCATTGAAATTAAAATGTCGTATTTGTAATTGGTATTTTCGGGTAACGATTTGAATACTCCCCCAATAGTTAATTTGCGGTTGGGATACTCTTTTAGCTCAATCACTTTACCTATAACATCACCACCAATCTCATCGGCAATTTTGCTCGATACCATGCATGTCATCGGCATTTTCAAAATTTCTTTGGCATTTCCGCTGATCATTGGGCGGGGAAGTACGTCGAACAGGTATTCGTCGGCCAGCGAAAATTTGGCTTCGTAACTTTTTCGGTCTTCGGTATAAAAAACAGAAGTACCGATAGAATTTAACCTTGTAGCAGCTTCTATGCCAGGAACCTCCGATTTCAGTCCTGGTGCAATTGCGCCACTTACCCGTGGATAGCTTTCCAGTTTATCGGTTGATTTGTCCATTTTAAAATTTTCATGAACCACATAAACCCGGTTTGCATTGGGGTAAAAACTATCGAAACTATAGTAATACAATACTTCGGATATAAGCAGAATACCAAAAGCTAGTCCTAACGCCAATGATATTATACGAGTTAGTGTGTGTTCGTCTTTTCGAGAGAACCGTCTGATTGCTAATTTTAAAGTGTTCATGTTTCCCATTTATTTATAAATCGTTTCTCCTGAGACCCTCAAGGTTTTAGAAACCTTGAGGGTCTTAAATATCATTCGTACCTCAATGCCTCTACCGGGTTCCTTGTTGCTGCTTTCCAGCTTTGCCAACTTACAGTTAGTAATGCAATTCCTAATGCAAGTATTCCTGAAAGGACAAAAATCCACCAACTTAGTGACGTTTTATAGGCAAAGTTTTCCAGCCATTTGTTCATTAAATACCACCCTAACGGACAGGCGACTAAAAAAGCAAAAAGAACCCATTTTAAGTAATTACCATTAAGCATCATGATGACCTGAACTATTCTAGCTCCATTTACCTTCCGGATGCCTATTTCGTTGGTACGCTGTGCCGATATTAAAACCGTTAAACCGAACAGTCCCAGGGACAGAATAATGATAGAAATAATTGAAGCGTAAAGTATTGTTTTACTTAGTCGTTCTTCTGTTTTGTAGCGGTTTTCCAACTCTTTATCCCAAAATGTATAATTCAGGGTTTCCTTGGTATCCATTTCTTTCCACCCTTTTTTGATGGCTGAAATTACATTGCTTAAGTTTTCAGGATTGTATTTTACTAAGATGGAGCTGTATCCATTCCCGATATTCGTATTTGAATACAAAATCATTGGTTCGATTTTTTCCCTTGAAGTTAAAAACTGATAGTCATTTACCACACCGATAATCTCGAACTTATCGTTGCTACTGATGATTGTACTGCCGATAGGAGAACCATCAAACTTCATTTTTTTGACGAACTCCTCATTTACAATGATTGACTTATCGGTCGAATCCACATTGCTTTCGGCGAAGTTTCTACCTTCTAACAACTTAATATTCAACGTGGAAACGAAATAATTGTCAGCCTTAAAAATATATGCTTCCAAAGCTTCCGAACTGGACACTTCGAAAGAACGGGAGGAATATCCGTCGAAAAAGTCCCTGTTGGTTAAAGAGGTATTTACGACACCTGCCTGGTTTTTTAACATATCCCGCAAAACAGCCGCCCTTGACTGACTTAAATAGCGGACATCCAAAGAAATGATATTCTTGTCGGAAAAACCGAGGGACCTATTTTTCAGGTAATTGGTTTGCTTGCTAATGGCGATGGTAGCTATAACCAGCACAATGGTCAAAGCATATTGTAACCCGACAAATACCTGCGATGCACCAGCTTTTTTCCCGGCAAACAGTTTTTTTGTCGACAAAAGCGTAGGCTTGACCTTTCTGAAAATGAACACCGGTATTAAACCGGTTAGTGTAGTCAGTAAAATTATTGATAACGCAGAGAAAGCAACTAACGAGGGAATATTTATCAGGTTAAAATATATCTGGCTCTGTGAAATGTCGTTAAATACAGGGATTAACATGTCCCCGAGTATTCCGCCTGCTATAAATGAAATAAGTATTGTAATAAAATTTTCGCTCAGGAACATTTTAAAGATATCAATGTTTTTACCTCCCATCGATTTTCGAATACTTACTTCACCTGCTTTCTTAAAGAACTGACCAATGGTCAGAATGATATAGTTACTAAATGCAATGAACAAAATAAGTAGGGCGACGATGGTTAAAATCTTCAACTGGGTTTTATTCCCGATAGCTTCATAGGCTGCCCTATACCTATCATCGAGGTATAGACTTTTTAATGGAAGAGCTTGCGCCTGAAAGCAATCGGAAGAATAAGAAAGAAGGTTGTTTTTTTGTGCTTTTTCAATATCTTTTTTGTAGAACTCTTTTACTTCGGCGTAAACCAGTTTATTTGCCTGTTCTGGAACGGCACCTTGTTTTAATTCATAAAATAGAATTGAGTTGCCAAAGCCGTTATTCGATTGCCAGAATGCATTTTCATACTCAAACGGGATGATGGCTTCGAAATCAAGTGTTGAATTTTTCGGAACATCATCGAGTATCCCCTTGATTGTAAAACTGACATTCTTGATGAAAGTAAATTCGAGGCTTTGTCCAATAAGCTTATCATAGTCCGGAGAATCGGTACCGGTTATTTTTTGCGCAAGAGATTTTGTAATAACAATGTTGGTGGGATCGACCAGTAAATCATTCCTGTTCCCAATTAAAAGTTTAAAGCTGAACATATCGAAGAATTCCTGTTTTGCTATTCCAAGCTTAACCTTTAGGTTTTTTTCTTTTAAATCCAGTTGGGCCATGTAACCTATCCGGAAGGGTGTGCAATGTTCTATTTGCGGAACTTTATCTTTCAGGTCCTTTGCCAGGTCTGGCTTAATTAGATTGTCGGAACCTTTGGTTCCGTCTTTTAGTGTATATGTGTAATTAAGTCGATAAATCCGATCGGCATTTTGGTGAAAATTATTGTAGGAATGTTCTTGCCCGATAAACAGGAAGATAATCAGCACACTTGCCAGAGCGATGGAAAGGCCAATAGTGGTAATTGCTACATTTAGCTTGTTTCGCTTAATATTTCTCAATGCGTATAGAATTCTGTTTTTCATGGTTATTTCTTTATGTCGTTACTATTCGTATCTCAATGCCTCTACCGGATTTTTTGTTGCTGCTTTCCAGCTTTGCCAACTTACGGTCAGCAATGCAATTCCCAGGGCCAGCAAACCAGCCAGAGCGAAAATCCACCAGTTTAGCGTGGTTTTATAGGCAAAGTTTTCGAGCCATTTATGCATGGCGAAATAGGCCAGTGGAGTAGCGATTACGAATGAAATCGTGACCCACTTTACAAAGTCGCGGTTAAGCATCGTCAACAGATCCGAAATCCTGGCCCCGTTAACTTTGCGGACACCAATCTCTTTTGTGCGTTGTTCCATGACAAAAAAGGTAAGGCCAATTAACCCAAGGCAGGAGAGTACCAGCGAAATCAGTGTTGTGTATAACAGGAATGTTTGGAACTGCGTTTCTCTTGCATATAGGGCAGCATATGTTTGGTCCAGAAATTTATACTCCAACGGAAAATTTGGAGAGATGCGCTTCCAGAGTTGTTCAACATCCTTCATGGCGACATTGAATGCACCGAAGTTCCAGGTATTCATTTTCATGTAAATTACATCATCACAGTTTCCTGAGCACATAAAACCTGCCGCCTTGATTGGGACATGTAACGATTCGAAATTAAAATCATCAACAACCCCTATAATATGGCCTTTGTTGGGTGTTGAATAATCGACTCTCGCATCTTCAATCTGTTTGATCCTGAAATCTGTTTTTGCCTTTTGGTTAAAAATGAAATCACCTTTTGCCTTTGAAGCATCGTTAAACGTTTCGCCTTCAGTCAATTTTATCCCAAAAAACTGGAAGAAGTTTGGTGCAACCGACATTTTTGAAAAACCAACATCATATTTTTCGCCTTTATTAACGAACCCCATTTCCCAGTTTTGGTCGTTGGCAATCAATAAACTTTCAGAAAATGTAAAATCGCTAACTCCTGAAATTTTTTTCAGTTCATTTTTAAAAGCATCAATGTGGCTGGCAATTTCATTATTTGTAACTGCATAAACAATATTTTCTTTGTCGAACCCTGTATTCTGATTCTGTAAATAGTTATTCTGCCTGTAGATAAACAAGATAGAAGCAATCAGGGCAATTGACACTGTAAACTGAAAAACAAGCAAACTATTTCGGACCCAATTATTGCCGGTAGCTGATACATTCTTTTTGATTAAAAGAATTGCCGGTTTTTTGCTGAAAATAATACCCGGAACAACGCCAGTCAGCAAAACCATTATTCCTGAAATAACGGATAAAAGGAGAAGGTAATTCAATGACAATAAATCATTAATACTAAACCTTGAACCTGTCAGCAGATTGAATCCCGGCAATAGTAAAGTAGTTATTACAACAGAACAAATAATGGCAAAAAACATTTGGGAAAAAGACTCGGAAGTTGTCATCCCAATAATTTTTCTCCGGGAACTTCCTAATGTCTTGAACATGCCGATGTTTTTATACCGTTTTTCCCGTTGGGCTGTAACCATGTTTACATAGTTTACGCAGGCCAGGAGGAGAATGAGTACACCAACAATTGCGATAATGGATAACATGAACTTATTTCCATGCCTGGTTACATTCAGTTCCGGGACATCGAAATAAGCCTTTCCGAAAGGAGTGATTCCATAACTGATATCTTTTCTTTCGTTTTCAGGAACCTCAGAAAGATTAATATGAGAAAGTTTTGATAATACCGCTTGTTCCGATACATGTTCGTTGGCTTTCGCAAAGGCCCTGTAGTTTCTCGAACCCCAATTTTTCATAACGTCAACATACCAGTTTATTTTGAAGTTGGTCTGGAGTGAAAGCACTGCATCAAAATCCCAGGAAACCGTTTGTGGAAAGTCCTCGATTACTGCAACAACTTCCAATTCTTCTCCTTGTAAATAAGTTGCATTGTATATGACTGGTTTTCCTACAGGATTCTCTTTCCCAAATATCTTTTCAGACAGCGAGCGGGTCAATACAATTTTATTTGCCGAATTAAATGCCTTTTGGGGATTGCCCCAAACTGTTTTGAATGAGAAAACCCTGAAAAAGCACGAGTCGGCGGTAATCATTTTATTTACTTTATAATTCTCCTGGTTTTTAGAGAGAAATACTTGTGGTGACCAGTCGGGGCAGCAATAAGTGATATAATCAATCTCCGGAATTTCCTTCTTAATATGATTGACCATTTTTTGAGAGAAATATATTTTCCCATTGTTATTCGTGAGAACATAAATATTTTGAACACCGGATATAGATTTATCGGTGTTTCTTTCTTTTTGCCCAAACAGGAAGATGAATATACTAACCGTAATCCCAACCGTTAATCCTATCAGGTTGAGCGTTGTTACCGTTTTGTTTTTCAATAAACTACGGATGGAGTACTTAATGTTGTGAAATGAAATCATCATTTAATTTGTTTGTGATTTACTACATCTGTTCAATTATAGTCATTCGTACCTCAACGTCTCTACCGGGTTCCTTGTTGCTGCTTTCCAGCTTTGCCAACTTACGGTAAGCAGCGCAATTCCCAGGGCCAGTAAACCTGCGAATGCGAAAATCCACCAACTTAATTCAGTTTTGTATGCAAAGTTTTCGAGCCATTTATTCATGGTATAATATGCAATGGGCGTGGCTATTACAAAGGCAATGGCGACCCACTTCACAAAGTTGCTGTTAAGCATTGTCATGACTTCTGAGATTTTGGCCCCATTCACTTTACGGACACCGATTTCTTTAGTTTTTTCATTGGTTATATTCAATACGGTTCCTAATAAACCAAAACATGAAATAAGTATCGCAATCAAGCAGAATAGGCCAATTGATCGTCTGGTTTTTGTTTCTTTATTATATAAAATTTTCATTCGGTCTTCAAGAAAAGAATAGTTCATATATTCGTTTCCTGAAACCTTGTTCCAAACATGGGAGATTTCGGCCACAAGTTTTCTCCTGTCAGAAGTTTTACCTTTTATTTCGATGAAATGCCACCAATCGTTTTCTCCTAATGGGCACAGTAAAAGTGGTTCTATTTTGTGATGAAGAGAACGGAAATTAAAATCAGAAATCACCCCAATTACTTTAACTTTTTCGGCACGCGACAATCCTTTGTAAAACTCTTCACCAACAGGGTTTTTTAATCCCATTTCTTTAACTGCGGCCTCGTTTATAATGATAGCATCTTTATCGCTGGCCAATTCGTTTGAAAACCATCTGCCTTCAATCATTTTAAAATTATAGACACCTTGAAACCCTATGTCTGAGCGGAAAAATGGGAAAGGATATGGCGTTTGATCGGGAGAATTGGCATGAAAGTAACTGGAGGTGCTCATCCCATTAAATGGATAGGAATTTGAGCATGAGATTTCCTTTATTATAGGCGATTTGTAGAGTTCTTCCTTGAACATGGCGTAGTGTTTTCTGATTTTATAGGCCTGATTGATGATAACGACATTTTTAGTATCAATCCCAAGGTTGAATTCTGATATATAGGTTGTCTGTTTGTAAATTGTTGTTATACAAGCTATTAATATGATTGAGGCCGCCATTTGCGCAATTAACATCGCACGGTTTAGCCAAAAGGTCGAATAGTTGGTTGTTTTGATGTCTTTAGTTATTGTTTCACGGCTAAAGTGCACCCCCAATACTATTCCGCAAAGGCTGGCAATTAGGCTTGCAAACAGGAACAGGATACCAACCGGGACTATAAATTTGGATACAACAATGCTTGTTATGCCTGGTAAAATAGTAATGTTCAGGTTGAAAGCAATAGCTGTAATTCCCAGGGCTATCAAAAAGGCAATTACGGTGTATCCCAGGTTTTCAAAAACAAATGAGCGGATAATATCTCCTTTTGATATTCCCAGAAATCGTTTGATATTAAGTTGTGCCTGGTGTTTTTTACCCTTTGAAAAAGAAAAACCTATAAGGTTAAAATATGCAATAAACAGCATTACCAATACGATAGCTAAACTGATGTAAATGGTCGAAATATTACTTTCCTTTTCAAAACTTGAAATAAATGCACCATGTAAATGAATATCAGTAATTGGCAGTAGCCTCAGTTTCATCGAGTTCTCACTATCGAAGGCAAAATCAAGGTTGTGCCTGGTTTTTAACCAAGGTACCAGATAGTTGTGTATGAGTTCCTGAATTTTATTAGTAAATGCCTTTGAATCAGTCTCTTTTCTGAATTTAATGTAGGTCAGAAATTCATAACTGTCCCAATCAAAAGGGTTGTAATTATTAACATAGTTTTTTAGTGGCAGCAATGCAGTGAATTTCAGATGGGAGTTGGTTGGATAATCTTTAAATATTCCTGAAACAACATAATCGTTCCCATTTACTTTGATATTTTCTCCAATCGAATTGAGCCCTCCAAATAATTTTTCGGAAAGCGATTTAGCAATGTAAATTTCGTTGGGTCGATTCAGAAATGTAGTTTTCTCCCCAGCAATTAAATCCAGAGAGAAAACATCGGTAAACGAAGGGTCAGTCCACAAAACATCCTCTTTAAATGTATTGCCATTCTCCTTTGAAATCAGCACATCCGAATTATCTTTGGTTCGTACCATACTTTCTACTTCGGGATACAATTCCTTTAAATAAGCGCCAATGGCTAACGGGCATTCTCCATAAATGTCTTTGGTTCCTCGATAATTTTCGTCGATATATACATTGTAAATTTTCGCGGAACCGGGATGAAATCGGTCGAAAGACTCATTGAATGCAATATTTAATACCAGCAGAACCGAAACGCAAAAAGCCAATATTAAACTTGCTAGTTTCAGGAGTGATATAGATTTATCGTTCCTGATTTTTCGAAACACAGTTATTAGGTTTTTCGACATCATTTTTTAAATTTTTATTCGTACCTCAGTGCTTCTATCGGATTTCTTGTCGCTGCTTTCCAGCTTTGCCAACTTACGGTAAGCAGCGCAATTCCCAGAGCCAGCAAACCCGCTAATGCGAAAATCCACCAACTTAATTCAGTTTTGTATGCAAAGTTTTCGAGCCATTTATTCATGGTATAATAAGCAATAGGTGTAGCAACAATGAAAGCAATCGCAGTCCATTTCAAAAAACGGATGTTTAACATGACCATCACTTCAGGAGCATTGGCTCCATTAACTTTACGAATGCCAATTTCTTTGGTACGCTGAATTAATGCAAGCGATACGTAGCCGAACAATCCCAAGGCGGCCAGAATAATGGTCATAAACGTGAAAAACATGACCGATTTTGTTTGCTTTCTCTCTGTGGCGTAAAACAAAGAAATTCGATCACTTAGCGTTTCATATTCCAGTACCGAAGTTGGTAACATATCTTTCCAAATATTTTGCACATAACTTATTACCTGTTTATCGTTGCCATCAGTGCGGACAACAAGCTCTGTCGAATTTTCGTCTCCTGTACCGATGAGAAGTAAAGGTTTTATAGTCCGGTGCAACGAATGGGCATGAAAATCAGCAACAACAGCTTTGATAAAGAATTTACCTAAATATTCACCTGCCTTTACTTTGTATTTCTTGGCTGCAGATTCGTTGATAATCAGATTATTTGTTTTGCTGGAGTTATCATTCTCCGAATAATCCGTTCCATCCAAAATCGGAATTTTAAGTGTTGTTAAAAGGTTGGAGCCAATAAATAAGCCTTCTTCTTCCAGTTTTCGGTTGTTATCATTCTCAATTATGAGTTGCATAAAGTTCTGTGTTGGTGGTGTATCCATCGATCCAGCCAACATTTTTACGTGTGGATTTTGTTTAATTTTAGCTTTGATAACCGAAAGCTGATGTTGTGCCTCTTGATTATTAAGTTTGAAAACCAGGATGTTATTTGCATTAAACCCCAGATTTTTGTGCGTAGAAAACAAAAGTTGTTTTTCCATTAAAAATGTAGAGTTACACAAGAAAATAAATATAATGAACTGACAAGTTATGAGAATCCCTCTCTCGTGGTTTCTACTTTTAATTTGGATGGTTGACGGAGAAAGTAACTGCAATAGATTTAACCGGGAAGTGTAAAAGCCGATATAGGCTCCCGAAATTAGTCCAATTAACACAATAAACGCAATGAGCATAGCAAAATACGGTGTTTCCAGGATTAATTGTATCGATAAATTTTTATCGAACAGTTGATTGAAGAAGGGGATAACCAGAGACAGGAAGAGCATGGCCGGGATAAGTCCCAGAAAAGATGTTACAATAGATTGTTGCAAATATCGTTTTTGGATATTTGCCATCGAAGCTCCATTGATTTTATGGCAGGCAACCTGCTTGATTTGTTTTTTTGCATCGGCTAATGAAAGTAGGATATAATTGATTATTGCTACAATCAAAATCAGAAGAGCTATGCTGGCATATATTTTTAACAATGAAAGTTGACTATTTCGGAACGGACCTTGGTTGACTATGTTGTTTGAATGAAGGTAAATCTCGCTTAATGGCTGAAACCGGATTTTATTGTCCTTTTGCTTGTGCTCCTTATAAATATTTGAGCATAACTTCTCGGTAGTTTCAATGTCTGTATTTTTTGTAAGTAGGGCAATAGTTTGAAATCCACCATATTCCCAGTTTTGTTTTAGCAGGGTTTCATCAGTACTTCCAATAACCAGAAAGGGATCGGCAGTATTTCCAATTATTGGAAATGCTTCTTCAATATTTCCTATCCAATCGGCCTGAAGAGAAGAATAGGATGGAAAATGTTGAAATACACCAGTCACAGTAAAATTTACTAACCGACCTGAAATACTTGCTTCAAGTTTTTGACCAATTGGATTTTCCCCGTAGAAATATTTATCCCTGATTTTATCTGAAATAACTAATGATGTGGTTGTTTGCAGAAGGTCTTTCCGGTTTCCCAACAATAAAGGAATATTGAGTGATGAAAATATTTCCGGATCGGTAAGTATAAAATCATCTTCTTTTACAAATTCATTGTGCAGCTTAAATCTTGTATTCCACAAATCATAAATCCGGAAGATGCTCTCAATGCCTGGAACTTTTTCTTTGAATGCTTCACCCATTGCATACGATTGTGAAGCATCGTTATTGGCAATAATCCGGTATAAATTTTTGCTATTCCTATGGTACTTGTCAAATGAAAATTCATGAAGAATATATGTTCCCATTAACATTACGCATCCTAGCCCAATTCCAAAACCAAGAATATTGATAAATGATGACAATTTATTATTCTGGATATGCCTGATTATTTGCACTATAGTTGACCAACTCATGTGTTTTAGTTTTTATTCGTACCTCAGTGTCTCTATCGGATTTCTTGTTGCTGCTTTCCAGCTTTGCCAACTTACGGTAAGCAGCGCGATTCCCAGAGCCAGCAAACCCGCTAATGCGAAAATCCACCAACTTAATTCAGTTTTGTATGCAAAGTTTTCGAGCCATTTATTCATGGTATAATAAGCAATAGGTGTGGCTATTACAAAGGCAATGGCAACCCATTTCACAAAGTTGCTGTTGAGCATTGTCATAACTTCTGAGACTTTGGCCCCGTTCACTTTACGGACACCGATTTCTTTAGTACGCTGAACAGCTATTTCCATAATAAGCCCAAATATTCCCAGTGACGAAATCAGGATGGAGATGATTACTAAAATATTGAGCAAATGCATTGTACTGATTTCATATACGTAGTTTTTCTGCAATTTGGAGTCGAAAAAACGAAATTCGAACGGAACATCGGGGGAAATGGAATGCCAGACCTTTTTTATTGCAGCAAGCGTTTCTTCATGATTACCTTTGCCAAGCCGGACGACAGCATTGTTATAAGTATCAAAATCAGGAATATATACAACAGGCTTGGGCGTTTCTCTAAGGCTACGATACTGCACATCATCAACGATGCCCACGATGGTATAATCTTTTCCGTTCATGCCAAGATGTACCCTATCTCCTAAACTTTTCGAAAGATCAAGCATATCGGCGGCCGTCTTGCTCAGGATTGCCATGTTTTGCTTTTCCATCGCTTCGGTAAAAGGCGCCCCTTCCAACATTCTGATTTGCAACACATCAAAATAGTTTGGAGTAATACCTACTACTGAGGCTCCATCGCGGTTTTTTTCATCAGTTTCGCTTGATAATCGAAAAGGGTTTTCATTATTGATATATTCTGCCGGTGTATTGCTGGCTGCCGAAATGGCAACTACGCCGGGAAGGTTTTTTAGTTGGTTCTTAAACAGTTCGAAATTGGTTTTATCCATATCGAAATTCATTTCCACAAGCTGTTCGGCGTTGAAACCAAGCTTTTGGACGCTCATCATTTTGATTTGCCGACCCATCACCAAAATTCCTGAAACGAGTGCCATTGATATAACAAACTGGGTAATTACGAGCAACTTTCGGAGCGAAAAAATAACATGTTGAGTTTTTCTTTTTAATGCAAGTACCGGATCTTCTCGTGAGAAATGTATTGCCGGATAAAGTCCTGATAACAAGACCATCGCCAGTATGATCAGGGATACGAAACCAATAATTTGGGGAGTTAAAAGAAGTAAGAACGAGATTTTCCGGGCGATAATCAGGTTAAAATAAGGGAGGAACAGCTTTACTAAAAGAAGTGACAGTAAAAAACCACCTGTAACCATTATCGACGTTTGCAAAAAGATGTATTGAATCAGGTGGCCGGTATTTGCGCCCAACACTTTTTGTATACCCGAAAACGTATTTTTGGTTTGAAAGTAAGCGGTTGTCAGGTTGATGTAGTTAAATGCCGCCATCAGCAAGATGAGCAGGCCAATAATGATAAAAGCAACGACCATTCCCAGGTTTCCTTTGTTTTTATCGTCGTCCCACAGCACATGTCCTGATTTCAGGTGAATGTCGGTGATGGGTTCCAACTCAAAGCGGATAGCCGATTTGGTGGCTGCCGAAGCATTTTTGAATCCTGGATCGGAGTCAAAGTAAACGGTTTTTATTTTATCCTGAAGTTGGGTTACATTAGCTTTGGGAGCCAGCGATAAATAATAATCGTATGATTTGTTTCCCCAACTGGTCAGGTTGTCGGGCGAAAAGGCTTTCCACGACGAAACTGAAATAACGGCATCGGCTCTTTGATGTGAAGTTTCAGGCAAATCACGGAATACTCCGGTTATCGTAAAATCTTTCAACCACATGCGGACTGTCTGGTTTATTGGATTTTGATCGCCAAAAATCTGCCTGGCTGCGTGCTCTGATAATATTACCTGAAGTGGGGCATCCAGCACTTTTGTTGTATCGCCTTGCAATAACGAGGTACCAAACATTGATAGGAAGTGGGAGTCGGAAAATAAGGTAAATTCCGATTTATAATCGTTCCGGTTATAAGTTAGGTACTGAGAACCGGGTGATGAGACTAAGCATGTTAGTGTACCTTCAGGCAATTGGGGCTCAAGTTTTTCCCTGAAAGCGTAAGGCAATATGGCATTTATATCGTCGGAGGACCCCCAGATAATGCGGTATTTATTGGAAACTGACGAAATGTGCCTGTCGAAACTAAATTCGGTATACACATACAATGCTGTCAGTATACAAACGGCAAATCCCAGCGCCAGACCTGAAATATTAATCAAAGTAAAGCTTTTCCTTTTGAGCAAGTCGCGAAAAATAAGTTTAAAATATTGTCTGTTCATGTTGCTGAATATTTATAAATCGTTTCTCCTGAGACCCTCAAGGTTTTTAAAAACCTTGAGGGTCTTAAATATCATTCGTACCTCAGTGCTTCTATCGGATTTCTTGTCGCTGCTTTCCAGCTTTGCCAACTTACGGTAAGCAGCGCAATTCCCAGAGCCAGCAAACCCGCTAATGCGAAAATCCACCAACTTAATTCAGTTTTGTATGCAAAGTTTTCGAGCCATTTATTCGATACAATCCATGCAACCGGAGTTGAAACAGCAAAAGCAATGGTCACCCAAATCACAAAATCGCGGTTGAGGAAGGCTATAATTTCTCCAATTCGGGCGCCTGTAACTTTCCGAACTCCTATTTCTTTGGTTTTTTGCTTGCTAATCAAGAGCGAGAGCCCAAACAAACCAAGGCTTGAAATAAGGATTGCAATAACTGTAAGCAAACCAATGATTTTAGAAAAGCGAATGTCAGATTTGTATATCTGGTTTAGTATATCGTTTGTGAAATCGAAATCAAAAACAGTGGTTCCACCTGTTTCTTTCCAGGTTTTTTCAAGAAAAGCAATGGTTTCATTAAGGTTTGTTGTTTTAATTTTTACAGCAACTTCGCGGCACATCTGCGGGTTTAGCCCTATTAGCATAGGTGTTACTGCTTCGTGGATCGAATACATGTTAAAATCTTTAACTACTCCAACTACTTGTCCAAATGCTGTTTGTTCGCCAATGGCTTCTTTCAGCCCGAGCGCCTGAACAGCCGATTCGTTTACCAATACTCCCGAGTTTGTTTTCGATTCGTCGAAATCTGATCCGGCAACCAGTTTCATTCCCATCGTACGGGCAAATCCATAATCAACAAACAGCCCGTTTATTTTTACCATCTCCGATTTATTGCTCACTTTGGGTATCGACATATACATTTTCCCCTGATGTGGAGGGATCCAAAGTGAGCCGCTAACCTGCAATACATTAGGATTTTTCCTGATTTCCTGTTTAAACAGGTTGTAATTGTGGTCGCCCAGAGGAATTCTCAACAAGCCTTCTTTTTCAATCCCGATATCACGGGTAAAGGCGTAGTGTACCTGTTTTTGTACAACAAACATTACGGCAATGAGTACAATGAATATCGAAACCTGGAAAACAATCATTCCTTTACGGATCAGATGCTTGTTCCCGGCGTCAGAGTATTTGCCTTTAAGGGTTTCGACCAAACGGAATGAGGTGATTTTCAGTGCAACAAGCATTCCGGATATTGCTCCGGTGCCAATGGCTATAGCTACCAATATGGCAAAACTGGTGAAAAACTGGCTGGTAAGCGTAAGGCTGTAGGCCTTATTTAAAAGTTGACTGATAAATGGTAAGGAAAAATTGGCAACCAACAATGCAAATGGTAAGGCTATTAACGAAATAAGTGCTGATTCGTACATCATTTGAAAAATAAGGACTTTTGTCGATGCACCACAAACTTTCTTCACTGCCAGTGTTTTGGTTTGTGCAATAGCCTGTGCTGATGATAAATTCAGGTAATTGATACAAGCCATAATCAATATTAAAACTCCAATCGACATCAGGATATAAAGCATGGAGAGATTTCCTTTTTCGCTACTGTTGTTATCAACAATTTTTGCCGACCTAAAGTAAATGTCGTTCATAGGCTGAAGCGAAAGATCAAGTTTATCATCTTTTTCAGAATGTTGCAATCCGAGCTGATGAATTTTCTTTTCGAGTTGCGTTGCCGAAACTCCTTCTTTTAGCAGAAGATAGTTGGTGAAAAACAGCCCATTGCCCCAGTACCACGATTCTTTCATTTGCTGTGCAGTAGGGGCTTGTCCGGTTGATACCATGCTTTGCAATAACTTCTCCATCCCAAATTCGGTACTGGCTATAAATGGGGCTTTCAGAGTTGAATTTTGTGGCAGATCGTCGTAAACAGCTATAACTTCCATTTGCGAAATAATTCCTTTCTTTCTCATTTCCAGTATTCTGCCTACCGGATTTTCACGACCAAAATATTTCTCTGCGGAACTTTTGCTAAGCATAATTTTATCTTTCGATTGGTCGAGCCCTGAGGCTGATCCTTGCAATAGTTTAATTCCGAAGACGTTTAAAAATTCACTTTCGGCACACAGCACATTTTTATCTTCGATATACTCGTTCCCTTTTTTAACTTCAATATCCGAAATGTTGTAGTGATGGACTATTGCTTCAACTTCGGCAAATTGTTCCTTTGCTGTTTCTCCGATTATCATTGGCGTATTTGCCCAAGCGTTGTTATCGGCTTTGTTGAAATTGAGGACCCGGTAAATTCTCTCTTTATTGGTAAACGAGCGGTTGTAGCCCAGTTCATTCAGAACGAAAACAAGCACTATGGTAACAATACCAAGTCCAAGAGTTAGCCCTGTCAGGTTAATTGCAGTATTTATCTTGTCTGTCTTTAAATGTCGTAGGCTTGTTTGCAAATTACTGATCATCATTTTAAGTATTTTATAAGTTTTTTCGTCTTTTCAACAGTCCTCTCTTCTGTAAAAATTAAGGAGGATTTTTACTCATACCTCAGTGCTTCCACCGGATTTTGCGTGGCTGCTTTCCAGCTTTGCCAGCTAACAGTTATTACAGTTATGCCTATGGCGGTGAACAAACCCAGAACAAATGTCCAGATACTTATTTGGATACGGTTTGCATAGCTTTGTAACCACAGGTTCATGATGTACCAGGTAGCAGGAATTGCAATAACGCTTGCTGTTAATCCGGCAATAACGAAAGGTTTTACCAATCGCATGATGATCGATTTTTCGCCTTCTCCCAAACATTTACGAACTCCTATTTCCTTGGTTTTTTGTTCGGCCAAAAACATGACAACACCAAGCAGGCCGAGGCATAAAACAACTATCGAGAAACCAGTGAAAATACCAACCAGTTTCCTGAGCTTCGTTTCAGTTTCATACAGTTTGGCATATTGATCGTCGACAAAGCCATAATTCACCGGATAATCGGGCTCAACAGTTGCACAAATTTTAGTTATCGATTTTATGGTTTTGTCCATCTGGCTGACATCAATCTTTAAAATCAGGTAATTCGACGACCAGTTTTGAACGGATTGGATCGCCATGGGCCTACAGGTTTCCGATAATGAGTTGTATTCGATATTATCAATAACACCAACCACTTTGTAATCGGTACCGTAGCCTTTTATAATTTTCCCGGTAAAACTATTCCAGCCAATAGCATCGGCAAATGCTTTATTAATTACGATCCCTTTCTGGTCGTTGCTGAAATAGTTGCCTTCGAGAAGTTTGGCGCCGAGTGTTTTTATCATATCTTCGTCGGTTTCCCAATTGGTGACCAGCGGTTTAAATCCAGGGTCTTTTCCCTCCCAATTCCATCCTTCTCCGTTATTGCCAATCATAACAGGAAGAAAACTTGTTATTGTTGAAGAGTAAACCCCTGAAGTACGTTCGGCTTCTTCTTTGAGCGCTTTAGCTTTATCTTTTAGCTTTCCATCTAAATTCACATAAAGGAGCTGTTTTTTGTCAAATCCAACATCCATGTTTTGGAGGTACAAGGTTTGTTTCGAAATAATTAGCGTGGATGTAAGTAAAATGATTGAAACCATGAAGATGGTTATCAGCAATGAGTTACGGAATAATCCCCGGTTTTTTACAGAGTAAAAACTGGAATTAAGTGTTTCGGTAATCTTGAATGATGACAGAAAAAATGCAGGATAACTTCCAGCCAAAAAGGTTGTAGCCAAATAAGCGGAAATCAATATAGCCAATGGTTTTATGGCCAAAAGGCTTGAAAGTTCAATTTTCTTACCAATAACCTGGTTAAATAATGGAAGTCCTAAAACAGCAACAATTAATGCCAGTGAAAATGCGAGGATACATAAAAAAGCAACGTCAGAATAAATCAGTTTAACTATATTCCCGCGAGTTGCTCCTATTGATTTTCGCAAACCGGTTTCTTTAGCTTGTTTAGTCGATTTGGCTGTGATAAGGTTTATGAAATTGAGCGTGGCCGCAAATAATACCAGGATAGCAATGAGACTGAATATCCGAACATTACGGATATTTTGTTTCTCGTAAAGATACCCGTTTTTGAAAAGATAAGCCCTTAAATAATTGGTCGATTCGGGTATTTCTTTTTGTATCCGTCGGGTGATCGTTGATGCAATTTTGTTGAATCTGGCTGGAGAGGTCAATAAACCAAATGTTACGAATCCGTTGTTATACCACGTTGTTAAAAAATCGTCGCGGCCATAAAACATTTTCAGGTTTTCGAGTGGTATTACTGCATCAAACTGTATCGACGAATTTTGCGGGATATCTTCAATCACTCCAACTACAGTCATGTCTTTCTGGTTGTTATAGCGTACAACTTTCCCTACCGGGTTCGAATTGCCGAAATAATTCATTGCGGTAGTACGGGTAAGTACAATCTGGTTTACAACATTGGGCGTTCCTTTGGTTCCGTAGATAAATGGAAGGGTAAAAATATCGAACAACGAATTCTCGGAGAATGCAACTCCCTTCATTTCTTTCCTGCCATCAGCGGTTAACAGACTTCTAAAGTAAACAGGAAGATAACGACATGAATTTTCAACTTCGGGATATTCGGCTTTTAAAGCAGGTCCCACGGCTGGGGGGCATCCGTCGAATTTCACTTCTTTTGTACCCCCTTCAAGATAAGCATGAACCACAAAAATACGGTCAATATTTTTGTGGAACTGATCGTAACTGGTTTCGTCGTTTATCCAGAAAAAGATATATAGCACACAAACCAAACCGGTAACCAGCCCGGCTATACCCAGCAGCGTTGCTGTTTTACTTTTTTTTAGCTTTCTGAATGCTAATGCAATTGTTCTCATGTTCAACTTTGTAACTAGTATTTTCTATATGTTTCTTAAATTTCTGAACTTGGATATATCGGGCTTTGTCGAGGTTTTCATTTCTAACAAAAACCTTACTTATCGCCTCCTCTCGGTTTTGTGTCTCCGCTCCAAAAGCTTCTCCAAATCTCACTCAAGGAGAGACTTTTGTAGTACATTACCTGTTTCTTATTTTATTCATTTTATCGTCTGCTTATGGTTTTCCTCTTTGCGAAATTATAAGCGGCTTCTTATTCATATCTTAACCTCTCTACCGGATTTTTAGTGGCCGCTTTCCATGATTGAAATGACACGGTTAACAAGGTAATTCCCAGTGCCAGTAACCCGGCTGAACCAAATATCCACTGTATTAAACTAGTTTTACAGGCAAAGCTTTCGGGCCATTTACATCACTAATTAGGCGTAGCGAGTACGATGGCGGGAACTACCCATTTTTACTGATGATCTCATCATCTGGTAAATCCTGGTTCAATACTTTTCATCTTTGCGGATAATTCCGTCTTCCAACCGGATAATTCGGGTTCCGTACCCGGCAAACTTCTCGTTATGTGTCACCTGAATAATGGTCATCCCTTCCTCGTGCAATGCTTTCAGTGTTTCCATGATCATTTCTCCCTGGCTCGAATGCAGGTTCCCGGTTGGTTCGTCGGCCAGCAAGAGCTTGGGTTTTCCTACGATGGCGCGGGCAATACCTACCAACTGTTGTTGTCCGCCCGAAAGTTGCTGCGGGAACAGATCCTTTTTAGCTACCATGTTAAACCGGTCGAGCAAGTCGGCAACCATCGCTTCACGTTCGCGACCTTTAACACCTTTGTAAATCAGTGGAGTTTCAATATTCTCGTAAACAGTCATTTCCTCAATCAGATGGTAAGCCTGGAAGATGAAACCCATAAAGTTACGGTGGTAGTCGACCTTAACTTTTTCCTTTAAGTCGAGAACTGTTTTGTCGTAAAGCGTGTATTCGCCTGCCGAAGGTTGGTCGAGCAACCCGATGATGTTAAGCAAAGTTGATTTTCCCGAACCGCTCGGTCCCATGATGCTGACGAACTCGCCTTCTTTTACTTCGAGGTTAACGGCTTTCAGCACGAAAGTGCGTTGAAATTTCGAATCGTAATACTTGTCAATGTTGGTTAAATGTATCATTATAAAATAGTTTAAGCCCCTCTAAATCTCCCCAAAGGGAGACTTTTGGGACAGTGCATACTTTTTCTTTCACTCATTTTATCTTCTGCCTTTTTGTTCCTCCCCTTCGGGGAGGTTAGAAGGGGCTTCCTTCTCTACTCGTACCTCAGCGCTTCCACCGGGTTGCTTATAGCTATTTTTACTACATGATAACTGATTGTAAGCACGGCGATTATAGCTACAAGAACTACCGAAACAATAAATACCATGATTGAAAGTGGCTCTTTATAAGCCCCGGGCATGGTATTGTATATGTATATTGCTGATGGACAACCAACCAAAATTGCAAATCCCAGCATTGCAATAACTTCGCTTGAAAGTTGCCAGTAAATCGACCGGACTGAACTTCCCAGCACCTTTCTCACTCCAATTTCCTTTGTACGACGTTTAATTGTGAACAAGATTAACCCGAATAGCCCGATAGTAGAAATAACAAGGGTTACTACAGCGAAAAACATAAACATTCGCTTCATCGACTGCCAAAATGAAATGGCAAAATCGAGGTAAAAAGCCACGCCAAAATCTTTGAATTCAAATGGATCGTTTGGAAATATGTTCTCCAATTCGCTGGTTGCTAAATACCTGGCTTTTTGCTCGTCGCCGGTAAATCGTAAAGTTAGCAGGGTCGACCCCGAAATTACATTGTCTTTCAAAAACATGATGTATGTTGGAATGGGGTTGTGGACCGAAAATGGGTGAAAATCTTTGACCACTCCAATTACCGGATACGACTTTCCGTACATCGTAATTCTTTTCCCGATAGGATCGGTCCATCCAAAAACTTTCAACGCTGTTTCGTTGATTATACAGGCCTGGTTATCGGCAGGATATTCTTTTGAAAAATTGCGGCCATAAGCCATTTTTAAATTATAAGTTGGAATAAAATCATAGTTCACATAATTGCGACTGATCATTTCCTTTTCGTTTTGAGCGGCTCCTTCCCATGTAACATATCCTCCAATATTTCCAACGAAAGGGATGGTGCTCGAAAACGATATGTCTGCAATTTCAGGATGTTGCAACATTCGTGTTTTTACGGTTTCGAATGGTGTTTTGTCGCTTATGTTTATCTCGGTATAAAGAATGTTTTTACTGTCGAATCCCAAATCTTTATTCAAAATAAAGTTGACATGGTTGAAAAGGATGAGACTGACAATTAGCATGAACAGTGATATGGAGAATTGCGTGGCAACCAAAATCTTTTTAATGCTGATTGAGTTGTTATTGTTGCTGAATATTTTACCTTTTAACACTTTAACTGGATTGTATGATGAAATAACCAGGGAAGGATACAATCCAGAAAGTACGCCCACCAGTAAACTAACAAACCCGACAAAACCCAGTAATTGCCAATTACCCCAAAGTATGAAATCGATGTTTTTATTCAGAATATGGTTTAGCATTGGAAACGACAGGTAAGCAACACAAAGTGCTATAATAGTAGCAATCAGTGTGTGAAAAATTGTTTCGGCAATAAATTGAGAGGCAATAAGTTTTTTAGATGAGCCAATTACTTTTTTTATCCCTATTTCTTTCGATCGTTGAGTTGAGTTGGCTAGCGAAAGATTTATGTAGTTTACGCTCGAAAGAATTAAAATCAAAAGCGCTGCAAACGAAAGAATGCCAAGTCCTACGATCATATCAGGCTGACTGTTGGGCGAAATGTGCAGTTTTGACAATGGATGTAGGTATGGAGTACTTTTTTCGTAGTCTTTTACATTTTTAAATGCATCTTTAATTTTTGCATCAACCAGTTTCGGATCGGCTCCTTTTTTTAACAATACATAGTTGTCAAAAGTAATGCTAGTCCAGTTGTCACGATATTCAGAACCGCCACTCAGAACATCATAGGTAGGCATCGACACCAGGTAAGTTGGTCTGAGGTTTGAGTCTTTAGGAAAATCGGCATAAACGGCTGTAACCGTTAGTGGAACTCTTTTCCCAATTGTAACTTGCTTTCCCACTGCATTCCCTTCAGGAAATAGCTTTTCCGACAAAGTTTCTGAAAGGACAATGGTGTTTGGTTCGGTCAGGGCTGTAGCTTTGTTCCCTTCCTTAATAACTATTGTGAATATTTCAAAGATAGAATTCTCACTCCAGTAACCATCTTTTTCATACAATTGGCTTCCATCGGGAAGAGTAAAGAATTGTCCGGAATTGGCTCCGCCTGAAACTTCGCGCATAAGTAGAACTTTTTCAATTTCGGGTAAATCGGCCATTAAGTGGTAACGATAGGCGGCTGGACTGTAAGTGCAAAAATTGGTAGGATGCGAGTCTTCCTGGCGGGTTTGTACCCTGTAAATGTCGTCGTAATTCACATTGAATTTGTCGTAGTTTAGTTCGTGGCTGATTAATGCACTAAATAAAATGAAGACGGCAAATCCAATAACAAGATTGGCATAGTTTATAAGTGTAAAAACCTTGTTTTGGCGAATGTTCCGAAGAATATTTATGAAAAAGTGTTTGATCATGGCTTTGAGTCTGTTGTTTTGATTTGTTTGGCTTCCTGGTCTTGAAATATTCAGAACCGTACCATAATCGTAATTTACTTATAATCAAGTTAGTATGTAATGCTTGTAAATCAGGCTCTGTAAAAATATTTTACAGAGTTTGTATGTTTATTTGTCGGTATATTTATCCAAACCTTCAAGGTTTTCAAAACCTTGAAGGTCTATGTGAAAAATCATGTTACACTAGCACTTCGTCCATCTGTTTTTTCACTTCTTCAGTAATTACTTGCCCGTCGAACAGGTTAATAACGCGGTGGGCAAATTCCGAATCGCGCAACGAGTGTGTTACCATCACTATAGTTGTTCCTTCGCGGTTAAGGTCGGTGAGAAGGTTCATTACTTCCAAACCATTTTTCGAATCAAGGTTACCGGTAGGTTCGTCGGCCAGGATTAGCTTAGGATTGGCTACTACCGCACGGGCTATGGCAACACGTTGTTGCTGACCACCTGACAACTGCTGAGGAAAGTGCTTTTTACGGTGACTGATTTTCATTCGTTCAAGCACTTTCTCAACCATATCTTTACGTTCTTTAGCACTCATTTTTAAATAGATGAGTGGTAGTTCCACGTTTTCATAAACATTAAGCTCGTCAATAAGGTTGAAACTTTGGAAAACGAAACCGATATTTCCTTTTCGGAGTAGAGTGCGGTTGCGTTCTTTAAAACTACCAACTTCCTGTGAGTCGAAATAGTACTCTCCCGACGAAGGATTATCGAGCAAACCAATAATGTTCAGTAATGTTGATTTACCACACCCCGATGGGCCCATAATGGCCACAAATTCACCTTTTTTTACATGTAGGTTCACGTTATTCAGCGCACTGGTTTCAATTTCTTCAGTACGAAATACTTTGTTTAAGTTTACTGTTCGTATCATAAAGCCCCTCCTAAAAGCCCCCTCTAACTCCCCCTGAAGGGGGCGAACTGGAGCATTGTTAAAATTGTTGTTGTTATAAAAATGTCTATTTAGTGTTGTTCTTTTAACTCAAAGCTACACTATCGATTGTGGTCAGTGCCATTTTGTCCGGGAAAACGCATTCGCTTTTTTGGGGATCATTACCCGGACGGTTTTTAACATCTGTCCTTACTACTCCGGATTAAAATCCGGGACTACCAATATATCGCCCACTGGGCTTAACCCCACGACTTTGTTTCGAAGCGTTTTAAACCTTCTCGCCTAAGGCGGGAGAGGTTTGTTGGGGGTCTACTTCATCACTATCCGATCGTTTGTTCCAAACATTTCGTAGCCCGAGGTAATGACTTTTTCTCCTGGGTTAAGCCCTTCCAGAACTTCGTAATATTGTGGATTCTGTTTCCCAATTTTTATATTTCGTTTAGTCGCTTCTGTTTCATCCTGGTTCAAAACATACACCCATTGACCGCCTGTACTTTGGAAGAACCCACCACGTGGCAGTAAAATCGCTTTGCCCGATTCTCCCAGTTCCAGTTTTATATGGTATGTTTGGCCGGTTCGAATATTATCAGGGGTTGTTCCTTCAAAAACCATATCAATTTCGAACTGGCCATTACGTACTTCAGGATAAACTTTACGTACAGTAAGGTTAAAATTTGTTCCATTACGATCGAGAGTGGCTGGAAGTTCACGTTTAACACGGTCGATGTAGTGTTCGTCAATCAATGCTTTTATTTTGAAATTATCCAAAACATTGACCTGTCCAATGCGTTGTCCTTCGTTTATGCGCTGTCCAATTTCAGCATCGAGCATTCCCAGCTGGCCATCAACCGGAGCTTTTACATTTAGGTTATCGAGCCTCTCGCGAACCAGTACAAGCATCTGACGCATTTTGCTTAGGTCGGTTTCAAGAGTCTGGATAGAAGTAATACGAATCATCGAATCATTTTTTAGCTTCATCTTGTTGATGTCCTGGAGGTTCTTTTCGTATTCGTAATCTTCTTTCGCCTGAAGATAATCTTCTTTTGAGATGAGTTGCTCTTCGTAAAGCGACTTGTTTTGATCAAAACTCCGTTTTTTTCTCACTAAACGATAGTAGCTTTCCAATAAGTTTTTGCGTGATTGGATCAGTTCTGATTCGAAACTAATGCGTGTGTTACGCAAATAGTTTTCTTTTTCGGCCAAAGCTGCTTCGCTGTTCAGGATAGTTTGGTACAATTGGCGGTTTTCGAGACGTAAAATCACATCACCTTTTTTAAGCATCGAGCCTTCCTCTATAAAACGTTGTTCAACTTGTCCACCTTCAATGGCATCGAGGTATATGGTTGTAATAGGCTCAACCTGACCAATAACTGTGATGTAATCGTTAAACTGGCCGTCTTCAACTGTACTGATCGTTAACTTTTCTTTCTCTGCCCTAAAAGTTGATCCGCTCTGAGTGAAGATTACTTTGTATAGCAAAAATCCTAAAACAAGGACGCCTGCGGCCCATAATAAATGTTTTGGTCTTAGCCCTTTTTTCTTCTCAATAACTCTGTCCATTCCCATGACGTTATAGTTTCAAGTTTAAAATTTCAAGTTTTAAGTTTTCGACCCTTCTGATCGTTTTTCTTTTTAATCTTCCCAAAAGCGTTTTCCCAAGTAAAAATCAAGTGCTTTTTTCTTCACTTCCAATTGTAACCGCGATTTTAATACCTGACTTTCGGAATTAGCATATCGGTTTTTAGCAATGTAGAAATCCACAACGCTTACAAAACCTTGCTCAATTTTCTTTTTGGCAGCCATAAACGCAAGTTTATCGGCTTCAAGTTGTTTCTGGTATTGATTATATTCTTTTTCGATGGCTTCGAGGTCGTTCAGGTTATTTTGCATTTCAAAATAAAGTTTCTGTTTCTGTTCGTCGAGTGTATTTTGCGCTTGTTCTACATCAAGTTTTGCTTTTGCAATGTTCGACCTGTAACTCCATTTACCAAATATTGGAACACTAAGTGAAGCTCCAAGGTATTGGCTGAAGTTATTGTCAATCTGAGTATTAAATCCAATAACTTTATTGTTGTTGTCTTTATTGGTTTCGCTGTACCCACTGCTAATTGATCCGTTGGCAGTAATGGTTGGATAAAGCGACGAGCGGCTGATAGATAATTGTTTACGGCTGGCTTTAAGTTGTGCCTGGTATGATTGGTAATATGGCGACCATTCCAGGTAAGAGTTAAACAAATTCTGCCTTTCAGGTATATTACTGGTAACAATTGGGTTTTGTTCTTCCGTCAAAACCATGTGTGTTGTATCAGTCAGGTTCATATATTGTTTGAGTTGAAGATATGCCGATTTTAAGTAGTTTTCGGCCTGAATACGTTTTAACTCTTCGTTTTCGAAGTTGGCCTTCATTTCAAATAAATCAGTTTTCGATTTCATGCCAAGTTCTACTTGCCTTTCAACTTTTTTCAGGTTGATGCCCGAAGCTTCTACTTGTTTTTTTGCAATTTCGAAAACTCCTTGATAATAAAGTACATCAAAGTATGAGTTCATTACCTTAAATGCCAGATCATCAGTGGCATTCAGGCGGTTCATTTCTGCAGCTTTTTTTCTAAATTTCTGATATTCAATCTGGTTTATCATTTTGAAGCCACTAAATAAAGTCATTGAACTTCCCATGTCGAAACTTGTATTGAAAAACTGGGTATTTACTATCCCGTTTGTGTTTGGATCAATCGAACGCCCGAAGTTAAAACCTGCCGACGATGAAGCCGAAATTCCTGGTAAGAGGTTTCGCTTGGATTGGTTAAAGTCTTCCGACGCAAGTTTCTCATCCACTTCCATTTTTTTTATATCAATATTGTTTTTTAAAGCAAAAGAAATGCACCGGCTTAAATTCCAGTTGGTTTGAGCTATTAGTGCATTTCCTGCCACAAATACTAAAATTTGAATGAGTATAAACTTTCTAATCATTGCTTTTATTTTCGTTTGTAGTAGACATGCCAGAATAGTGCCAAATACTTAATAAACACGAAATCAGTAATATAAATTTCGGAGAGCTGCGTCTAAGTAAAATTAATTGACAACAAAATGTCAAATATTTTTACAGACAGTTGTTTATACAATGTCCAACTTCTAACTTTAAAAGAAAAATGGCTAAAGGAAATATTTTAATCGTTGACGATAATAAAAGTATCCTGAGCGCTTTGGAAATTCTGTTAATTCCCGAGTTTCAAACGGTGACCACTTTATCAGATCCTAATCAAATTCCAACTGAATTGCGAAAAAAAGATTATAACCTGGTTATTTTGGATATGAATTTTAACGCCGGAATAAATACTGGGAACGAAGGCATTTATTGGCTTGGACGAATTAAGGAAACCAATCCTGAAATTTCGGTAGTAATGATTACGGCTTATGGTGATATTGAATTGACTGTGAAAGCCCTGAAAATGGGAGCAACCGATTTTTTCCTTAAACCCTGGGACAATAATAAGTTGCTTGCAACTTTGCGGTCAGCACTTCAACTTAACTGGTCGAAGAAAGAAGTGAGCCAGTTAAAAGAGAAAGAAAAAGGACTAAAAACCGAGCTTAACCGCGATCAAAAGTTCATTATTGGTTCCTCTCCACAACTGATGCAGGTGCTCAATATGGTGAGAAAAGTGGCTAAAACCGATGCCAATGTGTTAATAACTGGGGAAAACGGCACTGGTAAAGAACTAATTGCACACGAAATTCATCGCTTGTCTGACAGGGCATCTGAAGTGATGATTAGTGTTGATATGGGCGCTGTTAGCGAAACTTTATTCGAGAGCGAACTGTTTGGCCATGTGAAAGGCGCTTTTACCGATGCCCGCGATAACCGCCCCGGGAAGTTTGAGGTTGCCGATAAAGGAAGCCTTTTCCTTGACGAAATTGGCAACCTTCCTTACCATCTTCAGGCTAAGCTTTTAGCTGCGTTACAAAACCGGAAAATATCAAGGATTGGTTCCAACCAGTCTGTTCCTATTGATATACGACTGATTTGTGCAACAAATAAAAACCTCGAACAGATGGTAGCTGAAGGGATTTTTCGTGAAGACTTGCTGTATCGCATCAACACTATCCAGATCGAAGTTCCGCCACTTCGCGAACGAGGAAATGACATACTGGTACTGGCCGATTTCTTCCTGAAAAAATATTCGTCGAAATACAGCAAACTTGGTCTGAAAATAAATCAGCAGGCTCAGGATAAACTAATGAAATATACATGGCCAGGCAATATTCGCGAATTGCAGCATACCATCGAAAAGGCAGTTATTTTAAGTGAGGGCAATGTGTTGAAAGCCGAAGATTTCTTTATGCGCCCGGTAGTTCAGGGTAGAAGTAGCGATGCCGAAATGACCCTGGAGGAAATGGAAAAACGTATGATTAATCAGGCAATTGATAAAAATAATGGAAACCTGAGCGCTGCAGCCGAGCAACTGGGCATTACCCGACAAACCCTTTATAACAAGATCAAGAAAATTGGCCAATGATCATTCGGAATTTCTATTTTCACATTATTCTTCGGGTCTTACTGGTAGTTGTACTAAGTACAGGCATTGGGTTGTTTATTAGCTCGGGGAAACCAGTTTCATTGATTTTTATTGTCAGCTGTCTTGATATTGTGATGGTTTTTATACTCATCAAATTTATAAATTCAACCAACCGTAAAATAAGTTATTTCCTTGAATCAGTGCAAAACGACGATTCGACGCTTTCAATTCCTCATAATATCACCGACAAATCAATCCTTGGAATTTATGAAGGTTTAAATAAAGTAAATCGTCAAATTCAACAACTTAAAATTGAAAGCCGCCAACAAGAACAGTATTTCGAGGCTTTGCTCGAACATGTTGCCACAGGGATATTAACCTACAATTCCAAAGGTTTTGTTTTACACGCAAATTCTTCAGTAAAGAAAATGTTTGGGGTTGAAATCTTGACGCACCTAAACCAGCTGGAACGAATTAACCGTAACTTGTTTCAATCAATAAAAAATATTGGTCCTTTTGAACAACGGTTGATTTCAGTTAATTCCGAAAGGGGAATGGTTCAACTTTCTCTGAAATCGACTTCGTTTAAAGTAAAAAACGATGAGTTGATCCTGCTGTCTATCCAGGATATTCGTAATGAATTGGACGAAAAAGAACTTGATTCGTGGATGAAACTAATCCGAGTTTTAATGCACGAAATTATGAATTCAATTGCACCGATAACTTCTCTTTCCGAGAGTTTGTGCAATTTTTTCACCGTAGATGGTCGTCCTGCTTTGCCCGACGAACTGAGTGAATCGAAAATTCAGGCCACCCTTCGGGGCTTGAGTGTAATCAAAGAGCAGGGTAATGGATTGATGCTGTTTGTTGAATCATACCGGAAATTGACGCGCCTGCCGAAGCCTGACAAAAAACTCTTTCGGTTCGAAGAGTTGGCAACCCGTATCAAAGTTTTGTATTCGTCGCTCGAAAATAGCGAGTTGGTTAAACTTGTGGTTACAATAAATCCTCATGACCTTGAGCTTTTTGCTGACGAGAATCTTATTTCGCAGGTACTTCTAAACCTTACAAAAAATGCACTTCAGGCCAATGAAAAGAATCCTGAAGGACGAATACAGATTATTGCCGGAATTAATAAGGACCGAAGGCTGGAAGTTCGTGTTATCGATAATGGCCCCGGTATTCCTGAAGACATTTTGGAACAGGTTTTTGTTCCATTCTTTACCACCAAGGAAAGCGGTTCGGGCATTGGACTGAGCCTTTCACGCCAGATTATGCGTTTGCATGGTGGAAGCCTTCAAGCCCGCTCCATACCCGGAAAAGAAACTGTGTTTTCAATGACTTTTTAATTCAATATGAAGATAAAATTAGCTTGGTTTTTGCTTATTGCAGTTGTGTTTTTGGGTTGCAAAACTCAGACGAAACTCTTAAGTGATGAGGTTTTATATCAACAGTCCATTCAAAATTCGATATATCCAACAGCCAATAAGGTTTCAGAAAAACTGGTTCCAATAACCCATGAAAACCGAAATTTAGTTTGGAAAAATATCGGAGGGGAAGATTATGTTTTGGTGGTTACCTGGAAACAAAACGTATCGTTTTATAAACCGTATCTCGATTCGGCTTTTTACGATACCGGGAAATACCCCATTTGGGTAACTACAGTACCCGAACTAAAACATCGGATTTTAGCTGAGAATCCGAAAAATGTAAACCGAAGATTGGTCCAATTATTAGGTTTGCCGCCAAATTCAGTTTATAGCTATTTTGTTGAATTTTGGGTTAAACCGCAGGATTTGTTTCGTCCTTGCCCCGATAAGGAAGTTACTGACCAAAAATGTGATATCTGCTTTCCAAAAGATGCCGATGCGGCTCATGTAACCTGGATCAACGGAAACCGAATCAACCGGTATTACCAGTGCGATTTGTACAACCAATATCCGTGGACACAATTGGGCTACACTTACGACTGGAATCCTGAAAACAAGACACACATTGGCCTAAGCGAGTTTGTTATTGGGCAAAACAAAAAAATTGTATTAAAAGGTATCTTTAAAACAGAGGAATACCTAACTGAGAAGTAAGTATAATATTCGAATTTTGTGCAAGGGCAATGAATATGTAAGTATACTGCCTTAATAAACAAAAGTCCGATCTGTCGAATTTTCGTTAGATCGGACTTTTGCCTCTGGTTTCAATTCTTTATTTATTTTTGGTTTTTACTTGAATTTGGGGCTGGATTGGTTCTGCTTTTTTCAGAGCAAGCCCATCGGGGGTCATTGTCCATATTTTGCCAACCATATCGCCATCCCACATGTTTTCAACATTTTCAATATCGTGAATAATTTCTTTCATTTTTGGATTCAGGTAAACCGATTTTCCTTCCGGAACTTTCAGTGTGAGGGAAATTTCCTGGTCGCGCCATTTCGAATCTTCTTTCAGTAAATAGTATGGGTCGAAGTGTAAAGTCGAATCTTTCTGGTTGAAATTATAAGTGATATCTTCTGCATTTTTCTGTGCATTTTCGTTATTGCTTCCCCTTGCCCTTTTTTTAATCAACATCAGGTATTCGCCTGTACTGCTTTTTTCAATTGTAAAGCGTGGATGTCCCAACAGTTTTTCTTTTCCGTTTATTGTTGCAATCTTCATGCGATTAAGCGAGAAATCCTGATCAATTAGGGTCTCAAATAAATCATCGTTTACTTCCAGATATAGTGTTTTACAGGTTGTACAATCAATTTTCTGAGTTATTGTCTGGCTGGTTTGTTTGCTAAAATTACCAGCTTGGTTTACTGCAACGAAAATAAGTACAACGAGTGCAGCAAGCCATAACCCGAAAGCGCCCAAGCCAATCAGTTTATTGTTTGTCTGGTATCTGAATAATAATTTTGTGCCGACGAATAAAATCATCAGAATTGGTATGCCAACTAAAATGGCAATGGTTATCAATGATAAAGCATAAGCTCCGGGGCTAACAAAGTAGTTAAGTATGGTTGCCATATCAATATCCGAATTCCAGCCAAAATTGAAGGCTCCTCCATGCAAAAATGAGTGACCTACTGCCAAAGTTGTGATAAAACCAATTAACGATGCGATGCCTGCAATGATTAGCACAGCGCCGAATATGAGAATGAAAATACGCAGGACAACCCGTAACCCACTTCCAACGGTATCGCCAAAACTATCGAGCCGCGAACTGCTTTTGTCGTTTTTGAATTTGGTGTAGTTATCTTTTACTTCGCCTACTTCATCTTTTATCGACTGAGCTATGTTGGTAACAGTAGCTTCTTTCCCTCTCATTTCAAGTTTTTGAGCTGTGGTACGAGCTTTCGGTACTACAATCCATAAAATAAGATATACCGGAACAGATGCCCCTCCCATGAATAATACCAGGACAAAGATTATCCGGAGAATAACAGGGTCGATGTTAAAATAAGCGCCTAAGCCAGAGCAAACGCCTCCCAGAACACGGCTTTCTCCGTCGCGGTACAAACGTCGGCGGATTTTAGTTTCCTGTTCTGGTTGATTATCTTCTGTTTTTTGTTTGCTGGGTTCTTCTTCTTGTTCCATGAAATCTTCCGGTTTTCCCATCCGGGCGATCATTTCGTCAACCATGGCATCGGTTATTACCTCAACTTTATTGTTAGTTTTTTCAATAAACAATTCAGCAATGCGAGCTTCAATGTCTTGAAGTATTTCCTGCCCTTCAACTGCGGTGTTGAAGTGTTTATTAAGTATATGGAGATATTTCTGGAGCTTTTCAAAAGCATCGTCGTCGATATGGAAGATGCTACCGCTGATATTGATTGTAAATGTCTTTTTCATGTGACTTATTTTTTCGATTTTTTTTCGTTATACTGAAAATGATCTATTTATGTTCCTTAATCATTTTGACGGCATCAACAAGCTCGTCCCACGAGGAGCCCATTTCGTTCAGGAAATAGCGTCCTTCATCGGTCAGTTCGTAATATTTACGCGGTGGTCCCTGGGTCGATTCTTCCCATTTGTAGGCTAGTAATCCATCGTTTTTCAGGCGGGTAAGCAGAGGATAAAGAGTCCCTTCCACAACAATCATTTTCGAGCGGCTAAGTTCATCAATGATATCGCTGGCATACAAAGGCTTTCCGTCGATTACAAGTAAGATGCAGTATTCGAGTACTCCCTTGCGCATCTGAGCTTTAGTATTATTCAAATCCATAATGTTTCCTCCTAAAAGTTCGTTGTTGAAATTCTTTTCTGAAAGTGGCGACTACTCACCATAATTGGGCTCATCCAACATCCGATCATTAAATCAGTTTGCCCCAGTTTAATTGAAAGAAAGGAGATTGTTTTTTTGATTGGTCTGTTTTCTGTTTTCTGGACATTGTTTGTTTTCATGGCTCTGAGGTTTGTTCTTAGCGTTTCTGTTTTTTGTTTTGTTTCTAAACTTGTTTTCTTGTTTCTGTTTTCTGTTTTGACTGAAGGTTTATAGTTTGGTTACAACTTTATAGAACTTTTTTTAAACTTATACCTTCTCTTGCATTGTTTTTGGCTTTACAAACATACAAATAAAAGATGGAACTATGCAACACATAGTACTAAAATTTTTGATAAAAATTAGAAATATTTTATTTGCCTTGAAAAACAGATAGTTATAATATTAGTAAGAAGTAGGAAGAAAGAGAAGAATACAAGAAATTAGTCTTTTGATATGCCTTTAGCAGGTAAATTTTTCTTTGCATGTATATCAAGGGCAACTAATATTGCCGAAAAACCCCAAAATGGAACCGAAAGTTTGTCAGTGTCGAGGAAGTTATTCATAGTTCCGTGGATGTAGTAGGTGATAAGGCCAAGTAATGCTCCCATTATCAGTGTTTTTAATCGCTTGTTGCTGGTGAGCGAATAAGCCCTCACTCCTGTATAAATAACCGTTATTATCAAAATTAATACTGAAATAGTTCCCAAAAGTCCTGATTCGGCCAAGGGGCCAAGGTATTCGCTGTGGGCATTACCGCCATTGGCCGAGTTTGTACTTATAATTGTTCTGTCGGCTGTTAGTTGGTAAGGTGCATACTGAAACATGTATGTTCCAGGTCCATAACCAAAAACAGGTTTGTCTTTAAACATTCTGAGAGCGCAGCTCCACCGGTTTAGCCGCTCAAGATTTGATGCGTCGGAAGAGATATTTGACATCGACGAAATGTGTTCCATCAGGTTTGCCGACGATTCTGTTGTGTTTCGTTCCAGGTAGGTTAAAATTTGTCGCTGAAATACAAAGATTAGGCTTATTGAAATCAAAAATGTAGCGAGTAAATGGTTAAACCTGACTTTCAATCGCATAATTATCCAAACACCCAGGGCTACAATCATGCTTAACCAGGCGGCGCGCGCATACGAAAGAATCAATGCCATGAATACGATGGACAAACAAATGCGTACAAAAAAACGAAGGCCCTTGCCATATATATCTGTAAACGAGAATCCGAATAAAAACGGCAAATACATTGCAACAGCCGCCCCATAAGCAGTATGGTCGTTATAAAATGGGTCCATAACAAAATGAGCTGCCTGCTTGTCCCACAAACCATATCCTAAATGTCGGTAGGTTGAGTAGAAAATGACTAGGATTAATGTAAAAATATAGAGCCAAACGTATTTCTCGATATTTTTTTGGTCTTCAAAAAGTTTTGCTGCCAGAAGATAAAAGCCTACAATAAACCAAACGCGGGAAAGGAAAAACTTAAGCGAAACAACTGGCATTGTACTGGTTAAACAGGTTATGAACATCCATGCCAAACTGAAATAAATAGCCAATGAAACAGGATGTTTTAATATGTCACGGTCAAAACCTTTGTTTGCAGTACATTTCAGGATGAAAATAACCAGGATACCAAACAACAAGGGCTCGGTAGGAAGGAACATATTTATAGGTAACCCGCGCACCAGCTCAGAAAGTGGTAACGAAAGAGGGGTAAAAAATACAACCAGGTACAACAGTTTATCGAGTGTAAAAATAGCCATCAAAATTATGGCGAGAATAAATGGCAAAGCATTGATAATAATCGAATGCTTCATCACAAGAAAATAAGTATTCAGCAAGATAAACAGTGCTGAAAGCAGATAAAAAAGAGTGATTTTTATCCTGGCTTCGTACACTTTCTACACTTTTTTTTGGTTTTCGAGTACCAGAATTACCAGCATTGCAACAAAGAGAGCCGAGAAAGTAGAAGCCAAAATAATCAGCCAACGGACAGGGTACGATTTTTTATCAGCTGGAACAGGACTTTGAACACGTTGCCCGTAATTTATTTTTTTCTTTGAATTGCTCAACGCGATGTCATAAGCTTTTTTTACAGAGTCTCTTTCTACCAGGCATGTTTTTTGGAGATTGGTTAGGATTTCATATTCACCACCTTTTTCTGAAAGGTTTTTCATCCATTCCTGCAATTCTTTACCTCCTGTAGTATTCTTTTTTTGAGCTGCCAAGATTTTAACCATTCCCTTGGTGATTTCTTTGGACTGAGCTTCGTAATCGAGAATTTTATAATCTTTCCGAAGAATATCCATTTTAGATTTTATCGAATCCAACTCATGATCAAGGCTTTTTAAATCATTCCTGGTAATTTTGACTACCTCGTCGTATTTGATTTTATGAACAGATCGAATCTTATCATCGAGAAACAATATTATCGAATCGCATATAGCGCAGGCCCGTTTGGGGTCAACATCAAGAACTGATATTTCAATCGTTTCATATTCAGTTTTCTTGAAACTTATGTTGTCGTTGAATTCGCCCAGAATGTATGTTTGGTATAGCGGATCGTTTTTGCTGATTTTATAAACTTCACTCAGGTTGAAGGCATCAATTACCCGGAATTTTATGTCCTGTGAATTAATAAATTCGAGTAATTGTTCGCTTTCCGACTCATCACTAAAGGTGTAAATGTTAAAACTTGGATAAATACGGGCTGTTGATTTATACTTGGGTTGAATGAACACCGACGAGGAAAAAATAGCTGAAGACAAGATGGCAATAACGCCAACAATTAACAAATGCTTCTTCCATTTCCAGATAATTTCCAGCAGGTTCTGATTGTCGAAAAAATTTGTCATAGAAAACGGTTTTGGTCGATGTTTTAACGCTGCAATTTGGCTTTTATTATTCAGTAAACCCGAAATAAACAGGGTTAATTATTCGGCAATCAAAAGGAAATAGTTCTTTTTCCCTTTTTGAACCAAAATGTATTTTCCTCCGATCAGTAAATCGTTGGTTACAATAGCTTCGGCATCAGTAACTTTCTCTTTGTTAATACTTAATCCGTTAGCCTGAATGGTACGGCGCAATTCGCCTTTTGAAGGAAATACCGGCGCTTTTTCAGCAAGTAGATCAATTGTTTTAATGCCTTGTTTTAATTCGGTAGCCGATATTTTAAATTGTGGCACTCCGTCGAAAACCGACAAAAAAGTTGCTTCGTCCAGCTTGTTCAGCAATTCGGCTGTTCCCTGGCCAAACAGAATTTGAGATGCTTCTACGGCCAGATCAAAGTCTTCACGCGAATGAACCATTACGGTTACTTCTTCAGCCAGTTTCTTTTGTAATTGACGTAAATGAGGCGCTTCAGCATGTTTGGCAGTCAATTCTTCAACTTCTTCTTTCGAGAGAAGTGTGAATATTTTAATGTAGCGCACAGCATCTTCGTCGGATGTATTGAGCCAAAACTGGTAAAATTTATAAGGCGAGGTGAGCTTAGAATCGAGCCAAACATTGCCCGATTCGGTTTTTCCAAATTTAGTCCCGTCGGCTTTTTTGATGAGCGGGCAAGTTAATGCAAAAGCTTCGCCTCCTGTTTTACGCCTGATCAATTCTGTCCCGGTGGTTATATTACCCCACTGGTCGGAACCACCCATTTGTAGTTTGGTATTGTGTGTTTGGTATAAGTGCAAAAAGTCGGTTCCCTGGACCAGCTGGTAGGTAAATTCAGTGAACGACATACCGCCGCCACTGTCAGAGTCCAATCGCTTTTTAACAGAATCTTTCGACATCATGTAGTTTACGGTGATGTGTTTGCCAATATCGCGAATGAAATTCAGGAAGCTGAATTCCTTCATCCAGTCGTAATTGTTTACAAGTTCGGCAGCGTTAGGTGCATCCGACTCGAAGTCGAGGAACCTGGCCAGTTGTTTTTTAATGCACTCCTGGTTGTGGCGAAGCGTTGGTTCGTCGAGCAGGTTGCGTTCCTGCGATTTGCCCGATGGGTCGCCAATCATTCCGGTGGCACCTCCGACCAAGGCAATGGGTTTGTGCCCTGCAATCTGGAAATGTTTCAGCATCATTACACTTACCAGGTGCCCAATATGTAGTGAATCGGCTGTTGGGTCGATTCCCACGTAAGCCGAAGTCATTTCTTTTTCAAGTTGTTCTTTAGTGCCAGGCATCATATCATGTATCATGCCTCTCCATTCGAGTTCGTCAACGAAATTCATTATTATTTGTCTTGAAATTTTATTATCTGTTTATTCCCGATAACCAAGTTTTCAGTTGCAGCACAGTAAGTTGCTGGCAATCCATGTTCTTTTCCTTTGGTTAAAAACGGCACAAAGATATAAAATCAATGCTTTGAAGCCGATATAGGCCGGATTAAATTATGGAGTGGCTGTGTTTGCTGTGTATCGTTTTTTATAGCCCCGAGTGCGTAAGGGGAAAGGCCACTTACAGACTTGGGATGAGTAAGCTACAACGATGAGTTCATCCACTTATTCAACTCACTTTAGCAGCTGGTTTTTCATCCGTACTTTTCTCTGCTGGTTTGTCTTTCTTTTCCCATGTCCACATTTTTATGAAAGGGAATAAGGTTGGAACTACCTGTTTCATTGGGGTATAAAGTTTTGAGGTGGTTTTTTGTGCTGAAGGTAAAATATGTACATTTTCGTCAACCGGATCAAATAAGATCAGTAAAATGCTAAGAATTACAGCTACTTTCAGCACACCGAAAATAATTCCGGCCAACCGGTTCAGAAATCCCAGGGCAATGGCTTTCACAGTTTTATCCAATATTTTCCCAAGAAGATGGATAAGGATAACAATGATGATAAAAGTTACCAGGAAAGCAATTACAGTTAAAAACTCAGAATGAAAATTAAACGTTCGGGTAATAAACCCCGCAGTCCAATCAGAAAATTTAATGGCGCCCCATATACCCAGAACAAGGGCGGCCAGCGAAGCCAGTTCAATAATAAAACCTTTACGAAAACCCTGAATAGCTGCTAATATCAAAATAATACCAAGTACAATGTCGATGTAATTCATAAGAATCGGGATTGGCTACGTGAAAACTGATGTAAAAATAAGAAAAAAGAAGATTGTCTTTTTGTGAAATAGTTTGAGGTTAAAACAAATTATTATGGGGAAATTGACACCGAACCTAATCTGTTTTCACCTTGCCTTAATTTCAATAACCCGGGTTTGCGCTATTGGAGTACAAGTTATTCGGCTGGAAACGTTGTTTAAGTGGTTTAGTATCTGCCTTCCGTTGGCCGCAAAGGCTTGGCTATTGCAAGAAACTCAAAGAAAAGTTGTTAACCTTATCATTAAATTATTCGAGATACTTGCCCTGGTTTCCGTAAAGATTTGTTTTGTCCAGTTTGTGTGAGGAAAGGAGTTTCGTTTAACAATCCCCGGATTTTTTAATAAATTTGGCGACGACGAAAACCGATTTTCATGCCAGTTATCAATTCTATCATTAATTGGATCAACTTTAAGAGGATTTATCAAATCGATCTTTTTAAAAAACATCCGCACGAAGTTCAGCGCGAAGTCCTTTTCGAACTCCTCCAAACTGCTTCGAACACTGAATTCGGGTTGAAATATAATTTCAGGAATATTACTTCTGAAAAAGAATTTCAGGAAAGGGTTCCCATTCAGGGCTACGACCAGCTAAAGCCTTTTGTTGAACGCATGATGCAGGGCGAAAAGAACTTGTTGTGGCCAGGCGAAACACGCTGGTTTGCCAAATCGTCGGGTACTACCAACGAGAAAAGCAAGTTTATACCTGTAAGCAAAGATTCGCTCGAAGATGTTCATATACGTGGAGGGCGCGATGTACTGGCCCTTTACCTGAAAAACAATCCCGATTCAGGCGTTCTTTCAGGCAAAGCATTAACTTTGGGAGGAAGTCACCGGGTTAACAATTACAACAACAACAGCTATTATGGCGATTTATCGGCAATCATCATCGAGAATATCCCCTTTTGGACCGAGTTTTACCGCACACCTTCTACCGAAATTTCGTTAATTGAAGAGTTCGAGGAAAAAATCGAGAAGATTATTCAACATTCATTGGACGAAAATGTAACTTCGTTTGCCGGAGTTCCGTCGTGGTACCTGGTTTTGCTGAAACGGGTGCTCGAAGTAACGGGCAAAAGCAATATCCTGGAAGTGTGGCCCAACCTGGAAGTATTTACACATGGCGGAGTTAAGTTTGAACCTTACCGGGAGCAATACGAAAGACTGATTCCAAGCCCTAACATGCACTATATTGAAACCTATAATGCCTCAGAAGGTTTCTTCGGAATACAGGACGAGCCCGATCAAAAAGACATGTTGCTTATGCTAGATTACGGTATTTACTATGAATTTATTCCGATGGATGAATTTCGTGGTGATAATCCGAGTGCAGTATCGCTCGAAGAAGTTGAGATTGGCCGAAATTATGCAATGGTAATTTCGACAAACGGAGGATTGTGGCGATACCTGATTGGCGACACTGTTCGATTTACTCAAAAATACCCGTTCAAATTTGTAATTACCGGACGAACCAAGCATTTTATTAATGCATTTGGCGAAGAAGTGATAATAGACAATGCCGAAAAAGCTTTTAGTATTGCCTGTGAGCGTACTGGGGCAATTATTTTGGAATATACCGGCGCCCCAATATACATGAAAGAACATAACCGGGGCGCTCACGAGTGGCTTATCGAATTTGAAAAAGCGCCCGATGATATGGATCATTTCATTTCTATTTTCGATGGCGCATTAAAAACTATAAATTCTGATTACGAAGCTAAGCGCCATAAGAATCTGAGCCTTGAGCGGCCACATTTTGTTGTGGCAAAACCAGGTTTGTTTTACGAATGGATGAAGCGAAGGGGCAAAGTTGGAGGCCAGAATAAGATACCACGATTGGCAAACGACCGTGAATACCTCGATCCATTGCTCGAATTGAATAATTTACTTTAGTTTTAGGCAGGGTTTTATCTTTTACCTTATTTATCTTTTGCCTTGTTTTTATTTCGTATTTTAGTTCGATTTTAAAATGATATACAAATGCACATTGCTTTAGCCGGAAACATTGGCGCAGGTAAAACCACGCTAACTGAATTACTCGCCAAACATTATAGATGGAGCCCTCACTATGAAGATGTTGACGAAAATCCGTACCTGAACGATTTTTATGAAGATATGCAGCGTTGGTCGTTCAACCTCCAGATTTATTTTTTGAATAGTCGTTTCAGGCAGGTACTCGATATTCGGAGTTCAGCCAAGACCGTTATTCAGGACAGGACTATTTACGAAGATGCCGAGATTTTTGCTCCAAATCTTCATGCCATGGGGTTAATGACTACCCGCGATTTCAATAATTACCACTCGCTTTTTCAGATGATGAGCACATTGGTTCAGGCTCCCGATTTGCTTATTTACCTTCGGGCTTCGGTGCCAACTTTGGTTAACCAGATACAGAAGCGGGGAAGGGAATATGAAAACTCAATCAGGCTCGATTATTTGAAGCAGCTTAATGAACGGTATGAAGCTTGGATCAACCGCTATAAAGCCGGAAAATTGTTGATTGTTGATGTAGACCGAATGGATTTTCAGAATAATCCCGAAGATTTAAGTAATATAATTGATCGCATTGATGCACAAATTCACGGGCTTTTTTAGATAAGGATTTGTATGGGAAAGTACCTTCATTTGTCTGGTTAACGACTGATTCAGATAATTGAAGGTTTTTTATTTTCATACTTTGCAATAACTATTGAAGGTAAAAAACCCGTTGTATAACCTTCATTTTTGCAACTTCTTGATATACTTTTTCTACTGAATCGAAAAAAACAACATGTCGCAAATGGATAGCTGTAATAGGTGTATTTTGATTTCGAATATAAAGCTTTGAAGATGCTACATGTTGAACTAATAATATTCTATTTCAATTACTTATTTTTACAACCAGTTAAATTTTGAATATGAAACTAGTTTTTGCTACCAATAATCAGCATAAACTTTATGAGATAAAACATTTACTGAACGATTCGATTGAATTGTTAAGCTTGAATGAAATTGGCTGCATGGAAGATGTTCCGGAAAATCAGCCAACCATTGAAGGTAATGCTTCAGAAAAGGCCTTTTATGTATACGATAAGTATGGATATAACTGTTTTGCTGACGACACAGGCCTGGAGGTTGAGGCCCTTAACGGCGAACCAGGCGTTTACTCGGCCCGCTATGCAGGCGAAGAAAAAGACCCTCAGAAAAATATTGATTTGGTTTTGCACAAATTAGCTAAAATAAAAAACCGTAAAGCACGTTTTAAAACCGTGATTTCGTTGGTCATTGATGGTCTGGAAACACAATTCGAAGGCATTGTAAATGGTGAGATTCTGGAAGAAAGGCGGGGAACAACCGGTTTTGGCTACGATCCCGTTTTCAAACCTGAAGAATCATCGTTAAGTTTTGCTGAAATGTCGTTAGACGAAAAGAATAAAATTAGTCACCGTGGGCGTGCAACTCAAAAACTGATTGAATATTTAACTCATCTGTAAACTGAATGAAACGACTTATATACCTGTTATTCTTCGTGTTCTTTTTTGTGAGTATCAACAAAGCATTTTCACAGAAAGCAATTGGCGAGTGGACCAATTATCAATCGTATGCAAGTGCGAAAAGTGTTATTGATTCCGGCGATAAAATTTACTGTGTTACCGATGGCGGACTTTTCTCGTATAACAAAAGCGACAATAGCATTACCAAAATGACTTCGATAACCGGTCTTTCTGATGATGGCGTGCAGAAGGTTGCATACAGCAAAGAGAATAATTTGCTTCTTATTGCCTACAAAAATTCGAACATCGATTTGCTGGTTGGAAATAAAGTGTATAACCTGTCGGACATCAAACGCAAACAGCTTCCGGCCAGTAAAACTATTAATAACATTTTGTTTTTGGGTAAGTTGGCTTATCTTTCCTGTGGGTTTGGTATCGTTGTTGTAAATCTTGAAAAGAATGAAATTAAAGACACCTATTTTATTGGTGATGGGGGCGACTATTTGAACGTATTGGATATGGCAACTGATGGACAGTATTTTTATGCAGCCACTGAGAATGGTGTTTATAAAGCAAGCGTTTCGGAGTCAAACCTTCAGAATTACAACAATTGGGTTAGGCAGACCAACCTCCCCAATGCTGATAAAAAGTTTAGTGCCGTTGAGTATTTCAATGGACATATTATTGTAAACTATACCCCAGCTACATGGAATGGTGACGAAATGTATCAATTCGACGGAACCAGTTGGACAAGGGTACTTCGCGACGTTTCATTTGTACACGATATGACTGTCAATGGCGATTATATTGTATTTGCCGAACAGGAAAGCGTTTTTGTTTACAATAAAAATTTCGATAGGGTTAAATTTGTACCCAAGTACCCAATTTCTGGTCACGAGAGCGATATTGTGTACTCTATGTCTGCAATTATTGATGATCAGAATTACATCTGGATAGCTTACCTGGATCTTGGCCTTGTAAAGCTGGGAACTCAGGCTGAGCGAATTATTCCAGATGGACCGATTGACAATAATGTATTTTCGCTTACAATGAATGGAGAGGACCTTTGGCTTGCTTCGGGAGGAAGAAGCTCTGGTTGGGGTAATATATGGATGAGCCCGCAGTTCCAGCTTCAACGCGAAGGGAAATGGACCGTTTTTGATAAAACGACTTTCCCGGTTACCAATGATTTCAGGGACATAATTTGTGTAACTGCCGATCCAGGTAATTCTGACCATGTTTTTGCCGGTTCGTGGGGTGGGGGAGTCCTTGAATTTGCTGAGGGTAAGTTTGCTAAGCGGTACGACAATTACAATAGTTCGCTGCAGACTGCCTTGGCCGAAACTCCGGCGGATGCGTATGTGCGGATTGGTGGTTTAGGGTTTGATTCCAAAGGGAATTTGTGGGTGTCGAATGCAGCTGTTGCCAATGTTTTGTCGTGTATGCAAAGCGACGGAACATGGAAATCGTACGAACTTGCAGGAGCCGCCAATAAATATGTTGGGAAATTAGTTGTATCAGAAAATGATGATAAATGGATTTTAGTCAGGGGAAATGGTTTGTATGCGTTAAACAGCGCCAATAGTGTTGCCAAAGCGCAAAAGGTTGTTGCTTATTTTTCGAATGGGACCGATGAGATTTATACAGATATGAACGATGTTAATACCTTCGTTGAAGATAAGGATGGGGCATTATGGGTTGGTACTTCAATTGGAATAGCTGTATTTAGTAATCCGGAAAAAGTTTGGAAAGATGCTACTATGTATGCTTCGCGTCCAGGGTTAAATCTGAAAGATGGAAAGTATCATCCGTTGCTTGAAACAGAAGCGGTTACGGCAATTGCTGTTGATGGAGCCAACAGAAAGTGGATTGGGACCAAAAGTTCAGGAATTTTCCTGGTTTCGGATGATGGTCAGGAAGAACTTGAACATTTTACCACCGAAAACAGCCCGTTGCTTAATAATGAAATAACCGACATTGCCATTAACCAAAAAACCGGTGAGGTTTTTATTGGAACAATTTCAGGATTAATATCATACATGGGCGAAGCAACCGAAGCAACCGACACGTTCAGTGATGTATATGTTTATCCAAATCCTGTTCGTGAGACGTATGATGGTCCGGTAGTTGTTAAGGGGTTGGTTGAGAACTCTGATGTAAAAATAACCGATATTACAGGCAATCTGGTGTTTAAAACAAAATCAATAGGTGGCCAGGCTATTTGGGATGGAAATAATTTGAATGGGAATCGCTGCAAAACAGGTGTTTATCTTATATTCCTTACTGATGATCAGGGAAAACAAACCAAAATAACCAAGCTTATGTTTATTCACTAATTTTATTTATTGTGATTGAAAAAACCCGGGGAATATTTCTTCATGCTGTTAAATATTCGGAGACTAGCCTAATCGCCTGTATTTATACTGAAAATTTTGGTCGGCAAACATTTATCATTAATGGGGTTAGGGGTAAAACATCAGCTATAAAGGCATCAATTTTTCAACCACTTTATTTGCTCGAACTGGAGGTTTATTTTAAACCGGGAAGAGAAATGCACCGCATTAAAAATGCACGATTGGTAGCACCCTATACATCCATTCCCTTCGATATTAGGAAAAGTACCCAGGTTTTATTCTTAGCTGAAGTCCTTTTTAAATGTTTAAGAGAAGAAGAAACCAATACTCAGCTTTTTAAATTCCTATACTTTTCCTTAACAATGCTAGATTTTTCTAATTCAGGAATTAGTAATTTTCATATTTGGTTTTTATTTAAATTGACCAGTTTTTTGGGAATTAGTCCTAGTGGAGAGAATGCCGGGATTAGTAATTTTTTTGATCTTGAAAGCGCTAATTTTGTTTCTCATGAGCCGGCACATAATCAATTTGCCAACAAGCATTTAACAACTTTATTCGCCCGTCTTTTTGATGTTGACCCAACCAATATTGCAGCGCTTGGTTATACTCAAAACGACCGGAAAATGGTCCTGGAAAAACTATTGGAATATTACAAGATTCATTTCGGTAATCTTGGTGAAATAAAGTCTTTGGAGGTATTAAAGGAAATTTTAAAGTGATTAAATAATAAAATAATTCATATTGCTTTGTTTGCCAATAGTTGATTATAGCATATTTTTTTAACTTTGTACTCCAATTAGTAACGTAAAAATGGCTATTTCCAAATCAATAAATATTAAAGGAAGCATCTTTGCCACAGTAAACAAGCTGGTTTCTGAAACCGGTTCTATTGATTTGTCGCTTGGAAAAACTGATTTTCCATGTCCTGAGAAATTGGCAGATATGGCGGCTATGTACATCCGTTCAGGATATAATAATTTTGCGCCACACGAAGGTATTATTGAACTACGTGAAGTCATTTCGAAAAGAGTTCAGGAAGCATACAACCACTATTATAATCCTGAAACTGAAATTACAATAACAGCAGGTTCTGTTCAGGCAATAATGACAGCAATAAGCACTACCGTTAAAGAAGACGACGAAGTGATTTTATTTGAACCAGCGTATGAATCGTATGCGCCTGCTATTGCGATTAATGGAGGCCGTCCAATTTATGTTACTTTAAAACAGCCAAATTTTCATATCGACTGGGAAGAGGTTCGCAAAATGATTACCTCGAAAACCAGAATGATCATCATAAATTCTCCTCATAACCCTACTGGCGCGGTATTGAGCGAAGCCGACCTGATTCAGTTACAGCACCTCACGAATGGAACCAATATTACCATTCTGAGCGATGAAGTTTTCGAGTCGATTGTTTTTGATAATAATACACATCAAAGTATCTCGAAATTCGAAAAACTGGCGGCCCGAAGTTATGTTGTTTCTTCTTTTGGGCCTGTTTACAATATCAATGGTTGGGGATTGGCTTATATCCTTGCTCCTGAACGATTGATGAATGAGTACCGGAGGATTCAGCAATTTCAGATATACAATGTAAATACTCCCTTACAATATGCCCTCTCGGAATATCTTCAAACTGAAGATTCGAGAAAAGACAATTCTGAAATGTACCAGGGGAAACGCAACTATTTCAACCGGTTAGTTAGCGACAGCCTTTTCAGGGTAATTCCGGCACAGGGAAGTTACTTCGAGATTTTGGATTACTCAGCTATTTCTGATGAACCAGACGTCGATTTTACTTTTAGGCTTGCTAATGATTATGGTATTGGCGTAATTCCGGTTTCAGCATTTATGCACGAAAAGAACAAGCAAAAACTTCTTCGCATTTGTTTTGCCAAAAATAGCGAAACGCTTGAAAAGGCTGCGGAAATACTTCGAACAGTGCCTTTTTTAAAGTAAGTTGTGCCCCACAACAGTAAATCATAACAAAGGGTTGAAATCTTTTTATCATCGCGTAATTATTTATGCGACTTTGGTACGCATTGAATAAAACCAAAGAATTTAGAGAAGTTATGTCAAAAGTAATTTTACCAGGAATTTTATTGCTTTTCCTGTTCTCCGGGTTATTAATACCTAAAAGGGTTTCGCAATGGAGAGGAGCTAATCGCGACGGAATTTATTCGGAGTCAAATTTATTGAAGAAATGGCCTGCTGATGGTCCTAATTTGTTGTGGTCGTATCAGGGACTTGGAATTGGTCAGGGTAGTGTTGCTGTAGCTGGTGAAAAAATATTTGTTACCGGTATACCTGATACAATTAAGGCTGAAGCATTCCTGTTTGCATTTGGCACCAATGGCCAACTGTTGTGGAAGAAATCTTATGGAAAAGATTGGACCGGTATTTTCCCGGGGGCACGATCTACTCCAACCATTGTCGACGATTTAGTTTATATTGAAAGCGGGAATGGAAGTGTACATTGTTTAAAAACCAATAATGGAGAAGAAGTTTGGAATGTTGACTTTTTTAAGGATTTTCAGGCCGACTCTGTCCAGTTTGGCTTTTCCGAGTCTCTTCTTGTTGATGGCGATGTATTGTATTGTACACCAGGAGGAAAAACCAACAATGTTGTTGCTTTAAATCGCTTTACCGGACAGAAAATATGGGGAAGTTCGGGCTATAAAGAAAAGGCCACCTATTGTTCTCCAATAATTGTCAATCATAATGGAACCAGATTGTTGGTAACATTAACTTCTACTTCAATTATTGGGTTGAATGCTCAATCAGGAGAAATGTACTGGCGAATACATCAGTTTCAGGATAATAAAATACATGCCAACACGCCAGTTTATTTCGATGGAAAACTGCTTGTTTCGAGTGCTTCGCGTAAAGACAGTTCGGGCCTTGTTATGCTTCAGCTCTCGCCTGATGGTAAAAAGGCTGAGATTGCCTGGCGTAACAAGGAGTTTATAAACCTTATGGGCGGTTTTATCCTGAAAGATGGACTGCTTTATGGTAGCGCTTATCTTCAGCCTAAATGGTTTTGTATTGACCTTAAAACTGGTTTGACAAAATATATTTCGAAAGAACTGGGAGGTGGAGCAGTAATATATGCCGATAGTTTATTTTATTGTTATGCCGAAAAAGATGGGGAAATGGCGTTGGTTAACGGAACACCGGAACAGTTTTCTGTCATAAGTAAGTTTAAGGTTCCGATGGGAACGGCGCAACATTGGGCTCACCCGGTAATAGCTGATGGAAAATTATACATCAGGCACAACGAAGCGCTGATGGTATACGATATTGGACGCAAATAGAACTTACATAAAACAAAAGGGCTGAAACCATGAAACCAGATTTCAGCCCTTTTAGTTTTGTTGTTATTTTATATTTATTTCTTAATTAACAACCAGGCATCGGCATACTTGGTGTATTTTGTTCTGATGGACTGAACGCGATTTCTGGCAGAAGCTTCATCGTTGAACGAATCAACACAAACACGGAACATTCCTGTTTCGCTGTGTAAAACTAGTGGTTTAAAACCTTGTTGGGTCAATTCCTGCTTGAATTTCCCCGCGTTTTCACTGCTTTTGAAACTACCCACGATGATGAAGAATTTTTTGCTTCCGTAAGCGGCCTGGTCCTCAGATGACATGGTGAAGTTTTCGCTTCTTACAGAAACCGGTTTTCCAGTAGTAGCGCCGGTGGCAGCTTTATCTGCAGTTTCGTACATGGTGTCAGAAACCGGATTATCACGAACAGTTGGTTTTGGTGCAGGCACCGAAAATACTTTTGTTTCTGTTGTAGCTTCTGTCTGAGGAGCTGTTGTAGCCTGATTTTTCTTTGTCGATTTAAATACTTTACATCCGCTGGTAAGCAATGCTAAAGTTAATGCTACTAAGATGATTCTCTTCATGGTTTTATTTTGGATTAATGTTGAATACAAAATTACGAAAGATGAATTACAGTTTTTTCAAAACAATGTATATCAATCAATTATTTTTCAACAATTGTTTGTTAACGTTACAGTTAAAAATTAAGGATTTTCTTTAAAAATCGCTGACCTTTTACTGTACGATAAAACCGCGATTGCCGCAAAGCTCTTGTTTTATTATCGAATGTTTCAGAAAACATAAGCGCCCAGGGACCTTTTCCTCTGGTCATTTCAATTTGGCCGGAATTGTGCATTTCGAGTGCTTTTTCAATGTCATCAAAATAACCATAGTAAAACATACCTGATTCTTTCGAAAATATAACGTATGACGAAAAATTCATTAGTCGTATCTGATTAATCAATTTGTTACAAAAGTATAAAAAACCATTTTGTTTAAACGAAATGCAGCCGGTCAAATATTTTTCTGTTTCCGAATTTTAAAACAATTGTTTATGTATGAACGAAATTTAACCAAGAACTATTGTCTTGATAGTGTTCGATCAACTTAGTTTCATTTTTATAACCGAAACTGCCCATTAGGGAAACGATGTCCTGTTTAAGCATATTCAAACCGTTCTCAATCAAATCATTACGGAATCCTTTTTCTCCAAGGTTAATTACCATTTCGAACGAAACAATACGTCCGATAACCTGTCCGAGTTCAACCATTTTGCGTTGGGGCAAATTTGTATGCAAATCAAAATCCAGCAATTCTTTTAATGAAATAGCCGACCTGGAAGTTAGATCAAAGTTTCTCAGAAACTTAAATAAATTGCTCTCTTTTGCTTTTTTCATCATTTTCATCAAGCTATCGGATATTTGGGTATACAATATATCGTTCGAACCTTCAAATATCTGAAAAGGACGGCTGTCGGTTATGCTTCTTCCGGCGATGTGGTCAAGCTTATAAGCTTGCGCCCCAACTAATTGGGTTGCAGATTGAGCGACGTCCTGCATCAGGTCAGTAACAACACTTTTTACAGAATTAGCTTCAAGTCCGTGCGGTGAAAGGTCGTTTTCAACACCAGCTTTTGTAGCACTGTTGGCACACATTGCCGAACATATTGTATATGATGCCTGAATTTTTGCCAGCCGTTGCTGCACCTGATCGTAAGTGAAAAGTGTGCGTCCTCCAATTTGTCGCTGGTTAATGTGGTCAATTGATTCGTCGAGCAATCGTTGAACAAATCCCATAGCCATTCCCGGGAACTGCATACGACTTCGGTGCAGCAAATCGAGCATCATCTTCACGCCGGTGGTTTCAGGAATTAGCTTCTGAACTTCTGGAATTTCGACGTTGATGCGGTTTCGCCCATACGGAATTTGATACAGCCCCAAGTTTTCGTAAAATTCCTCAACAATAATTTGTTGCCCCCGCTTGTTCACATCGCAGATAAAGAAGTCGATGTCTCGTTTTAAATCTCCGGTTTCGCTTCGTTCGCGGGCTGTAAGTAACCAGAACTCGGCCCAACCTGTTAATCCGGCCCAATGTTTTACTCCATTGATGTGGTATTTCCCGTTTTTTGAGTAGTACGAAGTTTGCATATTCAGGGCATCGCTGCCAAACAACGGTTCGGTAATCATTAACCCTCCCATGTTTTGCTCGTTTAGAAATCGGTCAAAGACATTCTTCTTAGCTTCCAGTTGAGCATATTTGCCAACAGGCTGAAGGAAAAGCGCCGAGTTAATGCCAAATGTAAGTGACAGAGCAAGAGATTCATACGATGCTGCGGCAAGTAAGGCAATATTTTCATCCATTTTACAGCCACGGCCACCAAATTCGTGGGGAATTCCTATGGCAAGCGGGTTCAAGCTCATAATTTCGCGCATAACAAATGGAGGCATACCACGTTTGATTGCTATTTGATTAATATCTGACCTTACATGAAAGACATGGTGCATTTTAGCCCTTAGGTTTTCCAGAAATACAGAGAACGGAATATTTTGGATGCTTAACTTTGAGTTTTCCTCGGAATTTTTGATTTGATGATTCATTAACTGTTGTGTTTATTTTACTTGATAACAAGAGAGGATAACACAAAAAACTGTTGAATGTTTTCATTTTAAAAACTTCATCGATTAATTTAAGACTTTTTAATCCTTAATTATTTTTTGAATTAATTGAAATTTGATTCACTGATTTTTATAATGAATGACTTTTGGTGAGTGAAATGTTGTAATTTTAAAAACCGAACCTATACAAATATTCCAAAATCGAAGAAAAATGAAGAAAAAATCGAACAAGCTTTTACCCATTGGCATTGGCCTGGTGGTAATTCTTATCATAGCGCTCGTTGTTGGAAAAAAAGCCGGTTGGTTTGGCAAAGATTTTCAGATTAATGTCTCTACTAAAATCGTTGAAAGTAGAGATATAACCGAGCTTATAACAGCGAACGGTAAAGTTCAGCCCGAAACTGAAGTGAAGATTAGTCCCGATGTTTCAGGCGAGATTATAGAAATGAACATCAAAGAAGGAGACGAGGTTAAAAAAGGTCAGCATTTGTTGACTATAAAGCCTGATATTTATGTGCAGTCGTACAACCGTTCTCTGGCAGCATTGAGTTCGGCCCAGGCACGGATGGCACAAGCTGATGCACGGCTTATTGAAAGCGAAATGGCTTTTAAACGTTCCAACTCGCTTTTCCAGCAAAAAGCTATAGCATCGTCTGATTTTGAGTCGGCTCAGGCTGCTTATAAAGTAGCCCAGTCTGAAGTAAAGGCAGCTGGTTTTGAAGTTAAATCGGCAGAAGCATCGGTCGCTGAGGCAAAAGAACAACTTACAAAAACAAAAATTTATGCTCCGATGGATGGTACGGTATCACGCTTAAATGTTGAAAAAGGAGAGCGTGTTGTGGGAACCAATATGTATGCTGGTACTGAAATGGGGGTAATTGCCAATTTGCACCTGATGGAAATAAAAGTTGATGTGAATGAAAATGATATTGTTCGGGTAAATTTGAACGATACAGCCCTGGTTGAAGTTGACGCTTATATGGGTCGTAAATTTAAGGGTGTTGTTACTGAAATTGCCAATTCGGCCACAACAACTGGAGCATCAACCGACCAGGTAACAAATTTTACAGTAAAAATCCTTTTGCTCGAATCATCCTACAAAGACTTGATTGACGCTGAACACGGGAAATTATATCCTTTCCGTCCGGGGATGTCGGCCACTGTTGATATTCAGACCGAAACCCGTAAAAATGTCATTTCGGTACCTATTCAATCGGTTACTACCCGTTCGTTGGCGAGCAATACAAAACCTGAGGATAAAAAAGATGCTATCGAAAAACCGGAATCGGAAAACGGTGCAGTTACAACACAGGATAAGAAAAGTAGCGATGACAAAAAGGTTGAAGTAGTATTCCTCTACAAAGATGGAAAGGTAAAGAAACAACAAGTTAAAACTGGTATTCAGGATAATGAAAACATCGAAATTCTGGAGGGTTTGAAATCGGGTGACGAAATTGTTGTCGGACCGTTTAATGCTGTTAATAAGCTATTAGATGATGGGTCTGCTGTAAAGAAAGTAGATGAAAAAGACTTATTTAAAGTAAAGAAATGAAGCGAATAACAAATCCGCGGCTGGTTTTGTCAATTGGAGCAACTGCCTTAGCCGGAGCTTTAATTATCGAACGGTTTTTACCGTCGAGCCCGGGATTTAATTTTCTTGAAGGGTTTTTATTCGCTATTTCGCTTGTTTTCAATATCAGGTATCTTTCAATTCACTTAAAAGCAAAAAATAATTGAAAAATTAAGAAAAAGACTTGTAAATACCTTCTTAATCTTTTGTCACAATTCCGTGAAACAGGATATTCAACATTTCGTCAATCGACTTTTGAATCTCTTCATCTGAAAGGTTTTTCTGGATCAAAGGCACTTCAAAGCCTTGTAGTAGTGTTACTATTGTTCGGGCTGTTAATTCCGGGTTTTGAATGGTGTAAACGCCTTTGTCGATACCTTCTTGCAATAAGTTTTTTACGAAATTTACCTCTGAATCGAGGTGTTTGATTCTTAAACTATTGATGAAGTAAAGGTTATCAAGTAAATCGTTTTTGATGGCTTCGTAGTAATTGTCTACTTTTTTAAGCGAAAGCAATCTGACAAAAATATATGTTCTTAGCTTTTCTTGAGGGTCAGATACGGCAGTAACTTGTTCGTCAATGGTTTGTGTTCTGATTTCAGATTCGGCCTCTATTACAGCTTTGAAGATTTCGTCTTTACTTTTGAAATAGTAATAGATGGTGCTTTTCCCTTTCCGGGCTTCTTTGGCAATGTCGTCAAGCGCCGTTTTTTTGAACCCGAATTTCATGAAAACCTGGCGGGCAGCCTGAACAAGATGTTCACGAACTTCATCTTTGCCTGTATTTTGCTGATCATTTTCCATTTTAGCAGAAATTTAGCACTAAGATAATTCTAGTTTTTTTATTATTCAAACGGTTGGAATGAATTGTCTTTCTGGTCGAATAGATTCAATTAACCGAAACTAATTTTAAATTCGATTTGATTTGTATTTTTGGGATAATAAACCTTCTATCTTATGAACCATCATCCATTAACATTTACAAGTTTCGCATTGCTTTGCACGATGGGCCTTTCGGCGCAGCAAAAACCAAATATTGTTTACATTCTTGCCGACGATTTGGGGTATGGCGACCTTAGTTGTTATGGGCAGAAGCATTTTCAAACGCCCAACATCGATCAGCTTGCCCGGCAAGGAATGCTTTTTACTCAACATTACGCCGGATGTCCGGTTTGTGCACCGTCGCGCTCGTCGCTGATGACTGGGTTAACCACCGGGCACACACCTATTCGCGGCAATAAATCGTGGCAGGACGAAGGGCAGTATCCGTTGCCTGCACAGTCGTTTACTATTGCAGAAATGCTGAAAAGCGCCGGATATATTACCGGGGCTTTCGGGAAATGGGGACTTGGCTCGCCCAGGTCGGAAGGTGATCCGAACAACCAGGGATTTGATCAGTTTTATGGATATAACTGTCAAGGTCTGGCGCACAATTATTATCCCGATCATTTGTGGGACAACCAAACCAAAGTAATTCTGAGTGGAAATTCAGGAACTCAAACGAACGAATATGCCCCAACGCTTATTCATCAAAAAGCGATTCAGTTTATCGACGAAAATAAGGACAGGCCTTTTTTCCTGTTCTATCCAACCACCATTCCTCATGCAGAACTGGTTGCTCCAGAAAAAAACATGAAAGAATTCCGCGGAAAATTGCTTCCGGAGAAAGCCTACAAAGGTGCTGAACCGGGTTCAAAAAACTTTAGGAAAGGTCCGTATTGTTCACAAGCGGAGCCTCATGCAGCTTTTGCGGCAATGGTAACTTTGCTCGACAAGCAGGTAGGAGAAATTGTTGCTGAATTGAAAAAATGGGGTTTAGATAAAAATACAATTATCATTTTTTCGTCGGATAATGGACCACACCTCGAAGGTGGCGCTGACCCTGATTATTTTGATAGCAATGGACCGCTTAAAGGCTACAAACGCGATTTGTACGAAGGTGGTATGCGCGAGCCAATGATTGTTTTCTGGCCAGGGAAAGTTGCTGCCGGAACAAAATCAGACCTGATTTCAGCTTTTTGGGACATCATGCCGACTTTAGCCGAAATTGTTGGGTTAAAAGCGCCTGAAAACATTGATGGGATTTCGTTTTTACCAACTCTGTTGGGCAAATCAGGACAAAAGCAACACACAAGTATGTATTGGGAATTCCACGAAAACAACGGTCGGCAGGCAGTTCGCATGGGCGACTGGAAACTGGTGCGGTACAACGTTTCGATTCCTGAAAAAATAACTACCGAATTGTATAACCTGAAAACAGATTTGGGTGAAACGACCAACGTTGCAGCATCTAATCCGAAAATAGTTGCCAAAATGCTTCAAATCATGAAGGAATCAAGGGTTCCATCTCCAATTTTCAATTTCGGGAAAGAGAGTAGCGTCGGAAAAGATTAGATTACTCTGAAAATAGACGTTCAAAGAGCTTGATTTTCATGTTTGTTTGCATGTAAATCAGGCTCTCTATTTTCAGAATAAGTTATTATTCCTCTGCTATTTCAGCTTCTCCCAATTTCAGCTTTTTCTCTCTTCTTTCTTCCACCCAGTAATAAATAATTGGCAATACAAGCAATGTTAGGAAGGTTGACGTAATCAACCCGCCAATAACTACCGTTGCCAAAGGTCGCTGTACTTCGGAGCCGGGCCCCGAGTTGAAGGCCATCGGGATAAAACCAAGGCTGGCCACAAGTGCCGTCATCAAAACGGGGCGCAAACGGTCGGTGGCGCCATGAATGATGGTTTGACGCAAGGGACCGCCTTCTTTTCGCAGTTCGTTCAAGTGATCGAGCAGCACAATGCCGTTGAGTACAGCCACCCCAAATAAAGCGACAAAGCCAATACTAGCTGAAACCGACAGGTACATGCCCCGTAACCAAAGAAGAAAAATTCCCCCGGAAAGGGCAAAAGGCAGGTTAATCAGAATCATCACGGCATAGCGCATTTTGCCAAAATTGAGATACAATAACCCAATGATGATGAAAAGCGACAGCGGAACAACCAACAAAAGATGGTTCATGGCGCGTTTCTGGTTTTCGAAAGTTCCACCGTACTGGAGGAAGTAACCAGGCGGAACATTGCCTTTTTCGCTAATCGCTTTTTGCAATTGAGCCACGTAAGTTCCAATATCGATATTTTTGATGTTAATGCCCACAATTAGCCTGCGCCATCCGTTTTCACGCTGAATCTCGCGTGGTCCTTCCTGCGCTACAATGTGGCTTACCCGTTTGATCGGGATAAACTCGCCATTGGGCAATGGTACAGGTATCTCCTGAATTTTCTGCAATTCAGAACGAAAATCGTAGGGATAGCGAACCTGGATGTCGAACCGCCGCTGTCCTTCGTAAACTTGTCCGGCTACCTGTCCGCCAATACCGGCTTCAATCACCGCCTGAACGTCGTTCACATTCAGCGCAAACGACGCCAAAGCTTCCCGGTCGATTTCAATAGTGAGGTAAGGCTGACCAACGGGCTGTTCCACGAAGAAATTGGCTGTTCCATTCATTCCTGAAACAATTGTCGAAATGTTCTCTCCGATCTTATTGAGCTGGTCTAAATCTTCACCGTAAATCTTCACCGCCAGATCCGATTTCACGCCGCTGGTCAACTCATCTACACGCATGGCAATGGGCTGTGTGAAATTGTAAGCCAGCCCTGGCTCGGTTTTCAGATAGGGTTCAATTTGTGCAATAATGTCTTCTTTCGTGATGCCTTTTCTCCATTCTTTGGTTGGCTTCAACACAATCCATACGTCGGTTTGGTGAACGCCCATCCAGTCGTTAGCCAAATCAGATCGCCCGGTCTTGGGCACAACTGTTTTTATTTCAGGAATATTCTGAACCAGTTTACCCGCCAGCCAGTTGGCGTTGTCCATGGATTCTTTCAAGGTAACCGACGGCATTCTAACCTGTTCAACCAGAATAGAACCTTCGTCCAGTTCAGGAAGGAACTCTGTACCCAAGCGGCTCATAATAATCATCGAAACGGCGAAAATTCCACCGGCGGTTAGCACTACAAACCACCGTTTGGTGAGGTATTTTTCCAATCCTGCCTGATAACGAGGGCGCATCCAGTCGATCAGGAAATTGCGGCGGGCTTTGACTCCTTTGTGGAAAATGATCGACGAAATTGCCGGAACAAAAATCAGCGCCAGAAGTAACGAACCCAACACTGCCGCTGCTACCGTGATAGCCATTGGTCGGTACAGAATACCTTCCATCCCGCTGAAGGTCATAATTGGCACATACACCATCAGGATAATCAACACGCCGAAAAAGATGGGGCGAACCACCTGTTTGGCCGCAGAAATAATTTGGTCGTCAGTCTTTTCGTCCTTGTGGTGTTGCAGGCGGTGAACAATGTTTTCGACCATCACCACCGAACCATCTACCACCATACCAAAGTCGATGGCGCCCAAACTCATCAGGTTGGCAGCCAGGCCAAATTCGCGCATACCAATAAAGGCAAACAACATCGAAAATGGGATAACCATAGCCACGATCAGTGCACCCGAAATTTCGCCGAGGAGCAGCAAAAGCACGACTATTACCAAGAACCCGCCTTCAACCAGGTTGGTAGAAATGGTGGCTGTGGTGCGGTCAATCAAATCCGACTGGTCATAAAATTTTTCGATGTGTACACCCTCTGGCAGCGATTTGTTGATTTCTTCTATTTTCTTTTCAATGCCGGCAATTACTTCGCGGCCATTTCCTCCGCGGAGCATCATCACAATTCCGCTCACGATCTCGCCTTTGCCGTCTTGTGTTACGCCGCCTTGCCTGATTTGTGTACCAATCGACACATCGGCCACATCTTTGATAAAAACCGGTTTGTTATTGATATTGCGGATAATGATATTGCGAATGTCGTCGGCTTTGTTAATTTGCCCGTATCCGCGAATGATGTATTGTTCGCGATTGTGCTCCAGGTAATTCCCGCCCGAAACACTGTTATTATTGGCAATGGCTTCGGTAATTTCCTTGATGCCAATACCGTAGGTGCGAATTTTTTCAGGAGAAATAATAACTTCGTATTGCTTCACAAATCCACCAAACGAGTTGATTTCAGTAACCCCTTTTACCACTTTCAATTGAGGGGCAATCAGCCAGTCCTGAATTTCGCGTAATTCAGTCAGCGATTTGTTTTCGCCACGGACAGCGTACTGGTAAATTTCGCCAAGGGCCGTTGAAATTGGCCCCAGTTGTGGCGCCGAAACATCCTGTGGCAGGTCCGAAGATATGGATTGCAGGCGCTGGCTAACCATTTGTCGGGCAAAATAAATATCGGTGTTTTCGTCGAATTCGATGGTAACCGCCGATAAAGCAAATTGCGAAGTTGACCGAACTTGTTTTACTCCCGGAAGACCATTCATGGCTGTTTCGATGGGGTAACTCACGAGTTTTTCAACGTCGAAAGGCGAATATCGTCCGGCCTTAGTAATAACCAAAACCTGAACCGGAGTTACGTCGGGAAGTGAGTTAATTGGCAATTGAATGAGTGAAAAATAGCCTCCCACTGCCATTAAAACAACCAGCGACAGGGCAACAAATTTTTGCCGGACACTGAATGATATGATTTGATTAAGCATGACGAATTGTTTTAGTCGGAAGGTTATTCTTCAGAAATTTTATCGAATCTTGATAAGGCTTTCAGGCTGAAAACCTGGCTGACGGCTATTTTCTCATTCTTTTCGAGTCCTTTGCGCACCACAGCATATTTCCCCCTGAACTCGGGAACGTCAATTTTCCGTTTCTCGAAAATCAAATCGCTTTTCTGCACAAAAACGATGGGGTCGTTGCCCTCGTAGGTAAGTGCATCCATCGGAACAGTAATAACCTCTACAGGCGACGAAGTTTGGATGGCCAGATGCAGATTTTCCCCCGGCTTTGGCCAGTTGCTCTGGGTTGGCAGTAAAATATTCACGATTACCGAGCGGTTGTTTTCGTCCAATCCCGGATTGATGGAATTTACCAGGGCTTTCATCCCGAACGAGTCGCTTTGTCGGCGGGTAATGGTTACTGAATCACCAACGGTGATGAATCGGGCGTCTTCAGGAGAAACATAGCCCCGAACCAGCACATGACTGATGTCGAGCACCCGCGCCAGATTTTGCAGTGCATTTACCGACTGGCCTAATTCAACCGAGCGCTGGTCGAGAATTCCGCTTATTGGCGACTGAATTTTCAGGGTAGGGTCGATACTCTCAGCTGTTTTGAAAGCATTGATTTCCTTGTCGGAAACACCAATGGCTTTCAGTTTCGAAACTGATGCTATCACAGCTGTTTTTGCACGCTGAAAATCGGAACGGGCGCGGTCGAACTCACTTTTCGAACTGATGGTTTGCTCAACCAGTTGTTCCAGCCGTTGCAAACGCGAGCTTTGGAATGTTTCTTCAGAAATGGCCTGCAAATATTCTGAAACCATATTACCAAATTCTAAACTTTCGATACAGAAAAGCTCTTGCCCGGTTCGTACCGCTTGCCCTTCCTGCACTTCAATTTTGCTGATTCGCCCGTCAATTGGAGTGCTAATGATGCTGATGTGGTTAGGCGCCGGGAAAACCACCCCGGGTACGGCAATCCGGTATTTCTGGATAGCACTTGTTACAGGCTGCGTTTGAATTTTAAGTTCGTTCTGCTCTTTCGTGGTTAACCTGACCAGATCGGCAGCCTTCACTTCTGAAATGGACGGAGGTGCATCTGAATTGGTTTTTTCTTTCTGTTCCTGACTGTTTTTTCCACCACATGCAGCTAGTGCAAGTGCTGTAAATGTAATCAGGATATACATTTTGACTTTGGATTGAATGTTGTTCATGGTTGGTATTTTTGCTGAATTTCGGTTAATAAACGAGTTCAAGGTTGAGGAAACGCTCAAGTTCGACGAGCTGAATGTAGTAATCGCGCAAAGCGGTCAAATATCGTTGTTGACTGCTCAGGTAAATTTGCTGCGACTGAATCAGGTTCAATAAATCGATTTCGCCCAGACGATAAGCGTTGAGAGAAAGAGTATGCAGTTTGTCGGCTTTGGAGCGGATGGTTTCGTCATATCGTTTTATAATCGAGCGGCTTACCTCGTAACTGTGCCAGGCGTGTTCAATCTGTTCTTTTACTCCTGAACGGATTTCTTTTTGCTTCCAAAGGATTTCATCTTGCCGCGCCAGGTTCATTCGGATTTTGCCCTTTTGCTCAAACGGGTACCAGATCGGGAAACTTAGACCCAGTTCAAAGCCATTGTAATTAAATCCGCCGCCATAGTTTTGTTTGTACAGGTTGAAGCGAATGTCGGGCAAAATATTACTGCGGGATTCTTTCAGGTAATATCCGGCGGCTTCGAGTTCTTTCTCTGTCGATTTAAACGAAGGTTGGTCGGAAAGAACCGATAAAGCGGTGATCTGCGAAACTTCAACATTTTTGCTTCGCAATGTGTCTAAAAACTGGATAGTATATTTCTGATTCTCAGGAGGGAGACCCATAAGGTTAAATAATGAATAGCGGGCTAAGTGGAGCTGGCGGCGCGCATCGTCAATATCGTTGTTGGCTTCGGCCACCTGTAACTCGGCTTTGGTTAGGTCCATGCCATTGCCCATACCCGTTTCAAACTGTGTGTAAACAGCATTGTACAATTCGGTTGTCAGTTTTAGCTGCTGGTCTCTTAATTTCTGAAGATGAAGGGCATACATCACTTCAACGTATTTTGATTTCACTTCTGATTTCACCTTACGTTCTTCTTCCTGAATGTTTAATTCTAGGGCTTTGGCCTCGTTACGAATAGCTTTTATCCGGTACGCGGTAGTTAGAGGAAAATCAACCGATTGCGAAACTGTCCATCGTTTTTCCTGAAAAGGTTGATCGGCTTTCGGATCGATGCCTTCTTTCATATAACTGATTTCAGGTGCAGAAATACCAGTTTGGGTTCGCCACTCAGCTTGTTTTTGTTGAAGTTGCGCCCGCATTTGGTTGATTTGAGCATTGTTTTTGATGGCCTGATCGACAGCATCCTGAATGGTAAGTAGTTGGGCTTTCAATAAAAAAGGTATGGCCCAAAGAATTGCGAGTAGCAAGATTTTGGCTTTCGAGCTCATAGGTTTTGGTTTTTTGTGGTAAAAGAACAAAAGTTAACCAAAATAGTTCGGAAAAACACGGCTTTTATGATCTAAATCTATGTTTCAATAAAAATTGGTTAAAACTTCGTCCAAAACCGGTCACAAATATTTTCTTTCATCAATTCCTCTATCTTTGCGCCTTCTAAAAAAACAGGATAAACAATGATATCAGTTGATGGATTGGCAGTTGAATTTGCGGGATCGACCCTTTTTTCGGACATTAATTTTGTAATTAACGACAAGGACCGGATTGCCTTGATGGGTAAAAACGGCGCCGGAAAATCGACCCTGCTCAAAATCATAGCCGGAGCGCAAACACCAACCCGTGGCCGCATCTCGGCACCCAAAGATGCTGTAATTGCTTATCTGCCACAGCATTTACTAATTGACGATAAACGTTCTGTTTTTGAAGAAGCGGCCCAGGCTTTTGCCCGCATTCACGAAATGGAGGCGCAAATGGCTGCTATGAACGATGAGCTTGCTACCCGCACCGACTATGAATCTGAAAGCTACTATGCTTTGATAGAGGAGGTTTCGGCGCTGAGCGAAAAATTTTATTCCATCGAAGAAATTAATTATGACGCTGAAGTAGAAAAAATCCTGCTTGGCTTAGGTTTTGAACGTGAAGATTTTACACGCCCAACCAGCGAATTCAGCGGAGGATGGCGTATGCGTATTGAATTGGCCAAAATCTTGTTGCAAAAACCCGACTTAATTTTGCTCGACGAGCCCACTAACCACATGGACATTGAGTCGATTCAGTGGCTCGAAGATTTTTTGATTACGAGCGCAAAGGCAGTCATTGTTATTTCGCACGACCGCGCTTTTGTTGATAACATTACCACCCGGACCATTGAAGTAACGATGGGCCGCATTTACGACTATAAGGTAAATTACAGCCAATATCTGCAATTACGCCGCGAACGCCGCGAACAGCAGCAAAAGCAATACGACGAGCAGCAGAAAATGATTGCCGAAACAACCGAGTTTATCGAACGTTTCAAGGGAACGTATTCGAAAACGCTACAGGTGCAATCGCGCGTTAAGATGCTCGAAAAGCTCGAACTGGTTGAGATTGATGAGGAAGATACCTCGGCGCTCCGCCTGAAATTCCCGCCGTCGCCACGTTCGGGAAATTACCCTGTTATTGCCGAGGAAGTGAGCAAAAGTTATGGCGACCACCTGGTTTTCCGCAATGCGAACCTCACACTGCAACGTGGCGAAAAAATTGCTTTTGTAGGTAAAAACGGCGAAGGAAAATCGACCCTGGTGAAAGCCATCATGGGCGAAATTGATTACAACGGCCATTTGGCTTTAGGGCACAATGCAATGATCGGTTATTTTGCCCAGAACCAGGCTTCGTTGCTTGACGAGGAACTGACCGTTTTCCAAACCATCGACGATGTGGCAGTAGGCGATATTCGCACCAAAATCAAGGATATTTTGGGAGCCTTCATGTTCAGTGGCGACAATATTCAGAAGAAAGTGAGAGTGCTTTCGGGAGGCGAGCGTACCCGTCTGGCGATGATCAAACTGCTACTCGAACCGGTGAATTTGCTGATTCTCGATGAACCAACCAATCACCTCGATATGCGTACCAAAGACATCCTGAAAAGCGCGCTGAAAGACTTTGACGGCACGCTTATTCTCGTTTCGCATGATCGTGATTTTCTCGACGGGCTGGTTGAAAAAGTTTATGAGTTTGGCAACAAACAGGTGAAAGAACACTTGGGTGACATCAAAAGCTTCCTTCAGAAACGCAAACTGGAAAACCTTCGCGAAATCGAACGGAAGAATAAGTAGGGGAGAATTAATGCGAGTTTTGGGATACGAGTTTCGGGTTAGTAATAACTCTCAACCCGAACCACGTAACGTGCAACAAACATCAGTCCTTGTTCAGCATTGGAAACAATTTCCGGATGTCGTCATCACTGGGATAGCGGCCATATTCGCAGATTTCAAATGCTTCGGCATTTTTTATCTGATCGGCTTTGGCTCCATACCATTTTTGCAGACTTTTTTTCATAGCTTCGGTTATTTGTCCCTTGCGTTGTTCTGCAAGCCATTTCAGGCGTTCATTAGGTCTTTTTGGTACATTATCGAGCTGGCCGGAAGTCCAGGGTAGCCATTCGAAGAACTGTGATTCGTGTGCCGATACTGCATATATTTTTTGGTCGTAAACCGGCGTAATATCTACAACAATGTCGGGTGTAAAAGGATAAGGTTTTTGAAACCGATCTTCGGTATAAAGGAAAACCGGATTCTTTTTCAGAGCTGGGGCTTCAGGAACAATATTCGGGACAATCACAAGGTAAGCAGCATCTTGAATAGCAATCGCTGTATTTCGGTGGTCGGGGTGGTAATCGTACGGACGCGGGCCTATTACCACATCGGCTTTCCAATCCCGGATCAGCTTAATCAATTCAAACCGAAGTTTCAGATCGGGCATTAACATCCCATCATGATTGTCGAGTACTATATAAGTTACGCCAAACCGTTTGCCCGCTTCAGATGCTTCAGCTTTGCGTATTTTGGCCAGTTCTTCGCCTCCCTTGTTGAAATGGCCTGCATCTCCATTGGTGGCCGAAACAAACAATACCCGATTGCCCATCCTTGCAAATTGAATTGCAGTTCCGCCGGCATCAAGGTCACAATCGTCGGGATGAGCTCCAATTACTACAATATTTAAGGGTTGATTTTGAGCGTAGTTTAAGCTCCATAGTAAAATAAAACATACGTAAAGGAAAGCTGATTTTTTCATAGTAATGAGTTTTGCTGGTTGGTTAATGACTGATCAAAGATACTTATTAATAGTAAGATAATTCACTGTATTGGCATTAGTCACAGGTACGAATGGTGCCATTTCTTTTTCAACGAAACTTCGGGAATACAGCCAAATATTTTAATACCGATATTTCCCTTTTTACCGGCAAAAAAGAGGCATTCAACGAAAAAAATGATTTTTTCAGTTTTTAGCCACCTACTTTTGGTAACGAAATCAAATTTTAAACGTCTATTCAATCAAAACATACTAACTATGAAACGGAAACAATTTCAACTCATCGGAATCTTTTCATTTTTAAGTGTATTGCTGTCGTCGTGCTGGTTTCTGGGCCCATCGGTTCGTGGAAACGGAAATGTTACAGAAGAAGTAAGGCAAGTTGGTTATTTCGATGAAATTGATGTTAGCCGGGGAATGAATGTTTATATTTCTCAAGGTACTCCGCAGAAAGTAGTAGTAGTAGCCGATAATAATCTTCACGAAGTAATTGAAACCCGCGTTGAAGGTCACGCATTGAAAATTTTTGTTAATGAAAATGTACGTTGGGCCAAGCAAAAAAAGGTGATGGTTATGGTTGAAAAACTTACTGGGGTTAAAACATCATCAGGAAGCAATGCCTGGTCGCAAAACCAAATTATGTCGGAAGATATGGAGCTTCGTGCCTCATCTGGAGCCAACCTTACGATGGATGTGAATGCCAAAAATTTGAAGGCTGATTGTTCATCAGGTGCTAATATTAAGCTTTCGGGTTTGGCTAAAGAGGCAGAACTTGAAGCTTCTTCGGGCGCTAACCTGATTGGCGATGCTTTAAAGGTTGACGATTGCCGGATGAAAACGTCGAGTGGCGCCAATGTATCGGCAACTGTTAACGAACGGTTAGATGCCCGTGCATCGAGTGGTGGAAACATTGTTTACTACGGAGAGCCTAAAACAACCGATGTAAATACTTCGTCAGGTGGAAATATTAGGAAAAAATAAGCCAATCAATAAACACAACAGGAACTAAATTAAATCAAAGCATGAAAACAATTAAACTAACAATTCTACTTTTGTTTGTTGTCGTATCGGTTCAGTCAATTGCCGCTGGTACTTCCCGGCAAACGCGACCGGTCAGCGGATTTCACGGAATTTCGGTTACAAGCGGTATCGATTTATACCTGACTCAAAAAGTATCGGAAGAAGTTGTGGTGGAAGCTAATTCAGAAGACATCGATAAAATTATTACAGAAGTTGAAGGCGGTATCCTGAAAATCTATATCAAAGAAAAATCATGGTTCAATTTCGACTGGAAAAGCAGGCCCAGAAAAGTTTATGTTTCGTTTAAAGACATTGACAAAATTGATGCTTCAGCTGGAGCCGATGTTATTTCAGAAAACAGATTTAAACTCGACGAGTTAAAAGTTGACTCAAGTAGTGGATCGGATGTGAAACTTGAACTTGATGCCAGGGATGTTCGTGTTGGGTCGAGCAGTGGTTCGGATATTTCGCTCAAAGGAACAGCTGTTTCATTGCAGGCAGATGCATCGAGTGGAAGCGATATTGATGCTGCCGATCTTCAGACTAAGAATTGCGACGCCAGCGCTTCGAGCGGATCGGATGTAAAAGTAAATGTTACTGAAACATTGAATGCCAGCGCCAGCAGCGGAGGTGATGTTTATTACTCCGGAAACCCAAAAACCAAGGACATCAACGAATCAAGTGGTGGTGATGTTCATTCCAGGTAATACCCGATAATTGTACGTTTATATTAATTCCAGCGAAGAAGGATTTTGATAATCATTTTTAAATTCTGATGAAAATCAGGACATAAGGTAATTATTTCTTTTTTACTTGAGAACCAGGTTACGAATAAGAAGAGGTTCTGTCGTGAAAATTAAACAGTTTGCAGATTTTATTTTAAAGATTAATATGTGTTGATCAATTTTGAACCGGATAAATCAAGTTTATCTTTTTCAAAAAGATTCGGAGATTAGAAAACAATTTTAAGAAACAGAATACGAGGTATTTAGTGTGCATACGTCGACGAAAACAGAAAATAGCCATAAAAACAATTAACAATTTTTAGAAAACAGATGCCATGAAAACAACATTGAAAGTAACATTAGTTTTAGCTTTAGGCTTAGTTGCCAGTAATTTATTTGCTGTAGGGAATCTCAAATTGAACATCCTGCCTCTGAATGAGAAAAAAGCAATGGTATCAATTGCTTCTTTAACTAACAGTGATTTAAACATTACTATTACCGACGACAGAGGTAATATTGTTTATTACAAGGAAAATGATGGTCAAACAGGCAATTTCCGGAAAGTTTTTGATTTTTCAGAATTAGAAAATGGAGCCTATTACATGAAGGCTGTAAGTAACGGAATGACTACTGAGCGTCAGATTCAAAAGGAAAACAATTCGATTACTATTGGCGATGAAAGAACTACGCTAAAACCATTCTTTGGCGTAGATGATAATATTTTAAGGTGTTCATACATGAATTATTCGCTTGAACCAATTGTCTTCCATTTTTATAAAAATGATCAGGAACTTTATACTCGTAACCTTGGCGGAAATTTTGTGGTTCAGCAGGCCTTAAATATTTCGAAATTAAGTAAAGGCCAATATCAAGCTGTACTTTCAGCGGGTAATGAACAATTCACTTACAACATAGAGGTTAAGTAATAACTCCAATTGGTCTTGTGAGTTGGTTTTGTACTTCTTCAGTTAGTTTGGACCTTCCGGCTCGTGCACCGGAAGGTTTTTTTAAATTTTTGGAGCTTTAGTTACAAAATTGAAAAAGTAATCACCTGTCCTCGGGAGAGGTATCTTTATGTTCTTATGTGTACGAAAACTGCTTAAGTTACGGGCTAAAAAGCCTGTGTTCCATTAATGACTGTTGCATGTAGTTCGACCGGAATTTGTGTTTTTACTTTTAGCTGTCTTTTTCGTCTCAATAAACTCAATTTTCTACTTCGGCAAAACTCCTGACTGGATAAACTAAATGTAAACATTCGCTTAAACAAAGTACAGATGATCAGCATATACGAATGGTACCAATCCATACATTTATCCAGTCCATTTTCCCGAAAATGCGAATCTTTTTAATGAAAATCGTAAACAAAATAAACAATAACTGTAAAAATATTTTACGTATACAACGTATTGATTTTTGTTATATAAATGAAAATCAGGTGTTTGGTTCTTTGGCATTAATATGGTATGTATGTAACAAACAATTTGAAGTAAGCCATAGAAAACAATTAAACAATTACAAATTCAAACACAAAAAACATGAAAACAACGTTAAACCTATTATTTACATTTGCCTTTATAGCGGCCATTAATTCTGCGTTTGCCGCTGGAAATCTTAAACTTAATATTTTGTTGCTGAACCAACAGCGGGCAGCTGTATACATATCCTCCCTGACTAACGACATGTTTAGTCTTTCGCTTACTGATGAAAGAGGAAATATGGTGTACTACCGGGAAAATGAAGGTTCAGGTGAAAACTACCGTAAAGTTTTCAATTTTGCGGAACTTGAAAACGGAACTTACCGGTTGAAGGTAGTTTGCAATGATTTATCTAGTGAACGTTTAATTCAGAAAATGAATAACAGCTTTGTTATTGGTGATGAAAAAACAACGATTATCCCTTATTTCGGATTTGGTAGCAATATCCTGAGATGTTCTTACCTGAACTTTAATAAGGAGACTGTAACTTTTCATCTTTACAAAAACGATAATTTACTCTTCGATAAATCGTTGGGAAATGAATTCAGCATTCAGCAAGCATTGGACCTTTCGAAATTAAACAGAGGAGATTATGAGGCTGTTCTGAATGCCGGTGAGAAACAATTTATTTACAATGTTAAGATTAGATAATATAACTCCGGGGTAATCTTGTGAGTTTGTTTTGTACTTCTTCATTAGTTCTGACCTTCCGGCTACGTGCACCGGAAGGTTTTTAAATTTTTGCTAATATTAAACCAGCTTGATTCCGCTAACCATTCTTCCTGTTTCGGAACCTTCACGACGGGCCGAAAAGAACAGATCGGAATGTTCGTATGAGCAAAGTCCCATTATTTCAATGTTTTCTTCTTTAATTCCTGATTGAAGCAGTACGGTTTGGTTGGCTTCCCACAAGTCGAAATAGGCATGTCCTTTATTCATTGAAGGTTTCAGGAGAGAAGGAGCATTGCTAAAATTGGTTTCAACAGCTTGAACAACCTCTGGGCCAACTTCGTAGTCGTGCATGTGAATCGAAGGCCCGATGCCGGCAACAATATCTTGCGGATTACTGCCGAATGTTTCAGTCATCTTTTCGATCGTTTTTCCGGCGATTTTCGAAATGGTCCCTTTCCAGCCGGCATGAACTGCAGCAACTACTTTCTTCACCGGATCGAACAGCAAAACTGGCACGCAATCAGCTGTCTGCACACACACAAATAGTCCTGGTTCACTTGTTATTAGTGCATCAGTATCAGCGATCGTATTTCTGCCTACTGCCGAATTAACCACTGCAACATTATCGGAATGTGTTTGGCGTGGAAAAATAAACTTCTTTTCATCGGTTTCGCACGAGAGGGCCAGTTCTTTTCTGAAGGGCATATAAATATCTTCCGTGTCGCCAGTGAAACGAGGTTTTATCCCTGCAATCCATCCTTCTTTAGTAGTTACCAGGTGGGCAATGTTTTTATACTTCCTGAAGCTTTCGAATTTGAAAACCGAAAGTCTTCCCTGAATCATCTTTCTCATATCGGCATAAAATTTTGCCGCGAAAGTACAAACTCAAAATGATGAAAGAGATGATATGGCTCACAAATTTTCGAGGAATGAACCAGGTAAAGCTATTACATGTTTTTTTTGTGCTTCACAATTTCGCCATCAACCACAAAGGTGATCGATTCGGCGATGTTGTTCGAATAGCTGGCGATACGTTCGATGAGATTTGTTATAATCAGTATGTTGGACGCCACAACCACAACTTCCGATTTGTGCATCATTTCGGTAAGAATGCGGGTAGCTATTGCAGAGCATCCTTCTTTCAATGCTGCCGATTTACTGTAAATTTTCTGACATAATTCAAGATTGTGAGTCTTTACCAGTTCCAATACATCAGCAAAAAGTTCGATGGTTATATCGCCAACTTTGTCAACTCCAAGCTCCGAAATTAGCTGACGATAATCTTCAAGTGGTTCAATTCGTTTGGCAATGCTCACTGCATGGTCGCCAACACGTTCCAGGTCGTTATTAATTTTCAGGGCAGAAAGAATATATCTCAAATCGGATGCTACCGGTTGTTGAAGAGCAAATATTTTCTGGCAAAGCTTATCAATTTTTACATCCAGTGTATCAATGTCATTATCATTATTAATCACCGTTTTAGCCAATTTCAGGTCGTACTCTTTCAGAGCTTTGAGTGCATCGTTTATTTGCTGGTTTACCTGCGAGCACATTTGTATTACCTTGCGTTGGAGTTTTTCCAGTTCTAAGTCGAATATTCTTATATTTTCCATAAAGAAGCCTCCCCTAACCTAAAGCCTCCCCTAACCCCTCCGTAGGAGGGGGACTAAGAATGCTTCGCGGTATTTTAGTTTATTTAATGATATGTATTTATAATTGAAATGATCGTTTTCAAAACGTTACCTGCCTGACTCCCATCTTTTTCTCCTCCCCTTCGGGGAGGTTGGGTGGGGCTATTTTACCCAAATCGACCGGTGATGTAATCTTCTGTTTGTTTCTTTTCGGGATTGGTAAAGATTTTTTTTGTTTTGTCAAATTCAATTAGTTCGCCAAGGTAAAAAAAAGCGGTCATATCACTTATACGTGCTGCTTGCTGCATGTTGTGGGTTACAATAACAATGGTGTAGTTTTCTTTAAGTTGGACGATCAGTTCCTCGATTTTCGAAGTCGAAAGCGGATCGAGAGCACTTGCCGGTTCGTCCATCAAAACAATTTCAGGATTAACAGCAAGGGTCCGGGCTATGCAAAGTCGCTGTTGTTGGCCACCCGAAAGGCCTAGTGCCGAATCGCCAAGGCGATCTTTTACTTCATCCCATATTGCAGCATTCCGTAGAGCTTTCTCAACAATTTCGTCGAGCTGTTTTTTATCTTTCATTCCATTGATTCGCGGCCCATAGGCAATGTTCTCGTAAATCGATTTGGCAAATGGGTTCGATTTCTGAAAGACCATACCTACTTTTTTCCTGAGGGTTACTACGTCAATATTCTTATCGTAGATATTAATTCCGTCGATTAAAATGTTCCCATCGATTTTTACGCCATCAATCAGGTCGTTCATGCGGTTAAGGCTACGCAGGAACGTTGATTTTCCACAGCCAGAAGGTCCAATAAAAGCGGTGACTTTTTTCTCCGGAATCTTGATGGATATGTTGTTCAGCGCCATCTTGGTTCCGTAATGTAGAAACATATTTTCGGTAAGTATTTTTTCTTGAATCATAATATCCTTTTCTTCTTTTGCTTTTATACTTTATCCTTTTACCTTGTTGTTAACCGATTTTCTTTTTTCTGATCCGGTATCGTAAAACGATTGCTGAAATGTTCAGGATGAATGTGAGCGCCAGCAAAACTAACGTGGTACCAAATTGGATGGGTAAAGTTTGATCGACATTAGCTGACTGAGTTGTCATCACATAAATGTGGTAACCTAATACCATGAACTGGTCGGCAAACGATCCGGGCAACGTGGCCACATAATATGCTGCTCCGGTAAACAGGATGGGCGCTACTTCGCCGGCGCCTCTGCTTACGGCTAATATTGTTCCTGTCATAATTCCTGAAATCGATCCTGGAATAACTACTTTCCAAATGGTTTGCCATTTGGTCGCTCCCAGCGCCAGGCTTGCTGCACGAAGTTCCTTCGGAACAGTTTTCAATGCTTCTTCAACCGAAACTATAACTACCGGGAGTGTTAACAGCGCCATTGTTAAACTTGCCCACAGAATATTAGGCTGTCCCCATTTAAGTTGCCCGCCCATAAACACGTTGTCCATTTGTACGCCAACAAACTTGATAAAAAAACCTAGCCCAAAGAGACCATAAATAATTGATGGAATGACAGCTAATGTCCTTACCGCAAAACGAATGGTTTTTGCAATAATAGAATTTTCATTGGCATATTCGGTTAAATATATAGCTGTAATGGTGCCGAACGGAACAGCTGCTACCGACATAATGATTACTAATAGCGCTGTTCCGTATATAGCCGGAAAGATTCCTCCTTTGGTCATTCCGTCTCTCGGAAAGCTTGTCAGGAATTCCCACGAAATCTGGCTTTTCCCTCCAATAACGATTACTGTAATCATGGTTAAAATGATGGCAATAATCAGTAAAGCTGATGATAAAGTTAATCCTTCGATCAGAATCCCTTTTATATTGTCTTTCTTGTTTTTAATCATTTCATCCTAATATTTTTCTGTATCTCGTTCTGCAATTCCCGTATATGTATAAACGCTTTTCTTATGGTCTTTAACGGGATGGAATAGCCATGCCTTATTTTCGTTTTGATTGAGTATTATCATGATGGCTATTTCCCTTGAATTCTTTTCATTAATTTGCCTTTCACATAGAACTCGGCTATTGCATTAATCGCGAAAGTGAAAACGAAAAGTAGCGAGCCAATAAGGAAAAGCACATTGTAATGCGTGTCGCCAAAAACTACTTCAGCCATTTCGGCGCCAATGGTTGCTGCTAGTGTACGTACCGATTCGAATGGATTGGCTCCAATTAAAGGAGCGTTACCAGTAGCCATTAAGGCAATCATGGTTTCGCCAAAAACACGGCCAATACCGAGCAAAATAGCAGCAAATATTCCGGGTGTAGCAGCAGGTAAGATCACAAAAAATGCAGTTTGCCATTTCGATGCTCCTAAGGCCAGGCTGGCTTCATTGTATGTTTTAGGAACAGCAGTTAACGCGTCTTCAGTGATTGTGAAAATGATTGGGATAGCTGCAATTCCCATAGCTATACCGCCAACAAAAGCATTTAACCGGGTATCGTACTGGAAAATGTTTTGGAGGAAAGTTGCCAAAACCATCAAAGCAAAAAAACCTATTACAACCGAAGGAAACCCGGCAAGGAGCTCAATGGCTGGCTTAATAAATTCTTTCATTCGCTTTCCGGCAAAAGAAGCGGTATATAATGCTGCCAGTATAGCAATTGGAGCAGCAAACAAAATAGAAATGATGGTTATTTTAAATGTTCCGATAATTAGGGCTAAAATTCCATACCGAGGTTTTTCGGATACCGGAACCCATTCTTTTCCCAGGAGGGTTTTAAGCGCTGCCCGGTTTTCGTCGGCACCACTACCGGAACTTACCTGGTAAATTTTTTCTGAGGTTTTGTTTTGAGTAGTTGTATCAACAACTTCGCCATAAGTTTCTTGTACTTCTGCTGAATTGGCCGGATCTGTTACTTCTCCATAAGTCTCCTGCGCATTGCTGTTGGCCGAATTGTCGACGATTTCTCCATAAGTTTCCTGAACTAAATCTTTGGTATTGGTAGCTTCGGTTTTTGGTTGTGACTTATCGGGTGTAAAAATTGGGAATGCTTCACGGAATACGAAAAAGAAAATCAGGGCGATAATAGTTATAGAAAGAAAAGCTACACCTTTAATCAGTTTCTCAGCCAGGTAGTCGCTCCACCTGAATTTTTTCCGGGTTATATCAATCAGGCCCGTTTCGGAATCGATGATCGATTTTTTCCCTTTTTTTGTTTTTTTTGCCATAGTAGAAAGAATAGTAACAAAGAGACAAAGTACCTGAGCGCTTAAAAATGGCTCAGGTACTCAAATGCTTAGCTGCTTTTGTTATTTAACAGGAAAGTAGCCCATTTCAACAACCAACTTTTGTCCTTCAGGGCTTAAAATCCAGTCGATGTATTTTTTCATTTCGCCGGTTGGACGATTACGGAGATACATGAACAGGTAACGGGTAATTGGATATTGGTTTTTTGCTATCGTTTCGGTTGATGCTGCATAAGCAGTGCTATTGGAATCCTTTTTTACCTTGCATATTTCAATTCCTTCGGCGTAAGCTGCGCCACCATACCCAATTCCATTTGGGTCTTTTTTAACGGCGTTGACAACCGCTGCTGTGCCTGGTAAAGTCTGGCAGTTGGCAGCATAGTCGCCCATTACTACATTTTCCTGGAAAAATACATAAGTGCCAGAACTGTTTTCTCGTCCATAAAGTTTTATATCGGCATCGGCTCCTCCAACTTCTTTCCAGTTTTTGATTTCACCACGGAAAATTTTACCCAACTGTTCAACAGTCAGTTCTTTAACTTTGTTTGTGGGGTGCAAATAAACAGTAATACCATCTTTGGCACAGGCAACCTCAACGCCTAAAGTATTGTAACGTGCTTTGAGCTTTTCTTTTTCGGTTTGTTTCATTTTACGACTGGCGTTGGCAATATCGGTAGCCCCATTTATCAATGCCGAAATACCAACACCCGAACCGCCACCGGTAACCTGAATGGCCACACTGGAATTACTTTTCATATAAACTTCGGCCCATTTCTGTGCCAGGATAACCATTGTATCCGAACCTTTTACTGTTATTCTTTCAGGTGCTGGTGCAAATGCAAAACATATAAACCCTAAAAGAACTGCGAGGATTGCTAATTTCTTCATATTAATTGTTTTCATATTTGTTTCGTTTTAATTGATTTTAGGTTTTTTAAAATTTGGCCTGAATTCTCAGGGTTAATAAATTTTGATTGATTACATTGCTGTAATCAAGAGTTCCTTTTGTTCCATCGTTGTTTGTATACGATTCGGTTACTGCATTTGCTGTTCCAACTTTTTCGTTTCTAACAATGTCGTAGTTCAGCGAAATGCGCAAATTATCGTCGAAATAGTGATGCAGAGCCAAACTAAGAGTTCCTGTAGCCAGGTCGCTTTTCCCACTTATTCTGCTTTTCAGGGCTGCAGCATCGGGTGAAGTGTATTTTGTTATTGCTACATCTTTACCGCTTATATTGGTATTTGGGTCGTAATAATCATATCGCATGGCAAACTGGTTCTTTTTACCCAGGTTTTTAATCAGGTAGATATAATATCCTGAAAACTTATTCTGAAAATTGGCAACTCCTGGTGTCGCAGCTGTTGTACCGGAGGCTGCTACGGGTGCATAACCGATTGATGCATTTTTACCGGCAATGTATTCAGCTTTAATGGATGTTCCACCTAACCAATCAACGAAAAATTGAACTTCTCCGCCAATCCAGTTACGCTTTACCGCATCTCCAATTTTTACATCCTTAATAGTGGCATAATCGCTGCTCAGTGTTTTTAAAGCGTTCGATTTTAGTGAACCAAAGTACCCGTGAGCGCCAAAGTCTATTCCTCCAAGGTTACCTAAACTCAGGTTATAATATGCTCGGACCATAATGTCCTTCAGATTATCAAAATCTTTGTTCTCAGAACTGTTTAAATTTGTTCCTGAAGAATTTGAGATTGTAAGGCCATCAGCTCCGTTTAATAAAGCAAACTGAATATGTATCGGAACATTCATCGGATTATATTCGAGCTTGGCGCCAATGGTCCGTTCGCCAGGATACAAGGTGCGGATAATCAATGAACGCTCAACAACTTCGCGTTGACTCGATGAGTATTCAACTTCATAGTTAGGACGGTTAAATTTTCCCATCCAAAGACTGAAAGCTTTTGTCCAGTGATCATTCAATACAGCATAAGCATCTTTTATTACAAAGTTCCCCGGAGTGAAGTCGGGACACAGAACGAATTTTACTCCATCGGTTGTTTCGTAAGTAAATTTTACGCGAACACGCCGCAACGAAAAATAATTATCAGGCTGAATTGCCGGATTTTCAAAATTTTGATATTGTGCCTGGATATAACCTGAAACTTTAATTTTATTCAGTTTGGATAGATCGCTTTCAGTGGTGGCAAGGCGTTCCGCTAAACCGGCTAATTTGTCATTAACTTCGGTAATTTTCTCATTAACAGTTGTTTCCTGAGCGTTGGAGTTGTATGAAATTGTAAATAATAGCATCAGGGCAATGAAGCATAGTTTTTTCATGTTTATTAGTTGTGTTTTTCCGATTTTAAACCTGATGCAAATTTTCTTCGACATTATTACAGAACGATTACACAATTATTAATTGTAGATTACACATGAAGGTATGCCACGTAAAATATTGAATGATTGCAAATTATTTCTTGTTTTGGCTATTACAAATCAATAACATTACAATCCTGAATTTTACCAGGCACAAAATGTGGTGGGTAGGGAATTTTAAGAAATATTGCTAAACCTAGCCGACTAAAAGTTGGTTCATTTTGGCTTTATCCAGTATCTTGATATAACGGCGATCAACGTCTATCAGTCCGTCTTGCGCCATTTCGCCCAGTGCACGGGCCAGTGAGGGACGGGTTACGCCAAACATTTCGGCCAGCTGTCCCTGCGATTGGGCAATCTCAACGGTTTGCAGTCGGTCACCGGCCAAGTCGAGCAGGTAATGGGCAATTTTTTGTTTAATGGTTTTAAATGAAAGGAATTTCAACTTTTGCGACAGGAATTGTGCCCGGGTCGAAATGGTATTGAGGTAATTATTCAGGATGAGCGCATTCAATTGCAACAATTTCACAAACTCTTGTTTCGGAATCGATACCAATTGCACATCAGCAGTGGCCGAAACGGTTACCGGAAACCGGTTCTCTTTTCCAAACAAAAAAGCGGTAGCCAGCGGCCAGGGCGCAGTCATGTCTTCAATTTTGATGGTTTTGCCCGAATAATCGGTCATTTCGGCTTTTACACTTCCTTTCTGAATAATCAACAACCGGTCACAGATTTCACCGGCATTCACAATGAGTTCACCTTTCGGGTACGATTTTACCTGGTAGTGAATTTGCTGAAAAAGTTTGTTCAGTTCTTCAGGAGATATACCCCGGAAAACCGGAGATTGGCAAAGTATTTCGGGTTGAATCATGATCTACTAAAGTTTCTGTGTTTTTATAGTGTTCCTTTTGTTTCTGTTGTCCCCGCACTTTGTAAGGGGTGATTAATATTGAACCACGTTCCTGGTTTTGTCTGCAAAATCCTGAAAATGATTTAATATTGATGACCACGGGTAAAACTCGTGGTAAGTCCTTGTTTTTTCTTTCGCTTTGTAACATTTGTTACAGTTTTAACAACCGAACGGCTGTACTTTTGTTTCGGAAAAATACAAAATTACTCAGATGATACGCGAAATTGTAAATATAGACGAAGATTTGTGTAACGGTTGCGGGCTGTGTGTTCCGAACTGTCACGAAGGTGCACTGCAAATTATTGATGGAAAAGCCAGGCTCATTAGCGAGTTGATGTGTGACGGATTGGGAGCCTGCCTGGGCCATTGTCCTGAGGGAGCAATAACCATCGAAAAACGTGAGGCGGACGAATACGATGAGGTGGTGGTTGTGAAGCAGATTATTCCAAAAGGGAAGAATACGATGGTTGCTCACCTCAAGCACCTGAAAGAGCACGGCGAAACTGGTTTCCTGAAGCAAGCCGTCGGCTATTTGAAATTACATGCTTCTGAAATTCCGTTCAGCGTTGATGCGGTGATTTCGGAAGTGCACAATACCAAAGTCGAATTGTCGGGTGGCGGTTGCGTTTCTGGCGGATGTCCCGGCTCAAAAGAAATTAGCTTCGAGCCACAAAACCTGAAATTTGCAGGTGCTCCGGTTGCAACAGAAGCACCATCGGCCTTGCGTCAGTGGCCGGTGCAAATGCACCTGATCAATCCGGCTGGCGCCACTTTTCAGGGGACCGACTTGTTGCTGGCTGCCGACTGTGTGGCTTTCAGCATGGGAAATTTCCACTCGAAATTTTTAGCCGGAAAATCATTGGTTATCGCCTGCCCCAAACTCGATCAGGGCAAAGAAATATATGTCGAAAAACTCCGTCGGCTCATCGACGAGGCCCGTGTTAACACTATCACCATCATGATGATGGAAGTGCCTTGTTGTGGAGGTTTATCGCAACTGGTTCAGATGGCGGCTGCTCAGGCTTCGCGCAAAGTTCCGGTGAAGGAAATCATCGTAAGCATCAAAGGCGATGTTCTCGATGAAGCTTGGGTGTAGAGAAGCCTCCCCAACCCCTCCAAAGGAGGGGCTTAAAAAGCGCTTTGAATTGGAGCTGGCAAATCAACTTTAGGCACTCCGAACTTAAAAATTTATAATCAACGAGAAGCGGATCTGCAACAAATGCGGACAGCCATTCTCATGCAAAAAAATTAACTATGAACATGTTTTGTTTTCAATGTCAGGAAGCAGCCAAAAGAATTGGTTGCACAGTAAAAGGTGTGTGCGGAAAAGATAGCGATGTGGCCAATCTTCAGGACACACTTTTGTTTGTTTTGAAAGGCGTTGCTGCCCTCAACAGCGAATTGCGCAAAGCAGGATTGGGCGAACCGAAAGTGAATAAAGTGATTTTCGACGGTTTATTCAGCACTATCACTAACGCCAATTTCGACGAGGTTGCTTTCTCGATCCGCATCAAAAAAACACTGAAAGTTCGCGACGAATTACGCGCCATAGTCATAGCCAATGAAATCTCTTTGCCAACACACGAATCGGTCACCTGGACTGCCGTTACCACCGAAGAGTTCGAAGCCAAAGCGGCTGAAGTGGGCATCCTGAGCGAAAAGAACGAAGATATCCGCTCGTTGAAAGAGCTCATCATTTATGGATTGAAAGGTTTGGCTGCTTACGCTGAACACGCCTATAACCTCAACTTCAAGAAAGAAGAAATTTTTGCCTTCATAGAGCGCGCTCTGGCCGCTACAACCCAGGATTTATCGATTGACGAACTGGTTGCGTTGACCCTCGAAACCGGAAAATTTGGTGTGGATGTGATGGCTTTGCTCGATCAGGCCAACACAACGACCTACGGAAATCCGGAAGTAACCAAAGTAAACATTGGCGTGCGTAAAAATCCGGCGATCCTTATTTCGGGACACGATCTGAAAGATTTGGAAGACCTGCTGATCCAGACCGAAGGAGCCGGAGTGGATGTTTACACCCACAGCGAAATGTTGCCAGCCAACTATTATCCGGCATTCAAGAAATACAAACACTTGGCCGGTAACTACGGAAATGCCTGGTGGAAACAAAAAGAAGAGTTTGAGAGCTTCAATGGTCCGATCCTTTTCACCACTAACTGTATCGTTCCTCCGTTGAAAGGCGCTTCGTATGCCGACCGCATTTATACCACGGGCGCATCGGGTCTGCCTGGAGTCGTTCACATTGCCGACCGCAAGCCGGGTGAAATGAAAAACTTCCGTCCGATTATCGAACACGCATTGATTTGTGGCGCTCCAACCGAAATCGAGACTGGCGAAATCATTGGTGGGTTTGCCCACGACCAGGTTTTCGAATTGGCCGGACCGATTGTTGAGGCCGTAAAAACCGGCGCTATCCGCAAGTTCTTTGTGATGGCTGGCTGCGATGGACGTATGAAAGAGCGCGATTATTACACCCAGTTTGCCGAAAAGCTACCAAAAGACACCGTGATTTTGACAGCCGGTTGTGCCAAATACCGTTACAATAAATTGCCTTTGGGCGACATCAATGGTATTCCTCGTGTGATCGACGCCGGACAGTGCAACGACTCGTATTCACTGGCTGTGGTTGCGCTGAAACTGAAAGAAATTTTTGAACTGGAAGATGTGAACCAGTTGCCAATTGCTTACAACATTGCCTGGTACGAGCAAAAAGCGGTGATTGTTTTGCTGGCGCTGCTTCACCTGGGCGTGAAGAATATTCACCTTGGCCCGACATTGCCGGCATTCCTATCGCCAAACGTGGCAAATGTACTGATTCAGAATTTCGGAATTGCCGGAATTCAGTCGGTTGACGAAGACTTAAAATTGTTTCTTCAGACTGAAAAAGAACTCGAAGAAGAGTTTGAAAAGTAATAGGTTAGGTGTAGAATTTCATGGTTTATGGATGGTTGCCTCCGGAGAAAATTCCGGAGGCATTTTGTTTAAAATAGGAAAGGCCGTCAATTGCCGGCCTTTCCTATTTTCATTATCTGGACAGTTATTTTTTAACTCGTTCAGAATAAGAACGATCACGAGTGTCAACCTTAATAACATCACCTTCGTTGATGAACATTGGAACCATAACTTCGGCTCCGGTTTCAACAGTTGCAGGCTTCAATGCATTTGAGCTGGCGGTATTCCCTTTTTCTCCGGCAATAGTTGCTGTAACCAAAAGTTCAACAAATGGAGGCAACTCAGCAGTCAAAGGAGTTTCAGTCTCAACGTGGTAGTTGATTTCAACAACCTGGCCTTCTTTCATTAAGTCCGAATTTTCGATTAATTCAGGAGCGATAGAAATTTGCTCAAAAGTCTCAGCGTGCATAAAATTGAACCCGGCCTCGTCCTGGTAAAGGTATTGGTAAGGACGGCGCTCAACTCTTACGATGTCAATTTTCACTCCCGAAGAGAATGTATTTTCGATGGTTCTTCCGGTTTTCAGGTTTTTCAATTTAGTGCGGACAAAAGCTGGTCCTTTACCTGGTTTTACATGCTGGAACGACACAATTTGGAATAACTGGTCGTTAAATTCTATCGTTAACCCGTTTTTAATATCTGCTGTAGTAGCTGCCATATCAATTAATTATATTTTTCAAACTGGCTGCAAAAATATATAAATATTGTAGATAGAAAATCATTCATTTAATTTTTTCATACAATTAAGACGAAATTAAAGTAATTAATTGATTGATTTAATGACTGTTCTGAATAAAACTTCAGCAAAATAAAACTGTTCTAGTCTTTAACCAACTGATTTACACCATTTATTTTGTATGAATCGAGCTCGCATTTTAGCGAACCAAGGATCATTTCGAATTCGGCATAAATTGGTAACCTGTTTTCATCTTTGGTTATATATATTTTCAAGTCATCAGAGTCTTTAAACAGTTTACCTTTGGGAACTACAGGTGAAACCACATAGCACTCTTTTTTCCCAATTTTGGTACGTATTGTTTTGGTCCCTAAAAATTTAAGTTCCATTAAAAATAAATCTTCACCATGAAATACAGGTATTTGGACATGTTTTCCGGCTAATAGATCATCGAAATAACTATTTTGCCTGATGTAAAAGAACACGCTGACTAAATCGTTAACCTTTTCCGGCACTTTTTTTCTCCCGGTTTTTTGGCTAAAAAGAGAATCGTTTAAATGGTCGTAAGTTACTTCGTCGTAAAACCGATATTTTTGTTCTTTCACATTCCTGACTGACTTTAACGGAAGGAATGTTTCAGGGTCGACCCAGCTTTCATAAATGTCATTAACTTCGTATACTTTATCAACAAGTCCGGTTGTGCGCCCACGCATACGGTAATGAATGGTTTGCTTTTTGTTCAACTTATCTTTTTCAGCAATTAGTGTTGCTTTTCCACCTTTAATAAATCCAAACCGAAGGATATATTCCATTTCTTCCAGCGGATCAGCATTCAGCTTAAATGCTAAAACCAAAAACAGAAAAAGTATAAATTTCGACTTCATCCGAGTAAACTTTTTTTCGATACAGTTACAACGAAATCCTTCAGATAAAAAGGCTCGAAATAAGCAACGTCTTCAAAATGCTTATTGTTGTATGCTTCCCATACCAATTCGCTCATAAATTTTGCCGAAGCATTTATTTTGTTCAAAAATACAGCATTTGGCGATGTTATCACGTTTGCACATTTAGGAGCGCCATTACCAAAGAAAACTACGGTATTGGTTTCAAGCTCGCTGTTTAAGAATGTTTGGTCAATAATTTGAGCAGAAATAGGTTTGACAGTCTGTCCCGATTCGTCTAGTAACAATGAGTAAACTTCCATGCGCCGGGCATCAATCATCGGGCAAAAAAGTACAGGTTTGTCTGTTGGAATTTGATATTGTCGGGCATTTAATACTACATGTTTTGCCATTGCCTCAAGTGTGCCAACTGCGATAAGCGGGATATTTGCCGCATAGCAAAATCCTTTGGCTGTTGAAACTCCAATTCTCAAGCCGGTATACGATCCAGGCCCTTTGCTTACAGCAATTGCACTTAATTCTCCGGGTAATATATTGTTTCGTTTCAATAAATTGTCGGCAAATACTGTTATTAATCGGGCATGATTTTGACCCTGTCCAGACTCTTCAGTATCCAGCAGTTTCCCGTCTTTTAGGACCGAAACGCTGCATACTTCAGTTGATGATTCAATGATAAGAATTATATTCATTTATATGTCTAGTTTAGCTTACAAAATTAGGGATATAAACAACTGGTTGCATGGTTAGGTTAAAAAATATGAAAATATCATTTATAAAAAAAATAAGTGAGGACGTTTTAAATTCTGTTCATTTGTACTACTTTTAGCTTTTAAATTGAAATCCGATTTAATGTATCAAACAATATTAATCGACGACGATCAGTTGTCCAGAAGAGGTCTAAGACGTATTCTGGAGCAAAATTTTCCTGAAATTGAAATTGTAGGAGAAGCCGATTCTGTATCTTCTGGCTTGGATTTGATTAATCGTGTTGAACCTGAGCTTGTTTTTCTCGACATTGAGATGCCTGACGGGACAGGATTTAGTTTGCTGGAACAGGTGACTAACGTTAATTTTAAGGTTGTTTTTACAACTTCGTATAGCGATTATGCTATTACCGCATTTAAGTATTCGGCTTTTGATTATATTGTTAAACCTGTTTTGATCGAAAATGTAAGATTGACTATCAATCGAATTAATGAAATTCCTGTCCTTCGTGAAAAACAAAGGGTTGAAGTGCTGAAAAGGAATTTGAATCCAGGGACTGATTCTGATCAGACTATAGCGTTACCTGAAATTAATGGGTTTATCATTGTTAAAGTTAATGATATTGTTAGGTGTGAAGGAGAACGAAATTATTCCAGGGTATTCTTCACCAACGGGTCTTCGGTTCTTGTCAGCCGCACGTTGCTCGATTTCGATAATCTTCTTGTCCCTCATGGTTTTTTTCGGATACACAGATCTCATTTGATTAATTTGAAGAATGTAAACCGGTATTTGAAAACTGATGGCGGGGTAGTTGAAATGAAAGATAAAACTCAGCTTCCAATTTCACCAAAGTTTAAAGATGATTTTTTGAACCGGGTGCTTTATAATAAAATATAACAATCTTATTCCTATTATAATCATATTTTAAGGATTCAGGCGTGTAATGTATCGTCTTTCCTTTCGCAAAAATAGTATGTACACATTCGACCAAATTCAAGCGGTTATAACTTCTGAAGTAGAAAAAGAAATCAAAATAATATCTGAAACTGATCCCCCAAATTTGTATGAACCAATTGGGTACGCTTTATCGATGGGTGGAAAGCGTTTAAGGCCAGCAATGGTTTTAATGGCATACAATATGTTTTGCGAAGAAATAGATGTGGCTTTGCCGGTTGCTTTGGCTGTTGAGGTATTTCATAACTTCACATTGCTTCACGACGATATAATGGATAAAGCAGAAATGCGCCGGAATAAACCTTCGGTTTATAAAAAATATAATGAAAATATTGCCATTCTTTCAGGAGATGCTATGTCGATAATGTCTTATAAATATTTGTCAAAAGTACCTTCTGTCTGCTTACCCAACATAATCAGCTTGTTTTCCAAAACAGCACTTGAAGTTTGCGAAGGACAACAATACGATATGGATTTTGAAACATCATTAGAGGTTTCTATTCAGGATTATCTGGAGATGATTCGCCTAAAAACAGCAGTGCTATTGGCCGCCAGCCTGAAGCTGGGAGCATTGGTTGCTGATGCCCCATTAAAAATAGCCGATCAATTATACAATTTTGGATTGAACTTAGGCATTGCCTTTCAACTTCAGGACGATTTGCTCGACGTATTTGCCGATCAGGACAAATTTGGGAAGAAAATTGGCGGTGATATTGTGGCGAACAAAAAAACCTTTCTTCTGTTGAAAGCCCTTGAAGTTTCCGATTCGAAATCAAAAAATATTATTCTTGATTGGTTTCACCGTGGCGAATTTGATGCAACAGAAAAAATACTGGCTATTTCTTCTGTATACAATAAATTGGATATCAAAAAAATAACAGAGGATTATATTGATGTTTTTTTTCGAAAAGCAGTAGAAACTTTAGTAGATATTAATATGCCAGAGGAAAACAAGGCAGAAATGAAAAGGTTGGCAACTTTGATTTTGGATCGTGACCATTAAGAATTTTTTTAGTCTGTTTTTTTTGATGTAAGAATCTTTTTTGTCACTTTTAAAGTCAATTTTATTAACTTCATTTTGTTAGTTAAAAACCAGAAGTATGGCTCAAAATATTGGAAAAATATCGCAGATAATCGGTCCGGTTATCGATGTCGCATTTGATCTTGAAGGAATTAAACTTCCTGAAATTTATGACGCACTTGAAGTTGAAAGGCCAGGAATGGATAACTTGATTCTTGAATGTGAACAGCACATCGGAGAAAATACTATTCGCACCATTGCAATGGATTCAACCGACGGGTTAAGTCGCGGAATGAGGGTATTCTCAACAGGTAAACCAATCATAATGCCAAGTGGTGAATCTGCTCTTGGTCGTCTGCTAAATGTTACCGGGAATTGTGTTGATGGTTTGGAATCTCTGCCCAAAAATGGGTTAAGCATTCATAACGAGCCACCAAAATACGAAGCTTTAACTACAGAGACAGAAGTACTTTTTACCGGTATTAAAGTTATCGACCTGATAGAACCTTATGCAAAAGGAGGTAAGATCGGTTTGTTTGGCGGTGCCGGTGTAGGAAAAACAGTTCTCATTCAGGAATTGATTAATAATATTGCACTTGCTCACAGTGGGCTTTCGGTATTTGCAGGGGTTGGTGAACGAACCCGCGAAGGGAACGACCTTCTTAAGGAAATGATTGAAGCCAAGATCGTTGACTACGGCGATGAATTTAGACATTCGCTCGAAGAAGGACATTGGGACCTTTCGAAAGTTGATATGGATGCCTTGAGAAAATCGAAACTTGCACTGGTGTTTGGCCAGATGAATGAGCCACCAGGCGCCCGTGCCCGCGTAGGTTTGTCGGGGTTGACAATTGCCGAAAGTTTACGTGACGGAGATGGCTCTTCTGGGAAAGGACGAGATATTTTGTTCTTTGTCGATAATGTATTCCGTTTCACACAGGCAGGTTCCGAAGTTTCGGCTTTGTTAGGGCGTATGCCTTCAGCTGTAGGTTACCAACCTACTTTGGCTACCGAAATGGGTATAATGCAGGAACGTATTACATCAACAAAACGCGGATCGATTACTTCGGTTCAGGCGGTATATGTACCAGCTGACGACCTGACTGACCCAGCGCCCGCCACAACTTTTGCCCACCTCGATGCCACAACGGTATTGAGCCGTAAAATTACAGAGTTAGGTATATATCCCGCAGTTGACCCGCTTGATTCTACTTCACGAATCCTGACACGCGAAATTGTTGGCGATGCACATTACGATTGTGCACAACGTGTAATCCAGATATTGCAGCGCTATAAAGAACTTCAGGATATTATTGCTATCCTTGGTATGGACGAGCTTTCGGAAGAAGATAAACTGGTTGTTCATCGCGCGCGCCGTGTACAGCGTTTCCTTTCACAGCCATTCTTTGTTGCCGAGCAGTTCTCGGGTATTAAAGGCGAGCTGGTTTCGATTGAAGATACGATTAAAGGCTTTAATATGATTATGGATGGCGAAGTTGATCAATATCCTGAAGCAGCTTTTAGCTTTGTTGGTACCATAGAACAAGCAATTGAAAAAGGCGAAAAATTAATTGCAGGGGCCTGATTTTAGTACATTCAGTTTTTGCTGATTACCGAAAATAAAAAAAATAAGAACGATGGTTGTTGAAATTGTAACTCCAGACAAAACAGTATATTCAGGTCAGGTAAAACTGATCCAGGTTCCGGGGCATGATGGGTTATTCGAACTATTGAAAAATCACGCGCCAATTATTTCAACAATGGGAAAAGGGAAGATTAAAATTGAGGAAGAAACCGGCAAGGTGCTGTTTTTTGAAGTAGATGGCGGGATTATTGAAAACAAAAACAACAAAATAATTGTATTAGCCGAATCGGTTTAATATTTACCAAGAAAGAATAGCAATCCCCGAAGCATATATGCTTCGGGAATTTGTGTTATAATATGTTTTGTTTAGTCTGCAAACGCTTTTTCAATCCGGGCCAGCGCTTCTTTTAAAATCGATTGTGGGCAGCCAATATTCATGCGCATAAACCCGGAGCCTTGTTTGCCAAACTGAATTCCGCGATTAAGGCCAACGCCGGCATCAATCATCTTTTTATTCAGATCGTCATCGGTTAAACCATAGGCCGAGAAGTCAATCCAGATCAAATAAGTGGCTTCAGGGTGCATCACTCTTACTTTAGGTAATTTTTCGGTAAAAAAGTTTTCGAGTAATCGATAATTCTCCTGTAAGTAAATAAGAAGTTGTGCCAGCCAGTTTTCCCCGTGCGAGTAGGCTGCTTCGAGGGCAACAGTTCCGAAGATATTACCCATGTGCAGGTGAGGAAGGCGCATTACCCGTTCATAAGCAACAAAGTGACGTTTATTCGGAATAACCAAAAACGAAGTGGTAAGTCCTGCTGTATTAAATGTTTTGCTTGGGGCCATAAGCGTTATGCAATTTTGGGCTGCTTCTTCGGAGACACAAGCCAGCGGGGTGTGTTTATATCCATCGAAGATTAAATCAGAATGTATTTCATCGGAAATGATAATGATTTTGTTTTCGAGGCAAATTTGGGCCAAAGCCGAAAGTTCTTCTTTGGTCCAGGCCATTCCTCCGGGATTGTGTGGGTTGCTCAGTAATAATAGTTTGGTGTTTTGTGTTATTTTACTGTGAAGGTCTTCAAAATCAAAATAATACCGGCCATTTTTAAGCTTCAGCGGGTTTTCAATCATTTGTCGGCCACTGCCTTTTATCGAATCGTAAAATGGGTTATAAACCGGAGGCTGAACGATTACGCCATCTCCAGGGTTGGAGAGTGCCTGAATTGCCAGTGTAATACCGGCGACAACTCCTGGACTGAACGAAATCCATTCAGATTTAATTTCCCAATTATGCCGTTTTTTTAACCAATTTATGATAGACTGAGAATAGGTTTCAGGACGAAAGGTATATCCAAAAATTTCGTGTTCTGCTCTTTTTTTTACTGCTTCCACGATAAAATTGGGTGTGCGGAAATCCATGTCGGCAACCCACAAAGGCAAAACATCGGCGTTCCCAAAAAAAGAACTACGTGCATCGTATTTTAGGCAATTGGTGTTTGTGCGGTCAACTATTTCGTCGAAATTATATTTTTTCATTTATATGTATTTTTGTTTATCGTCTTATAATCTGCGTATTAGCATTTTTCTTTTTTGAGTGTCTCAACGAAATGGAATAGCCATTTGTTCATTTTCGGTTTGTCTTGCCTAAGGCGAGATGGCTATTTCATGCTATTTTATTTAAAAGCTCTCTCCCGACCTTCCCCGAAGGATGAAGAGAAAGCCATGGCTTTTGTTGATAATATTTTTGTTTTAATGCTGTGTTCCAGCTATCAAATCTTTTAGGTCTTTATTAACTAAACTCATTTTCCTCTTCGGGAATTCTTGAAAGCTATCGTGAGTTTGTTTTAAGTTTCCTCCTTTGAACGGAAATTTATGGGAGGCTAATTTTGTTCAGATAGTTTACTCCTCTTTCCTGTTCAACTTTCAGTACAAAATCAAAACGGTTGAGCGACAAGCACAGGTCGAAATCCTCGACTGGCGCCCATTCCTGTTTTTCAGGGGCAAAAAAGCGGGCTCCGTCACCTTTTCTTATTTGTTCAACCATTGCCTGAAAATCGTTTGGTTTTTCTTCAAGTTCGTTTTTTATGTATACTGCCAATAAGGTGTCTTCGTCGGTGGGGTATTGACAACTGTAACCCATACAAACAAGCGAGACTTCCTTTGGTTTTTTCATTCGTATATAATTAATAATAGCCTGCGCATTGACAAAACTTCCTGTCAGTATTTCATCAGCTTGTGTAGCATTGGCTATTCCTTGTGTCCCGGAACTGGTGGTATGCACCATAATTTTTCCGTGTAAATTACCTTTTAAAAGTTGCGAGGGGGAATTTCCAAAGTCGAAACCTTCCGGTTTTTGCTCATTGCGTTCGCCTACTAAAATGTAATCCGGATTTAGCTTTTTCATAGAGTAGGCTGTATTTAGGTCTCCAACCGGAAAAATACGTTTAATTCCACCATCAAAGGCATAACATGCAGTAGAGAAAGCCCTGAAAACATCAATTATTATAGTGATACCCTTTGCTTTTTGGGCCCCTTCGAGCAATTGTAGTATTTTTATTTCCATTTAATATACGACTGACGATTTAGTATTATTAATTGTAAGTATTTGTTTTATAGCTTATTAAAATAAATCGTTTACATTAGCTTAAACTTTTCCGTGAGCGTTAACGAAAGGATAATAAACGCTTAACGTATGTTTTTCAGCATATATGTTGCAGAACATGTATGTTTGCATTGTACTTTTAAAACAATGGAAAAATGAAAACAATTAAAACAATTTCAAAATTAACAATGTTGTTCGCATTTGTAGCATTTGCAAACACATTAATGGCTGGTGGAAACTTAAAGGTAAATATTCTTCCACTTAACTCTGAGTCTGCTGTAGTTGCTATTTCAAGTGTTGATGCAGCTAGTTTGCAAATTAGCATCGAAAATGAAAAAGGTGAGAAGGTTTATTACAAAGAAACCGACGCTGACAGCAAAGATTTCCGTAAAGTTTTCGACTTTTCGAACCTTGAAGAAGGGAACTATAAATTAACAGTCAACGCCAATGGCTTGACCAGCGAACGTGCTTTCTCTATCGACAAAAAAGACAACATCGCAGTAGGTAAAGAAAAGAATCTTATGGAACCTTATTTTGCTTACAAAAATGGTGTATTGAAAGTATCGTATCTGAATTTTCCTGAAGAACAAATGAGCCTTGATTTTTATGCCAACAGCGATCTTGTTTATTCCAAATCAATTGGTAATAAATTTAATGTTCTTGAAGGATTCGATCTTTCAAAACTTGAAAAAGGTGATTATCAGGTAGTCCTTTCAACCGACAGCAAATCATATTCGTATGATCTGGAATTGAAATAATGAATTTCTCTCATTTTTAGTGAAGAGCGACTTCGACAGAGGCCGCTCTTTTTATTTCATAGAAATTCATTCAATGTTGTTTGGTTAACACCTTTACTGTACCCGATTGTCGAAGGATGGGGCGATTTCATCTGGAAGGTAAACTAAATGATACGTAAATGTTAGTCGTTATTTGCATTTTTCTCACTAACTAATGATTTTTCCGGTTCGATTACAAGTCAAAATATAGATTAAATTTGTAGCTCAATATTTTAGGTTAACATGAGAAGAGAAGAGGTTGAAATAATGGCGCCGGTGGGTTCGTACGAATCGCTGATGGCAGCTATTCAGGCGGGTGCAGGTTCGGTATATTTTGGCGTTGAACAATTAAATATGCGTGCACGCTCATCGAATAACTTTACGCTTCAGGATTTAAAACAGATTGCTGAAATAGCTCATTCTCACGGTGTAAAAACATATTTAACAGTTAATGTGGTTGTATTCGATAGCGAGATTGGCAAGCTCCACGAAATAATTGATGCAGCCAAAGAAACCGGAATATCAGCCATTATTGCCTCCGATATATCGGCTATTATGTACGCCCGGCAGGTTGGCGTTGAAGTGCACATTTCCACACAAGTAAATATTACCAACATCGAAGCAGTTCGTTTTTATGCACAATTTGCTGATGTAGTGGTGCTGGCACGCGAAATGACAATGGATAAGGTTGCTGAAATTTCGCGGTTGATCCGGGAACAACATATTACCGGGCCATCAGGAACCATTGTTCGGCTGGAAATGTTTATTCACGGAGCTTTGTGCATGGCTGTTTCGGGCAAATGTTACCTTAGCCTGCACGAAATGGATTCGTCGGCCAATCGTGGTAATTGTATGCAAACTTGTCGACGTGCTTATGTTGTAACTGATAAAGATACAGGCGCTGAACTTGAGATAGATAACGAGTACATCATGTCGCCCAAGGATTTGAAAACCATTCATTTCCTGAATAAAATACTCGATTCGGGAGTTTCTGTACTGAAAATTGAGGGCCGTGCCCGTTCTGCCGAATATGTATATACGGTTATCGAATGCTATCGTGAGGCTGTTCAGGCTTATTTTGACGATGAATTTACTGACGAGAAAATTACCGGTTGGGATAAACGCCTGGCTACTGTTTTTAACCGTGGCTTTTGGGATGGTTATTACCTGGGCCAGCGTTTGGGCGATTGGAGCAAAAACTATGGCTCACTTGCTACTCATCGAAAAGTGTATGTAGGCAAAGGCCTGAATTATTTCTCGAACATAAAAGTTGCCGAATTCAAACTGGAAACAGGCGCTTTGAAAGTTGGTGACGAAATTTATATTACCGGACCAACAACGGGATTGATAAGAACTACTGTATCAGAAATCCAGCTCGATTTGAAACCTGTTAACGAAGCCCCCAAAGGATCGTATATTTCAATTCCGCTGGATACCAAGATCCGACGATCGGATAAGTTGTATAAAATTGTTGAGGCATCAGAGGTCAAGCAACAATAAGTATTCAGGATTCCAATAATTTATTTTAGTCTTTTATTTTTTTGACCATAAAACATCCCATCATGCGTAAAATATTTATCATACTCGGAATAGCATTGACTCTCGCAGGTCTTGGTTTTCTGGCATATAAATTTTACCCGTCGAAACCGAAACCAGTAGTTATTCAAACTTTTTCGACCAAGCAAAATCCAGCTTTTAAAGCAGTACCGCAAAAAAGTCCGCTAATAATCGAGTTTAAAGATCAGGAAGGATTTTACAAGGCATTTAAAGGAGATAATGCTCTGTTTGCTGAAATGAAAGCGGTTCCTGAGTTTGATAATCTTTTATCGAAGGTTAACAAGTTTCGGAATTTTATTGAAGGACACCCTGGCATTAGTAATCTTTTAAAAAATAAATCAGTTATTATTTCAGTTAATTCAACTGGTAAAAATGAGTTGACCAACTTATTTCTTGTTCAATTGAACAATCAGGGGGAATCGGGTTCGGCAATCGATTTGGTCTCGCGTGAGTTAGGCGGCCAATACACTATTTCCAGGAAAAGTTACGATAATACTTCCATTGTTAATGTTAAATCTCCTGAACTGAACATTTATCTTGCCTGTGTCAATGATATTTTCATGGTAAGCGAAGATTTTATTTTGGTTGAAGAAGCCATTCGTCAATCGAATTCGACCAATCTATTGAATAACAGAGAATTTACTGAAACCTATAAAACCATTGAAGAAACTGCATTAGCCAACATTTTCATTAATCATCAAACCATTTCGCAGCTTTTGGCTAAACTGGTTTCTCCCGAAATCAGGAAAACATTACCCCAGCTAAATTCTTATTCCAATTGGTCTGAACTCGATTTGTCGGCGAATTCAAAATCTCTTGATTTTTCAGGGTACAGTGTAACCAAAGATTCGAGTGATAATTATCTTAATATTTTTCATAATCAGGAAGTTCAGAAATTGACAATTGACGGGGCTGTTCCATCGAATGCATCATTTTTTGTAGCTCTGAATCTTCGAAATTCAAAACAATATATCGATCAGTACGAAAACTATTTGCGTACCAAAGGAAACTTTTATCCACGTGAAACAAGTTTGATTGAATTTAAAAATAAAACAAATACGGATTTGGAACGATTTATTAAAGAAGTGATTGGTTCGCAGGTTGCAGGCGTTTATACTGGCATTAATAAGTCGGATCCATACCAAAACCGTTTCTTCGTTGCTGAGCTTGCCAATCCTTCAGAAGCAAAAGAGAGACTGGGAAAAATGTTTACTGAATTTCGCAATTCAGGAAAAACTGGAGATGAAACTATGCGTAGTGAATTTTCAACTGGAAAAAAGAAGATCGAAATTTTTCATTTGCCCTTTGGAGATATGGCCGAATGTCTTTTCGGAAAGGCTTTCTCTGGTATCAACTCTCAGTTCTATGCTATTTATTCGAATTATCTAATTTGTGGTGACAATTTGCCTGCAATGAATAATTACCTTCAGAATTTAATGGCAGGCAAGACTTTGGGTAACGATTCGATTTATCAATCGAATAATAAAGAGGCACAATTAAAACCCAATTTTTACATGTATGCCAAAGTTCCAAAGGTGTTCCATTTGAAAAATGCACTTTTAAGATCTGAAATAAGCGAGTCAATAACCAAAAGCGAAGATGTAATCCGGAAATTTAGCGCTTTTATATGGCAGTTTTCGATTGCGGGTAAAATGGTGAAAAATCAGGTTTCGCTTAAATTTGATCCTGCCCTAAAAGAGGAACCTCAGGCTACCTGGCAAATTCGGTTAGAAGGTAAACTTGCACAAAAACCAGTTGTTGTGCTTAATCACAAAGATTTACCCAATAAAGAAGTGATTGCGTACGACGATCAGAATAATGTCTCACTAATAAATAAAGAAGGACAGGTGCTCTGGACTGTTAAAGTACCTGGTGAGATTATTTCAGATATTCATCAAATCGACTTGTTTCATAACAACAAGTTTCAGTATATGTTTAATACTAAGACACAGTTGTTTTGCATTGACCGGATGGGCAATAAAGTTGGTAAATTTCCGGTAACATTAAAATCAATGGCCTCAAATGGGGTTTCTGTACTGGAATATAACGACAGTCGTGAATACCGGTTTGTTATTGCGGGCGAAGATCGAAGAATTTACCTTTATGATCTTTTTGGGAAGTTAATACCAAAATGGAATTTCGAAGGAACAGAAAGTGAAGTTACAAAGCCAGTTCTGCATTATAACATCAGTGGAAAAGATTACCTGGTTGTTTACGACAAGCAAAATATTTACTTCCTCGACAGGCAAGGAAAAAAGCGTGATGGACAACCAGAACCTTTTGTGCGATCGTCGAACCCGGTATATTTTTCGGGTGACGGTAATGCTCGTTTAATTTCGAGCGACCAATCGGGAAGAATTCATATTATTGATTTTTCGGGGCAGGCGGAGATCAAAGAGATGGGTAAATTTGGTCCTGCGCATCGTTTTGTTGCTCAGGATTTGGATGGGAATGGCTCGCCTGAATACATTTTTGCGGATGGAAAGAAATTGACGATTTATACTGGCGATGGGAAGAAAGTAGGCGAACATTCTTTCCCCGATGTCATTTCAGAAACACCTGTTGTTTTTCCGATGAATGGAAGCATGAAAATTGGGATTGTTATAAAAGGAGAAAACAAAGTTTACCTGCTTGATAAAAATGGTTCGGTAGTAAAGGGAATGCCGTTGGATGGTGATACCAGCTTCACTCTCGCCAAATATAACGATGCCAATTCATGGTATAATCTTGTTGTTGGTTCGCCTGGAAATATTCTGGTGAACTACAGGATTGAATAGTTTGGTTGGCCAGGAACAATACAGAAAACCCCGGATTTTAGTGAACCCGGGGTTTTATTTTGAGTTGAATTGATTGAATGTTTCGACAGAATCAGGCTTGTTCCCACTGCTCACGCATCAGTTTTACTGCAGCTGGAAGTGTAACTTTGGAGTCGCCAACCGAACCGCACTCAAAACTTATAAAATCCTTATAGTTTATTTCTTTCAGTCCTTTAAAACCGTTGATGTAATTATCGGCATCTCCATCTTCTCCGGGCATTTTACGCCGTTTACGGCTGGCGATATGCACGTGGTGAAGATAATCGCCAGCGGCGAGAAACGCTGCACGGTCGTTGGTTTCTTCCCAGGTCATGTGCCAGAAATCGCCCATAACGGCTGCTCCTGCAGAATTTACATCACGCACAATCGAAGCGCCATCCTCCACCTGTCGGCAGAAATAGCATTCTTTACGGTTCAAAGGTTCGAGCAAAATGCGCGTTTTATTTTGAAGTGCAAAATCGCCCAGCTCTTTCATTTGTCCCAATAAAAGATCGCGTGCATCTTTATCCGGAAGCGATTTTTGGTTATTGAAAGCAGGAACGAAAATCAGGCCAGTTGACCCAAGTGCGCCAGCTGCTGCAATAATAGTTTTCATCGAATCCATACATTTCTTTTGAATTGCAGGATCATCCGAAATCAGCCAGCCTTCAAATCCGGCGCAGATTGCACTAACCGAAATTTTACGGTTTTGAAGCGCTTTTTGTATCTCTTCCACTCTTTGTTCAAGTCCGCGACCACCCGGTTCAAATCCAACGATTCCTAACGACTCGATGAAATCGAGCTTTTCAGTGAGCGTTTTCCCCGGAGCAACTCCTTCCTGACACGAAATTTTTAGTTCAGGAGAAAGGGATTGAACAGAACCTGAAACCGACCTGAAAGAAGAGAAAAAGCCGCCTGATGCCACTAAAGCGGCACATGAAGCGGCTGTTCCTAAAAAAGATCTTCTGTTAAGCGACATACCTTATCGTGTTTGGTTTCCTTGCGGTGTTCCGGCTATGTGAATAAATTCGGGCAGTTTAAATTCTTTTCCTGCACCGTAGCCTTCTTTGGCAACAGCCATATTTTTGGTCATGTCAATATCTTTTGGGAAAAGATCGAGTGGCGAAGCTGTCATGTCGTCCCATGTGATTTTCTTTCCGCTGTATGCCGATTCGCGTCCCATGATGGCAGCCATGTTGGCAACAGCCGTTTCAGAAGCCTGTTCAATTGATTTTCCGGCGCGGATATGGTTAATCCAGTTCACGTGTTCCAAGGTGTATGGGTCGGTTTGTTTGAATTTGGCTTTTTCGGCTTCGTAGTCGTATTTCCATATTTCGTTGCCTTTCAGGTCTTTGATAATGTGTCCGTCGGAAGTCCACGAACCTTTGGTGCCTTGAATAAATTCCCATACGCCACCTTCAGTTCCGTTGATCTGGCGACAAGTGCTGTGAATGTGAATGCCGTTTTCCATTTCAAAATCGATGCTGAAATTGTCGAACTGATTACCGGTAACACGACGCTGACGCGAGCCGAAACCAAGTGCTGATTTTGGTTTTAATCCTGAAAACCAAGTAAATACATCCAGGTTGTGAACGTGCTGTTCAACAATATGGTCGCCCGAAAGCCATCCCCAGTTTACCCAGTCGCGAATCATCCATTCCAGATCCGACCATTTCGGGGCGCGGTCCTTGTACCAAAGCATACCGCCACACCAGTAAACGGTTCCGCCGGTTATTTCGCCGATAGCTCCATTCATGATTTGTTCATAAGAAGCTACATAATCGCGTTTATGGTGACGTTGTGTGCCGGTTACCACGCAAAGACCTTTTGCCTGGGCTTGTTTGGCTGTAGCTACAATAGTACGGTAACCTACCGGGTCAACACAAATTGGTTTTTCGAGGAAGCAATGTTTGCCTTTTTCCACTGCATACTTGAAAATTTCAG
>CALGIG010000079.1 GCA_937915865.1 uncultured Prolixibacteraceae bacterium | reverse complement strand
TTTCGTCGATTTTACTGTTGGCCAGTTGGATCGCCTGCCCGTCGGGTACTTTGACTTCGCGTTCTCCTTCCATGACCGTTTTGGTAATGTCGGGCGTGGTATCGTGCAGGGCATGGCGCATCAGGGCAACCCCGTCAAACAGGCGGTTTTCGCTGCGAACACCGTATTTTTCTGTGACATTGGCATTCCGGGAGTAAGCATTGATACTGAACTCATCGCGGCTGGAGGCATAGTTTACCTTTACATCCGTTTCAAAAAGATAGGAAGCATAAGCGGCATAGATGCCGGTAGGTATCCATCGCTCCCCAAAGTTAAAATCCAAATCGTCGAAGTCAATAGGCTTCGGCGTGGCCTCATGCAAAGCGGCCAGCGATTCACCCGCTGCCTCATGGCCGGGATGCCGGTCGATGAATTTCTGTACCTCGTCCGCTTTGGAAATAACGTTACCGGCGATAAACTTATCGGCTATCTCGTAGCCGCCCACCAGCGGATTGAAGTAAACCTTTCCTTTCAATTCCGACAGCAGGTTTTCTGCTGTTCCACCCGTCAGGGACGCCATGTATTCCAGATTAACCGCCCCGTGTTTGTTGAGCGAAGCGGCCAACGCGTCGCGGGCATTATCGGCATGTATAATCTTATTGGCGTTGAAGGCTACAGGCCGTTCGAAAATATCCGCCTTTACCGCCTTGCCCTCGCGATAATGCTCCAAAGAGAGGATTTCCCTCCCTCCGGCATCCATCTTAATAAGGTCAAGATTCTTGGGGTCGTTCAGGTTCCCGAATTCTTTCGTAAAATCGTCGTACAGGCGGTTGAGCATCTGACGAAGGGCGGGATTCTCCCTCAGCGTGTCAGCTTCGTTCAGGTAGAGATGGTGGTAGGTATCCCGGATTTCGATGTAGAGCGATGCCCGTTTTTGCTGCCGCGGCAAAAGCTCCAGCGGGTGAAACATAGGACGGAAACCGTTCAGGTCACGCAGGTAACCGATACGGTTGTCGGCGTTTGTTACCAGCGACCCTTCTTTATAATGTTTTGGCAGCCCCTGTTCCGGTACGGTAAAAGGAACAGGTTTCATCCGCTCATTCCGCGCCTGCTCCTCTCGTAGCCTTTCAAGTTGTTCCTCCTTCCGGGCATCGGCTACCGGATATATAGTTGATTCCTGTTTTGCCTGCTGCTCTTTCTTACGTGATTTCAACATCAGCTCTTCACGCCACTCCAATGGCCGGTCATCTTCCTTTTTAGTAGATTTCCGCTGCTGTGTTTCTTTCGGCTGGGGTATCTCCATCCGGCGGTGGGAACGGTTGCTTTTGGGTTTGACCTGTGTACGTTCCTCAGCGGACAAGCCGAATAAATCATACAGTGATATGAGCGGTTGGTTATTGATGCTGTACGCCGGTTCCATCGTTTTCACCTCCGTAGTCGGTGCGTGGGTTTGTACCGGTGGCGGAACCGGATCGGAAAAGATGAAGTTAAGGGAACCCTGCATTCCCGGTGGAACAGACTTTCCTTGTATTTCGGCAACGGTTTGTTTTTCCTTATCCCAAAACGCCTTTTCGTCGGGGAACAGGTGGTCTTCAATAGCCTGCCAAAAAGGGTCGAGGTCGTCGGGAAAGCGGGATTCATCGGGGTTAAGTTGCGGCTTAATTTCCCCGGCAGCCAAAACCTGCGGTTGCAACTGTGCCGGTATGTCCTGTGCATGAGACTGATAATGCTGTATATCCAGATGCCTGGAAAAATCTTCCTGCAACATCCCGCGCAATTCGGCGGCAATAGCACCCACGCCGCCGGAGTGGGTAAAATCCATTGCAGGCTTGCCGTATGGGTCGGTTCCGACTTTTACGCTATCATGGATGACACGGTCGAAAGAGCGGAACAGGTTATTAACCGAAATACCGTTGGATAACTTACGGCTATTGATAAAATCCTGTTGGCGCTCGGATAATTCCCCGTCCGGCGATTTCTTTTGCAGGATGATCAGGTCGCTGCCCACTTCCGTTCCGGCATGGTCGGTAAAAAGGTTGTTTGGGAAGCGGACGGCGGAAACCGGTTCGCACCGCTCCATCAGCCATTCACGCACGGGGTGGTTAGCTTCGGCGTTCAACACGCCCTGTGAGGTGATGAACGCCACTAATCCACCCTCACGGACGCAATCGACGCCTTTCATTAAGAAGTAGTTATGAATCGTACCGGATGCTTGCCGATGGGCGGCATCTTTCGCGTTACGGTAAGCCGGGTCGAAAACGGCTACATCGCCGAACGGGATATTGCTGGCAACCACGTCGAAATAGCCGTTGTAGCGGGGTTCAATGTTTTCAAATCCCTCTACCCGTACTTTTTCTCCGGGGTTCAGGTGCGAAAGGATTTTACCCGTCAGTATATCCTTTTCAAATTGTGTCGTTTCACAGCCGGGAGCCATTTGCCTGATAGCACCGGAAAAGATACCTGTTCCGGCAGAAGGGTCAAGTAGGCGTACCGGTTCAACACCGTTCTCCTTCAATGCCGCCGCCAGTGCGGCCACCACACCCGGCGGAGTGTAGAAGGCGGACAGCACAGAGTTTTTCAGGGAGCTTACATAGCGGTTATACTGCGGTGCGTTTCCCGCGGCCACGCGCAGTACATCATATAACTGCGTAACCAGCGGAAACAGTTCGCTATCGGTTTTCGTCCAATGCTGCACGTCTTCCGGTTTGTCGGCAGGATTCAACACGGCTTTGATTCCCCCGAAACCGCAGTAGGCTTCCAATATTTCCCTTTCGGCGGGCGTAGCCTGCCGTCCCTCTTTATCAAGGCTGAACGCTAAACGTATCGCTTCGATGTTGTCCTGAAGCCGGGCTTTCTTATTGAATGCCATCTTCGAGAAGGGTTTGGATTGCGCCCGTCAGTTCCGTGTAGAGTAACCTGTACTCCTGACTATCAGCAAAATCATCCGACAATGTGTATTTTTCAAAGACACCGGTAAGACGGGGCTGTAATTCCATTGCTACCCACTCGGCCAGCGCAGGATCTATTTCGTCCGTAAACTCGTCCCACAGGATATTTACAATGGTACGGTACAGGGAGAAATGTAATCCGGCATAAAGAGTTTGGGAGGCGACTTCTTCGGCTTCGTCGTGTGAGCCACCCGATTTGATAATATCGCTGTACACTTGGGCTGCCGCATCGCCCCGCGAGGCGATAAACTGCCTGTCGGCGGCTTTATCGGGATGCGATTCACGTAAATAAGATAACAGGGATAGTCGGAAATAGGATAATTCCACGGCTGTGGATTTATTTGTTGCTTTCATTTTTCGATTTTTTTAGTGGTAAATAAAAATGGGAGGGAAAGGAAAAAGCGCCCGGAGCCTTGCCCCGGACGCCACCACTAAAAAAATCCGATGTCAAGCAATTATCCCTAATTAGCAAGTCATAGATTCTTTCAGTGGCAAAGTTAAGGAATTTACTTCGGCTTACCTTTTTTCCAACTGCCCTTTTTGTTTTCGGGGAATTTGAATATGGTTTTATATTCCGCATCGAATGTAATGGCGGCATCGAACGTGTTACCCGTCTTGCTGCTTACGAAGCCTTTGATCATGGGGGTTGCACCATTTACCATAAGGGAAGTAAGCTGCGTATCGGTCAAATCCTTTTTCGCAATGGTGCGGAATACGGTCAGCCCGCAATGCTCATTGTTGCACCTGGCAACTTTTGGGAAGAATACGATCTGTCCGTTCTTGCATTTGGGACAACCGCAACCGGGGCGGTCCTCTTTGCGTTCAAACGGGATATCGAGTAATTCCGTGGTAATCTGTGAGGCGTAAACCTCTATTGAACTGTGGAACGTAGCGGCATCCATTTCGCCGCGTCCGATTTTCGCCAGGGCAAATTCCCACCCTCCTGTCATTGCCACATCAGCGATTTTCTTGTCTTTCACGGCAAGGTAAACTACCAGCCCTTTGTTAGTGGGAACGAGCGCTTTCTTTTCACGGGTAATGTATTCCCGTGAAAACAGTGTTTCGATAATCGCGGCGCGGGTAGCAGGCGTACCGATACCGGCATCTTTCATCGCTTCGCGTTCATCTTCGTTTTCACATTCCTTACCGGCAGATTCCATTGCCGAAAGTAGCGTTGCTTCGGTATGCAACGGGCGGGGCTTGGTCTGCTTTTCCAACGCTTCCATATCCCGGACGGGAAGCGTATCGCCTTCGGCGAGTGCGGGCAGCGTGATTACATCCTCGTCCTGCGCTTCTTCATCGGTGGCGTTGAACACAGACCGCCATCCGGGAAGTAGCGCTACGCTGCCCTTTGCGACAAAGTGTACGCCACCCGCGTCAAGCGAAATGGTGGTGTTCTCTTTGGTGCAACGATTAGAAAAAGCCTCCAGCATACGCCCCGCCACCATATCGTAAATCGTCCGCTCATCGCCGGTCAATCCGTCTGCCGGATCTCCGGTGATGATAAGCGCATGGTGGTCGGTCACTTTCTTATCGTCCACCGAGCGGATGTTTAACACGATATTTTCCATTCCCGCCGCGTAAACGCCGAAACGGAGATGGTTTTTCAATGTGGCGATCAGGTGCGGTATTTCGTCCAGCACGTCGGCGGAGATATACCGGCTGCCGGTACGCGGGTAGGAAATCTTCTTACCCTCATACAACGCCTGGGCAATGTTCAGCGTCTTTTCCGCCGAAAAACCGTGTTTGCTGTTGGCCTCTTTCTGCAAGGTGGTGAGGTCATAAAGCAAAGGAGGTTCCTGCTTCACCTCTTTCTTTTCGACATTCATAACGCGGATGGCCCCGGCAGCCTTAACCTGTTGTAGCACGTTATCGGCTGCCGAAAGACTATCGTATTTCTCCAGCGATAAAACAGAAAACTCCGTTGCGTCCTTTGCCGTGTGCAACTTTAATTTGAAATACGTCTGCGGCTTGAAATCCTTGTTCTCCAGATAACGGCTGCATATCATCGCCAGCGTTGGGGTTTGTACCCTGCCGAGCGACCACGATCCGCGACCGGCGGCAATCGACAGGGCTTGCGAGGCGTTGATGCCGACTACCCAATCGGCCTGGCTTCTTGCTTTCGCTGATAAATAGAGGTTGTCGTAGTCGTTGCCGGGTTTGAGGTTCTGAAAACCCTCTTTAATGGCCTTGTCGGTAAGCGAACTGATCCATAACCGCTGGAACGGGCAGGAACAGCCTACATAATTGTATATGTAGCGGAAAATTAATTCCCCTTCCCGTCCGGCATCGGTGGCAACGATAATGCCGTCGGCTTTGGAAAACAACTCTTTGATGATTTTAAGTTGCTTCATCACGCCGGGGTCGTTTTTATATTCTTTACCCTCTTTGATCTGGCGGGGAATCAGGGTAAACTCCTGCGGGAGTATCGGCAGATTTTCGCGCCTGAAACTCGTAAACCCATAGGTTTCGGGCATCGCTAATCCGACCAGGTGGCCGAACGCCCAGGTAACAGTCCAGTCGTTACCTTCCATATATCCGTCTTTCTTCGACGTCGCACCCACGATAGCGGCAATATCTCGCGCTACGCTGGGCTTTTCTGCTATGATGACTTTCATCGTTGATTTTTTTAGTGGTTGATAAATTGGAACTAAAGCTTATGCCCGACGCTTTTCCTGGGCTTGACGGGGGACTGCCACCCATCCTGTTGCTTTTGCTCTTTTTTCTCCTGCTGCTTTTCGGTGGGCTGCGTCTGGCCTTTCTTCAGTGGTTCGGTCGATTGCCTGGTCGCCTCGTTGGTTTTGCCTTCATTGTTTACGGCAACCTGCGTTTTGAAGCCTTCGGCGGGTTGCGCCTGCTTTTTGGCCTGCGCCTCTTTCCATTGTTCGGGTGGCAGGCTGGTGTGGCGGATACGCCCGGCGTCCTGATCCGGCCATACCCAGGCGTTGTACTTCTGCCCCTTTTGGTCGGTGGCTTCGGTTTGTTTCGCACCCTCCTGTTTAGCCTGCGGGCGTTGCATACCCTCTACCCAGACCGGTTTGTTATTTAGCAGGTCTTTGAACTGTTCGCGGGTCAATTCGACGCCGCCTTGTACGGGACGTACCCATACTTCGCCGGCTTTTCGGGCTTTGAGCGGCTGGTTATCGTCCGGCGCTGTTTTCTGCTCTGCTTTCGCAGCCCGCTCTTGTTGGTGCTGCTGGCGCTGTTCGGGAGTAAAAAGGAAATCAAAATTTTTATTCACGGCGTTGTACTGGACGATGCGTGTAATCTTGCCGCCGGGTTCTTCGCCGGGGCGTTGCTTCTTATCCATGTTTTCAACCAGTACCCCTTGTCCGTTTTTCAACCCTTCCTGTTGCTTATCCGAAAGCTCCACGCCTTTCAACACTTTAGGAATTTGGATTTCGGAGAGCGGAACAGCCTCGATGCGGTTGGTGATCTTATCCAGAGACACGAGCGCCGGGACTTTTTCACCACCGGGGGGCATTTCCAACTCAAAGACACGCCCGCCGTGGCCGGTAGTGGTGAGTTGTTTTTGCTCGTCTGGAGTAAACAGGACACCCAAAAACGGTTTTTCAAAATCGGGCTTCTCCTGAAACGGGTGCGTTTGGATTTTGATCGTGCCGTCGGGTTGCTGCTCAAATGACAGGCGGGCTTTGGCCTGTAATTCCTTGCCGTCGATTTCCATGCGCACCTCGATCAGTCCGGGCGATTTATGGCCGTAAGACATGGCTTTGAGTGCATCCTGCAATGACTGGCCGGAAAGTCCCAGCTTGTCGGCCTCTTTCCAGTCGAGTTTATTCAGGTCAAGCGGTTGGTACTTTCCCGGTGCTTGTTCCTGCATCTTTCCTTCCGGCGTCACACGGTATGGGTCAAGTACCTTGTCGGCAGGGTCGGTCTTAATAATTTTGTCGAAGAAAGCCGCCATCTTATCGACGGCTTTAACGCTCACGGCGTAGATACCCGTATGGGACGGGGTTTTGAACTGTTCGGAAAACTTCTTAAAGAAATTTTCCAGCGCATTGCCGCGCGTGTCGATTTTGAGAAAGTTATTGGCATTCTCTTTCGTGGGATCGACGGTTTTCAATTTGCCGTCCTTACCTTCTCCCGCGATGGCCTTCAGCTTGCCATCCTCGCCCTTTGTCAAAAGGACTTTCAGGTCTTCATTTTTAGCTTTTTCTTCCATGATAAAAAATGATTTAATTATTCCGCATTACCATTAATGCGAAACGAAGGTATGCGTAAACGACTGAATAACAGGAGTGTTTTCGGGTACTGGCAGCTTGTGGCGTCGATTTGGACGGATGTGGCGTTAAAGTTCTGATAAACAGAGTTCTTGTTGTGAGTTTATGGAAGTAAACCTGTATTTTTGTAGAAAAAAGGTTAGATAAAAAGCAAAAATAAGTAAAACGCTTAAAACCGTTACGATACAGTAGTTTATAAAACAGTAGTCTTTGAGTGGAAGGCAGTGTCCGATAGGTTTTATGCTCAAATAGACCAAGTTAGGTTACTAAATCGTTACCTAATTTAGCTTGCAGTATAATTTATAAGTTGTTATATTTCAGGAATTTGAACTCTTTTTTTTGTATTCCCTTGTAACTCATTAAAAATTAATTTTAAACATTAAAACTTTGAGTTATGGAGCATGAGAAAAGATCCACTTTCAAGTTACTGTTTTACTTGAAAAAGAACGAACCAAAGAAAAATGGCAATGTACCTGTAGTGGGAAGAGTTACCATTGATGGAATCCCAAAAACATTTGGAACCAAATTAGAAATCAATCCTGAAACTTGGGATTTAAAGTATGGTCGTGTTTTAGGAAAGAGTAATCTCGCAATAAACATCAATCAGAAACTTGATAAAATACGTGTTCGCATCAACAAAATATATGAAGATATGATGAAAGATGACGGCTTTGCTACTTCTCAAAAAGTAAAGCTGTCCTTTCTTGGTGTTGGCGTTATAGAGGATGCAGTCTTGAAAGTATTTAAAGAGCAGAACCAAGATTTTGAAAAAATGGTTTCTAAAGGTAAACGCCCACAGAGTACTTACAATAAATACAAAACTGACTTTAATCATCTTTCCGAATTTATAAGATAACGATATCATAGAGATGATATGGCGTTTAGGGAGTTAACATATGATTTTATTAGAGAATTTGACTTCTTTCTCCGCATTGACAAAGAATGTACCCACAATACGGTTTGGGTTTATACTATGCCGGTTATTGCTTTGGCAGATATGGCAATAAAAAAAGGGCTGATAAGGCAAAATCCCTTTGAAGATTATAAAATCCCTATGGAAGAAACTGATCGCAGTTATCTTCTAAAGGAAGATGTTGAAAGCCTTATGCTCTTAAAACCTTCAAATCCAAATACGAACTTGTAAAGGATCTTTTCATTTTCAGTTGCTTTACCGGACTTTCTTACATCGACATTAAGAAACTTAAATGGAATAATATCCAATCTTTCTTTGATGGCTACCAGTCCATTGTCTTAACTATTTAATTTAAAGTTTTATGATTGTTCTTGCTCTTCCCAAAACGGGTAATCTGTGTACCCACGTTTGTCACCACCACCAAATAAGGTGTGGTTATCCGAAATTCCATTCAATGTTGCTCCCGTGAGCACACGGTTGGGATAATCAGGATTTGTAAGGAAATTGCGTCCAAAACCTACAATATCTACAAGGTTATTTTCCAGCAATTGTTCTCCGGCATCGGGTGTTTTATTGCCTGTGGCAATGATTGTATTGCTGAAAGTCTTCCTCAATTCTTTTCTGAAATCTTCGGGGATTTCGGGAGCATCGCCCCAATCAGCTTCGGATAGATGCAGATAGGCGATATCAAGGTCATTCAATCTTTTGGCTGCCAGCATGATGGTATCCAATATCTGAGGATCATCCATGTCTTTGAACTTAATGAACGGTGATAATCTTACACCTACTTTGTCTTTGCCAACAGCAGCTACGACAGCTTCGGTATTTTCCAACAGGAACCTTATCCTGTTTTCCGTAGAGCCACCATAATTATCTGTGCGGACATTTGAATTGCTTCTTAGAAACTGATCGATCAGATACCCGTTTGCACCATGAATTTCTACACCATCAAATCCGGCTTCAATCGCATTCTTCGCACCCTCTGAAAAATCTTTTATCGTCTGCTGTATATCGGAAAGTGTCATTTCCCTCGGCTGTTCAACAGGAACGAAGGTCGCATCTCCATTTGGAGCACCATCGAAAATATAAACGGACGTGTCCTTTGCTATAAGATCAGACGGTGCCAACGGCTGTAGTCCATTTACCTTAGAAGAAGACACCCTGCCCACGTGCCAAAGCTGTAGAAACATCTTACTGCCTTTTGCATGAACAACTGAGGTAGTTTTTTTCCAACCCTGTATCTGTTCTTTGGTATAAATTCCCGGAGTGCGGGAATATCCTTTACCCTGAAGACTGATCTGGGTAGCCTCCGAAATAATAATTCCGGCAGATGTTCGCTGGCTGTAATATTCCGCTATGAGATCATTTGGAATATCACCTGGTTCATCACTTCGGCTCCTTGTCATTGGAGCCATCAGGAACCTGTTTTTCAGATCTAGTCCCTTTAAATTATATTTACTGAACAATTTTGAGTATTCCATTTTAATAAAAATTATAACTATACAAAGTTCAAACTTTTAGCTGTTTTAAAGTTGTCAAAAAAAAGGATACATTTGTCAAAAAAGAGGACAGGTGAAACGAATATTTAGTAAACATTCACTCAATGTATTTGAATTAGAACTCTATGAGTGGCCATACGGTAAACACACACATAATTTTTGTGAATTAATTCTGGTAAAACAGGGAAAAGGCTTTCATACAATCAATGAAACAAAATTTCCTTACGGGAAGGGGGACATCTTTTTATTAACACCTGAAGACTACCATTTCTTTGAAATCGACAGTCCAACAGTTTTACTTTACGCAAAATTTACAGAACAGGTGTTTGCTGAAAAACAGGGATGGATAAAGTCAGGATGGACCGATCCTGCCAGTCTTTTTCTGTTCAAGTCACATATGATTATTGGAAGTATCATAAAGGACAAAAAGGATACAAAGAAAATTTTCGGGATTTCAGAAATACTTCTCGAAGAATATACTTCACACAAACTATATTCACGGGAGTTTATACTTGAACTTTTCGGTGCGATTATTATTATCATCCTTAGACATCTTTCTCAACAGAACCCTAAAAGATTGTTAGTTGAAAAAGAAAGAGAAAAGATCAATGAGGTACTTGCCTATATAAGGATGAATATAAGCAAAGAAAGTAAATTGACTCTTTCAACAATAGCTCAGGAATTTAATATATCCGTTAACTATATTGGTGAATATCTTAGAATCCATACAGGTAATGGCTTTAAAAAGATAATTATGGAAACAAGACTAGAACGGGCATCGGTGTTGCTAAAACAGAGTGCATTGAGTATTGCGGAAATTGCAGAAAAAACAGGATTTGCCGATGCAAGCCATATGAACAAATCGTTCAAAAAGTATCGGGGGAACAATCCGTCATCTGTAAGAAGCGGGACTAAGCAAGGGAATTAATGTTTAGTCCATTATAACCCATCGACGAACCTCTTCAATTTTATCAGAAGAAACTTTGCTTTTATCGTATGCTAAAAACAGGGTATTAGAGGTTTCATTATTTCCGCTCCAAATTGTTTTAACCGTCCCTTTATTGATAAAATCCTCAGCAAGGTAATCTGATATCACGCTTATACCGCCACTGCCTTCTATGGCCTTGATTATAACATTTAAGTTGGGGATTACATTTGATGGGGCTATCATAGGACGTTTATTAAAATTCTTCAGCCAAAAACGTCTGATAAATGCTAAATCGTTACTGTAAGCGTACCAATCTTGGTTAAGAAGCCATTCTTCTATTTTATCATTATCTTTATCATCAATGTATTTGTTAAGATGTTTGGTATCTAATCCTGCATTTCCGAGAACTATAAAATTTTCAGTCAATATAGGCTCATAGAGAATTTGTCTATTTTCAACTGCTTTTTTACTTGCAATTACAAAATCAAGTTCGCCCTCTATCATTTGTTGTACTAATTCTTTTGCAATACCAAAAGTTACGTCCAAGTGAAATGGAAGACCGGCAGTGCGTCCAGCCAAACGTGAATAGAAAAATTCAATCGGGCTGCCCAACCTTAGGGTGTAACTATTGTTCGGTGAATTTTTCCTGAACGACCGTTCAACAGAAGATAGGTTTTCAACGGAGGCTACTATTTGCGTATAGAGTTTTTTCCCATGATTGGTAGGAATCATTTTTCTTGGCAACCTGTCGAACAATTTGTTTCCTACATACTGCTCCAATGATGCTAAGTGAACGCTTGCATTAGGTTGTGAGATAGAGAGTTCCTGAGCTGCTTTAGTTAAGTTCCCATGTTGGTATATTGCTACAAATGTGCGATACCATTCTAAATTTACCATTCTACAAAACTATTAAAATATGAATAGATAACAATAGAAATTAGTATTATTATAATAGAATTTTATTCCCGAAATTTGCCCCATAAAAATTAAAAGAAACGGAAAATGAAAAAACACACAGCATTGGTAGTTGGCGCCAAAGGGATTATTGGCCGACATTTAACAGAGTATTTAAGTATTTCCGAAAATTGGAATGTTATCGCTTCGGCCCGTACACCTTTGGATTACGAAGCAGACGTACAGTTCCTTCCAATTGATCTTGACGATCTGAACTCTCTGGCAGGATCAGCCTCTCATTTAGTGGATGTTACGCATGTTTTCTTTAATGCATATACCGAGCGTACAACTCCCTATGAGCAATCTGAAGCTAATCTGAAGTTGTTAAGCAATCTTGTACCTGTTTTGGAAAATGCTGCACCAAACCTGCGCCGGATTCTTTTCGTCCAGGGAGGAAAAGCCTATGGAGCGCATCTCGGAATATATAAGACACCTGCTTATGAAACTGATGCAAGAACTATAACACCCAACTTTTATTATGACCAGGAAGATTATCTGCGAAAACAATCAGTAGGGAAGTCTTGGTCCTGGACTGCTATCAGGCCTGACATTGTGATAGGTTTTACAACCGGCACTCCAATGAATCTCGCTAATCTGATTGCAGCGTACGCCACTTTATGCAAAGAAGAAGGTATTCCTATGCGGTTCCCGGGGTCTCCAAAAGCATACGAGGTACTTATAAATGTTACCGGAACTGATGTGCTGTCTAAATCATTGGAATGGGCTGCATTAAATGAAAAAGCTGAAAATGAAATTTTTAATGTTACCAATGGCGATGTTTTCCGATGGTCTCAGGTTTGGCCAAAAATCGGAGAATTCTTTGGAGTGGAAGTGGCTGAACCGCAGACATTCTCGTTACGGGAATACATGCCCGGTAAAAGAAATCTTTGGAATGATATCGTAAAAAAATACGGACTGGAGCCAATAAGCCTGGACAAATTAGTTCAATGGGGTTTTGGCGATTTTATTTTTAATGTTGAGGTTGATGCCTTTTTGGACGTAAACAAAGCCAGAAGATATGGTTTCCATGAGATGAATGGAGATAGTTTGAAAAATCTTTTAGAGACTTTCCAAACTCTTAAGGACAAACATATCGTTCCTTAAATATGAATTATTCCAGATTTATTCAGAAACTGTTTAACTTTAGAATATTGATAAATAAAGTGCAGATTATGAGTTGATTAGATAATTTTGCGATCTTAGTGGATGCAAACTGTTAAGAACACATAAACATCATCTAACCAACCTGACAGATAGCCAATAGATGCTATTAAGTGGCACTTTAAACGACAACCGTAAAAGGAAATATTCTTGGATATTTTCAATGACATTTTCTATTTGATTAAAATAGGCTGTCAATGGTGCATGCTATCTGGCTGCTTTCCCAATTAGGAACTATTTCACCAGTGGAAGAACAACGGTGTCACAGGACAAGTACATGAACCACTTCACGATGAGATACGCAAAAGAACAGGGGCATATGAATCTCTCAGGTTGGTCTGTATTAAAGGTCGGTTCGAAAGGCTGGTCAAAATCGTTGTAGATGGTGTTTATCGGGAGAACTCATAGAGAGAACCAAAACAACATTCGGCTGGATGCTTGAAATCGTTTTAAGATCAGACCATTTCAGTAAATTTACCGTTATTCTCTAAAGATGGGTTGTCGAACGAACGTTTGTCTCGGTTGAAAGTTCCCGAAGACTTAGTAAAGACTTCGAATTCATAACCACACCAGCGAGGTAATGATTCAGATTGCAATGATAAGACTAAATTATTACCATTAGGTTGAATATCCGAGTCACTTTTGCGTGATATTGATAGGATGATAAACTTTTTCAATTAAACAATGTAAAATGAAAAGAGTATTTCTGACAATCGCAGCAGGAATAATGGTAACGGCAGGTTGCGCCATTTTTTCTTCAAATCAAGCAACGGCACAAACTAAAAAGATAAGTAAAATGAAAAAGGTATTATTTGTGGTGACAAGCCACGACAAAAAAGGCAACACTGGACAGCCAACAGGTTATTATTTAGCGGAAGTTTCACATCCTTGGAATGTATTGCACAACGCAGGCTATGAAATTGATTTTGTTAGTCCACAAGGTGGCAAATCACCTGTTGACGGCTTCAATTTAGAGGACACAATCAACAAGAAATTCTGGGAGGACACAAAGTATCGTGCTAAAATTGAAAATACAATGAAACCTCAGGACATAAAAGTAGAAGAATATTCTGCCATATTTTATGCAGGTGGACATGGAGCGATGTGGGATTTTGCCGATAACGTTGAACTTGCTACAATTGCATCAAAAATTTATGAGAACGGTGGTGTGATAAGTGCCGTTTGTCATGGTCCATCTGGACTTGTAAATATAAGATTAAGCAATGGTAAGTACCTGGTTGATAGTAAGAAAATCAATGCTTTTACAAACGAAGAGGAAGTTGCTGTCGGTTTGGATAAAGTAGTTCCGTTTTTGCTAGAAACAAAGCTTATAGAACGTGGTGCAAGATTTGAAAAATCAGGCCTCTGGCAAAAGCATGTTTCAGTTGACCAAAGAGTTGTAACAGGACAAAATCCGCAATCTGCACTAGGAGTTGGGGAAGCAACATTACTAGAACTCAATAAACTGAAATAAAGAAAATCGGTTAGATAAGGTTGCAGATTGTGACCTTATTTTTTGTAGGCAAGGGAATAACCTTATCTGCCCCTTCTTTGAGCGTTAGCGGCAACGAGGGGTTAGCTGGTTTGAGTTTGTAACAGCCCGCTGGGATGCTGTTTGCAATCAGCACTTTTTAATTGCGGATCTGCGATCCGGTTCAAATCAAATCCAGAACTAAAAAGTGCCAATTACAAATTGGCATTTGCACCCTTTGTTTTTATTATTCCTGTTTCGGTAACAGGTGGCACAAGTCGGGGGCGTTCTTTATCCGCTCCAACTCATCGGCAACAATCTGCTTAGCTTCGGCTTTGATATGGTCGTAATTCTCCTTAATCATTTCTTTCATGCGATCCATTCCGGTATCATCAACAAAATTGGAGATAACCGGAATTTTCCTGTACGCTTTGGTTTCAGTGGCCACCCGTTCGTTATCGACAACAATTTCCGCATGGAATATTTTTTGCTCAATGCGCTCGTCGAAGTTGTCCGCTACAGCTCCCACAAATAGTCCCTGCGTCAGGTTGGAAATCTTCGATGGGGGTATCAGGCTATCCATTTGGGTATTTATAGAGGTTGATTTGTCGTTCCGGTTAATCGTCATAGATTGCCGCTTTTGCAATACTTTTCCGAAGCGGTCACTTAATGTTTTTGCCGTATCACCCACGACTTGGCCGCTAAAGATGTTTCCCACGGTGTTCATCACCACGGCGGCCTCTTTGTCGCCGTAGTCACGTTTTAGCTGGCTAAAGTCCTGGAAGCCTAAAAGTACGGCTACTTTGTTGCTTCGGGCGGTGGCTATCAGGTTATCCAGCCCTTTGAAGTAAATAGTCGGCAACTCGTCAATTACAACCGAACTTTTTAGTTGGCCTTTTTTGTTAATGAGTTTCACGATGCGGGAATTATACAATCCCAAAGCCGCACCGTATATATTTTGTCGGTCGGGATTATTGCCAACAACAAGAATTTTCGGATCATCGGGGTTATTAATGTCCAACGTGAACTCGTCGCCGGACATCACCCAATACAACTGTGGGCTTATCATACGGGAGAGCGGGATTTTAGCCGATGCAATCTGTCCCATCAATTGATCGGCAGCGCCTCCGAGCCATGCGTCCATAAACGGCGACAGGTAGTTTTCCAATTCGGGATAAGAAGTCAGAATCGGGAAAATATCTTCGTATCGTTTGTTCAAGAACTCTATCGCATGAGGAAACGTACAGTATTTCCCATTCTGATAGATGCGCAAGTACCATATAATAGCGGCAAACAGGATAATGGGTGATTCTACAAAAAAGTCGCCTTGTTTCTGCACCCACGTTTTATTGAGGTTTAACATGATAGTGTATGCACTTTCGTAGGCGTCCGATATATCGTCCATGAATGAGGGATTAATCGGATTGCAGCGGTGTGAACGGGATGGGTCGTCGAAATTAATCACGTAGAACGTCGGGACTTTGGCGTAACCCTCGCGGTTGTTCAGCAGGTGGTTATAGGCAATCGTGGAAAGGTCAGGGAATTTGAAGTCGTACACATACATCGAAAATCCCTTTTCTATCTGTTGTTTGATGAATTGATTTACCACGGCGTATGATTTACCCGAACCGGGAGTGCCTAACACTATCGCTGCCCTAAACGGATTGACTACATTTATCCAACCCTTCCATATCTTTTTCTTAAACCAAAAACGTGTAGGAAGATTGACGGAATACTCATTCACCAGCAGGCGGGTTTCCTGCATAAAACTTTCGTTCTCCGTATTAAATACATCGTCCATAAGATTACTTTTCAGTAGGCGCGACATCCATATACCCGCCATGAGCAGCAGGATATAGCCGATGGTCATCGTAAAAATGTAGAATCCGGCATTGGCTATGAGCGGGAACGGTAAGACCAGCAGCCACCAATTCAGGAAGAAAAAAACGAACCCAAAAATCAGACAGACATAGATTTTATTCCAGGTTATTTTCTCATCTTTTACGCCCTTTGTCCCTAAGCAGGACAGGGCAAGGAACACCACCGCAAAGATTTTCGTCCACAGGATTGAGGTAAACAATCCGGCAGTGCGGTTGAAATTGAGCAGGATTTTATCGACCACGCCGATATCGATTCTCCACTCTTTGATTGCGCCGTAACAAAACCAATAGATGTTTATCACGACAAACAGAATACTTAACGCCCGCATAAAGTCCATGACCTTTGCCAAGCCCCTCAAATCATCTTCCTGCTGCATAATCAATTTGTTTTTAATGGATTGAAATGCGAAATTAAGAAGACAACAACCTCCCGAAGCTATGTTTTAGGGGTGTGGCAGCTTGTGGCGTTGATATGACGGCTTATGGCTGTTATTGTATCCAAAGCAGTAAAAGTAAATTATACAACAGTAGGTTGGAAATCACATATTAATTTTACCTTCTTTATTCCAATCGGAGAAAAGTCCACATATCCATATTGATGATCAAAATATTCTTTCTCATCTTCCTTCTTAAAGTCAACGTTCATAATTCGATATTCTTCATTTTTAAAATTATATCGGATTTCTAAAGTATCGTTTATAACTGATATTATTGTTGATTGACAAGAGAAATCATAATTAAACATACTTCCATTATTATTAACATTAACATCAAACTTTACCAAAGGTCTTTCAAAGTCTTGTAAAACATCGGCAAAAGCTATAATGCAGGACAAAGGGTCTTTATCAAAAACTAACCGAAGGGAATCATTTTCAGGTCGATTAGTTTTCCCTTTTCCCCAATATATGCCTTTCATATCATGCATCATAATTCCCAATGCAGCCCATTCTACACATAATTGCTGCGTCGATAAACTAGAAGGATAGGGATATTTTCTGACCAAATCATTCAAATATAGAAAGCCTAATGCTCCGGGAAATCCATGCGTTTTGGATAAAGAATCTGATAATAAATTCAATAGTTTTTCTTCCCAATCACAAGGGGTATTATAGGAAGGTAATTTGTATCCGAAGAATGGATACATAATCAGCCTGTTTTTAAAGGTATCTCTAATATATTTTGCATTTGACGGCAAATGTTTCAAATTAAAATCACTTGCTTTTAAGCTATTACTCAATCTGTTTATATATTGCCACGGGTATCCAATATCGTGAAATATAGCCGCGACCATCGCCGTTTCATAGAACAGGCTCTTCCAAATCTCTTTTGACAAGTCTGTCTTGTCTAATAAATCAGATTGCGCATCCAGATTTAATAGATAATCTCTTATGTATTTGGTATAAGGAGAACTAAGAACTTGCTCAACACATAAATCAAGTAGATATTTCCCATTTATCTGAAGAGATTTATCCGAGATGCCACCCCCTAAAAGTCGAAAAACAATATAAGATGTCAGAGGTTGATGTAACGCATGGTCCCGGCTAAATTTTTTATGAAAATCCACGATAGCCAACCAATCATCCGTAAGAACATCAGGCATGAGGAAACGATATGTTGGAAAAGATGATTCTGAAAAATTTAGTGCTGAGCTTTGTGCAGGATATACCTTGTGGAAATATTCTTTTCCTGTACGTAAACGTAACCCTTCAAATGTATCCGATATTTTTAACCCCCTATCCTTGTGTTCCTGTTCCAATACCTGATATTTACACTTATCAATCACATTAAAAGGTAAGAAATTCTTTGGAAAAAAAAATTCATTCCTCGACTGTATTGCCTTATAGTCATCTAAACTAAATTCCATTATAGTCCCCATTTAGATATTACATTGTTAATAAGAATTTCCCGAAAGTCTGACATATATTGTGCACCTTGAAACTCCCTATATATTTTCTCGTTAGCAGAGGACGAAGGGGTACTTTTCTTAATAATAACGTCATCTAAAATATCTCGAATATTTGGGAAAATGATTGTTCGTTCATTTCGCTCATCAATTGTTACATTTCGAAGAATCGTGATTAAGAATCTAAAATCATCATGTATATCAATAAGTCGAGCTTGGGTATGACAGAATGAGTTGTAGAAACTGGGAAGCATTTCAGATTTTTCAAAAAAGTAAAAGATGTCTTCGTTAAAATGTCTTTTCTCAAAATACTTAAACGGAAGTTCTTTCGTTAAATGACGATACTTTCTAATTTCCGTTGAAGTGATATTTTCATTAGCCAAAAAGAATTGAAAGCTACCATTCTTTTTACTTTTTATCTGGTCTCTATTTCTTTTTAATCGTTCGTTTTGAATAGACAATATCAAAACTAATATTGAACGAAAAAAGGAATCTTCTCTTTCAGGGAATTCTCGTTTTATAAAAGGTTCAACAAGAAAAAAGCATAATGTTTCTAACGAAAATTGATTTTTTCTTCTTTTATACGATAAAGACCATTCATCCCGAACGAAATGTTCGATATTCATAAAGAGTCCTTCTATTTCATTTTTTAAGTACTTTTCGTCAATATCATTTTTATATTTATCTTCTTTATCATTATAGTATTTTTCGATGAATGGAGTATCGTAACACAAATTTTCAAATATTTGTTGTGTCTTAATTAATGGAGTTCGAGGATGCCATCTTTCTTCAACTAATCGAACAATATTATCATAGCCCGTCTCCATCAATCGCCCTAACAATTTAGATAATGTGTTTTCATAACTATCAATCGTATTCAAAATTTGGGAATAATTATTTTCAATTTCTTTGTGTTGATTTTCTGCAATCTCATTTTCAATCTTTGTAAAATATCCTTTTAACGAAGAGTATTCGCGTCTTCCATCATGTCTCGTTTTTTCTATAAATGGTTCAACAAATTGAAAATGAATGTAATTATCAAAATATACAATGTTTTGTGGCTTTCTATCTCTTTGTTCTCCGGAGAATGTTTGAAAAATTTCCCTTTTCTTATCGTCTCCTTTTAAGGATTTATAGACATCATAGCGCAAAGTATCTGATTTTATTTCTCTTGGAGCTTTATTGATAATTAGTGATTGATACGCGTTAAGTTCCGGATTTTCGAGATTTTCGGATTTGAAATATTGATATCGACCGTTTTTAACCTCACCAGTAGCCAATTTCAAAAAGAATTTTTTTGATTCTTTTGATGGTTCTTCAATATTACTTTCAAGATTTTTTAATTTCTGGTAATATTTTGCTCCTTCAAATTTTTTATCAACGATACTTTCTATCGCCTGAATAGCATTAAGGCAGGAATTTAAATCTTGAACATCTAATGACGAAATTGTTAGGAATTTTCCGGAATCAGGTCCAATATCAGTTAGCCAATCATGGATTGCTTTACCTAATCCAACATATCCAGGAGAATTATCCAGAACGATTACGGTTTTTTCATCCTTTACACAATCGGCAAAAGAATTACACAATGATTCTACCATATCAATTAACCAAAATGAGTGTAGCTCATCAAAAAGGATTCTTGGGTCACAAATTAAACTTGAATCATCATTGTAAATTTCTGAATTGAATATATTAATCTTATTTGGAGAGATGATAAAATCACTACTGTTTTCAAAATCAAATATATCAACTTTAATATTGTTCTCATTTTCAAATGAAAATTTGGGTAATCCTTCTCCCTTCAAAAAAACATCATGGAATATTTTCAATAAATTGATTTCTTTTTTATTTTGTTTAATGGAATTTATTTTCCCTCTCCAAAAAGCTGAGTTGTACGATCCTTCAATACTTGTACCCGTTATATCTATGTCTAACAAAAGAGTTTTATAGCCTCTTTCGACTAACAGATTAGATAAATTTAATGCAGCAGTAGTTTTTCCTACTCCTCCCTTTCTTGATTCGACACTGATAATTTTATATTCCATAAGTTCAAGTATTTCAAAGCGTATGCAAAGTTACTAAATCCTTTAGCATATCTTCTATAATCCTTGTACTTAAACATAAAAGCTCATATTACATCGTTTATACAATACTGAACAATCCTTTATACCTGCCTTCCATACTTCCTCTTTTTCTTTTTCTTTCGCGCAGACATGGGCTGTTTTTCATCGTGCTGATCCGGCTCTGGTGTCAACACTGAAAGTAAATTGCCGACGGGTGAATCATCTCCGCCGTGACCTTTGACGATGACCAGTTGTTTATCTTCCGCCTCATGCTGAACGGACGGAGGTAAAGCATCCTCTTTCGCGGGTGCAGACGGAACAGTTTGCAGATCCTCGCGGCGATTTTCGCCCGTCGAAAAATCTGCAAATCGTGAGCTGAGGGCGTTGGCTGAAAACTCCTTACCCAGCGCTGAACCGTTCAGGACAGTACGGCTGTTGTGGTCGATAAATGTTACCCCGAACAGGCGTCCCTCATTACCGTAACGCAATATCAAGTCAATACCTTTCTCCTGCAAGTCCGCCCGGAACTCGCTGCCTATGCGGGAACCTGTCAGGGACGCCGAAACGAGCGCTTTTATCTTTGCCGCCTGTCCTCCGGCTTTGATTTCTTCGCCGGACTTTTTCATCGTCTGCTCCAACGCCTCGATACTGTAAGGCTTACCGAACAGGGAAGATTTAAGCGGCTTTCCGACACGGTTGCCGTCGGCGTCCAGCGCCGAATAAACCAACCCCGTGTATTTGTGTCCCTGATTGTCCCCTTCCACTTTTTCCACTCCGATATTATATAACGACAACAACGCCCGGTACTCGCCGAGCGATTGAAATTTATACATGGCCACCAGCGGCTTTACAACATTGGCGACTTGCTTTTTCAGGTCACTGCGGGAAGCGCCCACCGGGGAAAGCTGCCACGCCTCGCCCTGCTTCTTATCCTTTGGATGCAAGCCGTATTTCTTTTCCAAGTCGTCGGTAATCCGCCTGCTTTTTTCATAATTTTTCCTGTCGCTGATTAATGTACCGTCGCTGCGGACACGGGTGGAGACAATATGTAAATGCTGGCGGTCTATATCCTCATGTTTAAAAATCATATAGGGCTGGCCGCCGAAACCGAGGCGTTCCATATACTCCCGTCCGATGTCTGCCAGTTGATCGTCGTTTATCTTATCCTCCGGGTGCGGATTCAGGGAAATATGGATGATCCCGCGTGTTGTTGTCACCAGTGGAGGCATCACCCGCTCAAAATCACGCATGCAATCCCCCACGGAAAACTGCCCGTCGGCGGGAACAAAGACTCGGTTTGTTTCCAGAATCTTACCCAAACCGGCATCAATTTTCTCCTGATTGTAGGCCAACGCACCGTACAGATTATTCCTTATATGTATATCCGCAACCATTTTTTAAGGACTATTCAGACAAACATTCCTGCTTAAACTGTTCGCATAACTGCAATACTTCGCGCCCGATTTTCGACAATTCTATCGTTTCCTGTTCCAATTTATAGAGCATTGCCAGCGCTTTTTTCTCCCCGAAAGTGGTGTGAAGTTGCTTTACAACCTGGTTGTAATTCACGCCCACGGAACGGATTTGCCCGTACAAAGCGGACAGCTTCATCACAAAATCGAGAGCCGAACCATCGGTTTTTATCACATGCAACGTCTCGCCGAAGATGCGGGCAAGGATAAAACGGGCTTTTGAGCGGATGCCCGATTGCTCGTACATGGAGAGGAACTCGGCGTACTGCTCGCCGGAAAAACGCACCATCAGGCAGTTTTCCGCCGGATCGCTCTTGGGCGGCCTGCCGCCTTTTCCCCGTTTACGGAGTTCTTTACTTTCATTCATACGGATTTCTTTTAGTGGTTTAAAAAATCTGTTACGGCGGGCTTAGCACCGCCTCTAAACTATCGACTTCGGAGGTAGTTTTCCCCCTGGAAGGGCAAGGGTTTTCCGGTTACGGAAAACGTTTCGCGTTACGCGAAACATACCTTGCTATTTGCCCAGACGCAAATGTTTCTTGCCCGCATGGGCAAAGTTTTACCCTCAAACTAAATGGGTAAAAGTTGGCTGCATAAAGGGCGATTTGGAGGGTATCGCCGGAACTTGAAAAGCGACCCCAAACCCGGCCATAACGTTATCGATGGCAAAGTTATGGTCATGTATAACCCGCTGTATGTCACCGACTGACGCCACTCAATGCCACAAGCTGCCACCCCTCGAAAATGGGATGATTACCTCAAAAAGAAGGCTTTCCTTTGCCGCTGAAAACGGATTTATCAACCTGTTTTTTGAAGTTGGTGTATAGTTTAAAAATCAGAAAAATGGAAATCGAAAATTGTGCTGTCGTACTGTCGTAAATAAGCGCTGTCGCATCGAAAAAATGCTTTGCATTTATGGAAAGGTGAAATGATAAACCGCTAATGATTAAAGTCGGCAACGATTTACAGAATGGGGTAATCGGCAAAGCACAAAAACGGAAAGGCAAATACGGGTAAAAGTAAATAGTAACGGATAGAAAGCAGCATCCATTTAGTGGCGCGAACAAATTAATAATTAACAATCTAAAAATTAAAAGAAATGGAAATGAAGTCAAGCAAAAAGGAACCGGTTTATGTAGCCTTTTCAACGCAAAAGGGCGGAGCCGGAAAAACAACCCTTACTGCGCTGGTAGCCTCCTACCTGCACTACGAAAGGGACTACAATGTGGCCGTGATCGACTGCGATTTTCCGCAACTAAGCATTCACAATATGCGGGAGCGGGATTTAGCGATGGCGCTGGAAGATGAATTTTACAGGGGAATGGCTTATGAGCAATTTACCCGTATGGAGAACAAAAAAGCCTATCCGGTGGTGCGCAGCAATACCAATGATGCCATTATCGATGCCGAGAAAGCGGTCGAAGAATCCGAAAAGGGCTTTGATATTATTTTTTTCGACCTCCCCGGTACGATGAACAACAGGGGACTGATCCACACGCTGGCGCACATGGACTATATCATTGCTCCGATTGCCGCCTCGCGCGTAGTCATGGAAAGCACACTGGATTACATGATTTCGGTAAGGGATAATATCGTCTCCACCGGAAAGACCAACATCAAAGCCATGTACCTGCTGTGGAACCTCGTGGACGGGCGTGAAAAATCGGAACTGTACGAGGTGTACGAAGCGGTTATCAAAGAATTGGATTTTCCCCTGCTGCGAACATTTCTGCCGAATGCCGTGCGCTTCCGCCGCGAACAGAACATCGAACACAAACCCCTATTTCTATCGACGCTGTTCCCGCCGGATAAATCCCTGCTGAAAGGCAGCAATGTCGATACGCTGACCGACGAATTACTGGAAGCCTTTAACCTGACCGGCCATGAGTAAGCGGGTAGACACTTCCGGCCTGAACACTGAACTCATCATCGGGCAGACGGACAGAAGCAACCGGGAAGCGAAGCCCGATCCGACGCCACCAGTTGTGCCAGAAGAAACAGCACAGCAGGAACCGGAACCAACACGGGAAGTAAAGGAGCCGTCAAAACGCAAGCGTGGACAATCGGTGGGCTACAAAGAAACCTTTTTGAAGCGCAACGAAATGAAAACACGGCAATGCGTCTATATCAGCTACGACGTTCACGCTGTCATTGCTAAACTGGTGCGGGCGTTGGTGAGCGCCGGAAACGATATTAGTGTCGGCGGTTATATCGACACGGTGCTGGCTGAACATCTGCAAGCCAATAAGGAGGAAATCAATGAAGTGTACCGTCAACAACAGGGCGATTTATTATAAACCCATAAAAAACAAAGAAAATGAAAAGGATAGTAGTATTCGGACGCGGCAAAGTCGCTCCGGCAAAAGAATGTAAGCCGCAGGATTACAAGTCGCTGTTCATGCGCGAAGCCAAGATAACGGCGCGGAGCGGTAAGACGGTATATATCAGCAAAGAGCATCACGAACGGATTACCAAAATCGTGCAGGTGATAGGCAAAAACGAAGTGTCCCTGTTCAGCTATATCTACAATGTACTGGAACATCATTTTGCCACCTTTCAGGAAGATATAACTGAGTTGTACGATAGCAACCTCGAACGGAAAGTATTTTAATCACTAATAAAAAATATATGGAAACAAAAAACAACCCGCAGGGTAACACTTTCCAAGAAGTACCTGCCAGTCAATCGGACAAAAAAGAGAAAATGGAACAGACATATACCGAGGTGTTTCTAACGTGCAAAGAGCTTAAAACCAGGCAGTCGGTCTATATTAGCAAGGAAATGCACGTTGCTGTTACCCGGCTTATCCATATGTTCGCTTTGGACGGGATCGAAATAAGTGTTGGTGCTTTCATCGACAATATCCTTGCAGAACACATGGATACTTTCAAAGAGCATATAAACATCAAATGCAGGAAGCAATTAGAAAAACTTATGTAGCTATGGGACGGATATTCATTATAGCCATCATGCTGTACCTGGTCTTTCTCGCCTGCTACCTGCTGTGGGAACGGTCGGTAAAACGAAAAAGGAACGTGGCGAAACGCCCGGCGTTCAACCCGTTCAAGTCGCCCCCGAAAGAGGACATCATCGGGAAAAGTGGCTTCGACCTGCGCCACTCGCTGCCACAAGCTACCACGCTGATTAAAAGCGATAAACGGGAAGAAAACACGCCTACATTTGTTCCCGGAAACGTGAAAGAAGAAACCCAAAACACTCCGGCAGCGATCCCTCCATCCGAACTGGATCGGGTCTTTTCCTCCGGCGTTGAGGCGGATAATTCCGGCGAGATTGATTTAGTAATCGATGACAAGCCAGAGGGGGAAGAATCCGAGGACTACGAGGATCGGGTAGATACACAGGAAAGCGAAGAAGCGGGGGGATTGTCCGGAGTAAGTATGGCGACGGGAGTAAACTTCGACGATCTATCGGGAATGGTGAAAACGGTAGAAAACCCCGAAGTAGCCAGTCCCGAAGAAAAGGAAGAAGCCGGGCGGGTGATCACCGAGATACGCAAGACCGATATGTTTGAACAGGTCGTCTCAGGGGAACCCAAAAAGAAGACAGCCGCAGGCAAACTAATGGACGACTATTTCGCTGCGTATCATCGCCGCAAGCAGGAAGCCGGTGAAATGCAGGATGAATCAAGCGTGAAAGCGCCCAAAGATTTTGATATACGGGCATTCGCGTAGTGTATAACAATTAAAAACAAAGAGGCATGAAAAAAAGAGATTACGGTTAGCTACGTGCCAACCACCACTGAAAAAATCGAGAGAAAGAAAAGCAATTATTCAACCGGCAGTGTGTGGGGACTAATCCCACTCCATACACTGCCACTTAAACAAATTAGCAATGACAAAGAAAAAGATTCTTATGTCGGCGGTGGCTATTCTTGCCACTGCCAGCGCCTTTGCACAAGGCAACGGTGTCGGTGGTATTACCGACGCTACCAACATGGTAACATCCTATTTCGATCCCGGAGTGTGACACGAAAGTCGTGTAAGTGATTGTGTAACAGTAGCTAAATAAGCTATCGGATTACACCTGTAATTCCGTTTGCAGTAGTCTGAGGACACGTGCATTGTGAAGTAATTCCGTTGTGCGAAGCTGTCCTGACAAAGTACCCTTTCCGAAAGGAACAGACCAACGCGCGAGTGGAGGTCAATGGCGGATAACATCATTCTGCCGAGGGGCGAGACTGAATGGTATGGTCAACTGACGTGAATGTCTGATAAACATCGTTACGAAGAACAAGCCAAAGGATGTCGATGGCAACGCTCTATGAGTACTGCCGCAGGCTTGAACCAAAAGGTGTGCAGTCGGTCAACTCCCTGTGCGGGTGGGGTTGCACGGACATAATGACTGCCGGTGGATAGGACAGACCTAACCCATTCATGTCACTTACACGGAACGTGGTAAGTCCGTACTCCCTCCCTCTCCTTAAGAGTGGGTAAGCGAGCCGCAAGGCAAGCCTATATGGGATGCGGATATAGGAAAGTGGAAAAAGCGAATGCCGCTCTGTAATGGAGCGGATAAGGGTTGAGCCGTTGTCACGTGTGGCAAAGACGACATTACCCGACACGAAAGTGTGCAGACTTCCATGTGGTAACACTTTACAATCAACTTTTAGAACTTTCAAAGAAAGGAATGCAAATGAACGAAATTAAGACATCGTGTGCGCCTGAAAACATGGCAATCTCTGACACCGAACGCTGGCGAAGCATCGACCGACGTAAGGCGGAGGACTATGTTAGGAAGCTGCAAGCGCGTATTGTAAAGGCTCAAAGGGAAGGCAAACATGGTAAAGTTAAATCTTTGCAATGGATACTGACCCACTCGTTCTACGGTCGTTATCTGGCTGTACTACGGGTTACTACTAATAAAGGCAAGGACACCGCAGGTGTTGACCATGTAAGATGGTCAACCGACACGGCAAAAGTCAAAGCAATCGACACGCTCAAACGCCGGGGCTATAAGCCAATGCCGCTGCGCCGCGTGGAGATACCTAAAAAGAATGGGAAAAAACGCCCTTTGGGTATTCCTACTATGAAAGACAGAGCGATGCAGGCTCTCTATCTAATGGCACTCTACCCGATTGCAGAGAGCACGGGAGACCAACATTCCTACGGTTTCCGTAAATACCGCAGCTGCCAGGATGCGATAACCCAGTGTCACAATGTACTTTCAAAGGAAATCGCTCCCGAATGGGTGCTGGAAGGCGACATCAAAGGATGTTTTGACCACATAAGCCACAAGTGGCTTCTCGCCAATATCCCTATGGATAAGGAAATGCTACGTAAATGGCTCAAAAGTGGTTATATATTCAATGGTGAACTCTTCCCCACCGAGGAGGGAACACCACAAGGTGGCATAATTTCTCCCACTCTTGCCAACATGACCCTTGACGGACTTCAATCGCTTGTGAAAAAGGCGGTGAAAGGTTATTGGAAACCCGACCCGAACGGACGCAAGTGGATTAAATCCAAAATCAATCTCGTGCGCTATGCGGACGACTTCATCATCACAGCTAAGGACAAGGAGACAATCGAAACGATTATTCTCCCTCTTGTACGGCAATTCATGGAAGAACGCGGTTTGATGCTATCGGAAGAGAAGACCAAAATCACACATATCAGTGAGGGTTTTGACTTCCTCGGCTTCAATATCCGAAAGTACCCCAATGACAAGTTGCTCACCAAGCCGTCAAAGGATGCGATAAAGAGTTTCTGCGAAAAGATACGCACGAAAATCAAGGGAAATAAGTCGGCTAAGGCATCGTCGATGGTAAGGATGCTTAACTACATGATACCGGGGTGGGCTAACTATTATCGCTACGGGGCATCATCAAAGGCATTCTCCCGCGTGGACTTTGAAATTCACAAAACGCTTTGGCAATGGGCTAAACGCAGACATCCCCAGAAAGGAAAGCATTGGATTAAGGACAAGTATTTCAAGCAAGTGCGTGGACGCGATTGGAGCTTCTCCGCTACAACCATGAACAGGAAAACCAAAAAAGAGGGTGCTCTCTCGCTCAAAAGGTTGTCGGACACAGCAATCCAAAAGTACGTGCGCGTAAGAACGAATGCCAATCCATACGATCCTGCCGATGCTACATATTATATGCGGCGCAAATTAAAGAACACGGAGCAAGAGCTGCGTGAGATCGACAATCTGCTCGCTATGATATGGATACATCAAAAGATGCGCTGCCCAATCTGTGGAGAGATAATAGACAATAACCGTCGATGGACTACCATAACGGAGAACATCAACGGAAATCCGTTCAAAACTCTCATTCACAGTTCATGTAAGCCCAAGAAGTTTAAACCTAATAAAATTAGTAGAAAATGAGGCAAAACTATTTCTTCAGTAAGAATAGCAATGCGTTGCTTGAGCCGTATGAAGCGAAAGTTTCACGTACGGTTCTTAGAGGGGAAAGCCCCAGTAATGGGGCTGACCTACTCGACACAAAATTGATTTACGCCATTGGAGCAGTCGTTGGTTTGATAGGCGGAATAAAAGTTTACAACAAGTTCAGTTCGGGCGACCCCGACACGAGCAAAACCGCTGCAAGCTGGTTTGGGGCGTGTATCTTCCTGATTGTCGCCGCCACGATCCTGCGTTCCTTCTTCCTTTAATCTCCATAGCAGTAATGATTATGGAGTACAATGTAAATAAAGGCATTGGGAAAAGCGTCGAGTTCAAGGGGCTGAAATCGCAATACCTGTTCATCTTCGCGGGTGGCCTGCTTTCCGTGTTCGTCGTCTTTGTCATTCTCTACATGGCGGGCGTCGATCAATGGTTCTGCATAGGCTTCGGCATCATTGCCGCCTCCGTGTTGGTATGGCTGACATTCAACCTCAATGCGAAATACGGGGAACACGGGTTAATGAAATTGCTGGCCAAACGCCGGCACCCGCGTTTCCTTATCAACCGCAAAAACTCCCGCCACTTCTTCCTGCATCCTAAGAGAAAGGAGGCCGTTTATGCGTAACGTACTAAAAGCAACTACCATCGAAAGCAAGTTTCCGTTGCTTTCGGTGGAGCACGGCTGCATCATCAGTAAAGACGCGGATATAACAGTAGCCTTCCGGGTGGATTTGCCGGAACTCTTTACGGTAACGTCGGCGGAATATGAAGCGATACACTCCGCCTGGAGTAAGGCTATCAGGGTACTGCCCGATTACTCGGTGATCCAAAAGCAGGACTGGTTTACAAGGGAGAACTACAGGCCGGAAACGGACAGGGAAGATATGAGCTTCCTGTCCCGGTCGTTCGAGCGGCATTTTAACGAACGCCCTTACCTGAACCATACCTGTTTCCTCTACCTGACCAAGACGACAAAAGAGCGGATGCGTATGCAAAGCAACTTTTCCAGTCTTTGCCGGGGCAATATTATCCCGAAGGAAGTAAACAAGGACACGGCGGTGAAATTCCTGGAGGCGGTCGGTCAATTCGAGCGCATCGTAAACGACAGTGGGTTTGTCCGCCTCATGCGACTTACTTCGGACGAGATCACGGGAACGCCGGAAAGTGCGGGGCTTATCGAAAAATACTTTGCCCTGTCGCTCGACAACACAACCTGCCTGGAGGATATGGAACTCGGAGCGGACATCCTTCGTGTGGGCGATAAGCATATTTGCCTGCACACGCTGTCGGATGTGGAGGACTTGCCCGGAAAAGTCGGGACGGATATGCGTTATGAACGGCTTTCAACGGATAGAAGCGACTGCCGGTTGAGTTTTGCCGCGCCCGTCGGACTGCTGTTATCCTGTGACCATGTATTTAATCAGTATATTTTCCTCGACGACAGCGCCGAAAACCTGCGGAAATTCGAGAAGTCTGCAAGAAATATGCAATCGCTATCGAAGTATAGCCGGGGCAACCAAATCAATAAAGAGTGGATCGACAAATATTTGAATGAGGCTCACTCGTTTGGTTTGACTTCGGTACGGGCGCACTTCAACGTCATAGCATGGAGCAATGACGCGGAAGAGCTAAAACATATCCGCAACGACGTGGGCAGCCAGTTGGCGCTTATGGAATGCAAACCCCGCCATAACACGGTAGATGCGGCAACGCTCTATTGGGCGGCCATGCCGGGCAATGCAGGGGATTTTCCTGCGGAAGAATCATTTTACACCTTCATCGAACCCGCCCTGTGCTTCTTTACCCAGGAAACGAATTATAAATCTTCGCCTTCACCTTTCGGGATCAAGATGTGCGACCGTGTAAGCGGAAAGCCCCTGCACGTCGATATATCTGATCTCCCGATGAAAAAAGGGATCACGACGAACCGGAATAAATTCGTGCTGGGGCCTTCCGGCAGTGGAAAGTCCTTTTTTATGAACCACCTCGTGAGGCAGTATTGGGAACAGGGCACGCACGTCGTTCTGGTTGATACGGGTAACTCGTATCAGGGACTTTGTGAAATGATCCGCCGAAAAACCAAAGGCCGGGACGGTGTTTACTTCACCTACACGGAAGAAAATCCGATCAGCTTCAATCCCTTTTACACGGACGACTACGTGTATGACGTGGAAAAGAAGGACAGCATCAAAACCCTGCTGCTGACCCTCTGGAAATCCGAAGAGGATAAGATTACGAAAACCGAATCCGGGGAACTCGGCAGCGCGGTATCGTCCTATATCCAAAAGATACAGGACGATCGAACGGTTACGCCCTGCTTCAATACTTTCTATGAGTATATGCGGGATGATTACCGCCGGGAACTGGACGAACGGGAGATCAGGGTAAGCCGGGAAGATTTCAATATCGACAATATGCTGACCACCCTGCGCCAGTATTACCGGGGCGGGCGCTTCGACTTCCTGTTGAACTCGGCGCAGAATATCGACCTGCTCACGAAAAGCTTTATCGTATTCGAGATCGACGCGATTAAGGAGAACCGCGAACTTTTCCCGGTGGTGACGATCATCATTATGGAGGCTTTCATTAACAAGCTCAGGCGGTTAAAGGGTGTCCGGAAACAAATAATTGTGGAAGAAGCCTGGGTGCGACATGAAGCCGCATAAGTAATTGTTTAACAAAGATTAAACCTGCTGTTTCGTCAGCAGTAGCCTACGGGCACATGCTTAACGGGTAACTGTTTGGTGTGAAGCTGCCCGGACAATGTAACCCTTCCGTAAGGAGGAGTCGGAACCGCGAGGGAAAGACAACTATCGCCAGTATCAGGTGGTATGGGGACTAGGCTGGATGGTATGGATAACGTAAGTGAACTGTCATTTTAAACACCGTAACTTCGAATGAGCCAAACGATACTGACAGGCTCTAACCCAAAAGGGACGCAGTCGGATAACCTCTTCCATGCTGGGGTTACACGAACAACAGTACTGCCGGTGGATAGACAGATCCTAACCCATTCTATTGTTACTTATGCGGAACATGGTAAGCCCGTATTTCTCCTGATTATCAGGAAAGCGAGCCGTAAGGCAAGCTGACGGAAATGCGGGTATAGGATAGTGGAAAAAGCGAATGCCGCTTTGTAATGAAGCGGATAGAGGTTGAAACATCACCTCACACGAAAGTGGGCAGACTTCCACGATAAGTGACTCTTTACAAGAAACTTTTAGAACTTTTAAGGTAGAAAAGCAAATGAACGAAATTAAAACATCGTGTGCATCCACCGATCAACCGTGGACCAACTGGGAAAGTATTGACTGGACCAGATGCGAAATGGGGATTACAAAGCTACAGGCACGTATTGTAAAGGCTCAGAAAGAAGGCCGACATGGTAAAGTGAACGCTTTACAATGGACGCTGACACATTCGTTTTACGCCAAAGCACTGGCCGTAAGACGTGTTACCTCAAATAATGGTAGTAAGACATCGGGCGTGGATCATATTCTATGGTCAACACCCAACGCTAAATTTCAGGCAATTGATGAACTGAAAAGACGAGGCTATCAACCTCAGCCGTTAAGACGGGTGCATATTAAAAAGAGCAATGGGAAACTTCGCCCTTTAGGTATTCCAACCATGAAGGACAGGGCTATGCAGGCATTGTATTTAATGGCATTGGAACCAGTCGCTGAAACAACTGCGGATAATAATTCCTATGGATTCCGCAAAGAAAGAAGCACTGCCGATGCAAGAGAACATTGTTTTGGCCTTTTGGCCAGAGGCATATCCCCCGAATGGATACTAGAAGGCGATATTAAAGGATGTTTTGACCACATCAGCCATGACTGGTTGCTGAACAATATCCCAATGGATAAAGTCATGCTCAAGAAATGGCTAACCTGTGGTTTCATCTTCAATAAACAGCTATTCCCAACGGAAGAAGGAACACCGCAAGGTGGTATTATTTCCCCGGTTCTGGCTAATATGACATTAGATGGACTTCAAACAATACTTGCAGAAAAATACCACCGTAAGTTTGTAAACAGGACAACTTCCTACTTTCCTAAAGTCAACTTGGTACGATATGCCGATGACTTTATTATCACAGGTAGAAGCAAGGAAATGTTGGAAGAAATTATGCCATTAGTCCGTGATTTTCTTAAAGTTCGGGGACTTACCCTATCAGAAGAAAAGACAAGAATCACTCATATTGACGAAGGTTTTGATTTCCTTGGATACAACTTCCGGAAATACAGAGGAGTATTGCTGATCAAACCATCAAAGAAAGGTCTGGAAAAGTTTATGGACAAAATCAGGGGTATCATTGATGCCAACAAGTCCTCAAAACAGGAATCCCTTATCAGACTTCTCAATCCCGTTATTACAGGCTGGGTTAACTATTACAAAAATTGTGTAGCCTCTGATACATTCAGAAAAGCCGATTACCTGATTTTTCAAAAGTTGTGGCAATGGGCTGTCAGAAGACATCCCAAGAAAGGTAAATACTGGGTTGCCGATAAATACTTCTGCAAGATTAAGAACAGGAATTGGTGTTTCACATCGGTATTCAAAAAGGGGGAAGTTGACGATAAAATGACCCTCAAAAGATTATACGATACAAAGATAACCAGGTATGTCAAAGTCAGAAGTGCAGCCAATCCGTTTGATCCTGAATGGAAGGAGTATTTTGAAAGAAGGGAAACCTACAAAATGCTGCAATCACTTTCCGGTCGCAACTCCCTGTTATACTTATGGGAAAAACAAAAGCGTACATGTCCGATCTGCGGCGAACCAATTAACAAAGAGCACCCTTGGGGTGTAACTGAAAACACTGTGAACGGGAAAGTGAACAGGTTTTTAGTGCATGACAGTTGCCGCAGAAAATATGACCAAATTAAAACGAGGAAACAATGAGCCGGTTTCTATTCAATAGAAATTTAGAGTTGCTTGAGCCGTATGAGGGGAAACTCTCACGTACGGTTCTTAGAGGGGAAAGCTCCCGTAAGGGAGCCGACCTACTCGACAAAGCCCTGTCCTCGGCGAACATGGCCGCCTACATGCAGTACATGTATAAAACCGTCCGCAAATACTTCGGGGAGGCGATTGTCGTAACCCAGGAGGTAGATGATATTATTTCCTCGCCCATCGTCAAGGAAGCCATCATCAATAACTCCGACTGCAAAATCCTGTTAGACCAGCGAAAATTCATGAACCGCTTTGATGTGATCCAGTCGCTTCTTGGATTGACTGAAAAAGAGAAGGGGCAAATCCTGTCTATCAACATGGCGAATCATCCAAGCCACAATTATAAAGAAGTGTGGTTCGGACTGGGCGGTGTGCAGTCGGCGGTGTATGCCACCGAAGTGAGCAGCGAAGAATACCTGACCTACACGACGGAAGAATCGGAGAAGGTCGAAGTGCTTCAAAAAACGGACGAACTCGGCGGGAACTACGAACTGGCGATTAAACAACTTGCCGAAAGCAAGCGGCAAAAACAGTAAGTATTAACCGGGGTGCAAGCCCCATAACCACTAAAAAATCATGTTTAGCAAATTTAGTAAAGAACAACTGGCAAAATTGGCGCTCTACACCACCGGGATCAACAATATCCTGCTGGAAGCGCTGCTGTCGCCGTCGCCGCAATCAGAACCGGAAGACGGGAAACGGGAAGTAGAGTTGGAAATCTTCGTTGTGGAAACGGACAAAGAGAAAGAATCCGAACGGCTGAACTTCAACGCCCTGTGCGGCGATTGGAAAAGCGTTTGCAAGCAACCCGCCCTGCTCATTTTCAAGGCTGCTCCGGGCTATATGGTCGTCCTGGGAAAGAAGCCGAAGAAGGACGAAACGGGCGATTGCTACCTGATCCGCCACATCGAGGGCAACCTCTGTTTCAACGCGGGCAAGGGCAACGTCTATATCGCTTACGACGGGGAGAAAGACACGATTACCCTCTACCCTGGCGGCGGGTACACACGTATGGACGAACCTCAAAAGTAAGGAGGTATGCCATGTTTAGGACTGGTAACGGAACCGACCCCCAAGCTGCGCCGTGGCTGGACTTTCCCCTGCGGGATATCACGGGACGTTGGGTAAGCCCGGAAGGTGCGCCGACAGTGCGGATATTCCGCAATGAAGCCCGCAAGATCGGCGGCCTTTGGCTGGAGCTTACTTACAACAACCCGCAGGCAGTCTATTCGCGTCCGGTGAAGGATGTGTCCGGCCTCCGCTACTTCGACCTGTACGGGCGTGTTGGAATAGCTTACGACGGGGAGCGGGACGTGCTTCTGCTCTCCACCTACGGCGAATATATCCGGGCGGATGAGGAATGGCCCCACGGGGCTGTTCCCGCCACGGATAAGAAAAATCAGTATTAACAATCAAAAAAATCAAAGATGAAAAAGATGTTTTTAAGCCTTACTGCAATCGCGCTTTGCTGCACCTTTCAGGCACGGGCGCAATGGGCGGTGATCGATCCGTCGAACCTTGTCCAAAATATCCTGACAGTTTCCAAAACCGCTACCACCGCAACCAATGTAATCAACTCCTTCAAGGAGATGCAGAAGATTTACGATCAGGGCAAAGAGTATTACGATAAGCTGCAATCGGTGCATAATCTTATTAAAGATGCCCGCAAGGTCAAGGAAACGGTGGAAATGGTCAGCGAAATATCGCAGATATATGCCACCAGCTACAACAAAATGCTTACGGACAAAAATTTCTCCGTTGCGGAACTGGAAGCCATCGGTGAAGGCTATGCCAAATTATTGAAAGAAAGTGGCAACCTGTTGTCGGACATAAAGAATATTGTTTCGGCTTCCAATGGCCTTTCCATGACCGACGCCGAGCGTATGGACGTGATTGATAAAATCCATGCGAAAATGGCCGATTACCGTAACCTGACCAAATACTATTCCCAAAAGAGTATATCCGTATCTTATATACGGAGTCAGGAAAAGGGTGATATGGAAAGGGTGCGGGCGTTGTACGGTAATCCATCCGAAAGATATTGGTAACCATGACGCTGCTTGCAATAGATTTCAATAATCTGCATCAGATTCTTCGCAATCTGTACCAAGAAATGCTGCCTCTTTGTGGCGACATGACCGGTGTCGCCAAAGGGGTGGCCGGATTGGGCGCACTATTCTATGTGGCGTACCGCGTATGGCAAGCATTAGGGCGGGCGGAACCTATCGACGTGTTTCCCCTGCTTCGGCCTTTCGCTATCGGCTTGTGCATTATGTTCTTCCCCTCCATTGTATTGGGAACAATCAACGCCGTTATGTCGCCCGTGGTGAAGGGAACACATACCATACTGGAATCGCAGATAACGGATGTGCAGGATTTGCAGAAACAAAAAGAGCAGTTGGAATACGATGCGCGGGTGCGGGAAGGGAAAGCATGGCTGGTCGATGATGAGGTGTACGACCAAAAAATGAAAGATTTGGGAATATTGGATGCGACGGAGAAGCTCGGCATGTGGGTAGAACGCAGCTTTTACGACATGAAAATGTGGTTCCGGCAGTTGATCCGGGATTTCTTCGAACTACTGTTTAATGCCGCTGCGCTGACGATTGACACCCTGCGCACCTTCTTTCTGGTAGTGCTTTCCATTTTGGGGCCGCTATCGTTTGCCCTGTCCATCTACGACGGCTTTCAATCCACACTGACAAACTGGATATCCCGGTATATCAGCATTTATTTGTGGCTACCCGTTGCCGACCTGTTTTCGGCGGTACTCTCCAAAATCCAGGAACTCATGTTGAAAACAGATATGGCCTTATTGCAAGACCCGTCCTATGTACCGGACGGTTCGAACGGGGTATATATCGTTTTTCTCATCATCGGGATCATCGGGTATTTCAGTATCCCGACAGTGTCAGGCTGGATTATTCAGGCTGGTGGCGGGAGTAGTTTTAACCGCAACGTGAATACGGCAGCCGCAAAGGGAGCCGCTTTAGCAGGTGGTGTTGCCGGATCAGCCGCCGGAAACGTGGCAGGCCGCTTACTCGGCAAGTAATAACAACAAAAAATCAATTGAAAATATGGAGTTTAAAAGTTTGAAAAACATCGAAACGAGTTTTAAGCAGATACGTTTTTTTGGCATCGTGTTTTTGGTGGTTTGCGCTGCCATAACCGGTTATTCGGTTTGGTCGTCGTATAATTTTGCCGAAGCGCAGCGCCAGCGTATCTATGTCCTCGACGGGGGCAAATCGCTCATGCTGGCATTGTCCCAAGACCTTTCTCAGAACCGTCCGGTGGAAGCCCGCGAGCATGTCAGGCGGTTTCACGAACTGTTCTTTACGCTTTCTCCCGATAAGGCCGCCATCGAATCCAATATCAACCGCGCCCTTTTCCTGGTGGATAAGAGTGCCTATAAGTATTATTCAGACATGGCCGAGAAAGGGTACTATAACCGCATTATCAGTGGAAATATCAACCAGACTATTGCAGTCGATAGCGTGGCGCTCGACCTTAACGCTTATCCGTACACAGCCGTAACCTATGCCCGGCAAATGATTATCCGGGCATCGAACATCACTGAACGCAGCCTTGTCACGCGCTGCAACCTGATTAATTCGGTACGCTCGGATAACAACCCGCAGGGTTTCACGATGGAGAAGTTTGAAATTATTGAAAACCGCGATTTGCGGGTATTGGAAAGGTAGGTGTGTCATGATAAAGAAATTCTTCAATAAAATCAGCGAATGGCTGGAAGACGGCCTGCGCGGTCTGTTGGGGCGTTTAACGCCCGACCGCCGTGTGATCCTCGTACTGACGATGCTCCTTGTGTTCGGCGGGTTGTCAATTTACATGACAGTTTCGTCGATTTATAATTTCGGCAAAAAGAGCGGGGTTCAACTGGAAATAGAACGCATTGAGACTTTGCGGCTCCGGCAGGAGCAAACCCGCAGGGATAGTATTAACCGATTAAACAATTTTCACAATGGAACAAGAGAATTTGAATAAGGGGACGCCACCGCCGCAAACAGCGCCAGAGCCCGAAGTACAACAACCCGCACCGGATGTCAACCCGAAAGCGAAAAAAGAGCCAGGGAAGTCGGCTCCCAAAAAGGAACTGACCCCAGCACAGATGCAAAGGCGAAAGAAAATGCTCATAATGCCGCTGTTCTTCCTGATTTTCGGCGCGGCCATGTGGCTGATATTCGCCCCGTCCGGCAAGGATAAGGAGAAAGAAGCGCAGCAAGCCGGGCTGAACGTCGAACTGCCGATGCCCAAATACGGTGGGCTGGTATCCGACAAGCGTGAAGCCTACCAGCAGGAAGACATGCAGCAAAAGGAGCAGGAACGGATGCGCTCGTTGCAGGATTTTTCCTACCAGCTTTCTGAAGCGGAGGAAGAAGAACGGCAACGGAAAACGGCTTCCAATCCTTCAGGGGATTACGAAAACCCGTCCCGTATTACGGGTGGTTCATCGCCTTCGGGCCGTACTTCCGCTATCCAGTCCTCGGCGGCTGTCTATCAGGACATTAATAAACAGTTAGATACATGGAATGAGCAGCCCGCAACGAAGGTGGACGAACAACCGCAACATGCCCTGAAACGGCGCATACAGGAATTGGAGCGTAAACTGGAGGAAGCTGGAGAAAGCAAGCGCATGGAGGACGAGGAGCTTGCCATGATAGAAAAGTCGTACAAGCTGGCGGCGAAATATTCGCCACAGACGACGATAACCGCAGGACAAAAGGCATCTGAAACGGATGCAACGGGCGAAACTGCCGCCGCCGGATCTTCCACGCCGCAGGCGGGACAATCCGGCAAGGTGGTCGTCCAACCCGTAAAGCAGGTACGGCAAAACGTCGTGTCGCTGTTGGCTGCTCCCGTGAGTAATGAAGAGTTTATCTCTGCATACGACAAGCCGCGGAACATCGGCTTTTTTACCGCCGCCGGTAACGAAGGCATTCAGGATAAAAACAGCATCCGCGCCTGTATCAATCAGACCGTCACACTTACCAGCGGTAAAGAACTGCAACTACGCCTGTTGGAACCCATGCGGGCTGGGGATATCCTAATCCCGGCCAATACACTCATTACTGGTTCCTGCCGGATCGGAGGCGAGCGGCTGAATGTCACGGTTACCTCCATCCAATATGCCGGGAATATCGTCCCTGTTCAGTTGCAGGTTTATGGAACTGACGGGCAAGCAGGAATATCTGTTCCGGGTAATGATGCTGTGACGGCGGCTAAAGAAGCGGCTTCGTCCCTGGCTTCATCCTCCGGGAGTAGCATCATGATTTCGGATAATGCCGGTTCGCAACTGGCAGCCGATCTGGGAAAAGGGCTGATACAGGGTGCTTCGCAGTTCGTTAGTAAAAAGATGAGTACCGTCCGGGTGACCATTAAAGCAGGATACCAGGTATTGCTTTTACCAAAAGCCAATAACTAAGTTGGCTGACCTGTCAAATCATTCAATAAAATCCATTTTATCAACAACTTAAAACAAATACAATGAAAAGAATTTTGATCGTACTTGTCATTCTGGCAAGTTCATTTATAAGTATCGCACAGGAAAAAGCAAAAGACAATCCCGAAAAATCCATGCCCAGTACCGGGGATTATTTCCAGGGGCTGACACGTCCGCTGACATTCGACAAAATGATTGCGCCTTATGCGCTCGAAGTCACTTTCGCCAAAACGGTACACCTAATTTTCCCGGCGGCTATCCGCTATGTCGATCTGGGAAGCGCTGAATTGTTGGCGGCCAAAGCAGACGGAACAGAGAACGTTTTGCGGGTCAAAGCGGCCCAAAAAGGTTTTCCCGGGGAAAGTAATTTGTCTGTGATCACTGACGATGGCAGCTACTATTCGTTCAATGTCAAGTATGCTGACGAACCGGTCAAGCTTTCAGTGGAGATGAGTGATCTAATCCACAGTTCAGGAGCCGGAACCAGTCGGGGAAATAATACCGATGTTTATCTGGAAGATTTGGACGGTGAATCGCCTTTATTGGTTAACCGGATTATGCAGGCGATTTATAAAAACAACCGCAAGGAAGTTAAACACATTGGCTGCAAACAATTTGGAATGCAGTACACCTTGAAAGGCATTTATTCGCACAATAACCTGATGTATTTCTACACCGAGCTTAAAAACTCGTCGAACGTACCCTTTAACGTGGACTACATCTCGTTCAAAATTGTCGATAGAAAAATTGCAAAACGTACCGCTATCCAGCAACAACCTGTTGTTCCGTTAAGAACCTATAACCAATTGATGGTCATTGGCGGTAAAAAAACTGAGCGGACAGTTTTCGCCCTGCCCCGGTTTACATTGCCGGAAGGGAAAAAATTGCTTGTCGAACTAAACGAAAAAGATGGAGGACGACATCAATCGTTTACATTGAAAAATGACGACCTGTTCCGTGCCAAAGGAATTAGTAAACTAAAGGTAAAATAAAGCACAATCAAAATGATCACGACCTTTATTTGCTTTACATCCTTTGCTGGATTTACATGATGTATTAGATCATTAATGCTCCGACAGATGTTGAACTGTGGGGTCGAGAAGTAGATTAGATAACCTTTTAATAAATGCCTGAAGTTGAAAGTCAGGCATTTGTTTTTGTTTGGGATTAATTTCTTCAATATTCAAAAACAGGTATAATGTTTTTGTTTAATTATTTTATATTTGAGCTAAATTGCGCCAAAAATGTATAACACTGATAATTAAACATTCTACAAAATGACTAAAGCTGACGTTGTTAAAAAAGTAAGTGAAGATACCGGAATTGAAAAAGTGGTAGTGGAAAAAGCTGTCGAAGCTTTTATGGAAACAGTAAGAGAATCAATGGCGCAAGGCGACAATGTTTACCTGCGGGGATTCGGCAGTTTTATCGTTAAAAAGAGAGCCTCTAAAATTGCCCGTAATATTTCGAAAAACACAATGGTTATTGTCCCGGAGCATTTTATCCCCTCCTTTAAACCAGCGGATACATTTGTTGAGCAGGTTAAAGAACACGTAAAAAAGGGTAATAATTCCGACTAAGACTGACAATTTCAACTGTAGGTTATAATATTGCCTTTCAGTTTGAATAAATATATTTTCGGACGCAATCCCTTATCAAGAAGTAAACAAGAAGTTGTTTTAAAAATACACTTGCTAGAACTATCTAATATTTCCCTTTTTCTCAACAACACCTCTGTTAGGTAAGAAAGTAATATCATCTATTCGTTCTTAAACTTGTTTTCCATAAGCTTCTCGCTAACGGATGTTCCAAAGGAATACGCAAAAGTGACTAAAATTGCCCTGCTGTCTATTTTTGATACCCGATGAAAATAAAACTCTTTGCTGCTTGTTGTGCTGCCGGTTTTCTGTGTTTTCAGCGCATCGGTAAAAACTATTCCCAGCCGACCCTTGCCTTTGAGTATCTTCTCCTGGAAACCTGCATCCACAAAAAACACCTCCATATTTTTCCCCTGGGCAATAGCCACCGGTGAAGTATAGTTCGCCGATAGTTGAAGCCTGGCATCTTTCCACAAATTGAAATTGTTGATCCATTTCGCATACCAGCCAACCACATCAGACGCTATTTCGGTATTGACAACTGCTCCACCTATGTTTGTTTTGTAAAGGGAATAGCTCAGGTTAGCATTCCAGAATTTAAAGGCGCTGAAGGAATAAATACCCTCAAACCCGTAGTTTTTTGTGTCGCCTACATTAACAGGTTTTGAAAGGTAAACGCCATTCCCAAGTGAAAAAATGTAGGGCAGGATCGAGTTGTTATTTTGCCTGTAAAACAAGGCGAATGTAAGCGACGAAGCCTTCCAGTCGCGGTTGACCGCCAGTTCAAACGAATGGATCAGTTCGGGTTTTAAATGGGGGTTTCCGCCGTGCTGGTTCAATGAATCGGTAATATCAATAAACGGATTTAATGCGCCTAACCCGGGGCGGTTAATCCTTCGGCTGTAACTAATCTTGTAGAAATAGTCGGCTTTGGGGTAGTAAGCCAGGTTTGCCGATGGGAAGAAGTGAAAATAATTGTTGTCGATATTGTTTGTCTGGTCGGTGTTTCGTCCGGTTGTAAATACCTGTTCTGCCCTTAACCCCAAATCATATTTCCAATCGGGCTGTTCCTTGCTTCCCGTCCATCCTGCATATTGGGCATAGATCGCATGTATTTGCTCGTTGAATTTAAAAATATTGCTCCGCAACGGATCAATCACATACTCCTTATTGACGAAATTGAGGTTTTTGTAGTCGGCATTCAGGTATCGGTAAATTCCTTTATACCCGGTTTCAATCATTCCTGAATTGGCAACTGGTTGCTTGTAATCGACCGCGCCAGTTGTCATGTTGCTGAACTGGTAGCTTTTGGTTTGCTCAAAACTTGCTGAACCAAGCTGACTGTAATCCGGTGCAAGCTTTTTTACGTCAATATCGGTATTCTCTTTTTCATCATCGAAACTACTGATGATGTTTGCAGTAAGTATCTGCTCTTTCCTGTCGAATTTCCGGAGGTAGTTTAGCTCAGTTTCAAAAGCGTTGAATTTTCTGATTTCCAGCGAATGCCTTGTGTTTCGGCTTGTAAAACCTTTTGTTTGTGTTTCCGATGTGCTTGTCAGCGTTTCGTTGTTATCCTGTTCATTGTATGCCCAGGCCGCATTAAAACTCAACTGGTTTTTGTCATTGAAGTTATAGTCTGATGTCAGCCTCATCTCCTGATTTTTTACTTTTCTTCTATCAGAACGCCGCTGTGCGAGATAATAGTTTTCAGGAAGGTTGTAGTTTATCCGGTCGCCGTCAACGCTGCGTGTCCTGACGGTGTACCAGTTGTTATAATAAAGTCCCAGGTTGTATTTTTCGGTATTGTGGTTAAGCATTGCCGAGCCATTCAGCCTTTCTTTGGCCCCGTAGCCCAATCCGGCGGAAAACGAACCAGTTGTACCACTTTCCTTATTCGTTTTAAGAATGATGTTGATGATTCCGGCTTCCGCGTCGGCATCGTATTTAGCCGAAGGGTTGTTGTTAATTTCAATCCGGTCGATGTTGCCTGCCGGAATCCTTTCCAGTTGGGCTGTTCGGTCAATGCCGATTAGTCCTGAAGCCTTGCCGTTAATCAGGATCATCGGACTGCGGCCCCTGACAGTTACTCCACCCTCTGCATCAACATGTACGGCGGGCATATTTTTCAACAAGTCGGCGGCGCTTCCGGTCGTTTGCGTCAGGTTTTCGCTGGCCCGAATAACGAACCCTTGCCCGGTCCGCTGGATGCTTTTCCGGTACGAAACCACATCCACCGATTTTAGAACAACATTGTCAGGTTGTAACTGTATTGTTTTTAAATCTACTTTATCGAGTGAAGCATTAAGGGCTATGTCAAGTTTTCTGCTCACATATCCAAGTGATTTTATGTTTAAAACATAGTTGCCATAAGGTGTATTTTCTATTTTAAAATAACCTAAGCTATCGGTAATCGAAGCATCAATTATTTTTATACTATCTGTTTGGGTTGTAATATAAACATTGGCAAACTCTACCGGGTATTCGTTTTCAATTACTTTTCCTCTAATTACGGTTTTGTAGTTTTGCGCTGTTGTCGATCCGGAAAACAAAACTATCACTATTTGTATCAATAATATTTTTAGAAGGATTGTATTTTTATCTAACATATATCAATTGTTTAAATCAATGTTTAAATATTCAAAATAGACGCCACATACGTAATCCAAATCCCGAATGGTGTCAAAGTAATTGTTTTCCTGCTCATACCAGCTTTTCTCGGTATTCACCATAGACCGAAAAGCTTGCAAGAGATTATCCGCTGACTCGGTACCAGCTATAAAAGCTTTTAACTTAATTGAATAGTTCTGGAGCCATATTTCGAGACTTTTATTTGTATTTAAAAGCTGTTCTTGTTTTTTCAGGAGTGTTTCCTTTCTGATTGTTACTTCGGTAGAGATTTCCTTTTTTCTGTCACTGATCGTGGATTCAATTGAAGCTATATCAGACAATGCTTTTTGAACGGTAAAGTCGAGTGTTTTCTGGTCAAACCTTTTAATTTGAATTCCGGAAGTTGCCAACCAATATTTTGAATAATTATTACCCGCTTGCATATCGTACAAATTGTAACGAGTTCCCAGATTAAGAAAAATGTCCCATTTTCCCCGCTGAGCCATCTTTTTCTTCTCTTCGGCGTTGGCTCTCATAAGTTGCAAAACTTTGAATTCTGTGTCGTTCTTAAGAGCCTTGCATATTATACTGTCGGAAGGTGCGTTAATATAAAACTCGCCTAAGTATGTTGCCTTGGAAAAATCGAGAAAAATTGGTTGTACCTGTTCAAACAATATAGAGTCGACATTCATCCATCGTTGCATGTTTATCCTAAGTGAGTTTACAGTAATTTCAAAGTTCGTTATGTCTGATTGAAGCGAATTGGTTTCAGCCATAAGCTGCCGGATGTCGTTTGTACGATTTCTCAAACTATCGTTGTTTATCAAACTCAGAATGGAATACTTATATTTTTCATACATTTTGAGCATTTTATACCTGGGAACAAAATCATAATACATCTCCAGGGCATTAAGGATATTCTCCCGCACTGCGTTAACGTAATCAAGTTTAGCGCTGTATAATTCATTTTCCTCAAATGTCCGCTTGATGAGCCTGCTTAATTTCCGGTTAGAAGTAAAAAGCGGAAAACTCACCTTGCTTTCAATGTACTGCGTGTTTATATTTTCAGGCCCTTGTCCCCATCCATTAATAGAGCCTGAGTATACGCCAACTGAAGAACCATCGAAAAATTCTTTTTCCATCCCAATGGATGTTTCAGCTTGATTAATATGATCAGCATTTGTATTGTAATTACCATTGAGAACCAATGGATTAAAGCTGGTATATTCTCTCTCGAACAATTTAAAATTCGATTTCGCGGCTTCAGACTTAAAATATGCTGCTTTTATACGTCCGTTGTTCTGAGACGTCAACTGCATAATTGATTCAGGGTTTAGAACAAGTGCCTTGTTGAACTGAATTTGGGCCAATGTCATGTAATTGGTAATACACGCAATTAAAAGGAAAACTGTCCGAAACATAACTGTGAATCAATTTATAAACGATCTGTCTGTTTTAACGTCGAAATCAACACGTTAGAGCTCTTTACGGTCGTCATTCATTTCTTTGTAATACCGAAAGTTTGGTCTAAGCGGGTTGTAGGGTATTTTGTAAATTTCATTTCTGCCGAATTGAACACCGGGTTTCTCCTCAAATTCTGAACGTGGCAAAAGCAATTGGCTACCGCAGGTGAAAACTATTGAAATTTGGCCACCTTTAACCGTTTGGGAGCATTGCCTACCTGTATGGTCTTTATAACTTCATATTTCTGTAAATCTATTATAGAAACATTGTTTGAGCCGGTATTGCTGACTACTCCAAACTTTTCGTCTCCGGTAAGATCAATCCAGTTTGGGTCGGACCCTACGACGATTTCCTTTTCCGGTTTATTGGTTTCGGTATTTATGATGCTTAAACTGTTACGAACCTGGCTTGTAATGAACAGGTGTTTCCCGTTTGCTGAAACTTTTATTCCATGAGAAGCCTTTCCGTCAACAGGAAAAACGTTTGTTTCGGGTAACTGTAACCAGTTTGTTGCCTTTTTAAATTCGGTTGGAATAATTAATGCCCCATTTAGCCAGCGCATAGAAAGATAAATAGTTTTATCGTCCGGCGAAAGCGAAGGAATCCGTGGCCACCCAAATACAGGGATTTCGCCTGTAATTTTCAATGTGGTTAAATCCAAGACAACCAATTTTTCATCGCCTTCAAGTGTAATATATGCCAATTTACCATTATGGCCAGGCAGAACTATATGAGGATTTCTGCCAACGTTTATTGTTGTGTCTAATTTCCAGCTGGACGAATTAATGATGCCTAAAGCATCATCAGCATTTTCAGTAACAAACAACATTTTGCTATCGATACTAAAGGCCAATTGGTGCGGATGGCTGCCAACATGCACTTTTGTTATTATCTTGTTTGAAGCTGCTTCAATAATGGTTACGGTATTATCACCTTCATTACTAACTGCTATCCATTTGCCATTACGGGAAACATCAACTCCATGAGGGTTTTTACCTGTAACTATATCGGTTATTTTCGATAAGTTATCCACATCAATTACCGAAATTGTCGAGTCGCCGAAGTTCGTTATGTACGCTCGTGAATTTTGAGCGTGCGCCTTAAACATAGCATTACATACCAGAAAAGAAGCCATTGAAATAAGAATGGCGAATCTTTTCAATTGAAAACATATTTTGCCCGTTTTAACCTTTCCTTTGGTAACGTTACTTAATTGTTTCATAGTATTTGTTATTAAAATTCAATCATTATTATCTGGTTCATATAACTCATTTTAATTCTTTAACCATAAAGTTATCGAAATGTGTTTGTGCGTCTGCTTTTGTCCAAAAACCCACTTTTCCTGGTAAGTTTATAGCGTTATCAGTTGCTTTGAGAAATAACTGATGGTCAAAATAGCATTCTATTAGTGAGTCGCGTTGAACAACTGTAATGTCATGCCACTCTTTTGCGGTAACAGGTAAGCTATAGCTTTGTATCTGTTCCCTGTTGCCATTAATCACCTTATAAACCCTGAAATTATTTTCCAACGGATTAACCCTTGCAACGTAATAGTTTGCCGAGTCCTGGTACCGCCACACAACTCCGCCCCCCTGGTCTTCCTTGCCCGCAATTGCTTTGACACTTGCTGTAATGGCAAGATTTTTCAAACTGAGCTTTTTTAATACAATAAGGTTAAATAAATATCCTGAACTTTTATCCGAAACCTGGCCAACAGATTTATTTCCGTTTTCGTTAATTATTTCCCATTTCCCTTTTACATTTTTTCCCGTTATTGCTTGTAACCAGTCCCGTTCTAACTGATTTTGGTCAATGGATTCGAACGTTTCAGTATATACAGGGTTAGAAAAGATTGAATCAATATTACTTTTTTGAGCGCTCAAAGTAGATGGTTTATGGAAGCATGAGAACAATGTTCCAAAAACAAACAGTAGCGATATTTTTGCTATATCTCTCATATTTAAATGATTTTAAATTATGGATTCCGTTTACCTGAACGAAAATAAGCCCTGAATATGAAGAAACGATGAAGATGATTTTTAGGAAGGAAGAATAACAGTTACAACGGTTCCGTTTTCTTCAACGCTTTGAATGGAAATGCTCCCTTTATGAGCTTCGACAATAGCCTTGCAAACTGCAAGGCCAAGTCCGTTGCCTCCTGTTTTTCGCGACCGCGATTTATCTACCCTGTAAAAACGCTCAAATACAAACGGAAGGTGTTTTGAAGGGATTCCAATCCCGGTATCTTCAAAAGTGATTATAACCTTGTTGGAATTTTCACAAGCTTCAATCCTTATAGTTCCCTTATCATGAGTATATTTAACGGCGTTATCTGCCAGATTGAGAAAAAGCTGATACAGCTTTGTTTTGTCTCCCGGTAAGTATATATTTCCCTCTACAGTTATTTGAACGTTCTGTTGCTTGGCTTCGGCCAATATGTTCACATCTTCTGTGAGCGACGAAAACAATTCGTTTAAGCTAACCAAGCTATTGTCAGTAGTGATTATTTTATTTTCGGGCGTTGAGAGAAGCAATAAGCTGGAGATGATGCGTGATATATTTGCCAGTTCTTCGATATCCGCAATAATCTTTTGTTGTGTCTCTCTATCCAGATTGTCTTGCATAGCCATTTTCTCCCATTGCGACCGTAGGATAGCGACCGGGGTTTTCAATTCATGTGACGCATCGGCTATAAATTGTCTTTGATTTTCAAAGGCATTTTCAACCCTGTCGAGCATCTGGTTGAATGTTTTTGCCAGTTGTCCCAATTCATCTTCAGTATTTGGTATCAAAATGCGCAAAGAAAGGTTCTTTTCGTAAATAGAATCTATTTGTCTGCGTATGCCATCCACTGGTTTTAGTGTTTTGCCTGCCAGGAAACGGCCACTGAAAAATAAAAGGGAAATGATGACTATACCTGACAAAACTATAAGAAAAAGAATTTGGGACAGCATCTTTTTGTCATCGGTCACAGATATTACAACTTCCACCCAGCCAGTAAAAGTAAATCCTTCCCGTATTGGATAAATTACAGATGAAAACTTTTGGTTTGCCTGAGAAAATTCATAGAAATAAGGCTTATCCTGCTTGCATTTTATAATATCTTCTGATGTCAGGGCATTTGTCATGATGGAAAATGCCGGTGCAGGGCGGTAATAGCTTCCTTCAGGGCTTATAATGCGAAACCAGTAAAGTGGGTTTTCGTTGAAATCGCCGTTGGGCAGGTCTTTAAATATCCCTTTTTCTGCATCGTACGATTCGGATAACTTATGTGCATACCGTAGCAATTCACTTTTAGTCCTGTTGTTGAGTGATATAGATATGGAACTGTACAATATGGCACAAAACACGATCAAAAGGCACAACAAAACCATTGTATATAGCAATGAAAGCCTCTCACGGATAGTTAAATTCAGTTTAATCATCTTTCAGCATATAACCAATTCCCCTGATCGTGTGGAGTATTTGCCTCTTTCCGTCAGGGTCTATTTTCTTTCGGATATTTTTGATGTGCACATCAACAAAATTAGTCATTGTTTCGAAATTGTCTCCCCAAACATGTTCAGCCAGCGTAAGCCTTGAAATTGCCCTATTTTTATTATAAGCAAGGAATTCGAGTATCTGAAATTCTTTGGGAGTAAAAGGCAATACTTCAGCTCCCCGGCTTATGGTTCTTCCGGCTGTGTCTATCACCAACCCGGACACACTAATGGTGTTTGTTTTTATATTTTGGTTTCTCCTCAACAACATCCTTGCCCTTGCCATAAGCTCGGCCATGGCAAAAGGTTTGGTAAGGTAATCATCAGCGCCCCCATCCAAACCTGCCACTTTATCCGATGTTTCGCCCAAGGCTGTAAGTAGTAAAACTGGCGTAAGAATACTGTTGTTTCTGATTTTAGCAAGAATTTCAAGTCCGTTGACATCAGGCAGAAGAATATCAAGGATTATCAAATGAAAAGTATCAAATAATGCTTTACGAAGACCATTTTTCCCATTATCGACCCATTCAGCATTGTAGTTCTCATTGATAAAGGAATCCTGAATATTCTTACCCAGAACTGGCTCATCCTCAATTATAAGTATTTTCATGATGTGAATATCTCGTGTGCTTAAAGCTCATAAAAACAATGCCCTTCTTAATTTGCTTAAGAAGAAGGTTCGGTTGAAATATATACTATTTGCACCAACGTGATCGTACTCCTGTTTTTCTTTAGGACAGAAAACTCGTAACTGCCAATAGTGATTTTTTCCCTGACGAATGGAATTTTCCCAAACTTGAGAATAAGATAGCCGGCTAAGGTTTCATATTGCTCGTCTTTTTCAATCGGGTATGGGAGTAACTCGTTTATATCGTCGATTGAGCCGGATGCTATTACATTATAAATATTATCACCAATCTTTTCAACAAAAGGGATTTCATTATCGTACTCGTCCTGAATTTCACCAACCAACTCTTCCAGAATGTCTTCCATCGTGATGATGCCTTCTGTTCCCCCATATTCGTTTACCACAATTGCCATTTGCTGATGTTTGATCTGGAATTCATTCAATAAATGACCAATGCTTTTTGTTTCAGGAATGATAATTGCATTTCGAATAAGCTTCTGAATATTGATGGTTTCATTTTTTCGGGATGCAATTAAAATGTCTTTTAAATAAACCACTCCGAGAATATTGTCGAATTCCCCGTCGTAACAAGGAATACGCGAATAACTTTCTTCTATTATCCGCCCTATTGTCTCGTTGGTAAATTTGTTAACATCAATGGCAAAAACCTGTGTGCGGGGTACCATTATCTGCTTGGCAATCTGATCGGAGAAAGCAAACGCATTTTTGATTATTTTGTATTCAGCTTCGTCAATTTCACCACTTTTCTGACCTTGCTGAACCAGGTATTGCAATTCCTCACTACTGTGTACCTCCGAATCATGTACAGGAGTAATTCCAATGATTTTCAGGATCAGGTTTGCGATTCCGTTTAATATCCAAACAAAAGGACGAAAGATAATGAAGAAAAACTGCAAAGGGTAAGCGATAAAAAGAGCAGTTTTTTCGGAACGTTGAATGGCTAACGATTTTGGAGCAAGTTCCCCGAATACAATGTGAAGTATTGTAATAATTGCAAAGGCTGTTGGTAATGATATGTCATGCGCTAATTCCGGGTCTATGGAAATACCGACCAGATCAAAGAGTCCAATAATTATTTTGGAAACAACCGGTTCTCCAATCCACCCTAATCCAAGACTTGCCAAGGTAATACCCAATTGTGTTGCAGCCAGATAACCATCCAAGTGCGAAACAATATGCTTCGATAAAATCGCAAATCGGTTACCTTTTTTAATCTTAATTTCTAATTGCGACACCCTGACCTTTACAATGGCAAATTCTGCCGCTACAAAAAAACCGTTTAAAAATACAAGCAAAAATGTAATTAATATTTCCTGAGCCATATTTTGATTGAAAAGAATATACTTCAAAACTACAAAAATGCTGCACTATTTAAAGAAATATGCTCCTTATAAAATGATGAAAGAATTTCCTTTTTTGTGTTCGTGCCGGTGGTGTAAGTCCGGATCATGAGGGTGATCATGAGTAACAGCATCGTGCGTATGAAAATGCGAATGCCATTTTGAATCAGCAACGGCTTCTCCCTCGTGGGTATGGTGGTGATGCCCGTCGGTGTGGCTGTGATAGTGGATGTGCTGCAATGCTGTATGTGTATGAACATGACCGTGCGAAAGCAAATTGGTCATCACAACTGCAACCGAAAGAAATAGAATTGAAACAACATGTACCCATTGAAATGGCTCGTGATTAAGCAAGTATGATAAAACCACTCCCCAAACCGGCGCCGTTGAGAATAATACCTGACCGCGGGTGGCACCTATATTTTGTGCCGATGTTACATAAAGCACGATGCTGAACCCGTAAGCGAAAATGCCAATGATAATTGCCAGGGAAATGTTTTGCCACACCAAAGTTGAAGTACCCATCAACATTCCAATAACAAGGTTTACCGAACCAGCCACTATCCCTTTCACAAAAGTGACTGCCTGCGGGGAAGCTCCGTCTGTTAAGGCTGTCAGGTGGTTATCAATGCCCCAGCAAATACACGCAGCCGTTATAAGTAGCCCTGAACCAATGCCGCTTATTCCCTCGCCAAATGAAGTGACAATTCCGGCCAGAACAGTCAGTATCACACCAATCCATGTGTTTCGGTTAAGCGTATCTTTAAATACTAATACGCCCAGAATAGCTGTTGCGACCAATTCCATATTCAACCAGATTGAAACCGAGGATGCATTTGCCGTTTTCAGTCCAGCCAGAAGGAGCAATGGCCCGGCGAATCCACCAAAGAAGATTATGCCGGTGGTTTTGGCTTTACTGCCCGCGTCAAATAGTAATTTCACCCCGCTGTTTTTTCTGAAGGTATAAGGCAACATAGCCAGTGCAGCTCCTATGTACAACAATCCGGCAAGTTCGAACGAATTTAATCCACTTAGTAAAATCTTACTAAACGGAGTTGCCAGACCAAACAAAAATCCGGAAAGAATACCTGCAATGATTGCCAATCGCTTCATAATCATGTCCAAACTACATTATCTCAAAAATAGTCATTTAAAAACAGAATCTTGGACAGCGTGGGTTTTTATATAAAACAAAAGGCCATCCTTTCTTCAACGAAAGGATGGCCAATTAGACAGTTCTGCCCAACAATTATGCAAATTATTCTACCGATTTTCGGTACATCTTGAAAAACAGGAGCGGGAAAAACGCAAAATTTAGGATTACAATAGAGATTAGAAAAAATGTTGTTGACCAAGACCAATGATTCATTCTAAAAAGTGCAAAGACAATTAACAACTCAATTCCGATGAATCCAAATGTGTAAATCAGCTTGTTAATCAACGACTTATTCAAGTCTCGCTTAAAAAGATTCAGGAAAAAGCCAGGAACAAAAAGAAACATCAAAATAGCAGAAGTCAGCAAAAAAGTTACTCCAGGATAGGGCAAGTTCGTTAATTTCAAAAAAATAGTTGTCGTTATCCCAATGACGGACAAGCAACCTGACACATGCAATAATCGTTTCATAGATTTGATTTTTTTTGAAGTCAGTAAATAAATAGTCTCCCGGTAGATTTCGTCAAACCCATCGGGACAGATATTCTGATAGGCCTTATCATACGATTTTTCAAAACTTAAACCCTTTTTCATCTCTTCTTCAACAGCACAGCAGAAGTGATCAATCAAATCTTCTTTCATTTCCATAGATTCAATCTTGCTGCTATTGATAACCTGGATAATAAATTCGACATTCTGTTCGGTTAAATTACTCATATCCTTACAATTGTGATGTGATAACTTTACTAATGGTGTTGATGAAATCCTTTAATTCTGCTTCTTTCGCATCTTTAACCTTGATCCCTTCCTGAGTTAATGTATAATAATGCCTAACTCGCTTCCCAATATTTTCAGTTTCAACAGTTATTAACCCTTCATCTTTAAGCTTATGCAGGGCCGGATATAGCGAGCCTTCTTTAAGCAAAATTTTATTGTCAGATAACTGCTTGACCATTTGCGTAATTTGGTATCCGTACATCTTTCCATTTTCGGCAAGTAGCTTTAGCACAATTGCCGACAGCGTTCCTTTTAATAATTCTTTTGAATACATAGAACAAATATACATAGATTTACGATGTATGCAAATTTTAATTAGATTTTTTATTGCCATAGTAGAATGAACCCGACCAAAAATGCAGTTAAACAGCCCCTCTCCTAATAATTAGGCAGGTTTTATGGTTAGATGAGATGATTTAGATTTTAAAGAAGTCGGATTTGCCGAAGTTGCAATCCATGCGTTTAGGCAGCGCGGACGTTATGGTCGGGATGTTTATTATTATACGTAACTCCGTATGTTTCTTTTAACTACTTTTTTCTAAAGGTTTTTCGAAGAAAAAGTAAGCACCTTCGTTGATCTTTTCACCAACAACCATCCTAAATCCGGCTTGTTCAATCCATTTTGTCCACGTTGTTCCTGAAGTAAGGAAAAAACTCAGAAAACTAGGGATGCTAAAGGCTGTATAACCGCACACGACAATGAATTAGCTAGGAGCTACTTTAAACAACCTTTCTTATACTCCTTACCAACTAAGACCCCTTATCGGATATAGTTAAGATTTCAACTTTTGAGCTATTGTACTTAAAATGCCAAACTCTAACAATTTGAGTTTTATGGGTGGCACTCTAATCAGAAGCAATCAACCAAATATAAAAATGAAATTATTCATAGCTTAACCCTTCTCTAATACTTTGTTTGTTGGCATTTCGGGCAGGAATAAGCACGGCTACTGTGCTAAAAACAACAATTATGGAAAGCCAAACTAAAATCCCGGTTGACGAAACATCGAAATTGAGTGTGGTTTCGAAGAAGATTTCGAAAAACTTATTGCCCAAATAATAACTTACAGGCACAGAAACAATAACTGCAACGACCCAGCTCATCAAGCCAATTACAAAACCTTCGGTGAGTGTTAGTTGGTAAAGTTTTGGGTTGCTTATGCCAATTGCACGCAAAATCGACAATTCGCGCAATCGCTCTACAATATTTATTCCCATCGTGGTTATTAAGCCCAAACCTCCAACAACAATAAGCAAAAGTGTTACCATGATGAGCATGGTAGTAATTACCACCAAATGATCAACCACGCGCTCTTTGTATTGGTCTTTCCGAAATACAAGGCTTACCGGATAATTCCTGGCTTTTACCCATTGTTCCAGTTTTACTGAATTCGCCGAAATGTCGGTGTTGTTTTCTTCAAATGCAATCAGCGCACTGTTTGTTTTTCCGAGCATTGCAGGCCATTGGACAAGTACCGACTTACATACGTAAACTGCAGGTCCCGAAAATAACTCACGAATACACCCTGTCACTTTTAGCATTTGGGTTCGTCCATTCACTTTTAGCATTATAGAGCTGCCCAACCTAACATCGGGATATTTTGCCTGAAAAACGTGGTTTATAACTACCTCGTTGGCATCGTCCGAGAGCCATTTACCTTTCATTATTTCGGGTACAAACAATTTGGTTTGAAGTGGCACTAATTTTACGTCCATCAACTCGCTTTCGGGTTTGTCCTGGACAATTCGTGTTGCTTTGGCGTATCCCCATGTTTCGCAACCCGATACAAACGGCAAACTATCGAGAGCAGCCCGAAATTCAGCTTCATTTACTCCTTTTGAAAAAATCATGGAAATATCGTAGCGCTGATTGGTAAAACGGCTGTTTACGGTATCTTTCAGCGATGTTCGTATATTAAATGCCGAAATAAAAACTGCGCCGCCCAATACCAGAGTTATTAAAGTAAGAACCAAACGTCCTTTTCGGCGAAATGTGTTCCTGATTGCTAATAATGTAGTATTCGAAAGCCTTAACTTATTTACTAAACGTTGACTGTGTGCCGATTTTATGGATAGCGAATCGGAAACGCCATAATCGTTTAATGCCTCGTGAACGCTAATCCGGCTGGCTCTGTAAATTGGCACAAATGCCACCAAAACCGGCAGTACCGTACCTATTGCTATTTGAAAAATCCATACGCCATGAGAAATATGTTGGTTGAACAATTCGAAATTGAGCATTGTGGCTACAAATTGCGCATACCCTTTTCCAGCCATGAAACCCAATGGCAAAGCAACAAGAGTTGCTACAAAGCCAAAGATAAAAACGATGCTGATGTATATCGAAGTTATTTTCCCTGTACTGGCTCCAATGGCCTTCATTACACCAATTTGACGTGTTTCTTTTGCCATTATGGCCATTATCATGTTGATAATTAAAAAACAACTAAGAATTAAAGCCAGCACACCAAACATTTGCAGCAAGAACATCAACGAGTCCATTTGAGATTGGTGAATATGCCTACCCGGTGTTAATATTTCGGTACGATTAACTACAATACGGTTACTGTCGAGGAAAGAAACGGTTTTTGCCATTTGTTTTTCAATGGTTGGCATGTCGTATCTATTGGTTCGGATGGTAAATTTCAATTCAGGTTTAACGCCTGTCATATGCATCAAATTAACAAAACCTTTGCTTACATAACCATACAGCAAGCCTTCCATCCACGATGGTGCCTGCCCGGGGTCGTGTACAATGCCCGAGATTGTAACATTGGTTGTTCCGAAACCCGGAATGGTAAGCGGGTAATGTTTACCTTCAGTAATATCAGCAAGTCGGTTTCCGGTACGTTCTATCAGTATTTCGTTGTCAGATTCCGGGATTGATCCGGAGAGTAACCGATAGGTGTTGATTCGCACTTTCGATACATCGTCAACAATAAAAAGCCAGATTGGAACAAATTCGTTTTTGCCGATTTCGACCCGACCAATGATCTTATTGCGGGTTTCAATGTATTCTATTTCAGGCAAAAGTTTAACCTTTTGTATCAACTCGTCCGAAATGCTATCCACTACGAGAGAAAATGCCGCAGGATTGGTTTTCAGGTAATTATCGCTCAGGTTTCGCCCCAGCATATTGTAGGCTGTTGACATCATCGAAACACCAAAAGCGCCAAGAATAATGGCTAAAAGCACTATCAATGAGCGACTCTTGTTGCTCAACAAGTCGCGGATTATTTTTTTTAAACTTGGGCTCATGGTTTAACGGCTTAAAATTTTACCATCCAACATCTCAATTTTGCGCGAATAGCTAAGCGCCATATCCTTTTCGTGGGTAACATACACAATCGTTTTACCTTCTTCGGACAAGGTATTGAACAACTGATGAATACTTTCAGCATTGGCGCTGTCTAGGTTTCCGGTTGGTTCGTCGGCCAAAATAAAATTTGGATTATTTGCCAAAGCCCGGGCTATGGCAACCCGTTGTTTTTCGCCGCCCGAAACCGATGCTGGAAATTTGTTGGCTAATGCCACGATATTCATTCGTTCGAGCAGTTCCATTGCTCTGACTTTCTGCTGGCTTCGTCCTAAGCTATTGGCAAATTCCATCGGGAGCATTACGTTTTCGAGAACCGTAAGCGTAGGCATAAGCTGAAAAAACTGGAATACGATGCCCAAATTTTTGCCCCGCCATTCGGCCAACTGGCTGCCTTTGAATTTGTGAATGGGAACTTGTTCTATTATTACTTCACCGTCAGTAGGTTGATCGATGCCCGAGAGCATGTTTAGCAGCGTTGATTTTCCACAACCCGACTTTCCGGTAATAACAACAAATTCACCTTTCTCGATAGAAAAGGAAACTCCGCTTAATGCGGTGAAGCGTTTGTCGCTTCCGTTAAATACTTTGGTGAGATTTTTTACCTCAATAAATGCACTCATATTTTTCTGTTTTAAAATTGATGAGGCAAACGTATTGAGTAAACTGAAGCCAATCGTCCGAAAGTATCTTTTCGGACTACAAGTTTTTTAACCGAATATTACCAGTGTTTTACAAAAGTCTGTTTCGGTAGGTCGAGGGAGTAATACCTGTAAATTTCTTGAAAATGCTGTTGAAAGTTGATTTAGAAGAGAAGCCAGCCTCAAGGGCGATAGCGAGTAGGGTAAAGTCTTTAAACTTGGGGTTGGCCATGAGTTGCTTTATTTCCTCAACCCTGTACTTGTTAACGAAATCGTAAAAGTTGCCTCCGGTACCCGAATTGATAAGTTCCGACAGCAAATTCCGGCTTATTTCAACCTGACGGGCAAGCGATGTCAACGTAAGTTCAGGGTCGTGCCAGGGTTTTTGCCTATTCATGAAATCGAGTAGTTTGTTTAAAAGCTGTTCATCAACTTTTATTTCAGGAGTTACCTTTTTTTTCTGAGGTTCAGCATTTGCTGGCAACATGGTTTGCTGAAACAACCCTTTGTAACCGAGGATATAAACAGCAAAGGCAAACACTACCGAAACAATTGTATTGAAATAATTGGTATTAAGTCGATGTATTGCAATTACCATCATTCCAATAAGCAAAAGGAATACGGCAAGAAAGGTGAAAAGGAATATCCGTAGCCAGGCAGGGTCAATGTATTCGGTATTTGAAAGTTCTTCGAGCGCTTTGGCTTTGAAATTCCGGATAAGGCGCAATATATAAAACAGGTAAAATATGTATTGGCAAAGAGCCACCACATATAAAACAACGTTCAGGACAATGGTGTGCGAATAAAACAGAGTGCTTCCATCGACTTCTGAACGGTGTATTATATAAGTCAGGCTGAATAACATTACAACAACAAATGGAACGAAATGCACGAGGTGTTTTATCCGGAAATGGAACAGCGGTTCGTTTAGTTTTTTTACATAGAGCCAAATAAACGGGATTACCAACATGATAAATGGTTCCTGAATACGAAACGTGGTCTGATGAAAATGATGAAAATAAGGGATAATAAAAACCGAATGCAGAATACTGAAACTAAGGATAATTAACAAAACAACCAAATATCGATTGGCGGGGTTTCGTCGGTTGGTATGGGTTAAGACCAAGGCGGAATAGAAACCCTGTATGATTCCGGCGTAGGTGACAATTTTGATAATTGTCGAGAATAGCTCTGTTAATGCTGCCATTGCGGTCGTTTTGATCGGAAAGGTAAGGCTTTTATCAGGTTTGTAAATGATATTTTTCCTGCTAAAAAAGCATGAAGTTGGATTCACCAAAGGTATGATAATCTATCTCGCAATGGTAAACCCAACTCTTCTTATCTACCAGTTAAATTGTTGCAGATACACCATTTCGAGGTAATAATCTTTTGCAGAAACAAGGTACCGATCGTTCGCTTCATACCAATAAGCCAATTCGCGGTAGTATTCAAGCACCGAGATATTCCCCGAAAGCATTGATTTTCGGAGTAACTCCTGATTTTGAACCGATTCAACAAGCTTTTTATTCTCCTCCATATTATCGCGCAAAGAGGAAACGAGCTGATATTTTGCTGAAACAGTCGATTTTAACTGTTGCGCATAGGCTTCGAGCATTCCTTCGGTGGCCTGCTGTTGCGAACGGGCTGACTTCACCGCATTTTTGTTCTGCCACAGCGGAATACTTATACCAGCCTGAACTCCCCGGTACGAACCATCAAGAATGGTTTCCTGTCCATATCCTGCCTTAAATTGTGGAAGCCAGAGCGCCTGTTGCAGCTTCACCTTGTTCCCAGCCATTTGCTGATCAAAATTCAACGCCTTTAAAACAGGATCGTTCCGCACTGCCTGGGCAAGAATAGAATCAACCGGCAAGGGTTGCCACACCGGATATGCCGGGTTTTCTACAGCTACAGGTTTTCCACTATTCATTGCAGTTAAGATTTGTACCTTTTCAGCTTTTCTGGCCAAATTCAGGGTGTACTCATTTTTCCATCGCGAGGCTTCCATCCGAACTTTATTCAGCTCAATCTGGTTTGCATCGCCCGAAAGCAAACGCTTTTCAAACAAGCGTTTCACTTCTTCCGAATCGTCCATCCGCTTTTTCAGTTCAGCCGAAAACCGGTCAAAATAAGTCAGCTCCAGGTAATGAAAGGCCGCTTCAACCAAAACTTCGCGTTTGTTTACCTGGTGTACTTCTTCCGATTTTCCTTCCTGAAGTTTTGCCCCGGCTTTTTTGAATGAATATACCGTTGGAAAATAAAAGGATTGCGACACGTTCAAGGTTGATTTATTGCCGATCAGGTCATTATTTCCGGGGAAATAACCATATTCTACCTGCGGGTTATCCGGAGTTAAACCGGTGTGGGCGTTAACGATTTCAGCATCGCGGTTTTTCAACGAAGCTTTAATTTGTAAATTGTTTACAGAAATGCTGTCCAGAACATTTTGCAAAGTGATTTGCGCGTTTACAACCGACGCTGTAACGGCAATCAGGAATGTAATTGCTATTATTCGTTTCATACTGTTTCAGCTTTAAGTTGTGATTTGTTTCGTTTTACCAGGTAATACACGATTGGTACAATAAAAATATTTAGCAGAGTTGAAGTCAATAAGCCGCCGAGGATAACTTTAGCCATTGGGCTTTGAATTTCGTTACCTGCCACATCGCCTGATAATGCTAAAGGGATCAGCGCCAATGCTGCCGTTAGCGCCGTCATAAGGATTGGGCTTAACCTTTCCCTTGACCCGATTATAATGGTTTCAAAAAGGCTATGACCCTGGTGTTCGAGTGTTTGGTAATTCGAAATAAGCAAAATCCCGTTACGGGTGGCAATTCCGAATAGGGTAATGAACCCGATAATTGCCGGAATACTTACAATACCTGTCGTTATCCACAGACTAAATACCCCGCCAATTAAAGCAAGCGGAAGGTTTAACAAGATAATTGCCGCCAGAGTGGTGTTTTTAAACTCCTGAAATAACAACAGAAAAATAATAATAATGGCAATCAGGGTAGTGATAAGCAACAAGCGAGATGCTTTTTCTGCGCTCTCGAACTGCCCGCCATATTCCACCCTGTAACCCTCGGGGAGTTGAATTTTGCTGCTTACCGTGCTTTTAATATCGCTAACCACGCTTTCGAGGTCGCGACCGGCTACATTGGCCGAAACCACAATTTTACGTTGTACATTTTCGCGGTTAATGGTATTGGGGCCACTTCCCGAAACTACATCGGCCACGTAATAGAGAGGTATTTTCTTTCCATCCTGGGCGTCGATAAGTGCATTGCGGATATTATCCAAAGAGCCCCTGTTATTCTCGTTGTAACGGACCACAAGGTCGAAACTTCGGTTGCCTTCAAATACTTCCGATACTTTTTCCCCGGCAAAAGCCACATCAATAAATTCGGCAAACTGGATCGGAGTGATCCCGTATTTTGCCAACATATCACGTTTTGGTTTTATTTGAACCTGTGGAATATCAATTTGCTGTTCCACACTAATATCTACCAAGCCTTCAATTCCTTCAACGTTGGTTTTTATTTCATTCGCCAAAGAAAATAATTTACCAAGGTCGTTACCGAATAGTTTAATGGCAATGTTGGCACGGGTACCAGACAACATGTGGTCGATACGGTGGCCGAGGGGCTGCCCTACAGTAATGTTTGCGCCTGAAATTCCAGCCATCTTTTTACGGACTTCGGTCATAAATTCTTCTCTTGGCCTTTCCCCCAACTTAAAAGTGACATCGATTTCAGCTCCGTTTACACCTAGGGCATGCTCATCGAGTTCAGCACGCCCCTGACGACGTGTAACCGAATGAACTTCGGGAACAGACATGAGTGTTTTGTCAATTAACGCCCCAATCTTATTGGCTTCCTCGAGCGATATACCCGGCAAACTTACCGTACCAATAGTTAAAGAGCCTTCGTTAAATTCGGGCAAAAAGCTCCGGCCCATTGTTGAAAAAACAATTACTGCTACAATTACAAAAGCGCCTGTACCCCAAAGAATAGCTTTTCTTGTATTTAAAGCGCGGCGTAACATGCCTTCGTATCTTTCGCCAAGCCACTGTACCACAGGGCTTCCTTTTTTGTTCCGGGCAAGCATTTTGGGGCTTGTAAGCAGATAGGATGACAATACCGGGGTTAGCGAAACCGCCACAATTAAAGAGGCAAACAACGAAACAATAAATGCTATACCAAGCGGTCGCAACATGCGCCCCTCCATACCCGAAAGGAAAAACAACGGGATAAATGCCACGATAATAATTAAGGTTGCATTGAAGATTGAACCCATAATTTCCTTTGTTGCATGAAAAATAACTTCGGTATTGGGCTTTTTGTTGTGGTGTTCGTGGCTGGCATTTATTTTGATCCTCTTGTAGGCGTTGTCTACCACAATAATGGCATCATCTACCAGCACCCCGATAGCAATGGCCATCCCCCCTAAACTCATGGTGTTAATGTTGTAGCCAAATATTCTGAGGGTAATAATGCTGATCAGCAACGAAAGAGGAATTGCAAGCAACGATATAACTGTGGTGCGGAAATTCATCAGGAACACCAGCAATACGATGATAACAAAGAAAGAACCTTCGAATAAGGCTTTTTGTACATTATTAATAGACGATTCAATAAAGTCGGCCTGTCGGAAAATATTGGTATCGATATTAATATTTGCAGGTAAACTTTTTTTGAGGTTGGCAATATTATCATCGATGGTTTTGGTAAGTACCAGGGTGTTGGTATTGGGCTGTTTCAGTACAGTGAGTATCACTGCGGGCTTGCCGTTAAGAAATCCGGCGCCGAGTTTTGGGGCTGCTCCAATAGATACATCCGCTACATCTTCAACTTTTACCGGATAACCGCCCCTCATCTTAATAACAGATTTGCCAAGCTCAGCAGTATTGTTGGTACGTATCATTCCCCGAATAATATATTCATTCGAATATTCGTACATTACCCCGCCGGTTGCGTTTTGGTTCATACCATTGCAGGCTTCCATAAGTTCATTGAGAGAAATCTCGTAGAATTTCATTTTTGCAGGGTTAACCTGAATTTGGTATTGTTTAAAATCCCCACCAATAACAGTAACCTGCGAAACACCTCCGGTTGCCAGCAATGCAGGGCGGATAGTCCATTCTGCAGCAGTACGCAAATCCATTTGATTGATTGAATCGGATGTCAGGCCGATGAGCAATATTTCGCCCATAATCGACGATTGTGGCGCAAGTGTAGGCGCACCCACACCAACAGGTAAACCCGCACCAACGGTAATAAGCTTTTCACTTACAATCTGGCGGGCTTTAAAAATATCGGTACCCCAATCAAATTCGACCCAAACAATTGAAAAACCAGCCGAAGAAGAGGAACGTACACGGCGTACATTGGTAGCGCCATTAACAGATGTTTCGATGGGGAACGATACCAACCGTTCTACTTCTTCGGGGGCCATACCGTGAGCCTCGGTCATTACAACCACCGTAGGTGCTGTAAGGTCGGGGAATACATCAACCTCCATATCAGAGGCGATAAACGACCCTCCCAGCGTTAGTAGCGTTGCACAAAGCAACACTAACAGTTTATTTTTTAACGAAAATGTTATGATTTTATTTAACATACCAGTAGCTTTTAAAAGTTAATGAGCATGTCCATGTGCTGGGATAACTCCCGAAGCCGAAGAAAGTTTAATCTGGTAAGCGCCCTTAGTCACCACGCGTTCTCCTTCCTTCAGCCCGGATAAAACCTGGATGTTGATACCATCATTACCACCAAGAACAAGTTCGCGTTTGACAAAGCTTTCGCCTGCCGTTTGAACATAGGCAAAAAATATTCCCTGTTCCTCGATTAAAGCTGAACCAGGGATTGTCAGTGCATCTTCCGAAGTCTTCAGTTTCAGGAAAACATCAACCATCGAGCCAGGAACCACATCGCCTTTATTTTCGAAACTAAAGGTTACCGGTATGAAAAGCGTTCCGGCGTCGTTGCTTTTTCCGTATGAAACCAGTTTTCCGCCCAGCGATTCGATTTCGTAGGTTTTATTATCGTAGGTTGTCCTGAAATTGGCTGAGAAAATGAGTGGCAGTTTGCTGAAATATTTCTGCGATACTTCTGCGCTCAAGACAAGCCTTTTGTTCTGCGACACTTTTGCCAGCGGCTGCCCAACGGTTACATACTGCCCATCGCTTACCAACAAATTTTTGACAAACCCTGAAATTGGTGAAATCACTTTCTGCGCTCCGGTCGAGTAATTGCGCGAAACCGAATTGTAAGCTGCCTGTTCTGTTTCGTATTTTGCTTTTAATTCCAGAAAATCTTTCTGGGAAATGATGTTGTCTTTGGTCAATTCCTTTCCTCTTTCGAAATCAGCTTTCGCCTTTTCGTATGAAGCTTTGGCCTGCTGAAAAACGGTTTCGGTGTTCCCGCTGGTCAGGTTTCCGCCTGAAATGGCAAACAACATTTCGCCTCTGCCTACCGAATTACCTACAACGGCTTTGGTGCCTGAAAAAGTTACGATCCCGCTGGCATTGGCTGAAACAATCATTTCGTCACCCGGCGCAGGTAATATTTCGCCGGTAGTTTTTATGATTTCACTGAACGGTTGACGAGCAACAGGCTGGTTGGCAAATTCCACTTTCCATGCCTGTTCCTTCAGGTAGGTTATGCCGTTATTTTTCGGTTCCTCTTTAGCAGAAGCAATGGCAGCCTGCTTATCCTGATAAACTGTAACATTTTCAATTACGAGCTGATCGGTGTAATCTTTGTTTTTTACGTCGAATACAAGTTTACCTGATCCGGTTGCCGGTGGCACCAATGCAAACCTGAAAATACCGGGGGAGGTTGACACCGTCGATTCCTGCGACACCGTTTTGTCGCCAACAACTATCGACATGGTTATGGTTCCGTCGGTTACGGCAGTAAATAAATCGCCAAGTTTGGTAAAATGTCCGGCCAGTTTGGTTGTATCGCCTGCAACCAGTGTTCTGAACTCAGCAAATAACTCGGTTTTATCGGTATAAATGGTATAAGCTAGCGATGGTAATTCTGTTGTGCTGGCTGCGGCTTCGTGCTGGTGATCCGCAGGTTTTTGTTTCGATTGGCAGGCTGACAACAACAGCGCAGCAATCATATAGATATATAATAGCCTCATAAATAATTAATTTACAAATGATTTATCTAAAAGAAATAAAAAATCGGACGAATTATTTATGCAAAGGCGGGGCTTCCCCTCATGGCGTTGGGGGATAAAATGAACGGATATGAGTTTAATGGAACCGAAGTTTCCGGGTAAAATATTATCTCCGGAGGCGCAAAGTTGTTAAGTCCGGAAGAAGATTCAGTGACTACTAAGAAAATGATTACAGAGAAGTTGGCATTTCGTTCGAATCCTGTTTCTGCACGAACAATATCATAATCATCAGAAACTGATAAATGGTGATGCGCCGGAAACGGGAAATGGTGGTTCGTGCGGCTTTCTGAATTACTCTGCTGATTGTTGGTGTAATGCTGAAGTGAGAAAAGCTCAATATCATCGGTTTCATGGTGGTGGTGGGGGATCATCTCATGGACGATCACCAGCAGGAACGAAAGTGACAATAATATGGCAAGTAAACTTCTTTTCACGGCATCAAAAATAGCAAAACAATTGAAATTGCCTTAAAGTTTGGTGGAGCATATTTTGGTGTTAGACATGAAAGTATTTTTTATGTGTACTGCTCAATATTTTCATCAAAAGAGGTTATTGGACAACTAAAGTATATTGAATGGATTGAATTTTAAGAGTTGTCGTATTTGTATCACTTTCTTTCAAAAATTCTGATTCAGAATATAGTTCCTAATGTTTGTTAACGACAGTGTAAATAGTCGACGTATTTATACATCGGCAATTTCTTTTTGATGTATGTTTACATCAGAATAAAATCAAAAACTATGGTAGCGTCAAAAACCGACTTATTTACTCAGGAATTACAGGAACGTGCAAACCTGTTTAAAGCGTTGGCACATCCGGCCCGCTTGCAAATTATTAAATACCTGGCCGAAACCCGTATCTGCCTTTCGGGCGATATTTCTGATATGTTTCCAATTACGCGCACAACCGTAAACCAACACATGCGCGAGCTAAAAAATGCAGGTCTGGTTTTCTCGCACGAGAAAGAAGGAAAAATATATTATTGCCTTGAACTGGACAGAATTGCCGAATTGCATTCAGTACTGTCGGTGTTTCTGGACGAAATTCATCTGCCGCAGGACTTTTGCTGCGAATGCCGCTAATCTGCAAATACTCTAACCCAGCAAAGAGATGAATAAATCTTTTCAATTTTCAGGGCTTGACACAAATTCCCTGGATACTAAAAGTAGCGCTAAAGGCCGCAGTCCATTGATTATTCTACAGCAAGCGAACGTAGGTCAATCATGCGGTTGTTGCGACGTGTGCCAATGTGAACAGCATGTTGGAGACGAAAGTTTTGTTTGCCCTTGCAGCACCGGCGACGGAAAATGTTGTTGCTGATCAAATTACTAACTCAATTCATACTTTAAAAATGAAACTATCCAAAGAATTCAAGGGCGAAGCCCTAGGAGCCTGTCGGACTTCATTTAGCCAGAATTAGGATTATTTCCATTTTGACT
>CALGIG010000078.1 GCA_937915865.1 uncultured Prolixibacteraceae bacterium | reverse complement strand
ACAACCTGAAACTCATTACTGTAAAAGGAAGTTGTATTCGCAAATAAATGGTTGTAAGCTTTTACGTGTACATAAAAGTGTAATTTATTGCGTTTATATACTCGTTATGAGCCTGGTTATGACCGCAAACAACAATTGACAAAATGAAGATGCTGAATAATGTTGACATTAAGAATATATTACATGAAGACTTCAATAAAGTAGTCTCACTAAAGACTATTTATAAATATTCCGATTTTGATTCTGCTCTGAATAAAATACTAGTTGAGAACACATTAAAATTCTCAAAACCATCTGAATATAATGATCCATTTGATTGCCATGAATCTTTAATTAATCTTAAATCAACTGATAAAATTGTTCATGAAACTTTAATGTCATCTGAAACTGGAGTAATTTTAACCAGAAAAGACAGAAGAAAAATTATACGGGAAATATCACTCGGGACTAATACAGCTTCAATTTTAACTAAAGAACGTGAAAAATTTAAAATATCATGCTTTGCAGAGAAAAATGATAGTGTTTTAATGTGGGGACATTATGCAGACAAACACCAAGGTATGTGTATTGGATTTGAATTTCCACCAATTTACGACAAGAAATTTATGATTTGTCCGGTAAAATATATTGAAAAGATAATTCCTTTTGATGGAAGTTCAGATGCTACTAGAACAATCCTTTACTGGCTGACAACTAAATCTATGACATGGAAATATGAAAAAGAAATTCGTGCAATCTTAAAAACTGAAAATAAATCTTCATTCGAACTTGTTACAATAAATCCTCAGACTGTTAAAGAAGTTATATTTGGTTGCAGAGTTTCAGAATCTCGCATTGAAAAGACAATCAAAACAATAAAAAGAAGCCACAGAGAATATTCGAAAATCAGTTTTAAAAGAATGATAATCAATCCTGACAACTTTTCACTTAAGGAAATAATACTAAAACCCGGCACATAAAAAATAAGACTTAAACGCAGTAGTTGAGTAAAAAGCAAAATCGCAGCCGTGATATATCTGAGACTGTGATTTTAGAAAGTGTTGGGTGTAAGCATAAAAGACAAAGACACAACAGACAATTTGCTGCATAAAGACCAAGAAGAAAAAGGAAACCCACCGCACACTCATGCACATACGGCTGCCCCAACACACAAACTGATACTTCAAATTCCAAAATAGTTGCTTTTTTGCTAACGCTCGCTGCCAATGGAAAGGTTTTCTGTACCTTTAAGCTTTTGAAATTTCAATTTAATAAGAACGAGAATAAATGAATAATAAAGTTCACAATCAAATAGTTAGTTTCATTTGGGGTATTGCCGATGATGTACTGAGAGATGTTTTTGTAAGGGGAAAATATCGGGATATTATATTGCCGTTTACAGTATTGAGGCGTTTGGACGCTCTGCTTGTACCAACAAAAGAGAAGGTGCTCGAAACGGTTGAGTTTATGGAACAGCAAAAAATTGACGAACGTTCGGCTTTAAAATCCGTAACGGGTTATCCTTTTTGGAATACTTCAAAGTTCACTTTTATAAGTCTGTTGAATGATTCGGATAACATTGACAGCAATCTTGAAGTGTATTTGGACGGTTACAGCCCAAACGTGCAGGAGATAATAAGTAAATTCAAACTGAGAAATCAGCTTGAAACCATGAAAGAGAATGAAATTACATGGTTGCTAATTGAGAAATTTGCATCAAAAGAAATAAACCTTAGCCCAAATGAAGTTTTAAATGGTAAAGGTGAAAAAATGCCACCATTGACCAATTTGGGCATGGGCTATGTTTTTGAAGAACTTATAAGAAAATTCAACGAAGAAAACAACGAAGAAGCTGGAGAACACTTTACGCCAAGAGAAATCATTAAACTGATGACTCAAATTTTGTTTTTACCCGTAAAAGACCAAATTAAAAAAGGAACTTATTTGATTTACGACCCTGCATGTGGAAGCGGTGGAATGCTTACCGAGGCTGAAAATTTTGCCGAGGAAGTAACAGGTCGTAAGGGTGGTTTTAATCTTTACGGACAAGAAGTAAACCCCGAAACGTATGCTATTTGTACTTCCGACATGCTGATAAAAGGCGATAAACCTGAAAATATTGCCTTTGGTTCAACCCTTTCGAAAGATGGTTTTCCAAACCTGCATTTCGATTTCATGCTTTCAAATCCCCCTTATGGCAAAACATGGAAACTGGACGAAAACGCCATTGTGGATAATCGAGGAAAAAAGGGAAGCGGCGAAAACAGCGAAAATATAAAAGACCCTCGTTTTCAGGTGGGTTTACCAACTATTTCTGACGGACAGTTATTGTTCCTGATGAACATGGTAAGCAAAATGAAACACAACACCGAATTGGGCAGCCGTATTGCAACCGTTCACAACGGTTCGGCTTTGTTCACAGGCGATGCCGGTGGAGGCGAGAGCGAAATCCGCAAACACATTATCGAAAATGACTGGTTAGACTGTATTATTGCTTTGCCTAAAAATATTTTTTATAACACGGGCATTCCAACTTATGTGTGGATTGTAAACAACCGCAAACCAGCTCACCGAAAAGGAAAAGTTCAGTTAATCAACGCACTTGAACTGTATGTGAAGCTACGCAAAAATCTGGGAGATAAAAACTGTGAAATGACTGCCGAACACATCGACAGGATTACCCGACTTTACCTTGATTGTACCGAATCAGGCATTTCAAAAATATATTCCAACGAATATTTTGGCTACAACAAAATAACGGTTGAACGTCCGCTTCGTTTATCGGCAAAGTTTACCAAAGAAACAATAGAAACTTTACGTTTTGATAAAAACATAGCGGAAGAAATGAAATGGGCATACACCAAATTTGGCGAAGATGTGTACACTAAACTGAACGACCTTAAACCCGAAATTGAAAAACACCTTGCCAGGCATGAAATTAAACTTTCGGGAAACGACAAAAAGAATTTGCTCAGTCAGGATTTTTGGAAAGCTCAGTTGGAAGTGCTTAACGAAGCCACGAAACTGATGAACTTCATTGGCAAAGAGCAACACAATGATTTTAATACTTTCTCGGTACTGTTTGCTGATGCCATAAAAGACAAAAAACTGAAACTTGACAATAAGGCACAAAAAGCAATATTGAACGCTATTACATGGAAAAATGAGGATGCCGAAGCGGTAATTAAGAAAACCGAAAAAGACGGTACAATCCTTTACGAAGCCGACAGTGATTTACGCGACACCGAAAATGTGCCTTTGGACGAAGACATAGAAACCTATTTTGAACGTGAGGTTTTACAACATGTACCCGACGCCTGGATTGACCACAGCAAAACCGTGAAAGGTTACGAAATATCGTTTACCCGGTATTTTTACAACTACGAACCGCCTCGCAGTATTGAAGAAATTACAGCCGAGATTCTGCAATTAGAAAAAGAAACCGATGGTATTTTAAACGAAATAGTGAACGACTGATATGAGCAAACTTAAACCATACGCAAAATATCAGCCTGTTCAATATGACTACGTTTCGCAACTGCCCAAAGGTTGGAAGCTCTTGCCTAATATTGCCATTTTTCGGGAGCGGATTGAACGGGGACATGAAAATGAAGAATTACTTTCCGTTACAATTGGACGAGGTGTAATAAAGCAATCCGAATTAGATAAAAAAGATTCTTCAACACTTGACAAATCAAAATATTTACTGGTTTATCCAAATGACTTGGTTTACAGTATGCGTTTTCGTCAAGGGGCTTCTGGATATAGCATTTACAAAGGAATTGTTAGCCCTGCATGTACAGTATTAAAAGCTAAGAAAGATGTAGAAATAAATCCAAGGTTTTTCTGTTACATGTTTAGAACTGGGTTTTACAAAAACTATGTGGATCGTTATGCCTACGGTATTGCTGACGGTCAAATTCCTTTGCGTTATGTCGATTTCAAACGCATGTACAGCATAGTACCACCGCTTGAAACCCAAAACAACATTGTTGCCTACCTCGACCGCAAAACCCAACAAATTCAGGAGTTTATTGCTAAAAAGGAACGGTTGATTGAGTTGTTGGAGGAACAGAAGAAAGTATTTATACTTGAGGAGATCGCATCTTCAAAATACATTACTGAAAAGAAAAAATTAAAATACGTTTCTTTTTTAAGCAGAGGGGTTGATTTATCAAATGAAAATTTCAAAGAGGGTAAATATCCCGTTTATGGTTCAAATGGCATAATTGGATATCATAATAAATTTACAACAAAAGGACCTGGGATAACAGTTGGTCGCAGTGGTAGTGTTGGAGAAGTAAATTTCGTTGATTGTGATTTCTGGGCTCACAATACAGCACTATATGTCTGTAGAAATTATAAAAATGATTGGAAATTTATTTATTACTTGATGATTGGTTTAGATTTCAAATCTTATGCCGCTGGAAGTGCTGTTGGAACCCTAAATAGGAATAACATTCATCAAATCTATGTTGATATTCCTGAAGTTAGTGTACAGAGAAACATTGTGGAAATTATTGAAAATAATAATTCAGTTTTAAGTGCTGGAATTTCAAAAGCCCAAACTGAAATTGAAAAAGCCAAAGAATACCAGGAAAGCCTAATCACCCAAATTGTAACAGGGCAACTGAAAGTGCCATGTAACCCGGATGTGACTAAGCCCGAATCTGAATTGGCTAAAACTTTGTAAATTAGCGGCTTCAATATGTAGCAGGATGTAACCAAACCATGGAAAAAGAGGAACTAATCATACTGATTGACGAACTTCGCGCCCTGCCCCACGAGAGTGAGTGGGTGGAATTTAAGGTGAACAACACCAACCCGCAGGAAATTGGCGGTTACATTTCTGCCCTGGCCAATTCGGCCTGTATCGAAAACAAAGAATATGGTTACCTGATATTCGGCATCGAAAACGAAAGGCATCAAGCTGTTGGTACTGCCTTTAAACCTCGGACCGAAAAAATAGGAAACCAGGAACTCGAAAACTGGTTGGTTACCCAATTGGAACCAAAAGTAGGTTTACGAATTTTCGAGTTTGAGTACCAATCAAAAAATATGGTACTTTTTCAAATAGAACCGGCCACCAACCGCCCCATACTTTTCAGGGGCGAAGCATTTGTGAGGGTTGGCACTTACACCAAAAAACTAAAAGAACACCCCGAAAAAGAGAGCAAAATATGGCAAAAAGCCAAACAAACGGTTTTTGAAAAAGATTATGCCATACGGAATATTTCGGCTGATAAAGTGCTCGAACTCCTCGATTACCCGTCGGTTTTTAAACTGCTTAACATTCCGTTACCAACCAACAAGGAGGGGATACTTGCCAAACTGGAAGAAGAAAAACTGATTGTAAAAAAGCTGCTGAAATATCATATCACCAATTTAGGGGCAATACTTTTTGCTGCCGATTTGGAAAAATTTGAAAACCTCGCACGAAAATCGCCACGTGTAATTATTTACAAAGGAAACACCAAACTGCAAACCACTAAAGAGCAGCAGGGAAAATTTGGCTACGCCGTAGCTTTTGAGCGGTTGGTAAACTACGTAAACGACAAGTTGCCCTCGAACGAAGAAATTGACCGCGTTTTCAGAAAAGAAGTGAGGGTTTATCCTGAACTGGCCATTCGCGAATTGATTGCAAATGCCATTATTCACCAGGATTTTATTATCAGAGGAATGAGCGTTATGATTGAGATTTTTGACAATCGCATTGAAATTACCAATCCCGGAGCGCCACTCATTGATACCAAACGATTTATTGACCACAGCCCCGAAAGCAGAAACGAAATGTTGGCCGGAATGATGCGCCGCATGAATATTTGCGAAGAACGGGGCAGCGGTGTTGATAAAGTAATTGCCCAAATCGAGGTTTTTCAGTTGCCGGCACCTGAGTTTATTGCAGGCGATAATTATACGCGGGTGATTTTATATTCACCTAAATCACTGCGCCAAATGTCGAAACCCGATAAAATAAGGGCATGTTATCAACATTGTTGTTTGAAGTATGTGTCGGGCGAATACATGTCCAATCAAAGTTTGCGTGAGCGATTTGATATTGATAAAAAGAATTATTCAATTGTATCGCGGCTAATCAAGGAAACAATTGATGCAGGACTTATTTTGGAGTATGATAATTCGAGAATGTATGTGCCGTTTTGGGCTAAATAACTGATGTGACCCGGATGTGACTAAACTCGAAAATGAAATCAATATATGACTGAAATACAATTGTTTGAACATGTAACAAGATGTGACTAAAATGAATAAATTCACCGATACAAGCGAAAAAGGTTTTCAGAAAGTCATTGTTAAAGAACTTGTGGAACAAAACAAGTTCCGCGAAAGTGGTTCGAACGATTTCGATAAGGAGTTTTGCATCAACCCCAAACAGCTTTGGGAATTTATAAAAGAAACCCAGCCCGAAACCTTCGAAATGATTCAACGCAAAGGCGAACGCTCTTTTCTGGTACGCCTGGATGAGAAAATTCTAAAACTGGGTATTATAGAGGTTTTGCGTAAAGGCGTAAAACATTTCGATAAAACAGTGGAGTTGTTTTACCGTCAACCATCGTCAAATTACAATGCTAAAGACCTTACAAAATACCAAGCCAATATTTTTTCGGTAACGCAGGAGTTGGTTTATAGTTCCGACTATGCTAACCGTTTAGACTTAACCGTTTTTTTAAACGGCTTGCCAATCATCACGTGCGAATTGAAGAATCCGTTAAGCGGACAAACCGTTCACAATGGCATTCGCCAATACCAAAACGACAGAGACCCAAAAGAAAAGATATTCAGCTTTGCCCGTTGTATGGTTCATTTTGCTGTCGACACCGAACTGGTATTTATGACAACACAATTGGGCGGTAAAAAAACATTCTTCCTGCCTTTCAACAAAGGACTGAACGATGGCAAGCCTGTTGCTCCATTCGGTGCAGGAAACCCGATAAATCCGAAAGGTTTAAAAACCCATTATTTGTGGGAAGATATCTTAACCAAGCACTCTTTAGCTAACATCATAGACAAATTTGCACAGGTAACTGAAGAAACCAACGAGGAAACCAAGAAAGTAAAACGGTTTATGATTTTTCCCCGTTATCATCAGCTTACAGCAGTTCGGCAAATTTTGGCACATGCAAAAACAAACGGCGTTGGCAACAAATATTTAATTCAACATTCGGCAGGTTCGGGCAAATCAAAATCCATTGCCTGGCTTGCCCATCAGCTGCATGGATTATTTGATAGCAAAGGCGAAAACCATTTATTCGATTCGGTTATAGTTATTACCGACCGAATTGTACTCGACAAACAATTAAGTGAAGATATCAAGCAATTTGCCCCCATGCGAGGCATTGTTGAGCACATTACTAGTGAGGGCGGAAGTAAAACAAGCAAACTGAAAGATGCACTTGCCAACCGTAAAAAAGTAATAGTTTGTACGGTTCAGACTTTCCCGTTTCTTTTAGATGAAATGACTGACATGCCAGCGATGAATTTCGGGATTATCATTGACGAAGCACACAGCGGACAAAGCGGGCAAACATCATCGAAAATGAATGCCGTGCTAGCCGATAAACACAGCGCAGACGAAGAACAGGAAGAAAAAACCTTAGAAGACAAAATTAACGAACTGATTGAAAGCCGTAAAATGATTACTAACGGTTCTTACTTTGCGTTTACGGCAACGCCAAAAAATAAAACACTTGAAACATTTGGCGTTAAATCGGCAGAAACCTACACAGATGAAAACGGCGAAATAAAACATAAATTCTATGCCTTTCATGTGTACAGCATGAAACAAGCCATTGAAGAAGAATTTATTTTGGATGTCCTGAAAAATTATACCACTTATAATTCGTTTTACAAGCTAATTAAAGCGGTAGAAGATAATCCCGAATTTGACACCAAACAGGCACAGAAAAAACTTCGGGCTTACGTTGAAGGACATGAATTTGCCATTGCCGAAAAAGCAAAAATAATGATTGACCATTTTCACCGTGATGTACGCTATTTGATAAATGGTAAAGCAAAAGCGATGGTAGTTACCAAAAGCATTGAACATGCTATCAAATACAAACAGGCTTTCGATGCTTATCTGAATGAAATAAAATCCCCCTTCAAAGCTATCGTTGCCTTTTCGGGCACCAAAAAATATCAGGGAGTTGATTACACTGAAGTTGGCATGAACAACTTCAAAACCTTTAAAACAAATATTCCCAAGAACTTTAAGAAAATTGAATATCGCTTCTTGATAGTTGCTGAAAAATACCAGACTGGTTTTGATGAACCCTTGCTGCATACCATGTATGTTGACAAGAAACTGGCGGGAGTTCAGGCAGTTCAAACACTTTCACGTTTGAACCGTGCGAAAAAACCACATAAAAAAGACACATTCGTTTTAGACTTCTTTAACGATACCGAAGAAATTAAACTGGCTTTTGACCCTTATTATACAGCAACCATTCTAAGCGAAGAAACCAATCCAAACAAACTCAACGATTTGGTGGACTCAATGGAAGTATTCGAGGTTTACTCCAATTACCAGATTGATGACTTCTTTGAAAAATATGTTGAGGGAGAAGACCGAACAAAACTTGACCCGATAATCGACAGGTCAGTAGAAATATTTAAAAACGATATTACGAAAGACCAGCAAATTGATTTCAAAGCAAAAGCAAAATCATTTTTACGGGTTTACAGCTATTTAGCCAAAATACTCGATTTCAATAATCAGGATTGGGAAAAACTGTTTTGGTATTTAAAATATCTTGTTCCAAAATTATACATCGAGCAAACAGATGATTTAGCCGAAGGAATTTTAGAAAGTATCGACATGGACAGTTATCGGCCATCAAAAGAAACAACTCAAGACATTGTATTAGAACCAGAGACTGGCGAAGTTGCTCCAATACCTGTTGAAGTTGGAGGAGGTCAACAAAAACCCGACTTAGATACCCTTGAAAATATCTTAGATGCTTTCAATCGCCGTTTTGGTGATATTGAGTGGTCGGACAAAGACAAAGTAAGAAAGATACTTACAAAGCAATTGCCTGATGAAATGAAGGCAAATAAGGACATTATGGATGCCGTAAAATATTCGGATAAACAGAATGCGAAGATTTCATCAGACAAAAAACTGGAGGAATTAATGCAACAATATTTATTCAGCCAAACAGAGATATTTAAGAAATTTACGACAGACAAGGATTTTCAAAGAAGATACAAGGAATTTATTTTTGAGACATTAATTGATGCAAATAAGCAAACAGGAATTAGACACTAACCTCATATCCAAGGACAACTGCAGTTGGCTGCACTTAACTACATTTCGTTAGGAACTGAGTTAAAAACAAATTTTTACCAACATCGACACAAATACAACCTTTGATAAGATGAAATCATAAAAAACGCTCAACACACACCTGAAAACCACCCACCATGCCCCCCTCCCCCAACCCAACCAACTGGCGCCCCTTAATCGAACTAATCCCGGCCATTGAGCGCACGCGGCAGTTCGGCGCATATCCCGGGCCGGTTCAGCTTGCAGAGAATTTATCTGTCTTCAGCGGATTGAGCAATGCGGAAATTGCCGGTGAATTTTTGCGCCGGGTATATGAAAGCGGACTGATGTACGACTTCGACCGGATGTGCCGGGAAGCCGGGAAACCGGCCCTGCAAAACAGGCCCGGATTTAATTTAAGCAATTGAAAACAAATTTATGAGAGATCCGGACACGTATTCACTTATGCAACCTGCAAATCAACATGCTGGCAATGTTGAGTTCCGGCAATTTTCTCCTCAGAAATCAAAAACCATTACTGATGAAATCAACAATGTATTAGCCGGGAATTATGGCTTTACGGCAGAGAGGCTGGATTTTATCATCAATAATAATTTAAAGTACAGGATGGGCAGGGAGCTGGAGAATGAGGAGGAGGAAGTATGAAAATAAATGAGTTGTACAGTATTACTGAAATTAAACCGGAAGATTGTTATGCCACCAGGGGCAGCCGCCCGGTCAGGGTATTGTGCAACGATTTGAATTATTATGTTTGCAAATACTCAACAAAGGAGAGTTTCCCCTACCCCTTGTTTAATGAGTACATTGCAGCCTGCTTTCTTAAAATTTGGAATCTGCCTGTACCTGAGTTTGCTTTTGTAAAAATCAGAAAAGACCATATACAGCAAATCAATTACCCTTATCATTACTTTGACCAACTTTGTTTTGGCTCAAGGTATTTCGGGGAGTTTAAGGAAGTAGATAAATTGTTTCTGGAAACCCCGCTGATTAAAAAAGAGAACCATTCAGGCAGAGACACGTTTCTGAGAATCGGATTGTTTGACATCTGGCTATGCAACGAAGACCGGCACTTCGAAAATTTTAATCTCCTGTATAACCTGAAAACAAACCAGTTTGTCCCGATCGATCATGTTTATTGTTTTAACACGCTTAACCTGGACAAAGACGCAGTATTGATCAGCGAAAATGAGAGTATCTTATCATCTCCATTTCTGAGTCGATTTTTTTGCCGACCTTTGCAACAAAATTTAAACGAAATTCGTTTAACGATTATTAATGAGTTTAAACACAATGTGAGCCGCTGCCATGAAGAACTTGATGATATTTTGGCAAACCTTCCTCTAACCTGGAATTCAGATCCTGATTTTTTAAAATCCAGACTCGAACCTTTCTTTGGTCAAAAGTGGTTACAATCCTGTGCAGATCATTTCACTGCACTTCTTACACTTAATGTTAAAACTCAGTAAGATGAAAACATTTTACAGCATTTTGTCGGTAGTAATTAATCCCGTTTCAGGCGAAAAGGTTTCGCTCGGGCTATTATTATCTGATGGCAATACAAGTTTATTCGACTTTTCGGACAATCGTTTTTCTTTGGTAGGCTCATTAATTGATAAAGAGCGTAAAAAATTTGTGCGGCAATACCTTCGTTCGGTTGAGAATGTTATAAAAAAAATTGATGTAAATCAGGATCAATTGACTATTCTTGATGGTGAAGGAAAAAACCTTATTATTAACGAAGCTTATATTGGCTACTTAAGCACTTACAGCCAAAACGTTATTTCCTTTTCCAAACCGGTGGCAATTGATGTAAAAGTTGAAAACAGTGTTTTTGAAGCACTGTTTTCAAGATTTATTGATGAAGAAACCGCAGTTGAAACATCCCGGAAAAACAGCATACAGCTGATTAAAAATGATTTTTTTCCACGGGTACAAAATCACTTTGCAACTGAAAAGGAATTTACACCGGAAAAATACCCGAAAGTAATTCTGCCTATCACCATTGACCTGTTCGGCAAAAACGAAATATATGTAATGGGCCAGTTTCTGGATCTGGAAAAAAGCATCTTTTATATAAAGAGCGATTTCTTCAACTATTATCAATTGGCAGAATTATATTCGGAAAGCAAGAAATTTTTGATTTCACATGAACCTCAAAAAGACAAGTATCCGCAGCAGCACTATTTCTGGAGTGAAATAAGAAAGCAAAAAGGGCATAGCTTTGTTGACATTTCAGAGCTTGAGATCATTGAGAAGTATGCGGAAAAACATCAGGTTATGCCAGTATAAAGGTGGAACCACATTATACAGGCAATATTGATTTGTTGCAAAAGCACAAAATTGCTTTTCTGAGCAGCCGTTCAATTCCTGCATCAGCCCATTTGACATAACTGTAAAACAGGTAAGCGGGCAAACAGCATTCATCAGAAACAAAATGATGATGCAACTTGCAGATGAAATCACGATCGGATATGCAAGTGAAGGTGAAAAACCGGAAAAACTATTGAAAACAATGAATAAGGAAATAACGAGATTAATATAAATCTTTGCTGCAAACACTTTGATTACCAGATTCCTCAAGCCAACGCCCCATCACAAAAAAATAAGCAACCCACCACCATGCCCCCCTCCCCCAACCCAACCAACTGGCTCCCCTTAATCGAACTGATCCCGGCCATTGAGCGCACCAGGCAGTTCGGCGCATATCC
>CALGIG010000077.1 GCA_937915865.1 uncultured Prolixibacteraceae bacterium | reverse complement strand
TGAATTACAAGTATGGGATGACGATTAACGAACCACTTTCGTTGAATTACAAGTACGGGATGACGATTTGCGAACCTCTTTCATCGAATTACAAGTATAGGATGACGATTTACGAACCTCTTTCGCCGGATGAGAAGTATAGGATGACGATTAACGTTAGTGCAAAAGAGTCAGGGCTTCACTTGGAGTGAAACCCTGACTGGCAACCTTATCAGAAACTGTTATCAATGTTTTACCACCAGTTTTTCGCTGATTTTTTGTTCGTCAACAAGGACATTGACGATGTAAACTCCGTCTTTCCAGCCGGAGGCGTCCAGTTTGGTTTCTTTCCCTTTGAGTTTTGCTTTCTTTTCTTTCAGGCTAAATTGTTGGTCGTACACCTGAACTTCCCAACTGGTGTTTTCATCTACAACCTTCTCCCCATCTGCCGATAGTGTAATGGCAGTCTCGCCAGTTGAAGGGTTGGGCGACAAAGCCATGTAATAACTTCCGCAGGAGTAATTGCTGCCCATATAACCGGTTACTACCGTTACAATATTGTTGCAGCCCGAAGCAGTGTTGGTGGCATAAGCGGTTACCGGACCACCCGGCGACGAATTGGTATTTACCGAAATCATGTTTTGGTAGGTATAAAACTGTGTCCATGCTGATGGTACTGCCCATGTGTAGTTCGACAATGGAATCGGGCTACTTAAACTATTCATAGCGTAAATATGATAGGTAGTATTGGGGCACATCAAAAACGCATTGCCAACTTTGGTTGCCCTCACCCCATCCGAACGGTAAACATCAAACGAAGTTTCGCTGGCGTCGGGTCCTTTTATCCATATTTCTTTTTCGGCAGTAAAGGTTTCGCCCGATGGCATATTGAACGTGTAGGTTATTTTCCCTTTGCCTTGGTTCGATGAAGCCACAATATTTGCTGTTGCGCCCGAGCCGGTTGTTGCCCCGCTAAACAAATATCCGGGCGAAAGAGCCCATGTTATATTGGTAGCTGCCGGGTCTACATCCATTGTAGATGTGCCCGATGAGCAAATAATCTGAGGACAGGTGATTTCGGGAGCCAGGAAAAATTGCTTAACACGAACGTAGTCAAAATAGGATGTCTGTGGTACAACAACAGCACCAATGGGATCTACACTTGCTCACTCAAAATAACACTTAAATATAGATTTGGATACCATTCTTGCCCACTATTAAAAACTTGGTGAGTTAGCACGCCATCAACATAATATGATATATTGTCGGGAGACCAAATACACTTAAAAAGATGGAAATTATTATCAAAATTCATTCCGCCATAAGGGTAAAAGTCTTTTTCATCTACATTAGAGACATCACAGTTAGAAGGAGAGTAATAACGATGAATTACATGATCAATAGTATTATTAGAATCATCGCATTTAAATTCAGAAATATCAATTTCATTTCCATATCCTCCTGGGGGACAAGGGGTACCATCTCCCCCAATTATCCAAAATGCGGGCCATGATCCTTTTTCATGAGCATACTTTGCAGAACATTCAAAACTTCCATAACGAAATAATTGCTTCGAACCAATTTCTGCACAGATATAATCGCCAGAATATTTTCCAGCGTCATAGCCGGGACTATATAACATGGTTAATGCTAAGTTTCCATTGCTAACCGCTAACGTTTGGGGGCTATCGATCAAAACACCAAGTTCGCGTTTGTAGTCATTTTGAACATTCCAAATAGATCGATCCACGGATGTCCCTATAAAATCTTCAAAAAAGACAGTATACATATACTGAGTATTTACCATTCTCGGATTCGTCTGTGAATAACTTTGTAAAACAGTCAAACACCAGATCACCGATAAAATTATTTTACTTTTTCTCATTTCCTTTTAAATTAAGTTGATAGCTTAATTTTATTCCATAAAAAAAATTGTCGCGAGCATAGCCTACCCAATTATCGTTTACTCGATATTTTAAATAGGGTATTGCAGCAAATTCATGATGATGAAAAGCTGGGATAGATAATCCCAGCCCAAACAAAATGTCAGCAAAAGAATCTTTGTCAGAATAATGGGTATCATATTTTTTATCCACACTATCCCATCCAGTCCCTTTAGCTGGCGACTCCCAGTCTACACTGACCATTTTCCCAGGAGAAAACCCCACTACCGCAAAGAAGTTTTTGTTATTACTCTGCGTGAATTTTAGTTTACCAAATAGCGGCACACTAATTTCACGAAACCGAAATCTATCTACCTGCCCGTCCCAATTAGCAATTCGTCCAAGCTGGTAATTTATTCCGGCTCCTACAAAAAAAGCATTGCTAACCTGATATTGGTATAGCAATTCTACTCCAGGATCAACTGGATATTTATAAAAGCCTATTATATCAGAAAATTTACCAGATCGGTCATAATGAGCCAAAGTTCCGCCAATAATTAATGAACTTTTACTTAACTGGGCGCATAACGGTCGGGAAAATAATAATGCCGATGCTAATATTAAGGAAAGATTTAAAATTTTAAATTTCATAGAAAGTACATTTTAGTAAAACTTAGAAAAAAAACAATACTTTGTTTATTGTTCTTAATTGGTGGCGACCGTTCCATGTTTGTGGTTTTTTTGAATAACGTAAGTTAACTAAACATATCCAAAAAGATGATAAAATTCATCAAAAGGTTGTATATCATTTATCTGTTTAACAACATCGGAAAACTTTTCAAAACACACTGGTTTTCACGTTATTGTTCATTTAAATATTAGCGAAAACAAATCAGGGGTTACGCGCAACACAAAACCCTGACGAACTATTTCCACAAAAATTTATGATTTTCTACACCGCATTCATTGCCTCAACAGGATCGAGGCGCGAGGCTGAAAGCGCAGGAATGAAACCGGCCAAAACGCCAATCACCCCTGAAATAGTAAGGCCAAGAATAATATTCGACGCAGTAAGTGAAATGGCCATATCGGCAACATAGCTAAAAATTAACGTACCGATAAAAATCAGGAAAAGCCCTATTACACCACCAAGAAGTGATAAAACAACAGCTTCGAATATAAACTGGAGCAAAATGAAATACTTTTTTGCACCAATTGCCTTTTGAATACCAATAATTTTAGTCCGCTCTTTCACCGAAACAAACATGATATTTGCTATTCCGAAACCGCCAACTAAAATACTGAACCCCCCAATAATCCATCCAGCCAGGTTAAAAACCTTGAAGAATGCATCAAACCTGCTCGAAATTACACTCACCTCGTTGATAGCAAAGTCATTCTCTTCCATGGGTTTCAGCCTATGAATAGAACGCATAATTCCTTCGAGTTCCGAAATAAATTCATCACGGTCAGCCGTAGGTTTTGCCTTCACGTTAATGGTTTGCCCCTGATCACGATCACGAACATCGACCATACTCATGGCATAAACAACCGGGATATGAATTCGTTTGTCCATACTGGTACCAAACATGTCAGTTCCTTGTTTGGTATAAACACCAATTACCAGAAATTTATGTCCTTGAACTTTTATCGTCTTACCCACAGGGTTAACCTGATCAAATAATTTGGTAGCTATTTCATTTCCTAAGATGGCAATACTTGCACCTGAATTCATTTCTGACTCGGTAAAATAACGCCCCCTTTCAATTTCAAGGTTCCAGGTTCTGATTAAATCGTATGTAGTAGCCAGTACTTCTGTATTTTCCGCAGTGCTCGTTTCGTACTGAACCGTACGGTTAAACCCATAAAAATAAACCGAAGCCTCTATATTTTTCGATCGTCTGACTAATTCTTCCGATTCATCCATTTTAGGAACAGGCCTGTTCAAATATTTCCACCAAGGATATTCAGATTCGCCTTCAGGAGGTGTCCAGGGCCATTTTTGAATGTAGACCATATTATTTCCCAAAGAATTAAGGCTATTCCTTATATAGTTTTCGAGCGAATCGATTACTGTAAATACCGAAATAATTGCAAAAATACCGATAGTAATACCAAGCAACGAAAGAAAAGTCCGCAATTTATTAGCACGTAACGAACTAAAAGCAAACGAAAAACTTTCAATAATCAACCTGGCAACTAGCATATTCAACCGATTTTATTAGCGAACAAATATTACCAAATACTCATTTCATCGAAATTAGTTTTCAAAACATACAAAAGATTACACTTCGACACAAAAAAAGAACTAAAAAATCCATAACGTTTTAATATTTTCAATCTTCATCCCTGGTAACAATTAATCGATTAGAGCAAACAATTTCATATACAAAAAATGTAATCGAATTTAATGTTATAATAAGCTTAATTCGTAAGATTTTCAGAAGAAAATATCAAGGTGTTTTTATTATCTTTGAGCCCTAATTTCAAAAGGATTATAAATGAAGGACTTAAAAACGCTAAAATCGGCTTTGATTTCTGTATATCACAAAGATAAGTTAGACCGGATCGTCAAGAAACTCAACGAATTAAACATAAAAATATACTCAACAGGCGGAACTCAGTCGTTTATTGAAGAACTTGGAGTACCTGTTATTCCAGTAGAAGAGCTAACCAGTTATCCATCAATTTTAGGCGGTCGCGTAAAAACCCTTCATCCAAGAGTATTTGGTGGAATCCTTAACCGACGTGATAATTTAGGCGACCAACAGCAAATTGCAAAATACGAAATCCCGGAAATCGATTTGGTAATTGTAGATCTTTATCCTTTTGAAGAAACCGTTGCTTCTGGGGCTTCCGAAGCAGATATTATAGAGAAGATTGATATTGGCGGTATTTCCTTGATTAGAGCTGCTGCCAAAAATTTTAACGATGTAGTTATTGTTTCTTCACGTGACCAATATCAACATCTTTTGGATTTGCTCAACGAAAAGGAGGGCGCTACATCACTCCAAGATCGAAAAGAATTTGCACGACTGGCTTTTGCCACTTCATCACATTACGACAGCGCTATTTTTAATTATTTCGATGGAGAAAAAGGCGAAGAAGCCCGTATCAGCGTTAACAATGGCCATGTTTTGCGTTATGGTGAAAACCCACATCAATCGGCAACCTTCTTCAAATTCAACAATTCAAATTCGTGCATTACCTTTTCGAATGCGAAAGTACTTCAAGGTAAAGCATTATCATACAACAACATGCTGGATGCCGATGCTGCATGGAAAGCAGCCAGCGATGCCTTCCATTCAGTAACGCATATCGAAAATAAAGTTGCGGTTGCGGTTGTGAAACACCTTAATCCTTGCGGACTAGCTGTAACCGGTAACATTAAACAATCGTTGGAATATGCATGGGCCGGCGACCCGGTAAGCGCTTATGGAGGTATCATTTGCTTTACAGGTGAAGTTGACAAAGCCATTGCTGAATGGTTCGACAAACGTTTTGTTGAAATCATTATTGCAACCAGTTACACAGCCGAAGCTCTCGAAGTATTTAGTAAAAAGAAAAACCTAAGAGTCTTGGAAACTCCTGTTAAACCACAAATTACCGGAGAAAAACTTTATCGCTCGATAAGTGGGGGGTTACTGATTCAGGATGAAGACGAAGCTCAGGAAACTGAATTTAAAAATGTAACTAAAGTTCAGTTCGACCAATCGAAGATGAACCTGACCAAGTTTGGTATTGTTGCATGTAAATATCTAAAAAGTAATGCCATCGCCCTGGTAACTGAAAATTCTGATGGTTCGTTTTGGCTAACAGGTGCTGGCATGGGACAACCCAACCGACTCGATAGCCTTCGCCAGTTAACAATTCCTAGATTTAATCAGAAAGAAGGCATTAAAATTGAAGATTCTGTATTAATTTCGGACGCTTATTTCCCATTCAGAGACAGTGTAGAAGCTGCCAATGAATTCGGGATTAAATATATCGTTGAGCCAGGCGGCAGTATTCGTGACGAAGAAGTAATTGCGGCCTGCGACGAATTTGGTATTGCTATGGTGTTTACCGGAATGAGACACTTTAAACATTAAAAAAATCATTCGTTTTAAGTCATTCAACAAATATTATTGGCTTAAGCAATGAACTTTTTGTTAAAAATTAATTGATTACAAACAAAGAAAAACAAGGATACAAATGGGATTATTTTCATTCTTAACCCAGGAAATAGCCATCGACCTTGGAACAGCCAACACCATTATTATTCACAACGATAAAATTGTTGTTGACGAACCCTCGATCGTGACCATCGACCTAAAAACCGAAAAACTTGTAGCTATTGGAGAAAAAGCCAGGCAGATGCAGGGCAAAACCCACTCAAACCTTAAAACCATTCGCCCATTACGCGACGGTGTAATAGCCGATTTTAACGCTGCGGAGCAAATGATCAGAGGAATGATCAGAATGATGAACCCAAAATCTCGTTTTTTTGCGCCCTCATTACGAATGGTAGTTTGTATCCCTTCAGGTTCCACTGAAGTTGAAATCCGCGCTGTTCGCGACTCATCAGAACACGCCGGAGGACGTGATGTTTATATGATCTACGAACCAATGGCTGCAGCTATTGGTATTGGTTTGGACGTTGAAGCACCCGAAGGAAATATGGTTGTTGACATCGGCGGTGGAACAACCGAAATTGCCGTAATCTCTCTCGGAGGTTTGGTAACCAACAAATCGATTCGTATTGCCGGCGACGACCTTACTGCCGACATTATGGAATATATGCGCCACCAGCACAACATCAAAATTGGAGAACGCACTGCCGAAGAAATTAAAATAAATGTTGGATCGGCTTTATCGCAGCTCGATAATCCACCACCAGACTATGTTGTGCAGGGACCAAACCAGATGACAGCTTTGCCAATTGAAGTTCCGGTTTCGTACCAGGAAATATCGCATTGCCTTGAAAAATCGATTAACAAAATTGAGACAGCAATTCTTAGCGCACTTGAACAAACTCCGCCAGAATTGTATGCAGATATTGTTTCTCGTGGAATTTGGCTGGCAGGAGGTGGTGCTTTACTTCGCGGTTTGGCCAAACGCTTCACTGATAAAATTAATATTCAGTTCCATGTTGCTGAAGACCCACTGCGCGCTGTAGCCCGCGGAACAGGCATCGCTCTTAAGAATGTAAATAAATTCTCTTTCCTTATCAGATAGTTCTGAAAAGGGAAGGGTAAACCTTCCGGCTAATGAGAAGTTTATTTCGTTTCTTATTACGAAATTATTTTGTTCTAATGTTTGTGGCATTGGAAGCATTTTCATTCTCTTTACTGGTAAGTTACAACAATTACCAAAGAGTTACATTTATAAATTCGACCAATAATTTTGTTGGAACAATTTACGAGCGCCTTAGCCACCTTGATGACTACTTTAGTTTATCCAAAACAAATGCTAAACTAGCAGCTGAAAATGCAGCATTGAGGACACAACTACAGCGGCGAATCATGCTTCAGGACCGAAATCCGCTTATGCGCCCCGACACAGTTGATGCTCCGGCATACATTTTTACAGCCGCCAAAGTTATCAGCAATTCGGTGAACAAGCAGTTTAATTACATTACCATCAATAAAGGATATCGGCAAGGTATCAAACAAGACATGGGCATTGTTAGCTCGGAAGGAGTCGTTGGCGTAATTACAAATGTTTCGCCAAATTATGCTACCGGATTATCTCTGTTGAACAAACGCTTCAGTATTCCGGCAAAAATTACGAAAAACAACTACACCGGAAACTTAGCCTGGGATGGAGAACATACCAATACCGCTGATCTGAAAGAAATTCCATTTCATATCACTGTAAATGTAGGCGATACAGTTGTAACGAGTGGTTTATCAAGTATTTTTCCCGAAGGGATAATGATTGGTACTATTACAAAGTGGGACCAGGCCGATGGAACAAATTTTTACAACATTAAAGTTGAACTTTCAACGAATTTTAGAACATTGAAATATGTTGAAATTGTAAAGAATACCAAGCAGGATGAACTGAAAAAACTGGAATCAAATAACGTAGGTGAATGATAAAAGACTTTTGGAAATATGTAATCATGTTTGTTGTACTTGTACTGATACAGGTACTTGTACTGAATAACATCCAAATAAGCGGATTTATCAACCCGTACATTTACATTCTTTTTATTTTATTATTGCCATTTAATATTCAAGGCTATTTTTTACTTGGTCTTTCATTTTTGATAGGAATTACTATCGATATTTTTGGTAATACCCCAGGTATTCATGCAGGGGCTTCTGTTTTGCTTGGGTTTATTCGGCCAGGCTTAGCCAATCTTATTTCATCCAGAGAACTAATCGAAAAAGGGACAACCCCTAATATGATACAGTTAGGTTTTGCCAATTTCATTAAGTATGTAATAATTGCTGTCCTTATTCATCACCTCGTTTTATTTTTTGCTGAAACTTTTTCATTAAGCGATATTCTGGAGACAATACTTCGCTGGATTTTAAGTAGTTTCTTTTCAATTTTAATAATTTTGGGCAGTCAATTCATCATTTTCAAAAATTAAAAAACGGTGGATACTTTCTCCAAACGAAGGCTAATCATTTTAGGAATATTTTTAGGTATAGGCGCTATTTTTATCATCAGGCTTTTTACCCTACAAATTACAAGCAAAACATACAAACAGTTTGCTACAAGGAATGTATTGCGAAAAATCACCGTATATCCGGCCCGAGGATTTATTTATGACAGGAACAACAATCTGATGGTATACAATAAAGCCGCTTACGATCTGATGATTATTCCCAGGGAAGTAAAAAGCTTTGATACAACTGAACTATGCAATATTATTCAACTCGACCGGATTGAATTGCGTGAAGCAATAAGGAAAGCAAGAGCATATTCTACTTATAAACCATCAATTGTAGTTACTCAGATTTCGCCGGATATTTATGCACCGCTACAGGAAAAACTCTATAAATATCCAGGTTTTTTTGTTCAATACCGTACTTTACGCGACTATCCGAACAAAAGCGCCGCCCATGTTTTGGGTTATGTGGGCGAAGTAAATCAAAAAACTCTTGAAGCCGATAAATATTACCGGCCTGGCGATTACATTGGTGTTACCGGTCTTGAAAAGGCGTATGAACAAGACCTTCGAGGTATTAAGGGGGTACAAAAATCGATGGTCGACGTTCATAACCGAATCAAAGGAAAGTACAACGAAGGAAAAGAAGATACAACAGCAGTTCTGGGGAATAACCTTATAACAGGATTAGATGCCAAGCTAGAAGCTTATGCCGAGTTACTAATGACCAATAAACGAGGGGCAGTTGTTGCTATTGAACCTAAAACCGGAGAGATTATACTGATGGTTAGCGCCCCTTCGTATGACCCCAATCTAATGGTTGGACGACAAAGAAGTAAGAACTATGTCGTTCTCGACCGCGATTCAATCAACAAACCAATGATGAACCGTGCTATTATTGGCCGTTATCCGCCTGGCTCAACGTTTAAACTTGCCAATGCACTAATAGGTCTCGAAGAACATGCAATAACTCCACTTGACCGGTTCTCTTGTTCAGGCAAGGGGTCCAAACCAATTTCGTGTACACATAGCCACGTTAGCCCACTGGCCGTACGCGAAGGAATCCGAGAATCATGTAATTCTTTCTTTTGGAATAATTTCAGGCTGATTATGAACCGAAAAGGCAATACTGCTGATAGTTTTCAGGCTTGGCACGACTACATTGTTAGCTTTGGGTTCGGCACCAAACTAAGTCCTGAGTTATCGTCAGAAGTAAAGGGTAGTGTTCCGGAAGTTAGCCTTTACGACAAATGGTACGGAGCGAAACACTGGAATGCTTACTCAATCAGGTCGTTAGCCATAGGGCAAGGCGAGATTGAAGCAACCCCACTTCAAATGGCAAATCTATGTGCGATGATCGCCAACCGGGGCTATTACATCATGCCTCACATCGTTAGAGCCATTCAGACTCCGAACAGAGAGGTACAGACTTTAGATTACGATAAAAAAACGATAAATGTCAGTCCTGAAAATTTCGCAATAGTAATTGGAGGAATGCAAGCAGTTGTTGAAGAAACTAAGCTACAGTTTTCGGTAAAACAGGACAAATACATTGTTTGCGGGAAAACAGGGACTGTACAAAATCCTCACGGTGCCGATCACTCAGCATTTGTAGGATTTGCACCTAAGGACGATCCCAAAATTGCCATTGTGGTATTTATCGAGAATGCCGGGTTTGGAGCAACTTATGCCGCTCCAATAGCTGGTTTATTGATGGAGAAATATCTGAATGACTCTATTTCTCCAAAACATAAAGATATTGAACAAAAGCTTATAGACACCAATCTTTTGGATGTTAAAGAAGTAAAGAAAACGTTGTGAGATGGTAGAAAAACAAGAAAATAACGTTTGGGACAATGTTGACTGGATAACCATTGGGTTATACCTGGCAATGATGTTAATCGGATGGATAAACATATATGCCGCTGTGTATAACGAAGAACACAAAAGTATTTTTGACATGACCCAACGTTATGGAAAACAGTTGATGTGGATTGGCGCTGCCATTTTTATAGCAGTGTTAATGATTAACACCGATTCCAAATTCTTCGTAACATTTGCCTTTCCTATATATATTGCCCTTATTTTTGTGCTTTTAGTAGTTTTACTTGTCGGCTCCGAAATTAAAGGGGCAAGATCGTGGATACAACTCGGAAACTTCTCTATCCAGCCATCAGAGTTTATGAAAATGGCTACGTCGCTGGCACTTGCTCGATATATTAGTTCATACGACTTTAAAATGCACGATTACAAATCGTTGCTAAGCCTGGCTGCTATTATTGGAATTCCTGTCGGGCTTATATTCTTGCAAAACGACACCGGTTCAGCTATTGTTTTTGGTATTTTTATTCTTGTTTTATACAGGGAAGGGCTTAATGGCCTTGTTTTATTTTTCAGTTTCCTTATATCCGTGGTTTTTATTCTAACCATGTTGTTCGACCCTTTAATAACCATACTGATCTTATCTATTGCAGCGCTGGTCATTAACTATCTCCTGAAAAAGAAACTTCAGCGCACATTGATAGGAGGAGCAACTTTCTTCGGAATATTTGGTGTACTTTGGGGACTGAATTACATTTTGGGAGGCTCGGTAAGCCCAATATTTTTTATTCTGATTGCCGCAATTCTAACTTCAGCAATGTTTTTTACCTGGGCCATGGTTTTGCGCAAACATAGTCTGGCCATTCTCATAGGCATCTACCTTGGTAGTGTTTTATTCTCTGTATCGGTTGATTATGTTTTTGACAACATAATGGAGCAACATCAACGCGACCGTATTAACGAACTTTTGGGAATACATTCTGATGTTCTTGGAACAGGGTATAATGTCAACCAATCAAAGATTGCAATCGGATCAGGCGGATTGTTTGGAAAAGGATTTCTTCAGGGCACACAAACTAAATTCGATTTTGTTCCTGAACAAGATACTGACTTTATTTTTTGTACCGTTGGCGAAGAGTGGGGATTTCTTGGATCAACTGTTGTTATAGGCTTGTTCATGGCTTTACTAATGCGAATAATATTTCTGGCCGAGCGAAGCCGGTCGCGTTTTAGCCGTGTTTATGGATATAGTGTTGCCTGCATTATTTTCTTTCACTTTGCAGTTAACATTGGAATGACAATCGGATTAGCCCCTGTTGTTGGGATACCTTTGCCCTTTTTTAGTTATGGAGGCTCTTCTTTATGGTCGTTTACATTTCTCTTATTTATATTTGTAAGGCTCGACGCCAGCCGGTTTGAACAATTAAGCTTCTAACAAATCTCTGAATCAGATTTTAAGCCTCGTTCTTAAATGATGGTTTTGAGATATGAATACCATGATTGGATTCAACGTAGTTAATCATTTCTTCAAAAAAACTACGAAACAACGACTCTAGCAGTGAGTATTCTTCGGTTAAAATATGAATTGCCTGGTCAGTCTTTGCCGGCAAAGATGTTCGTTTTGACATAATATCCAGAACCTGACGTATGTTATTAATTTGAGCATAAGATTCAAAACGCTTATGCTGAATAAAGAATGGCAAAAATTGCTTCACTTTGAAAGGTAATAATCTGAAATTCGAAAGAAAAACAGCATGGGCCCGTTTGGCAAAGTCCCGTAAAGAGTAGGCCGAATACTGGTTCCAATTGGCAGCAAGAAAATGATCAAAAAATATATCGACAACAATTCCGGCATAACGCCCATAGTCAGGTTTCAACAAATCGATACAACTTTTCACATCGCGATGTTGATCAGTAAATGAATCGATACTCCTATGAAGCATAATTCCATAAGCAATACATTCAGGATACTGTTGATACTTATTTCCTTTAACGTAATCGCCTATAAAATTTCCGAGGATAATTTCCTCCGTATCACCAGATAAATATATGTGAGCCAAGTAATTCATCCAAAACAAAGCATTCGTACAACACAAAGCATGATTAAACGACAAAGATGCAAAATGTTAAATTAAAAGAATATAAAATTCAGTATCTTCATTTTATGTTTTTTTTCTATCTTGCCACCATTAACAAGAAAAAATATGCCGAAGAAAATTGCAGCATTTGGGGAATTACTCTGGGATTTTCTTCCCTCAGGTAAAGTTTTGGGCGGCGCACCGGCAAATTTCATCTATCGAATTAATTCATTTGGAGATAAGGGAACCCTCTTAAGCAAAGTTGGGAACGACAAGGCGGGTAAAGACATTCGCGAAGCCCTCCGAAGTCTTGGTGTTTCTGACGAAAATATACAAACCGATTATGAATTTCCTACCGGTTCGGTTAAAGTAAAGGTTGACGGGCAAGGAAATGCCGATTACAATATATTAACCGATGTTGCTTACGATCATATCGAAATCAATACTGAAATGATTGAAGCTTTTAGTGAAGCTGATTGTGTTTGCTATGGGACCTTGGTTCAACGCTATGGAATTTCTAAGAATACTTTACGTGAATTGATTCATGAATCGCCTGATGTAGTAAAATTTCTGGATATTAACCTTCGGAAAAAATGCTATACAGCTACTTCAATTGAAGACAGTTTACGTATGGCTAATATCCTGAAGACAAATAACGAAGAACTTTTAATAACCAAATATCTGCTCAACCTTAGAACTTCCAAATTAAAAGAGCTGGCACAAGAAACAATTGAGAAGTATACATTAGACATTTTATTATGCACATTAGGTGCAGGCGGCGCTTTTTGCATAACCAAAGAAAATGATTTTTTATACGATCCAGGGTATAAAATCAACCTTATTGATACTGTTGGCTCGGGCGATGCCTTTTCTGCCGGATTTGTTCATTATTATATGAATGGTCAATCAATTGAGGAAGCGCTTCGGTTTGGGAACGCTGCAGGAGCAAAAGTTGCCTCAACAACAGGAGCAACATCGCCAATCAGCAAGGAGGAAATACTCGAATTCATGCAGAATTCAATTACACGCAATTCGATTTCCCTGGAATAAGTCTCAACTATTTTGACCAAATTTCAACTATTGACCAATCACTTTTAGCTTTTTTGAGTATTTCTGCCTGAGACATTGTCATCAATAAAACTCCTGCAACAGAAATTCCTTCACCGATTAATTGAAGTGTTTCAGGTAGCTTTTTGAAATAAAAAAATTCTATGATTAATACAAAAATTCCTTTTAAGCTTTGTACTATTGACGACCTCGATGCGGTATAAAACGATAGGAATAGAAAAATGACAATAATGCAGCAAAAGCGCCAAAAAGATGCAAGAGCTATATTCTGGAAAGCTTTGTCTGAAATATGAGCTGGCTCTCTGCTACTTAAATAGTAGATAAGAAAGAAAAGGAGTTGAACCAGAAATGAGTCGAGAAAACTTCATTTTACCAATTTTGTGAATGTCATACAAAACGAAAAGAGAAACCCCAACGCGAGATTTCTCTTTCAAAATTATGCTGTTTTTCGAATTACAGGCGTTTTTTTATCGCTTTTGTTGCTTCTTCGTATCCCGGTTTTTCCAACAAAGCAAACATATTCTTTTTATAAGCTTCAACTCCAGGCTGATCGAACGGGTTTACACCTAATGTATAACCACTTAAACCACAAGCCAGCTCAAAGAAATAAATCAGTTGCCCAAGGTAATATTCGTTCAATTTCGGGAGTACAACCTGAATATTGGGAACACCTCCATCAACGTGAGCAATAGCTGTTCCTAGTTCAGCCATTTTATTCACTTCGTCAACACGTTTGCCAGCAAGAAAATTTAAGCCATCCAAATCTTCGGAATCACTCGGAATACGTACTTCATGATCAGTACCTGCAACTGAAAGCACAGTTTCGAACAACGTACGTTCTCCTTCCTGAATATATTGGCCCATTGAATGTAAATCAGATGAGAAATCAACCGCAGCAGGAAAAATACCTAAACCATCTTTACCTTCACTTTCTCCATACAACTGTTTCCACCATTCGGCCAAAAAGTGAAGTTTTGGATTGAAATTTACGAGGATTTCTATTTTTTTGCCATTCTTGTACAACTCATTGCGCACGGCAGCATATTGAGCCGGTAAATTTTCCTCGAAAGGAACATTTGTTCCTGAAGTTAATTGCATATCAACAGCGCCCTTTACCAAAGCACGAATATTGCTGCCAGCCACTGCAATAGCAAGTAAACCAACAGGAGTAAGCACTGAATAACGGCCGCCAACATCATCAGGAATAACATACGTTTTGTAACCTTCGGTGGTTGCCAGCGTGCGTAAGGCGCCGCGTTTGGCATCGGTTATGGCAACAATGCGTTCAGTAGCTTCAGCCTTACCATATTTTTCTTCAATATCCTGTTTCAGCAAACGGAAAGCCAACGCAGGTTCTGTTGTTGTTCCCGATTTGGAAATGACAGCCATTGCATATTCTTTTGTTTTAAGCAACTCGCGAAGTTCGAAAAGGTAATCTTCGCTGATATTCTGTCCGGCAAACAGGATAAACGGATTTTTACGTTCCTTCAGGTGTGCAAAACTATCTGAAAGCGCATCAACAACTGCCTTTGCGCCAAGGTATGAACCACCAATACCAATAACAACAAAAATATCGATATTTTTAGCAACTAATTTAGCAGCAGTGGCTTCGTAATCAGCCAATTCAGCTTCAGAAATTGAGCTGGGTAAAGTTGTCCAGCCTAAAAAATCATTGCCCTTTCCTGTTTTATTGAAAAGAGCAAGGTTACTTTTCTCTATCGAATCTTTGTATGAGAAAATCGAGTCTTTTGAAATAAAATCAAAAGTCTTATTAAAGTTTAAAGAAATTTTATCCATTCCTGTAAATTATAAGGGTTTTATCTAAGGTTTTCGGTTAACAAACGAATCTCGATCGATGGTGAAATATTTTCATATAAAATATTATAAACTGCCTCGGCGATAGGCATATTCACCCGGAATTCTTCATTAATTTCCTTGATACATTTGGCAGCGTAATAACCTTCAGCAACCATGTGCATTTCGAGTTGAGCCGAACGAACCGAATAGCCTTTGCCAATCATTGTTCCAAAGGTACGGTTTCTTGAAAACTGAGAATAAGCTGTAACCAATAAATCGCCTAAATATGCAGAACTTTTAATATCACGGGTAATTGGATGAACTTTGTCGACAAAACGCTTGATTTCCTGAATTGCATTCGATATTAACACTGCCTGAAAATTATCGCCATAACGCAGTCCATGTACAATTCCTGAAGCTATAGCTACAATATTTTTCAAAACCGAAGCATATTCAGTACCATAAATATCATCGGAAACGTGGGTCCGTATGTAAGGGCATTCAAGGCGGAAGGCAAAAGCCCTGGCTTTTTTAACATCCGGACAGGCAATCGTCAGATACGATAAACGCTCCAACGCAACTTCTTCGGCATGGCATGGACCAGCAATAACGCCAATCCGTTCGTAAGGAATATTGAAATACTGATGCAAATATTGTCCAACAATCAAATTGTCTTCAGGGACAATGCCTTTGATGGCCGAAACCACAAACTTTTGCGACAAATCTACTGTCACAGAAGACATGGCTTCTTTCAAGAATGCCGAGGGTATTGCCAGGATAACAATATCAACATCAGCAATAGCTTTATTCAGGTCGGTAAAGAAATTAAGCCTCGAAGTATCAAATTCAACACCACGCAAATAGCTGGGGTTGTGCTTAAAACGCTTAAATTGTTCAATATTATCTGGGTTCCTGAAATACCAGTTCAGGCTTTCAACATTGTGCAAGAGTATCTTAGCCAATGCAGTAGCCCAACTGCCGCTTCCAACAACCGCTATTTTTGAATTTGAAAACATTATTAACTTACCCGATTTAAGCCAACCACTTAGTTACTTCTTCTAAAGTTGGATTATTAAGTCCAAGTTTATTTTTTTTGTTGAATCCACAAATGTCGTTAAAAAACTTCCCGATTTTAATTTCTTTTAAATCTTTAACTTTTTTTAACCCTATTTGCCTGATTACCGGAATCCATTCTGCCGGAATCCCGATTTCAAGGAATTTTTCATCGGGGTCAACAGCCTCAGCAGTTTTCTCTGGTTTCATCTGAGGAAAGAATAATACATCCTGAATAGACAGGTTATTGGTCATAAACATAGTCAAACGGTCGATTCCAATCCCCATTCCTGAAGTTGGCGGCATCCCGTATTCCAATGCACGAAGGAAATCCTGATCGATGAACATTGCTTCATCATCCCCTTTTTCTGAAAGACGAAGCTGATCTTCAAAACGTTCTCGCTGGTCAATCGGGTCATTTAATTCAGAGTAGGCATTTGCCAATTCCTTCCCATTCACCATCAGTTCAAAGCGTTCAGTCAAACCTTCAACCGAACGATGCTTCTTCGTAAGCGGCGACATCTCAACCGGGTAATCGATGATAAATGTTGGTTGCACATAATTGTGCTCACATTTTTCACCAAAAATTTCATCTATCAACTTGCCTTTCCCCATAGTTGGGTCGGTTTCAATGCCCAATGTTTTGCATATATCGCGCAGTTCATCTTCTGTATTCCCGGCAATATCGAAACCTGTATGTTCTTTGATGGCTTCGTACATAGTTACCCTCTTGAAAGGACGTTTAAAATTGATGACCTTATCGCCCAATTGTACTTCGGTTGTTCCATGCAATGCTAAAGCAACCCGTTCAATCATTTCTTCTGTAAAGTTCATCATCCATTTGTAGTCTTTGTAGGCTACATAAATTTCCATCACCGTAAATTCAGGATTATGTGTGCGGTCCATTCCTTCGTTACGGAAGTCTTTGGCAAACTCATACACACCATCAAACCCGCCAACAATAAGCCGTTTCAGGTAAAGTTCGTTGGCAATACGCAGGTACAGCGGAATATTTAAGGCGTTGTGGTGCGTAATAAACGGACGGGCAGTTGCTCCTCCGGGAATCGATTGTAAAATAGGAGTTTCAACTTCGAGGTAACCTTGTTCGTTAAAGAACTGGCGCATCGTATTGATAATCTTTGTCCTTTTCAGGAATGTATCTTTTACCTGTGGATTAACAATTAAATCGACATACCGCTGGCGATAACGAAATTCAGCATCTGTCACTGCATCAAATGTTTGCCCATCTTTTTCCTTCACAATTGGCAGCGGGCGCAACGACTTACTCAGCATGCCAATCTCTTTTACATGAATGGTCAATTCGCCCATCTGCGTAAAAAAAGCATAGCCTTTTATGCCAATTATATCACCAATGTCGAGCAGTTTTTTGAAAAACTCGTTATATAAGTCTTTGTTTTCGTCGGGGCAAATTTCGTCGCGACTGATGTATAACTGAATTCTTCCGGTCGAATCCTGAATCTCGGCAAACGAAGCTTTTCCCATGATCCGGCGGCTCATTAAACGTCCGGCAACAATAACTGCCTGGTAGTTATTCAGTTCAGGTTTATAGTTGTCTTTTATTTCCTGAGTGGTAACATTTACCGGGAATTCGGGGGCAGGATAAGGTTCAATTCCGATATCTCTCATTTTTTGCAAGGAGTTGCGTCTCACAATCTCCTGTTCGCTTAATTCAGCTATACTCATCTTATCGAACTTTAAAAATTTTTTAAAAATTTCCGGCAAAGATAGTAAAGTATTGCGTAATGAACATGTCCAAAAACTTAGAGTTTCTGAATTGATTTATTAAATTGGCTAAGAGATTTAACTAAACAACAATGAACCTCAGACATGATCTTCCTGGCAATCATACTAACAAAAAGTACTATTCTTCAAGATGAGCTAAATACTTATTCTGGTTCTGAAAAGCGGGGGTCTTCGTTTACAAAGGTTTCTTTCTCGGCATCAAGATGGTCGGCCACGGTAAGCGATGCCATTAACATGTCCAAAGAGCTGCAATTAAATTTCCGTTTCATAGCTTTGATTTTTAATGGTTTAACAATATTTTAACAATAAAATTTAATGAAAATCTGTAACTTTTTAATCATTCTATAAATAATTTGCATCTTTCATTAAAACTATATCCCTAATTCCAACTGATTTTTAACCAAATGATAGTATTCTGTCTTATTCTTCACCAAGTCAAGATGATTGCCTTGTTCAATAACCTGACCATTCTTTAAAACAATAATTTGATCGGCATTTTTAACTGTACTTAACCGATGGGCTATAATTATAACTGTTTTTCCTTTAAAGAAATCCTGTAGATTATCGTGAATTATTTTTTCGTTTTCAGCATCTAAGGCTGAAGTTGCCTCATCAAAAAAGATATAATGAGGATCTTTATAAACAGCACGAGCAATTAATATTCGTTGTTTTTGTCCCCCGGATATTCCAACACCTGAATCACCAATTTTTGTATTGAATTTTAACGGCAATAATTCTATAAATTCTTCAATGTTAGCAATTTTAATAGCCTGTCGAAGTTTACTTTTATCTATAATTTCATCACCGGTAGCAATATTTCGTTCGATGCTATCAGAAAAAATAAACCCATCCTGCATTACTACACCGCAATTCTTTCGAAGATTAGTTGGAGAAATCGTTAGAATATTTTCGTTGTTGATTATAATTTCTCCGTTGACCGGGTCATAGAATTTGAGAAGTAATTTTAGTAAAGTTGTTTTCCCGCTACCGCTAGCGCCAACAATAGCCGTAATTTTGCCTTCAGGTATAGTTAGATTAATGTTTTTGAGAACAAATGGAGACCTGGGACCCTCATATTGAAAAGAAACATTTTGTAAATTAATGCCATTAACACATCCATCGCTTTCGTTGAAAGAATTTAATCGAAGAGGGTTCTGATCATTCTGTTCTTCATCAGGATGAGAATGGACTTCATCCAAACGATCTAAACTTAACTTGGCTTCTTGAGATGATCTAAAAAATTCGATGAGTTGATTAACCGGGGAATTCATTTGACCAATGATGTAAGAAACTCCCAATAATTCACCCAAGGTCATTTTCCCCTTAACTACCCAGAAGGCAGCCATAAATGTGACAAAGATATTTTTAACCTGATTGATGAATTCATAGCCGGAATGTTGGATTTGATCTAAATTTAGAATCCTAATATTAATTTTAAATAACTTTTGTTGAATTTCTTCCCATTTATTACGCTTAAAATCTTCAAAATGATTGAGCTTCATCTCATTTATCCCTGAAATGATCTCGTAAATTGATTCCTGATTTCGGCTTCTTTCTTGAAACCTGAAATAATCTAAAAACTTACGTCTCCTTAGCCAAAATAATGACCACACAATAGAAATAATTGTAAGAAGAATATAAATCAGAAGAATATTGAAATTATAATACCAGAGAACTCCAAAAAATACCGAAAATGTGAGAATAGAAAAGAATGTGAGCAAGCTTTGAGAAGTTAAAAATTGTTCAATCCTTTCAATATCTTGAATCCTCTGATTAAAATCACCCATCATTTTGGTTTCAAAAAATTGAATGGGGAGCTTTAAAAGTTTTCTCAAGAAATCGGATAGAATAGTTATGCTTATTTTTGTTCCGGTATATAGCATCAAACGATTTCGTAAAACCTCAATGCTAATATACCCAAAAAACAAACCTAATTGTGCTAACAGAATGAGGGTTATAATATTTAAATCTTTAGCATTAATCCCCTTATCAATTAAATTTTGTGTAAGAAATGGAAAAATTAAGGAAAATACACTCCCAAGAAATAGTAAAAAAAACATTAACAACAATTGCTTTCTGAAAGGGCGCAAATAGTTGAATAAATATTTTATACTTATTGATGTTTCTTCTGGCGGGTTTTCGTTATAGAATATTGAGGTTGGTTCTAAAAACAAGGCAACTCCACGGTTTTCGTCTGACCGCCAATATTCGTTAAACTCATTTAAAATCAAAGCGATATGCCCATGTCCCGGATCTGCCAAGTAAAACGAATAATCATTATTCACTTTTTTTGTCAATCGTTTAATGATTGGTCTCCGTATTTTCTTTAATACCACAAAATGGTTTTGGTTCCAATGTAAGATACAAGGGAGACAATCTTTTGCCTCTATAAGTTTTTCAACGGTCAATTTGGCAGTAGAGACTTTAAAACCAATAGCCTCAGCAACCTCAGTAATACCCAACATCGAAACACCCTCTCTGGTGATAAATGATTTTTTCCGTAAGAACTCTAAAGGATATTGTTTCCCATAAAAACTGGTTATCATTGACAAACATGCAGGCCCGCAGTCCATTTGATCGCGTTGTGGAACAAAATTTACTGACATAAACTTATTGAGTTAAAGTTCCTCTCGCTGAAATATATTAAGCAGAAGCCATTTCTTCTTCCTTTTGTTTTTCTTCCAAGGTTAGAATATAACTAAAAACCATTCGATCTTTTATATTGTAAATAAATTGCGGACAATCGGTTATTCCTGAATACCAATTAATAGGACAACTTCCTAAACAGACTGGCAAATATTTACATTGCTTGCATTTCATCCCGTATTTTCCATCATCAATATCACGAATCCAATTTGAAAATGGCAAACTATCTCTGTCTTTAATTGTCAACTGATTATTAATTTCGCCATAGATCAAGTCACTATCGGGGTAATCATACATTGGAGTATGGGACACTTTCCAACATAATGATAAGCGACCTTTACTGTCAATCATTTCACTATGTTTTGAAAATACCATACAACTAATTGAGCTAATGACTGGAGGTAATACATTTTTCCATATTCTAAACCCTAATTCTTTAAGTTTGAGCATCCAGTCAATTTCCAACAACCCAAATTCGAATCCAGACAATCCTATTTCTTTGTTAGCATTATTTCCTCCCCAATCCAATACAGGATGAAAATAAACAGCAATTTTGTCAGCAATTTTTTGTTCGTGAAATAACTCAATTAAAGCATTTATGGATGTATGATTATATTTGTGAACATTACACCTTATGGTAATGCTGCATTCCTTTTCCTTGTAAATAGGATTTTTCGCCGCAGCAACAATATTTTTAATGATTGTATCAAATGTTTTCCCATGACCTTTAGTAGGCCGACTGGAATCGTGGTCTGATTTATTACCATCGATTGTAATTTGAAAATCAGTAATTCCAAGATTAACCATCTTAACAAAAACTGGTTCTGTCAGGGCAAGTCCATTCGTAACCATCGAAGAACTATACTCAAAACTATTGCTTTGACAATAATTAATTAAATCATTACTAATCAATTCTATTGCCTCAATATTAAGTAAGGGTTCTGCTCCGTACCATGTAATATCCAATTTTTTAAATTGGTTAGATTTTAACTTATTTGTGATGTAGTATATAACAATACCACACATCTCCTTATCCATCTGGTTCTTTTCATGTACTTGACCACAATACAAGCACCCTAGTTGGCAGTCTGCCGTTGGCAGTAAAGTAAAGCTCAACACGTCAGACGACTCTGGTTCAATATTGTTTATTATGGCAATGTATTCATTTTCATCTGCGGGCACGAGAATCTTTGATTGCACCAATCTTTCAACTACAGGTTGGCTTATTTTTGAGAAATCGCCTTTTTGAAGATGTTCAAAAATACTTTTTTTTAAGTGTTGAAGCTCACCTGAACGAGTTGAAAATAATAGCAATTCATCCTTATTCAAATCAACATCTTCTAAAAATCTGGATATCTTTAACATTTTTATTATTTAAATTAATTATGATTTCAAGCAGGGTTGCCGATTAATGCAACCCTACTTGGTTTCTTTGTTATTTAGTTGTTGGGGGAGCGTAGTTTTTCAAACAAGCACCTGAAGAACATTTTTTACCTTTACCCCCTTTTATTGAACTTATTTGTTCAATTCCTAACGATTCAAAAATCGTTGGAGTTCTTTGCACTGATTTTATTCAGCAATTGTTTTAAATTTTGTGATTTCATGATAATTAAAATTAAGTTATTATTAAGTTGTTGCAAAGTTTTTATACAGTTAGCAACTGTTGGTATTGCTTGCAAGCTATCATTTACCTCCTGTTTTTTGCATTGCGCACTGCAAAAACACAGGAACTCAACTTCAACACATTATCTTATCCGGTTTCGTTCTTCGATATTCTTAACTTCCCGTTGTTCGGTACTGATCATAGAGTTTCCAAACTTATAACGTAATGAAATCCTGAGTTTTTGAAAATCGTAATAATAATACCATGTGTATTTTATCCCGTCAGTATAATTGTAAAGCGAAGTTATGTCCGAATGGAAAATATCATCACCTGAGATTGACAAAGCAAGATTTTTCTTCAGCAAAAGTATCTTAAGTGCTATATCACACCTGCCATTGGGTAGTAGGTGATCCAACTGGTCAATACCACGAAAATTATATACACCATTAATTGCTAGAAGAATGGTCTTCAGTTTATTGACAGAGAAATCATTGTTCGAAGAAATACTGCCTGCAAAACCATTGAGTTTATGTAATATATGGGGGACTAATGATCTCACCTTCGAATAACTCCAATCCGCCGCATTTACACTTGTCCATCGGTTTTTCAGATTGAATGTAACCGATTCGGTAATCCCAAAATTTTGTATATCACAGAAATTTTGTTCATTCGTTATTCTTATATCCTTTTCGATTAAGGTTACCATGCCGTATGATTGGTTTGTCTTTGAATAATATATCGTACTTGTCCAACTATCCTTATAAGAATAACTTAATTCGATATTGTGAGTATATGATGGCTTTAATTCCGGATTGCCTTCATAATAAGTATAAGGGTTATTATACCATTTAAACGGGTCTAATTCGCCAAATGAAGGACGGGAAATCCTTCTCCCGTAATCCAAAGAAATACTGTGATCTTCACTTGGCTTATAAGACAAATACATGGTTGGAAATAACCTGATGTAATTATTGTGGTCAATCTGTTCTAAAGTTATTGAGTTTCCCGTTGTCTGGGTACATTCCATTCGTAAACCAGTCTTTGCTTCCCATTTTTTACCCAATTTTGTACCAGCCGAGAAATATAAGGCCTGGGTGTTTTCTTTATATTTAAACAAATTGCTTTGCTGCGAATTATAGACTGGAGTCCCGGATGTAAGGTTGTAAGCAATGATATCGTTATTGTTCCAAGTATAAGCCATTTTTCCCCCATAATTCAGATCAATCCCTTTCAGGGGATGCTCCATGTCGATATTCACCGAAAAGTTAGAAACATCCTGTTGCGCAAGGTTGCTTTGTGAAGCAAACGAATTGGGTATTTTGTTCCCGTTCTCCCAATAATTATTGGTTGAAAGCAACTTGTTATTCGTATTGTTATGCGAAAAATAATCAACATCTACCGAAAGTTTCTTCCCCAAGGAGTCGGGAGTATAAACCAGATGATAATTCATCGAACCAAACCCGATATTCATTTTCCATCTGGAGGAAGTCAACGATAAAGAGTCAAGATTAAACTTGGCATTATTTTGAAATAACATCTGGTCCCAGTCTTTTGTTAAACCATTACAGTGATCTCCCATAAGTTGGAATCCCATTATCAGTTTATCCGAGAACCGATAATCTATCCCGGCACTCGCGCTCAAGGTATTACTATAATCCCGCCGCCAATCGGTATCGGTCCATATTTGTTCAGGATAATAAGTTGTTTGTTTTTCAACCGGACCGATAGAACCGTCTTCGTAATTGATATTTGAAAAAAAGCTCAATTTATTTTTTTGAAAATTATAACTGCCCCCCATTAATCCGGTAGCATATTTCGATTGTGTATAAACAGAATTTAGCGAGGCATTCCAAGAATCGTTCAATGCTTTTTTCAACCGGATGTTTACGATGCCACTATTACCTTCAGCACTATACTTTGCCGATGGATTTGTAATTACCTCGATGCTTTTAATATTATCGGACTTTATTGATTTCAGATAGCTGATTAGCTCCTGTCCCGATAACGGAATCATCCGATCATTGACCATTACAGATACTTCGCTTTTTCCCACCATAGCAATCTGATCGCTTTTTACATTGATACGTGGGGCTAGCCTTAACGCATCAAGGGCATCACCGCCTGTCGCAGCAATTGAATTTTCAGTATGGAATACCAAACGGTCAACCTTTCGGTCAACTAAACGTTTGGGGGCATCAATAATGACTTCTTTAAGCGTAACGGTATTATCAACAACAATATCATTGATTATGGTGTCATTTTTCACAATGAATTCTTTCTTAACGAATTCTAAGCCGAATTGTCTGGCCAAAAACACATAAACGCCAGGCTTAGATTTCAGAGTGAAATATCCATTTTCATCTGTTAATGCCCCTTTTATAACCGTGTTCTGTTTTAACAAAGCAACTTCAGCATATTCTATGGGATTTTTTGTTGTATCAAGAATTCTCCCCAATATTTTTACTTGAGAAAAGGAGCTAAGTGTAAAAAAGATTAATAGTAAAACTAAACCACATGGAGGCCAAAATATCTCCTTCGCTTTTTTTGTCATATTTATTAGAAGTAACCTCATACACAAACCAACAATAAAAACAATTTTATACATTTGAATACTATCTTTGAAATCGAAAATATTTGTTAGAAAATAGCACACATATCCACAAATACTAAATGCTTATTTTGTTCACAAGCTTAGTTTATTACAGTGCAAAAAGTCTGCACAGTTCCATAAAAACCTATTATTTTTCATAAAAATTAGAAAAATAATAGGTTTTTCTTTTTCTGCAAAAATTAACAACTTTATTATCAGCTTCAAACGAATGAAAATAATTGAAAAGGGTTCTTCGCGAAATATTAAGTTTTTTGGAAAGTTCGTTAGCTGTACCAGTTTTCTCAGCCTCAATTAACTTTTTGAGATATTCTCGTTTGTTTAAAAAATCAATGTAACTCATTTTATCGGTGCATTATGGGTTAGAAATATTTTCAAATTTAAAACTTTAATATTATAAATCATAATCTTCCAAGAAAAAGATCAGGGCAAACTCACACTTTTCCTCAATAAAAGCTTTGAATTTTTTCTTCATATT
>CALGIG010000076.1 GCA_937915865.1 uncultured Prolixibacteraceae bacterium | reverse complement strand
GAGATATAAACAACTCGTACCTAAGAATTTAAATCTGTTAAAGTAGAATTAAATTGAAAAAAAATAATTGCACAATTTAGCTATGAGCTAACAATTTGGATTGTTTCATTGTTATTGATCTCAATTTTAAATAATCATTGCCATCATGAAAACATTTCAGACTTCCAGAGAATTTTCCTGTATGCCAGCTTCAATTTTTGCTGCTGTAGCCAATCCTGAACGCCTTGTTCGATGGTGGGGACCTGCTGGGTTCTCCAATACATTTGAACATTTTGATTTTCAGCCGGGAGGAAAATGGAAATTTGTTATGCACAGTCCCGATGGTATAAATTACCCCAATGAATCCGAATTTTTGGAAATCGTCCCTGTTGAAAAGGTAGTAATAAGACACATTTGCGAGCCATTTTTTACGTTGACGATTCAGATTGAAGAAACGAAAAATGGCTCAAAAGTAAGTTGGATTCATGAGTTTGATAATGAAGACATAGCTGAAATGGTAGCGCACATTGTGATACCGGCCAATGAACAAAACCTCGACCGGCTAGGAATAGAAGTTTCAAGTTAGAGATGATAAAGGGTTGAACTCATACTCTATAATTAAAAGCGAAGGATCCGATCTTTTTCGAAAAGATCGGATCCTTTTTGCAAAAAGTAACATGCACACTATATATGATTGATCCTGCTTAGCAAATAATGGTCGGCAAGCACAATAGCAGTCATCGATTCAACGATTGGAACAGCGCGAGGCAATACACAAGGGTCATGGCGGCCTTTCGGATTAATAACTACTTCTTTTTCAGCTTTATCCACAGTATTTTGTTCTTTCAACAAGGTTGCGATGGGCTTAAATGCAACATTGAAGTAAATATCTTCGCCGTTAGAAATGCCTCCTTGTATACCTCCCGAGTGGTTGGTTTTGGTACGGACTCCGTTTTCTGTTTTTATAAACACGTCGTTGTGCTCCGAGCCTGCCAAGCGGGTACCATCAAAGCCCGATCCGTATTCAAAACCTTTTACAGCATTGATGCCCAACATTGCGTGCCCCAAATCGGCATGCAATTTATTAAAAACAGGTTCGCCCCATCCAGACGGAACCCCTGTAACTACACACGAAACTATGCCGCCAACAGTGTCGTGGTTACGTCCGGCTTCTTCAATGCGGGTAATCATACGCTCGGCAGTTTCGGTGTCGGGGCAACGTACGATGTTAGTTTCGGTCATGCTTAAATCCAGTTCAGTGTATGTTTTGCTCAAATCAATTTCACCAACACGCGACACATAAGCTTGAATGTTTACACCAGCCTTTATCAAAAGCAATTTGGCAACAGCCCCAGCTACAACACGGGCGATGGTTTCACGCGCTGACGAACGGCCACCTCCACGATGGTCACGTGTCCCATATTTCTGAATGTAGGTATAATCGGCATGCGACGGACGAAATATGTCTTTCAAATCGTTATAATCCGACGAATGCTGATCCTTATTCCAAACAACGAAGCCAATCGGCGTTCCTTGCGTCTTTCCCTCAAAAATTCCGGATAGAAATTCAACTTGGTCACTTTCACCTCGCTGAGTGGTAATTTTCGATTGGCCGGGTTTGCGACGGTTCAACTCGTTCTGGATAAAATCCAAATCGATTTCCAGTCCTGCCGGGCAACCATCAATAATTCCGCCAATACCTTTGCCGTGCGATTCGCCAAACGAGGTCAACCTGAATATTTGTCCAAAGCTGTTCATAATTAAGTTTCAAATTCAAAGTTTCAAGTAAAAAAAATGTTGTTCCAAAATACGGGATTCTGAAACAACATCTTGAGAAATATTAATAATGCTTATTAGCAACCACAACCGCAACTACCAGAGCTGCATGAACCATCAGCGCATTCTTCTTCGTCGCCACAACCACAACCACCGCTACCGCAGCCACAACTACCGCTTACCAAAGCAGCAAGTTCATCGTCGGTAGCTTCGCGTACTTCAACAATTTCGCCTTTAAAGAAAAGATCTTCGCCAGCAAGAGGATGGTTGAAATCCATTTTTACTGTATCATCGGTAATTTCAAGCACTAAACCATTCAAACGTTGTCCACTAGTACTCATCATTGGTACAGTGTTCCCAATCTGAACAATTTCATCGTCGAACTCGCCGTCGATAAAGAAAATATGTTTTGGAAGGTCAACAATAGCATTTTCGTCTAGTTCTCCATAAGCATCAACATCCTGAAGACTAATCTCAAACGGATGTCCTGCCTCAAGATTTTCAAGTGAAGCTTCGAATTTAGGAAGCATCAATCCAGCTCCAAAGATAAAACTCAATGGTTTCTCTATTGTTGCTTGTTCAATCAATTCCCCCTCTGCATTATCGTAATGTAAATCATAAGTCAGGGAAACCATTTTGTTTTTTCCAATTTTCATAGCCTTTTATTTTAGATTTTAAAATTTATACAAAGAAATAAAAATAGTGCAGAATATAAAAAGTATCTACCATTTCATTTCAAACTATTAAAGATAACATCAAAATAGCGCTTTGGTTTAAAGTGTTATAAATTGTTTATTTCGAACAATAATAGAAAAATTAAATTTTACACAATTCTAATTGATTTAATACTGTTAAATTAAAAACCACGTTTTTATATCTAAAAACGTGGTTCAAATTGAATGATCTGATATAATAGAGAATCGATCTGCTATTTTTTTATCATTTTTTTTGTGAGTACGTTATCTCCCTGATCAATTTTTAGAAAATATACTCCAGGGGACAACTGGCTGAATCCTGTGATTACCTGGTTTGTAACTACATTGTTATATTCAGCTATTTTTCTTCCGGAAATATCTGTAACCGAAATATTAGCTTTCCCGTTCAGACCGGAAATAACAATTTGATCGGTGAATGGATTTGGATATACTGAAGCCTGTAAAGAGTTTATAACAGGAACGGATGTTATTATTTCATGATTCAGATTATCGAGGCAAAAATAACCAGGAGTATTCATTCCCCAAGTTCCGTTGTCTGTCGAACGTAAAGAAAATTCAAGCTTATATATACGACCTAATTTTTTTAGGCTTACCCAATTCCATGAATTGATTATGTAGTCGTTCGAATTAATACTATATGCAAAATCGGCAAGGTTAAAGTAAACTTTTCCCGTTGATTTATTTGTAGAGTCGAAACCTTCAATCGTCAGTAAAAACCAATCAGGATCGTTACTACTATCTCCACCAAACTTTTTTGCATAACTATCGCCATTTTTCATTGAGAGGTAAGCATAAGTACTATTAGTAATATAAACACCCGAAACGATAGTATCTTTAAAAGTGATTGTTGAAACCGGGTTGGGGTAAGCAACAGCATAATTTGGTGAACCACCTACTCCCTTACCTGTAATGGCGCTATACTGATTAGCCCAGCCAGGGGTAGTGTTATCTGTCTTGTTTGAAACTGCGAAGCCCGTCCAGCTATCCCAACTTGCAGTGTATTCGGTAAAGAAACGGAAATTTCCGCTCGTAAAACTGGTTTGACCATCGCTTCCGTTGTAATAACCGTTCGTTGAAAGATCGATGTTATCAAAGTTTGCGTAAGTTACTGGTTTATATTCATAAGGTTTTTCTCCATTAAAATCGTCGAGGCAGAAATATCCGGGAGTATTCATAAAACCGTAGCTGTTATCGCTCGAACTCAGGCTCAATCTTACTTTCGAAGCCTGCTTCAATTCGCTTAGGTCTACCCATGTCCATTTGCTTAAAATATAGTCTTCCGAATTATCGGACGATCGGAAATCAGCAAGATAAAAATATATAGTATCAATTGACTTGTTGTTCGCATCAAGCGCTTCAATCATTAGCCTGAAAAAGTCGGGATCATTACCGGTTTCTCCGCCAAACTTTTTAGCAAACTGGTCGCCATTTCTCATCGACCAATACGCATAAGTGGAATTAGTTACATAGAATCCAGATAGTTTGGTTGGCGAGGCAAAATTTACAATTCCATAGGGCGAAGGATAGCACACCGCATAATTAGCACTTCCTTCGTAGCCAATTCCAGTTATTGCACTATATTGGTTACCATATCCAGCCGTTATATTATCAGTTATATTTGAATAGGCAAAACCATTCCAGTAATCGCCCCACTGACTTTGAGTATATGAGTTACTAAAAGTAAAATCACCACTTTTAAAACTACCTGATAAATCTGATCCGTTCCAGTATTTTTCTGAGGAAAGTGTTAAATCATCAAATCTGGCTACCGACTGAGCTTTTAGATGATTGATCGTTAAAATTGCAAATACAACAACTAAGTAAAAATGTTTCATTATGTAATAATTTTGATGGTTTCAAAATATTACAATACACAAAACAGCTGAAATAACCTGAAAAACAATAAATTGGGTTATTCCAAGCTTTTTCTCCCGAAAGCTTTGAATATTGTAGTTTGAAATGACAGGTTTTCTGGCTTACTCCATTTTTGCTACCTTCCCATCCCTCCCAATAACTATCGGGATACGAGACAGTGGCCTGTGTTTTGCAAAAACAATAGAGAGTTTACAGCTGCGGGTACAGCTCCGGATTTCAACCGGATTCCCTTACGATGCATATACATCACCATTTCAGGAGTCAAAATAAGACAAAAATGTTTTCTGGAGCAAATATCCTAATGAAAATATTAGTAGAAATTTTGAACAATTGTGAATAAAAAATAATCAGGTAGTAGCCAAACCAGCTGTTTTAAATGTAAAGAATTTTTGAGCAAAATAGCTATAAACAACAACAATGCAAGTAGTTATAATCTTTGATAAAGTTGGCCACAGGCCAACAAATTCAACAAATATTTTCAAAAAAACATAGTTTAAAAATATTGAACCCGAAACAGAAAGCATGTATCTGAAAAGTTGAATCCTGCCTTTAACAACCGAACTGGTAAAGGTTATAAATTTTGCAAAAAGGAATCCAGTTACAAATGTGATTGGAAAAACAATCAGGAATGCAGCAATATGCGGACTGATAGCTACAATCCTTAAATCAACAATCTGCTTATCGAGAATAAAATTGTAACAAATAAAATATAGAAAAATATCTAATACAGTATTAAAACCTCCAGTTGCTGCATATCTAAAAGTTTCAACTGGGACGTATCTCTGAAATGGTTGATAAAAATAATCAATTACTGAAATAATGATTTGACGAATATTTTGCGATATTTTACCCATTAATGCCGAATTCATTTGAAAACTGGCGCAAAATAAGGATAAAAGATTGATTTATGAATCGTATTTAAACGAAATGTAAGAAAAGGTAAATGTGTTTATCCCGTTTTTAATTACCATATTGCCATTATTTGGCTTGAAAGATTTTTATCTTCGCAGGAGAAACTAACAAATCATAAGCTTATGAGGTACATATTATCTTTTGCAATACTATTTTGTGTTTTTTCCCAAAAATCTTACTCGCAACAACGAATTGTGATTAATGATGAGGCTAAAGTGCCTGAATATAAGCTACCTGATGTCCTGACCCGTTTTAACGGAAGAAAAGTCAAAACTGAAAAGGAATGGTTCAAAAAACAAAGACCTGAAATTTTGCAAAAGTTTACAGAAGAAGTTTATGGAAAAATTCCCGGAATTTTAGGGATTACTTCTGTAAAAATATGGGAAACTTCACCTGATGCCCTGAATAATATAGCAATACGTAGACAATTATCCCTTTTTTTTCGGAAAAATGACAAGAATCTGGAAGTAAATGTTTTAATGTATGTGCCAAAATCCAATAAAAAAGTTCCCGTTTTTGTAGGTTATAATTTTTCAGGAAACCATACTGTTTCGAACGACCCAAACATCAGATTAACAGAGTCGTGGGTAAACGACAATCCTTCTGTCGGCATAATAAACAACAGAGTAACAGAACAATCACGTGGCTGCGATTCAAATAGCTGGCCAATTGAAGCTATTATCAAGGCTGGCTATGGATTGGTAACAATTTACTATGGAGATATTGATCCTGATAAAAATGATTTATCAGATGGCATCCAGCCGTTCTTTTATAAAGATGGACAAACCAATCCAAAATTTGATGAATGGGGCTCAATTGCTGCATGGAGTTGGGGATTGTCCCGCGTTTTAGATTATCTTGAGAAGGATGAACTGGTAGACGCAAGTAAAGTTGCAGTCATTGGTCATTCTCGTTTAGGCAAAACAGCACTCTGGGCTGGTGCTACCGATCAGCGTTTTGCCATGGTTATTTCAAACGAGTCGGGTTGTGGGGGAGCAGCCCTTTCGAAGCGAATTTTTGGGGAAACAGTACAAATAATTAATACCTCATTCCCGCACTGGTTTTGCGGTAATTTTAAGAAATATAACGGCAACGAAGAAGAATTACCAATTGATCAACACATGCTTCTGGCTTTAATTGCTCCACGTCCGTTGTACGTAGCCAGCGCCGAAGGAGATAAATGGGCCGACCCTCGGGGTGAATTTTTATCAGCTAAATATGCTTCAGCAGTTTATAAATTATTAGGAAAAGAAGGATTACCAGTAGAGGAGATGCCTGAAGTTAATAAACCAGTAATGGGAACAATTGGATACCACATCAGAACAGGGAAACACGATTTGACTTTATATGACTGGCAACAATATCTAAAATTTGCAGATAAATTTCTAAAATAATTAATCGATAGTAGCTTTTAAATCTTTCTGTATCAGGGCATTTTTCATTGGCTTAAGGTACGTGTAACTACCTTTTTTAACATCGCATCTACCTTTATAATGAACTAATAACGTGCATTGTTCGGCCTGGACCAGATCGTGCTCACAAATATTAATCAGAGCATCAATTACATACTCAAACGTATGATAATCATCATTATGAAGTACAAGAAACCTTTCGTTAGCACTATCGAAATCCTTTTCTTCATCACTTTCTTTCTTTGGTAAAATCTTCGAGGCCATAACATTGATTTTTGTAGCTGTAAAGTTAACTGAAGTATACTAACTTATTCTCAATAAACATGCCAATACTTTAAAATTAACTTTAATTTCTTGTTATAAATGGTTCATAATTACGGCTTAACATTTAATTCGTTAGTGAGCTTTTTGGCTTCGTCAAGTGTGATGCGGGTATTATTTTTATAAGCAACAACCGATGGATTTTTTATTCCTTCGAGTTTAACCTGTGTTTGCAAGGTTAATGCTTCCTGATACGATTTTAAATTACCTGTCGTATAATAGGTAATTCCTTTGTCATCCTTAGTAATATCTACTTTTCGCAATATCTCAAGTTTTTTAATAGCTTTTGCTATCGATTCCGGAAGTTTTGTTTTGAACGAACCTACTTGAATTTTATAGATAATTGCAGTAACAGGCTCAACTGCTACTTCATTCATCAATTTATCAACATTATAATAAATAATTGTATCAGGAACTGATGTATTTCCCAAAGACTTATTTTCTACTGATAATCTAACCTTTTGAATACTGTCATGAAAAGATTTCATTTTATTAATGAAATTAGATTTTTCATTGTCGGAAACAGTTTGCCAATACTGATTTTCGCCAATTCTGGCTTTCTCAAACAATGACGGAATCTCTTCATTTAAAACCAAAAGTTTTTTCTCATTTTCAATTATCAATGCTGCAATCTTATCTTTCTGAATATCTTGTAAAGCACTGTAAGCTTTTCTTAAACTATCAGTTTGTTGAGTAAGTTTTCTTGATTCCTGTAATTTTACCCAGGCATCCGTAAATATTAATTTCGATTCTGTTTTTTTAAACTGATCTATATTAAAATATGTTATCTCCGAATTAATCTGAAAATCAATATTTCCAATTTTTTTATCCTGATCAGTTTCAGATTCCTGGTGTGTATAAAGTATCGAAATAGAAACAAAATAATCACATTCAAAAGAACTTTTTATTTCAGGGATTGTTGCTTTTGCACCGAGATTTAATGACAACAATAACCCCATAAATAACAAATTGAACAATATTTTTGATTGAATTAACATATTGGCTTGTCATAAATTCGCATTAAAAATACAAAAAATGTGCCTTTATCCATAAATATTGCCTTCTCTTTAATTTATTAACAACATTTCAAACCCATCTGATTCATATCAATATTTCGAGTATATTTGTCTAACTTAATAACATTCAGAAATGACAACTTTAAGTAAAGGAGATAAAGCTCCTGTGTTTAGTGGTTTAAACCAAAATAACGAACTGATTTCATCAGACACATTTAAAGGTAAAAAACTCATTCTTTACTTTTATCCTAAGGATAATACTCCAGGTTGTACAGCGGAATCATGCAATTTAAACGACAACTATGAGGCATGGTTATCAAAAGGGTATGAAATTATTGGTATAAGCCCTGATAATGTTAGCTCTCATAAAAAATTTGCCGACAAGTTTAAGTTTGGGTTTAATTTAATAGCTGATCCCGAAACTAAAATTCTTCAGACTTATGGTGTTTGGGGCGAAAAAAGTCTGTATGGCCGTAAATATATGGGAGTTATGCGTACCACATTTATAATCGATGAAAATGGTATCATTACTGACATTTTTGATAAAGTTGACACAAAAAATCATACTTCACAGATAATAAAGTTATTAGATAGCAAATAAAATATGGCAAACGAAGAAAAGACCAATCAAAACAAAGAAAAGCTAAAGGCACTGTTGCTTACAATGGATAAAATCGAGAAGAGCTATGGCAAAGGCTCGATTATGAAATTAGGCGATCGCGTGGTTGAAGAAATTCCTTCCATTTCATCAGGTTCGATCGGACTTGATATTGCAATGGGAGTTGGTGGTTACCCTAAAGGACGAATCATAGAAATCTATGGACCTGAATCATCAGGAAAAACAACCTTGGCTATCCATGCAATTGCTGAGGCCCAAAAAGCCGGGGGAATTGCCGCTATTATTGATGCTGAACACGCTTTCGACCCATCTTATGCAAATAAATTAGGTGTTGATATTAATGAACTTTTGATTTCTCAGCCTGACAATGGTGAGCAAGCTTTGGAAATAGCTGATAATTTGATTCGTTCAGGAGCTGTTGATATTATTGTTATCGACTCAGTTGCAGCTCTTACACCAAAAGCCGAAATAGAAGGTGAGATGGGCGACTCGAAAATGGGTTTACAGGCCAGGTTAATGTCCCAGGCATTAAGAAAATTAACTGCCAACATCAATAAAACAAAAACTTGTGTCATCTTTATCAACCAGTTGCGTGATAAAATTGGTGTGATGTTCGGCAACCCGGAAACTACAACAGGAGGTAATGCTTTGAAATTTTATGCTTCTGTTCGTTTGGATATTCGTAGGGTAGGCCAGATTAAAGATGGAGAAGAATCACAAGGTAACCATGTGAAAGTAAAAGTTGTAAAAAACAAAGTAGCTCCACCATTTAAAAAAGCTGAATTCGACATCATGTATGGCGAAGGAATTTCAAAAACTGGTGAAATTATCGATTTAGGCGTAGAATATAATATTATCAAGAAAAGTGGATCGTGGTTCAGTTATGGCGAAACCAAACTGGGGCAGGGCCGTGAGTCGGTAAAACAGGTAATAAAAGATAATCCGGAATTGGCTCAGGAACTTGAAGCAAAAATTTTGGAAGTATTAACCACTGCAACGACGACGATGTAGTACAAGATTGTTATGCAGTAAATGTCCGGTTGGGGCAGCGTTGCTGTTTCTACCGGACATTTTTTTTATTAGAAATTGCAGAAGATTAAGAATTTGTAAAGAACCATCCAATTTGATTTATAAATATTAATTTGGCGGCCTTAATAGCTTGAAAAATGTAAGGCTACCGTTAAAATTTAAAGTATGAAAGTTTTAAAATTTGGTGGTACTTCAGTTGGAAGTGCCGAGAACATTCAAAAAGTTAAAGACATTCTGCTTGGACAAACCGACAACATTATTGTTGTTGTTTCGGCTCTGGGCGGAATAACTGACAAAATTTTAAGTGCAGCAAAAATGGCTGCAATCGGAACAGGTTACTTTCAGGCTGAATTAACGGAAATAAACACGCGCCACTTTACAACTATTGAAAAGCTATTTTCAGAAAATAAACAAGTTGAAGTAAAAGGAAAAGTTAGTCAATTACTCGAAGAGCTTGGTCGTATCATACACGGGGTTTCGCTTATTGGTGAACTTACACCAAAAACGCTCGATAAAGTTGTTGGTTTTGGTGAACGGCTTTCTTCGCTAATTATTTCAGAATACATTACTGGATCGAAATGGTATGATTCAAGCAAACTGATTCGTACTAACAGTGATTTTGGCAAAGCAATAGTCAATTTTCAGGTAACAAATACTCTTATTCAGGAAGCTTTTAGTGGCTTTTCAGGAATAGCTATCATTCCGGGATTTATCTCAAGTAATGATGCTGAAGAATATACAACCTTAGGCCGAGGTGGATCTGACTATACCGGGGCAATAATGGCTGCAGCTGTCGATGCTTCATCTCTTGAAATCTGGACTGACGTAAACGGTTTCATGACCGCCGATCCACGCGTTATTCGAAAAGCTTACACAATCAAAATGCTCAGCTATTCTGAAGCAATGGAACTGTCGCATTTTGGTGCAAAGGTTATCTATCCGCCTACTATTCTTCCGGTATATAAAAAAGGAATTCCTGTATTGATTAAAAATACAATGGAGCCTGAAGCTGAAGGAACATTGATTACTGATAGTAAGTTTAACAACAAGGAGTTACCAATCAAGGGAATTTCATCTATATCAAATATTACACTTATCACCATTCAGGGTTTGGGAATGGTTGGCGTAACTGGTATTTCAGCACGTTTATTTGGCGCTCTTGCCAGGCAAAATGTGAATGTTATTCTCATTTCTCAGGCGTCTTCTGAAAACTCTATCAGTTTTGCGATCGATTCACCGGTTACAGCAAAAGCTGAAGCAGCAATAAGACAGGAATTCGAACGCGAAATACAACTCGACCAGATTAGTAAAATTACGATCGAAGAAAACCTGGCAGTAGTTGCTATTGTTGGCGAAAATATGAAACATGCCACAGGTATTGCAGGAAAATTATTCCATACAATAGGAAAGAATGGGGTTAATATTATAGCTATCGCTCAAGGTGCTTCTGAATTAAACATTTCGTGGGTTGTTAAGGTTTCCGACCTCCGTAAAACGCTCAATGTAGTTCACGAATCGTTTTTCCTGTCGGAAAATGTTGAATTAAATGTATTTCTTCTTGGAATAGGTCTGGTTGGTGGAAACTTACTCGAACAGATAAAGCAACAACAGCCTAAACTATTGAAAGAAAAGCATTTGAAAATTAAGCTTGCTGGTGTTGCCAACTCAAAAAAGATGTTATTTGATCGTGATGGTATTGACATTGCAACATTTAAAGAGCGTTTGCTAGGCGATGGACAAGTGTCAAATCTTGAACAGTTTAAAAATGAGATTATTGGATTAAATATGTATAACTCCATTTTTGTGGATTGTACAGCCAACAATCAGGCTGCTGATTTGTATGCTGAATTGTTGAATGCCAACATTTCAATTGTGACAGCCAATAAGGTTGCCGCTTCTTCGGAATACGAAAACTACGCAAGGCTTAAGAAAATTGCCAAACAAAAAGGAGCGAAATTTCTGTTCGAAACCAATGTTGGAGCTGGCTTGCCGATTATTAATACATTGAACGACTTGATGAATTCTGGCGATACTATTTTGAAAATAGAAGCAGTATTGTCTGGTACTTTGAATTTTATTTTCAACACTATAAGCGAAAGCGTGCCTTTAAGCCAAACCATAAAAATGGCTAAAGAACAAGGATACGCCGAACCTGATCCGCGTATTGACTTAAGTGGTGTTGATGTTGCCCGCAAACTTCTTATTTTGGTTCGAGAATCTGGTTATCAATTTGATATGAAAGATATCAAGATAAATACATTCATTCCAGAAAAATATTTCCAGGGTGATGTGGAAAATTTCTGGAAAAATATTACAGAAGTTGATGCTGAATTTGAAGCCCAAAGGAAAAAACTTGCTGATGCCGGAAAATTCTGGCGTTTTGTTGCCAAGTTTGAAGAAGGAAAAGCCGAAATAGGTTTACAGGAAATTGGATCCAACCACCCATTCGCCGACCTTCAGGGTTCAAATAATCTTGTTATGTTTACAACAGAGCGATACCACGATTTTCCAATGATTATTAAAGGTTACGGGGCTGGAGCGGCAGTTACAGCTGCTGGAGTTTTTGCAGATATTATCAGAGTTTCAAACCTATAAATTATGAAGTTGAAAGCTGGATATGTCGTTGTTTGTGCAGTTATGATGCTACATAGTTGTACTTCAAAACAAATTCAGTTTGTTGAAGAACAACGGCTTTTCCAGGTTTCAACTATCGATGCGCTTTTACAAGGCGATTACGATGGACATACAAGTTTGAAGGTATTATCTGATAAAGGTAATTTTGGTATCGGCACTGTTAGTGCACTTGATGGTGAATTAGTTCTTGAAGATGGCAATTTTTACCAGGTAAAATCTGATGGAAAAGTTTATCGACCTTCTATTGAGCTGCAAACGCCATTTGCCTCGGTAATTAAGTTTGCTCCTGAAGATTCGTTTGAGGTAAAAAATATTGATTTTCAGCGATTAAAGCTATTAATTGATAGTTTAATGCAATGTCATAATTACTTCTTTGCAATTAGGATTGACGGCGAATTTAGCTATGTTCGTACCCGAAGTGTTCCAGCACAGCATAAACCATATCCATTGCTTGCTGTTGTTACACAAAATCAACCTGAATTCTTAATCCTGCAAACGAAAGGAAAGTTAACCGGTTTTTATTGCCCTGACTTCGTTAAGGGAATAAACATACCCGGGTATCACCTGCATTATTTGTCGGATGATAAACTTTCAGGAGGACATTTGCTCGATTTTCAGTTAAAAACGGGAAAGTTGAAATTAGATAAAATCAGGCGTTTTGAAATGGTGTTACCAGAATCAGACTCATTTCAGAAGACTGAATATAAAACTGACAGGTCGTCAGAATTAAAGAAAGTTGAAGGATAATAAAAGCAAAAGTTTATGAAATACATTATAGTTTTAGGTGATGGAATGGCTGATGAGCCACTGACAGCATACAATGGTAAAACTCCACTTCAAATGGCAGAAAAACCAGGAATCGATTGGTTGGCAAAAAATGGGAAAACCGGACTTTTAAAAACCGTACCTGATGATATGCCTCCCGGAAGTGAAATTGCCAACATGGCTGTACTTGGTTATGATGTAAAAAAGGTTTTTGAAGGTCGTGGAGTTCTGGAAGCAGCCAGCATGGGCGTTAAACTTACAGAGAATGACCTGGCTTTACGCTGTAACTTTATTTGCCTTGAAAATGATAAGATTAAAAATCACTCGGCTGGTCATATTTCAAATGAAGAATCATACGAACTAATTGATTTTCTGAATAAAAAAATTGGTAATGAGATGATCAGGTTTTATCCAGGAGTCTCATATCGACACCTTTTAGTTATAAAAAACGGAAAAAAACAGTTGTATTGTACACCGCCGCACGATGTTCCGGGACAAGCTTTCCGACGAAATATGGTACAAGCTGAGAGTGTTGAAGCTAAAGCTACAGCTAAGTTATTAAACTACCTTATTCTTCGTTCTCAGGCTTTATTGATGGATCACCCGATTAACCTGAAAAGAAAAGAATCAGGGAAAGACATGGCAAATAGTATCTGGCCCTGGTCGCCCGGATATAAACCGCAAATGCCAACATTAAATGAACTCTTTGGTATTGAGAAATCTGCCGTTATTTCGGCGGTTGATCTGATACAAGGTATAGGTGTTTATGCCGGAATGGATGTGATAAAAGTTGAAGGGGCTACAGGTCTTTACGATACAAATTATGAAGGAAAAGCTGAGGCAACCATTTCTGCATTGAAAAACCATGATTTGGTTTATTTACATGTTGAAGCAAGCGATGAAGCAGGCCATGAAGGCAATGTTGAATTAAAAACAAGGACAATCAATTACCTTGATTCACGGATAGTAAAATACCTTATTGAAGAAACAAAAAAAATGAGTGAACCAGTTACAATTGCCGTTTTACCGGATCACCCAACCCCATGTGCCACCCGAATCCATACCCGCGACGCTGTTCCATTCCTGATTTATAAACCCGGTAAAACTCCTGATGATGCCCAATTCTATGATGAATTTGAAGTAAAAAAGGGAGGTTACGGATTACTTTCCGGAAATCAGTTTATGAAAGCGTTAATTGATTAGACAAACAATTAAATGCAAATAACTTTCAAGTAGATTGATCATCCAAAAAATTACAAATTTATACCTCTAAAATTGAATAACCCTTATGAAGTATTACAGTACCAACAAAACAGTTCCAGCAGTTTCGTTAATGGAAGCTGTTACGAAAGGTTTGGCAAGCGATAATGGCCTTTTTATGCCCGAGCGAATAGAAAAATTTTCATCTGACTTTTTTGATCATACTATAGATAAGCTGAACTTTAAAGAGTTATCTTATGCAGTTGCAAAAAAATTCTTTGGTGAAGATATTCCTGAAGAGACACTTACAAGTATTGTAAACGACACGCTAAGTTTTGATTGTCCTGTTGTTAAAGTCACGGATTCAATCTATTCTTTGGAATTATTTCATGGACCAACCTTGGCCTTTAAAGACGTTGGCGGAAGGTTTATGGCTCGTTTGTTAGGCTATTTCCTTCGCGGGTTCAACAAAGAAGTGAATGTATTGGTTGCAACATCTGGCGATACCGGAAGTGCAGTAGCCAATGGTTTTTATGAAGTTCCCGGAATTAATGTTTACGTACTTTACCCCAAAGGTTTAGTTAGTGATATTCAGGAAAAACAATTTACCACTCTTGGAAAAAACATTACTGCAATTGAGGTTAATGGAACTTTTGATGATTGTCAAAGATTAGTAAAATCGGCGTTTTTGGATAAGGAACTCAACAATGCTTTAGTACTTACATCAGCTAATTCGATAAATGTGGCACGATTCCTTCCCCAATCGTTTTACTATTTCAATGCTTATGCCCGCTTGCGCGAATTGGGTGTTGATAACAACATCGTCGTTTCCGTCCCCAGTGGAAATTTTGGTAACCTTACAGCAGGTTTATTTGCCAAATTCATGGGCTTGCCAATAAATCGTTTTGTTGCGGCCAATAACGAGAATGACGTGGTTTATAATTACTTGCAAAATGGTAAATACGAGCCTCGGGCGTCGGTTGCTACTATTGCCAATGCAATGGACGTAGGTGCTCCAAGTAATTTTGCTCGCATTTTGGAATTGTACGACCATAAGTATATTAGTATTGCTGCTGATATGAAGGGTTATCGCTATTCTGACAACGAAATTCGTGAAACCATGAAAGAAGTTTATACAAAATACAATTACATTCTCGATCCGCACGGGGCTGTAGGTTATCGCGCTCTAAAAGCTGAGCTGAAATTAGGGGAAACGGGCGTATTTCTCGAAACGGCACATCCGGTTAAATTTACCGAAACCGTTGAAGATGTTCTTGGCAAAGGAACTGTGGCGCTTCCTGAAAAGCTTCAGGCATTTATGAAAGGAGAGAAACGATCAATCCCGCTAAGTACCAATTTTGAAGATTTCAAGTATTATTTGCTGAATAAATAACGATAGATAAGTGATATTAAGCCGTTTTCGAATAAGTTCGGAAACGGCTTTTTACTTGATAGGCTACAGATTATTATATTTGTCTCGTTATTCAATTCCTCAAAAACTAAATCAAATGAATACCTTCAAACCTAAATTAATCAAAATTCTAACCTTCGTTTCATTATTTCTTTCGACATCACTAGTAGCTCTTTCACAAAGGAACTTAACCGATGTTCCGGTTTTTGGGGCGCAAGTATTTATTGAGCCTGGGCAAACATCACAAGATATTGATACATGGTTTCGTCTTTTAAAGGAAAATGGCATGAAAACCACACGGATCCGAATGTTCGAATCGTACATGCACAAGACCGATGATACCTGGGACTTTAGTTTGTTTGACGAAGCCTTCAAAGCTGCTGATAAATATGATATTAAAGTCTATGCAACGATTTTTCCATATACTGAAAAAACTGATATTGGCGGTTTTAAATTTCCTCGGGACAATGCACATCTTCAATCTATTGCCCAGTTTATCGAAAAATTGGTTACTCATTTTAGCCATTTCAAAAGTATGTATGGCTGGGTTTTGATTAACGAACCTGGAGTTTCCGGCACTATTCCGTGGACCGACTTTACCAAGGAAAAATACAAGGAATGGCTCCTGAAAAATCCACAAAAAGAATTTCTGGAAAACGGATATCCCATTTTAGTCGAACTTACCGATCAACGCTTTTTGCTCGATTTAAATACCTGGTACCTGAACTGGCTGGCTGATGAAATAAAAAAGTATGACACGCAGCATATTTTGCATGTAAATAATCATGCCATGTTCCAGAATTGTGCTGAATATAACTTTCCTGAATGGCGAAAATTTCTTACAACTTTAGGTGGATCGGCACATGCAAGCTGGCATTTTGGCTATTTCAAACGTGAGCAATATGCATTGGCCATGTCGGCAAACAGCGAAATAGTACGTTCAGGTGCAGGTAATTTACCTTGGATTATGACTGAAATTCAAGGAGGAAATAATACTTACAGTGGATATGCCCCGTTTTGCCCTACTAAGTACGAAATTGCCCAATGGATGTGGATTACTGTAGGAACGCAAGGTAAAGGGGGAATTTTCTGGTCGTTAAATCCGCGTTCTTCGGGCATAGAAGCAGGAGAGTGGGGGATGATCGATTTTCAGGATAAACCTTCTGATAGGTTAATTGCTGCATCGGAAGTTTCGCGCACGATTGATGCAAATGCTGAATTGTTTGCCAACGCCCGTGAGGTCGAATCAGGTATCAATATTGTATATGTTCGTCAATCGTTGTGGGCCGAGAAAAAAATGGCAGCCCCATCTCAGCAGAATTACGAAGGCCGGTTAGTTGGTGGCGTAATGAAGTCAGCATTAGGTTATTTCGAAACACTCTCCGAGTTAGGTATAAATTGCAATTTGAAAGAAATCGGTGAATTCGATTTTTCAAAGGACAATTATGCCGGTTCTGTCATTATTTTAGCAAATCAGCTAGCTTTACCATCGGAATATGCAGCTAAACTTGAGAATTTTGTTTCAAAAGGTGGAAAACTAATTGTTGACGGTTTAACAGCTTTCTTTGATGATAATCTGCACAATACGATGAAAACAGGATTCCCGTTCGCCAAACTCTTTGGAGGAAATATCAGCGAATTCAAAGCAGTTGACAATCTGTTTGATGTGAAAATTAATCAATTTTCGATCCCAGCCCATCTTTGGCGAGGTTATATCACTAACAAAACAGGCAAAGTAATTTCAAGTATTGACGGCGAACCGGTAGCTATCCGTAATTCATTGGGGAAAGGCGAAACAGTATGGATTCCCTCTTTGCTTGGGTTAGGCGCCCGAATTGGGGGAAATGAGCAATTAGCCAGGTTTCTTTCTACAGAATTAAGCCCAGTAATCACGCAATTACCATTTTCATTCAATAAGCAACATAAAGGATTACTCATGAAAACTTTGCAAAGCAAAAACTCCGGTATTACAATCGTAGTTAATAAAACCAACGCAATTAATCAGGTGACTTTGAATGTTGCAAATAAAACATTGAAACCAACCATACTTTTTGCCAATAAAAAGGGTAATATAAGTAACCAAACAATTACAATTTCGCCTGAAGAAACTATGGTTGTAGAGTGGAAATAAAATTCAAAGGAATATGGTATTTTACAGGGAACCGGATATTATTCAGTTTTGTTTGGAGAAGCTTTCTACCATTTACGGAACTTCCGTTCAGTTAAAAAGTTCATGTTCGGTAGGTGGTGGCTGTATCAATAACGGGCTGAAATTAAGCACTTCGGAAGGCGATTTTTTCCTGAAATGGAATTCTGATTGTCCTAACGATATGTTTGCCAAAGAAGCTGCCGGGTTACAAGAAATGAGTCAGGCTAATTCATTATTGGTTATTCCGAATGTGGTTTTCTACAGTACAAATTCAGATTTCGTTGGAATTTTACTTATGGAATTTCTTCAGCGTTCACAATATTCTCAAGGATTTGACGAACAGTTAGGACGTGGTCTTGCCCAATTACACCGGAAAACCGACGACTCTTATGGATTTTACCATTCAAATTACTGTGGAACAACAATACAAGAAAATACCAGAACTGAGAATTGGGTTGAATTTTATGGACAATATAGAATTTCCAAACTTGTAACCCAGTTAAAATCAAAGAGAAAATTATCGGCTGAAGATATAAAGATTTACGAAAAACTCATTGACCGATTACCAGCTTTATTACCCCAACATACTGTTCCATCATTAATTCATGGCGATTTATGGTCGGGAAACTACATGTTTTCGGCTAAGGGTCCGGCACTGATTGACCCTGCTTGTTATTATGCCGACCGTGAAATGGAATTAGGGATGATGAAACTTTTTGGCGGCTTTTCTCCTAAAGTTTGGAACGCTTATCAGGAAGAATGGCCCTTGCCTGATGGCTGGCAGGAACGTAACCTTTTATACCAGCTTTATCATGTATTAAATCATTATTTGCTCTTTGGTGGCTCTTATGGGTGGCAAGCTGTTGATATTGCAAAAAAATACTTATAATTCAACAAGCCTATTTTTGATAGCGTACATCACTAGTTGAGCAGTATTTTTACTTTCGCTTTTTTCAAGGATATTTGCACGGTGCTTATCAACAGTTCGTTTGCTGATAAATAATTTATCGCCTATTTCCTGGTTCGAAAGTCCCTGACAAATTAATATTAGTATCTCCATTTCCCGTTCGGAAAGTTCAGCATGTATTTCTTTACTCTTCGATGAAGATTTCAGGCTATTAACAAGGTTTTGAAGCAATTCTGAAGAGAAAAACGACCCACCATCAAAAACTATGTCTAATGCTGTTTTAACTTCCTTAATATCTGAGTTTTTCAGTAAAAATCCTTTTACGCCGGCATTTACCATTTTATAATAGTAATCCTCTTCGCCATACATCGACAGGGTAATTATCTTCAAATCAGGGTAAAGTTTCTGGGCAATCGAAGCAGCTTCAATCCCATCCATAACCGGCATGTTAATATCGAGTAAAACCAAATCAGGAACATCTGTCTCAAGTAAATCAAGAAATTGCTTGCCATTTGATGCTTCACCAACAACCAGGTAATCATCCATGGTATTCAAAAGTATGCGCAAACCATTCCGAAAAAGGGTATGATCGTCAACAAGAACTACTTTTCGTTTCGATTGCTTACTGGTCATGGGTCAAAACTTTAATTGTTACCTGAGTGCCTTTTTTATTTTCACTTTCGATATTGATTTCTCCTTTAAGTGAATTTATTCGCGAGTAAATGTTCGAAAATCCCATTCCATTACCTCCCTGTTGTTCAACTATCTTACTCACATCAAAACCTTTACCATCATCTTTATAAACAATTGTAAGGTATTCACTATCTATCAGCAAAGATATGTTAATCTTTTTAGCTTGCGCATGTTTAATGGTATTGTTTATCAATTCACAAACTACGCGGTACAAAACGACCTCCACATTCGGATCAAATCGTTCGTCTTTCAATTCAGTAATCAAGCTAATTCTTATTGTTTTGGCAATGTTTATTTTGTTGATGAAATTAGACAACGCCCTAACCAAACCAAAATTACTCAAAACATGCGGGCTTAAATTATCAGATATTTCTTTAATACTTTTAATCGATTCATTAATAACCAATTCAGTGTTTTCAATGATTTCGCGCGAAGCATCATCCTGGTTCATTTGGGCCAATGTCGAAACCGACATTTTTACACTCGACAACAATGGTCCAAGCCCATCGTGTAAATCTTTGGCAAAACGTTTTCGTTCTTTTTCTTCTGTTTGAATAATAGTATTTAAAAACATTTTCTCGGTTAACCGTCTGGATTCTTCAACGCGTTTCATGTATTTAAATATTTTTTGAATCAGAAATACACCTATCGCAAACGATAATGAAGTGATTAACCCCATCCACACAAATATTTCACGCGTATCCTGTGGCTTTATCTCGCTGATATAAGGTAAAAATTCAACTAACCGGGTGATTGCCATTAAAATAAACCCAATAGTCAATAACATCCACGATGAGTTATATTTAGTAACACGGATGAGCTTTACGGCAACACCTACAGCGAAAAATTGTAAAATAATGGTGATAACAAAAAGTATCCGAAGAATCATAATGTATGATTGTTAAAGGTCAAACAAATTTAACCTGAATCTAATTATTCAGGTTAAAATATTTGAAAAAACTATTCATCTTTTAAATGAGCTGAACGCAACATCGACAACGAAGTATAAAAAACTACCAGACAAACAATCCATTTCAGCGCCTGAAGTGGCAACGATTTAACAACATAAGCCGCTAAAAATACGCCAAAGATTCCGGCAATAGATAAAGCGATGGCTGAATTGCGGTCGTAAGTTTTTTCATGAATGAAACGGCTACTACCAGCAACCATTAGCATAGCAGTTGAAGTCATCATTACCGGGAAAGCGGTTAGCGGGTGCATCCCCAAGCCATAGACCATAGCCATGCAAGGAGCGTAAAATCCTACGCCAATAGTTTGTAATGCTCCAAAAACAAAGCTCATAACTGTAATTAGTAACAATTTCCAACCCGATAAACCAACAGCTTCACCTCCTAATGGCAACAATCCCATGAGACCTGAAAGAATGATTATACCAACCAATAAAAGTCCATATCCCATTCCAAACTGAATTCTACGACGTGATAAATGCGACACTATTCCTGCACCTAAAACTGAACCCAAACTTGCCGCTACTGCAATCGAAAACAAGGTTATTTTATCAATTTCAACTACTGTCATAAAAATAAAGGCCTGGGTAACAGTTGGCAGAGTGTTGCCAACATTCATTGTTCCTGGAATCAGTTTATCATCAAGTAGTTTGAAAAATTTAAATAAAGCAGTTTGCTGGGCAAAACTTCCAATGCCAAGTGTATCCAGAAAATTGGTCAGAAATCCTATGCCCAGGAGAGGCGGCAAGAACCTAAATTTTACCTTATCCCAATGTTGAATAATATCGCTAAAAAAAGAAAAACTAAACAGTCCGGCCAAAATACCCAATATCGATTTAAGGAACAGAATCATACATAAACTTTTGATGTTGTTAAAGCTACAAAACAGAAAGGTCGGAACCAAATTGTAAAACAACCAGCTCCGACCTAACATTTTTTAAGAAGCTCCTTATCTTATTTTTTCCTTTTATCCAGAATTTTTTCAATCTCGTCCATTACTTTATTCATGGCCAGAGTTGTTTTTTCAAAAGGTTCAGAAGTTGTCATGTCAACACCTGCTTTTTTAAGTATTTCAATGGGGTAATCCGAACCGCCAGCCGACAAAAATTTCATGTAATTATCCAAAGCGTTTTTTTCGCCTGTCATTACTTTTTCGGCAAGCGAAAGTGATGCAGTAAACGACGTACTATACTGATAAACATAGAATGTACGGTAAAAATGTGGAATTGCCGCCCATTCCATACTAATGTAATCGTCAACTTTACAAATACCCTGGGCATCTCCGTAATATTTATCTGTTATTTCCTTATAAATTTTGCTGAAGACTTCTCCAGTCAAAGGTTTTCCTTGTTCTGCCAGTTCATGAATTTTCAGCTCAAACTCAGCAAATTGGGTTTGACGGAAAAGGGTACCTTTAAAATTGTCGAGCCAATTCATTAAAATCGACAACTTTACGTCATCGTCCTTCACCGTTTTAATCACATAATTAAAGAGTAATACTTCGTTGAATGTTGAAGCTACTTCGGCCACAAAAGTTTCGTAGCGGGCAAGAGGGTAGGGTTGTGTTTTATTCGAGAAATAACTGTGCATAGTATGCCCCAGTTCGTGCGCCAATGTACTTACATCGTTGTACATATCGTTATAATTGAGTAATATATACGGGTGACCATCAGACGAAGCGCCATTTGAATAAGCGCCACGTTGTTTCCCCGGAGTTGGAAAAACATCTATCCAGCGTTCGTTAATTGCCTTTTTTACAGTCGAAACATATTCGTCGCCCATTGGTTTTAATGCTTCCAATACAAGATTGGTGGCCTCTTCATAGCTATATTTCAGGTCAACATCTTTAACCACCGGAGCATAAATATCACTATACTTCAGGGTATCCAATCCCATCATGCGCTTTTTTATTTTTAGGTACCGATGAAGAGATGGCAAGCTTTTGTTCACATTGTCAATAAGCGACTGATAAACGGCCACTGGAATATTATTTGGATCAAGCGAAGCTTCGAGTGACGAGTTGTAATGGCGGGCCCTGAAACGATAAACATCACTATTAACTTTGCCGTTCAGTAATTCTCCATAAGTGCCTTTAAATTTTGCGTAATTGTCCCAATAAGCTTTTGATGCAATTTCTCTATCCTGACGATTAGCGGAGGCTCTTATTTTGCTGAATTCGGAGCTTGTAAGTTTTACTTTCTGCCCGTTTGATAAGGTTACTTCCGGGTTAGGCATTTCGGCATCGGCAAATGTGCCGTAAACCGATCCTGATACACCAGTTGCCAAACGCGAAAGCGCCAAAATTCGTTCTTCAGGTTCGCTCAACGAATGTTTTTTATTCTTAAACATGTTTTCAAGCCTTTTGCGATAAACCTCAAGTTTAGGTTCCTGTTTAATGAACCCATCAATGGTTTCCCAGTCGGCGCTTAAAATTTCGGGATCCATAAACGCCGACTTGGCACCAAAACTCGAAAACATCTGGCTCAATTCCTGCTTCATGGCCGAATATTTCATGTTTCGGGTATCCAGGTCAGAATTCATGCTGGCGTAACTCGACAATTTTGAAGCTGTTTTCGAAATTTCAGTAATGTATTCCAGGGCATTAAGCAAATTGGCGGCTGATTTGGTTAATGTTCCTTTAAATTTTTCAACTTCATTTAACCGGCCTTTAATTTCATCCAATGCATTTCGCCAGGCTTCATCATTTTGGTAAAGCCCTGTTAAATCCCATTTATACTGGTCAGCAATCTCCCCCCTCGTTTTCTGACAAAATCCTTCCATACTAGTAAATAACACACATAAAAGCAGTAAACCCAAATACTGTTTTGTTTTAAGATTAATCATTTCGAAATGTATTTAATTTGGTGAGCAATAGGTCTTCTTCTTCATAACTTAATTACAAAACGAACAAAAGAAAAAGGATAAATATCTTCAATTGTTGGTTTCTTTTTCCCATTTCCATCGGGTTATTCCACCCCAATTTATATAGCGCCTATATCCAGTTTTCTTCAGTATTTTCGAAACAATCTGGGCATTTGCGCCTACCGTGCAGTAAATAATTAAATATTGATTTTTAGGAATTTCATTTAAACGAGATTTTACAGTTCCGGCTGGAAATGATTTTGCTGTCGGAATATGTCCATTGGCATAAGCTTTTTCCGAACGAACATCAATAATCCAAATCGAATCAACCGGATTTTCAACAAGCTTTTTAAGTTCTTCAGGATAAATGTATTTACTGAGCGATTTTCCCTGAGACCCGGACTTACCCACATAAACCGACTGTGCTTCAATATAAAAGGGAAAAAAAATAAGGAAAAAAAAGAATGATACAAATTTCATATTCTGAAGTAAGTATTTCATATAAATTATTGTTTATCGTCTTATAATCTGCGTATTAGCATTTTTTTCTTTTTTGAATGTCACAACGAAATAGAATAGCCATTTATTCGCTGTACGGATTTCTCTTCGGTCAATTCATTTTCGGTTTGTCTCGCCTTAGGCGAGATGGCTATTTCACGCGATGATGTATTTTTATTCTAATTTATTGAGAACTAAAATATTGAATTGAAATGAGAACATGAAAAGTTTACGATCTAATTTTATTTAAATCTCCGAAATAAAAACGATCATCAGTTCTTGAGTTATGCTTATTTTAGTTTCCGAATTTAATTCTATTTAGGCAGATTAAAAATAAACTTCGATTTTTTGAATGTGTCAATGTAGAATTTAAGCTTACGGATAAATATCTGAAGTATATAAGCATTAAATATGTCGCAACTCAAAGTATATAAAGCGTCGGCTGGTTCTGGTAAAACATTTCGTTTAGCAATCGAATACATGAAACTGGCCCTGGCAAATGAAACCAATTACAGCCATATCCTGGCCGTTACTTTCACCAATAAGGCTACTGCAGAGATGAAATCCAGGATAATTGGTGAATTGTACCGACTGGCTAATGGGAAAAAATCGGCATACCTCGATGTCTTGGCTTCCGAATTAGGCTGGCAACCTTTGCAGGTTCAACACCAGGCCCAGCTTGTTTTAAAACGTATCTTGCACAATTATTCGATGTTTTCGATCAGTACCATCGATAGTTTTTTTCAGCGGGTAATTAAGGCTTTCAACCGCGAACTGGGTATTAATGCAGCCTACAATGTTGAACTCGATGAATTGAGCATACTGGAAGAAGCGGCTGACCGGTTGATACAATCTGTTGAAAACAACCAGGAATTGCTCGAATGGCTCGATTCGTTTGCCAGCGATAAAATGCGCGAAGGAAAAGGCTGGAACCTGAAAAGAGACATTATTCGGTTAGGGGCCGAAATTTATAACGAAACGTTTAAATCGCTGAACAATGATTTATACGATAAACTAAATAACCGCTCTTTCCTGCGCAACTACCAGAAAAAAATCAGCCAGATAATCAGCAAATTTGAAACAACCATTAAAAGGCTGGGGCAGGAGGGATTAAACGTAATTGCCAATGAAAACTTGACGGTTGATGATTTTAAGGGAAAAGGACGTGGCCCGGTTAGCGCTTTCCAGAAAATGAAAAACGCGGATACAAACTTTTCAAACACTATATTGGCAGCAGCTTACGACTCATCGACGTGGGTTACTGCAACAACCAAAGAGCCCTCCAAATCGAAAATTCTGTTGGTTGCCGAAAATTACCTGATGCCCAAATTACAACAAGCCATTACCCTGAACAATACCGACGGACGAAACTATATTACAGCTAAATTGGTTGTTAACCAACTTTATACGTTAGGAATTCTGGTCGATTTACGTCAATTCGTTAAAGAACTTTGTCGCGAAAAAGGTATTATCCTGATTTCGGATTCGGGCCATTTGCTGAAAGATGTAATTGCCGACTCGGAAACTCCCTTTGTTTACGAAAAAACCGGCGCCGTTTATTCGCATTTCATGATCGACGAGTTTCAGGATACCTCTGGTTTACAATGGAACAATTTCAGGCCCTTGATCGCCAATTCGTTAGCCGAAGATCATTTAGGAATGGTTGTGGGCGATGTGAAACAGGCTATTTACCGCTGGCGTAGCGGCGACTGGCGTTTGCTTGCCGGAAAGCTAGCCGAAAGTTTTCCGGTCTTTGGGCTTCAAAACGAAGTATTAAACAGCAATTGGCGTAGTTGCGGAAACATCATCAGGTTTAACAATACTATTTTCAACCTGGTTCCCCAAATTATACAGTTAAATATTGATAATGAGCTGGCCGAAGCAAATGTCGACGAAAATCCGGTTGGGGCTACCATTACCCAGGTTTATGCCGATTGTATCCAGGAAATATCAAATCAGGAAACAGCCCAAACAGGTCATGTTTACCTTCAGTTTTTGGAAGCAGACAAAGAAAATGCCAACGACAACGAACAACTTATTCGTAACGAGTTGATCCGCGAAATTAAAGCTCTTCAGGATAAACAGGTGAAAGCTCGCGAAATGGCTATTCTGGTACGCGATAAAAACCGTGCAAGACAAATAGCCGATTTATTTCTTGAACAGAAAAACCTTGACGAAAACCGGAAATACAATTTCGACATTTTATCAGGTGAATCGCTGTTTATCAACAATTCAGAAACCATTAGCTTAATTATTTCGGTATTAAGCGGGTTCCTGAATCCCGACGACCAGGTCGTACTGGCCCAAATAAACTACCTGTACTACAGCAAAATATATCCAAAGCTAAAAGAACAGGGAAAGGTTCCTGAATTCAGGAATATAAATGCCGAAAGCATCTCTGAATCGGGACAAATGAATTTGCTCCATGATTTGTTTACTGAACCGGCCCAAACAGAAAGCTTAACCGATTTACAGGCTGGTCGGATTTTTGAAACAGCTGAATCGGCTGAAAATGATTTAACCCGGTTTATTACAGGAAAAACATTCCAGGAAATGGTGGCCGGAAAACCAATTCTGGAGATTATTTACAGTATCTGCGAAAAATTCAACTTGTTTTCGCTGGTTGACGAATTGGCTTATCTACAGGCTTTTGTTGACCAGATTTCGGTATTCGAGCGAAACCACACATCAGAATTAACAACCTTCCTCGATTGGTGGAATACGAATGGCCCGCGTTTCACCATTCCGGTTTCCGATAATATTGATGCTATCAATGTTCTCACTATCCATAAATCGAAAGGACTGGAATTCAGCCACGTTTTTATCCCGTTTTTCGATTGGTCTATCCATCCGCACACTGCCGAAATGGCTCCATTGCTTTGGTGTAAGCCCGAAATCGAACCTTTTAGCGAAATTGAACTGCTTCCGGTCAGATATAAAAAAGATGTTGGCAAATCGATCTTTTTCCGCGAATATTTCTTCGAGAAATTCAACACGTTTATCGACAATTTAAACCTGATGTATGTCGCTTTTACACGGGCAAAATCGAGTTTGTATGTATGGGCGCCGTACGGCGAAAAGCTATTGACAATAGGCGATTTACTTAAGCAATCGGTTGACAGTTTCGGGCTTATTGATCAAAAAGAACCCGAAAAATTTGCCATGCTCAACCAGTTTTACCAGCCGGACGAAAAACGAATTGAAATTGGCAGTTTAATAACTATTTCGGCAGAAAAAGAGAACACCGAACCCTTAAACGATGTTCGTATCAGGCAATTTGAATTCTCCGATTTCAGGCGGTTGCTCAAAATACGCAGAACCGGCGAAGATTTCTTTTCCAGCGAAAGCAGACGGCAAAGCGGAATAAACAAAGGCAAGATTATACACGAAATTTTATCGATGATTGAAACCGTTGATGATATTCCGAAGGCTGTAAAACGCATGGAAGCAGAGGGTAAGATTCAGGCCAATGGGGCAGATCAAACGATTTCGGAACTGAATGAACTGCTGACAAACGACGAAGTAATTTCGTGGTTTAACGGAACCTATAAGGTAATCAACGAACGCAATATTCTTACCGGTGCTAACGGCATTAAGCGTCCCGACCGTATAATGATAGGGAATGACGAAGTTGTTGTAATCGACTACAAATCGGGCGATACCGAAACCGACAAGTACAAATACCAGTTACGTACGTACATGGCCGAGCTACGCAAATACGGCTTCACGAATGTGAAGGCCTACATTTGGTATACCAAACTGAATAAACGGGTTAAAGTATAATGCGCCAATGGCGAGGCCAACCCATAATAGTAAGAAGTATTTATTGCCATATTTAATGTACTTACCTCAAGCCACCTTGCGATGTGCCTGGTCCCTCACTCTGAAGAGACAGACAGGGTGAGTTAATTGAGAATAATACAACAATCCATCCGGTTTAACACGTCTATTTTTAGCTTGACATGAAACTTGTAAACAATTTGTTATTCAATGACAGGCAAAAAACGATACAACGAACACCAATTTACAGCACAACGAACAACCAAATCTTGCAAAAGAGCTGTTTTTTTGCCTATGCACCCACGGATATTTGTATCTTTGGTTTTTTACTTAAATGACTTAAAATAATATATGCCAACATTACATTGGATAGGGAAGGAGAAGGTTATAAATCATCATATTGACGTTCCGTTTAAAATATTGGAACATTCCTACGGATTTGACAACGGACAACAAACCCAAACCGAAACAAAAAGCGGGAACAAAATAATTCACGGAGATAACCTCGAAGCCCTAAAATCACTATTGCCCGAATATGAAGGAAAAATAAAGTGCATCTACATTGACCCACCCTACAACACCGGAAACGAAAGTTGGATATACAACGACAATGTAAACGACCCCAAAATTAAGAAATGGCTTGGGCAAGTGGTTGGAAAAGAAGCTGAAGACCTTACACGCCACGACAAATGGCTCTGCATGATGTACCCACGCTTAAAGTTGCTTCATAAATTGCTGGCTGATGATGGAGCTATATTTATTTCGATTGATGACAATGAGCAAGCCAATTTGAAATTAGTTTGTGATGAAATTTTTGGAGGTGCAAACATTGTTTCAAATATGATTTGGCAGAAGCGTAAAGGTGGAGGGAATGACTCATTTTATGTAGCTGTCGACCATGAATACATATTATGCTATGTGAAAGATAAATTCTTTCAAAAGGAAAAATGGAGAGTTGCTTACGAAGGCGATTATTTAAAAAGATACAGAGAAAGCGATAATGAAGGCAGATTTTATTGGGATACATTATCTAGACCCGGATTGAATAATCCTATAATTTATGATGTGATTTGCCCTGATGGTTCAGTTATAAAAGACGGAACATGGCAAATTTCAAAAACAACTTTTGATAGTGAATTGGAAAAAGGGAATGTGAATTTTATTAAAAATAAAGCTGGTGGCTACACAGTAGTTAGAAAAGTGAGAATGCCTGAAGATAAAGTTTTCCGTTCAATTATTTGTGACACGACCAATAAAGATGCCGCCGATGAAATGGAAATATTTTTAGATAACAAAAAGGGATTTTCAACACCAAAACCCACAAAACTTATAGACCATATTTTACAACTAGCAACTTGTAAAAACTCAATTGTTCTTGATTCCTTCGCTGGTTCAGGCACCACAGCCCACGCCGTTTGTAATCTCAACAAACAAGATGGAGGCAACCGCAAATTCATTTTAATTGAGATGGAAAAATATGCCGAAAATATAACAGCAGAGCGTGTAAAACGGGTGATGAATGGTTATGGCGATGGCAGTAAGGCAGTAGAAAGCACCGGCGGTAGTTTCGACTTTTACGAGTTGGGTCAACCTCTTTTCAACGAAGATGGCAACCTGAACGAAACGATTGGTGTGGAAAAAATTCGTCAATACGTGTGGTACTCCGAAACGAAAAGTAGCCTCTCCCCAGCCCTCTCCAAAGGAGAGGGAGTTAAGGAAAACTCCTTCTTTCTAGGCAAACACAACGACACTGCTTACTACTTCAACTACGAGAAAGACAAAGTAACCACGCTCGACCATACTTTTTTGGCAACCATGAAAACGAAAGCGGAGCAATACGTTATTTATGCCGATAATTGCCTGCTTACTAAGGATTTCACGACCAGGCATCAGATTATTTTCAAGAAGATACCAAGAGATATAACACGATTTTAACTTGCAAGCTATGATAGAATACATACAAATAGAAGGATTTAAGTCCATTCGTAGCGCCAACCTAAAGCTTGGTCATGTTAATGTTTTTATTGGCAGCAATGGCTCTGGCAAGAGTAATTTTATATCATTTTTTAAATTACTTCATGCCATTTTAAATCAGCAACTCCAACGTTTTGTTATCGAAGAGAAGGCCGATAATCTCTTATACTTTGGCCGTAAACATACCGAACAACTATATGGCAAACTATATTTTACAAAGGATAAAAAGAATAACAATGGGTATTGGTTTAAACTTGCCCCTACCCGTGAGGGTGGTTTGTTTATAGAAGAGGAAGGGTTTGGTTACAATGTAACCAACGAGAGCGATTATTTAAATTATTTTAATTTCAAGAATAGCCTTGAGAGTGTTTTGCCAACTCAAAATGGATATAGATATGATTATTTAAACGATTATCTCTCGAACTTGCAGATTTACCATTTTCACGATACTTCATCAACCTCGATGTTGCGTAGAGCATGTGATATTAATGACAATAGGTTTCTGAGAAGTGATGGTCGCAACTTGCCAGCCTTTCTTTTTCTCCTAAAAAAAGTGCATCCCAAAATATTTGCCCGATTGGAACGAACCATTCAATCGGTAGCACCATACATCGATCGTCTTATCCTCGAACCCCGCCAGCTCAAACCTAACGAAATAGAGCTTCGGTGGGTCGATAATGGTGATTTGGAATCTGAATTTTCGGCTTATCAGTTTTCTGATGGAACACTTCGTTTTATTGCATTGGCCACTGTACTTATGCAACCTTCGCCCCCAAGCGTAATAATTATTGACGAACCCGAATTAGGGCTGCATCCACATGCTATTTCGAAATTAGCAGGGTTAATCGAAGCAATCTCACATGAAACACAAATCATTATTTCTACTCAATCGGTGAATTTAGTCGATTGTTTTTCTCCCGATCAGGTATTTGCTGTTGACAGAGAAGATAATCAATCTGTTTTCCAAAAATTAGATTCTGAGAAGTTACAAAAATGGCTGGAAGATTCTCCTCTTGGAGAATTGTGGGAACGCAATATTATTAACTCTGCTCAACCATTTTCAAAATGAAACGAATTATTGTAATTGGTGAAGGACCAACTGAGCAAAGATTTTGCGATAGTGTTTTAAAACCTCATTTTTTAAACTATCGCATCTCAATTGAAAACCCCAAAATTAAAAAATCGGGGGGTGGTATGGTATCCTGGCCAGCATTAAAACGTCAAATTGAAAATTATCTATTTGATCCCTCCGTTTATGTTACCCTTCTAATCGATTACTATGGTATTGAGGATAAACATCTTCTGCCTCATTGGAACGAATCGTTAAAAATTGCAGATAAAAATCAACGGCTAGCCTTTTTAGAGACTGGAATGTTAGCTGATATTAACGAAGCAGGCAGATACCGTTTTATTCCTTATATTCAACTACATGAATTTGAGGGCCTGCTCTTTTGTGAGCTGGATGCGTTTGATGAACTATATGAACAAAAGGAGTTTAAAGATTACAACTATCTTTTGGAAACCATAAATTCTACAGATAATCCTGAGATTATTAATGATGGGAAAGAAACTTCTCCTTCACATCGGCTAAAGCGAATATTCGTTAAATATAGCAAAACAACAAATGGCATTGACATTGCAGAAATGACAGGATTAGAAATAATAAGAACAAAATGTCCTCGATTTAATGAATGGATTTCTAAATTAGAAAAAGTTTAACATGGAACTTAAATCCTATCAACAGCAAGTAATAAACGACCTCTCGTTATTTTTGGAACACATACAGGAAACCAAAAACACGAAAGAAGCATTTTATAATTTTTGGGCAAAACACCCTCGCACGCCGCTTTATCCTTTTTTGGGCGCCACCATCGAACCATACAAAAATAATGTTCCTCGCGTACCGCATATTTGCGTTAAGGTACCAACCGCAGGAGGTAAAACATTTATTGCATGCAACGCCATAAAAATAATTTTTGACGCATTCGATTACGACCGACCAAAGGCTGTTGTTTGGCTTGTTCCGTCAATCACTATTTTAGAACAAACCATTAAAAACCTTAAAGATACTTCGCACCCTTACCGTCAGAAAATCAATTCGTATTTCGGAAACAAAGTAGAAGTGTTCGATAAACCCACTTTACTTCAGGGAAGCGGGTTTAATGCAACTTCGGTAAAGGAGCAACTGAATATTTTCGTCCTGAGCTTCGACAGCATCCGCACGGCAAACAAAGAAGGACGTAAAGTTTTCGAGCAAAACGGCTCGTTACAATCTTTTGAAACGCTTTTGGGCAAAGACGAAGAAATCTCGTTAATGAAAGTAATGCAATTCTTAAATCCGTTGGTTGTTGTAGACGAGAGCCACAATGCCGAAACCGATTTAAGCGTTGAAATGCTTAAGGAGTTTAACCCTTGTTTTATCCTCGACCTTACTGCAACGCCTCGCAACAACAGTAATATCATCAGTTTTATTGACGCTTTGGAGTTAAAGCGTGAAAATATGGTAAAACTTCCTGTTATTGTTTACAATCATCAGGACAAAACCGAAGTAATCAATTCGGCCCTTCAACTACAAAAACGTTTGGAATTACAAGCCATTGATGAAGAAAAGAAAGGCGGTAAATACATTCGTCCGATTGTTTTGTTCCAGGCGCAACCCAAAAACGGCAAGGATTTTCTTAACGATGAAGAAGAAAAATCGAACGTTCAGAAACTTAAAGAAAAACTCATTGAACTAAAAATACCCGTTGAGCAAATCAAAATCAAAACGGCAAACATCAACGAAATTAAAGGAATTGATTTAATGAGTCGCGATTGCGAAGTGCGTTACATCATAACCATTAACGCATTGAAAGAAGGCTGGGATTGCCCGTTCGCCTACATTTTAGCTTCACTGGCAGATAAAAGCTCGGCAGTTGACGTGGAGCAGATCTTAGGCAGGGTTTTACGCCAGCCTTACGTAATGAAACACAACTTTCCACTTTTAAACCTTAGTTATGTTTTAACTGCATCGTCTAAATTCATGGACACTTTGCAGAACATTGTAAAAGGCTTAAATAAAGCGGGGTTCAGTGAAAGAGATTACAAACTTACCAACTCACAACCTCTGCCTGGACCCGGATTAGCAGGATTAAATGATTTTCAGGATTTGTTTACTTCCACTAAAACAATGGAACCGGGTTCTTCAAATATTGCAGATGATATAGATACAAGTCGAATAATAAATTGGGATGAAGAAAATCATACGAATCAGGAAAATCAAATAACTCAAGGTTCAGACATCCTTTCAGAAATTGAGAAAACTGCAATTGAGCAAAATGAGACGTTTGAATCCCGCTTTTTCGGCACTGAAATGGAAGCAACCCATACAACGGCATTGCCTGACGAAATTCAGCAACTTGTGAAAACATACACCATCAAAGACATATTTAAGGAACAAGCAGAAAAAATAAACATACCCCAGTTTTATTTGAAAGTTCCTGCAAATGATTTGTTCGGACAAAAAGAAGAAGAATTGCCTTTGGAAAAAGAGAATCTTTTAGAAGGTTTTCGATTAAGTCAACAAACTACTGATATCGTCTTCGATAACATTACATCGGAACTCTACAAAGTCGATCTGGATGAAACAAAAAAAGAACACACCCCAACTTTTGTAAGGCTCGATGGTTTGGTTAAAGAAAATATAATGGCTTACATTCTCGACCCTGCACGGAAAGATAGCCGAATAAAAACTACTACAAAATTCATTATGGATGTTATCGGGAATATGTATCCAATTCCTGATAAAGAAATTGAAAAGTACATCAATCGGATTTTAGAAGACTTTAATGATGAGCGTTTTTCTGATTTTTACAACCAAAAATACTCTTATACCGACAAAATAAAGGCGAAAATTAAATCCCTTTCGGAACAATATGCAGAAAAGAAATTCAAAGACTATTTAGACACGGATAAGGTTTTTATTAAGCCATCATTCCAATTGCCAAAAAATATCTTGCCCGGCGATACGTCAAAAGACATTGCAAAATCGCTCTACGAGAAAGAAGGCAAAATGAATGATTTTGAGTCAAGGGTAATTAATGAAATTGCCAATATGCAAAACATTGCATTCTGGACAAGGAATATTGAGCGTAAAGGATTTAGAATTAACGGTTTTGTAAATCATTACCCCGATTTTATAATTCAGGCTAAAAGTGGAAAAATAATTTTATTGGAAACAAAAGGCGACCATTTAGATGCAGAATCCAAAATCAGGCTTGGCGGGCTTTGGGCAGGTAAAGCAGGAAATAATTATCGCTATTTCATGGTTTACGAAAGACGGACGGTTGTTGGCGCATACAAATTGGAAGATTTTTTAAATATAATAAAGGCCATCTAATTCGCTGAAAGTCCCCCGAAGGAAAAAAACTCAGAAAATAATTCCCGATTTGCCCCAAAAACTGAACCCCGCTTTCGCGGGGCCTGTTATAACAATCCATTTATAGGTAATAACCTCTATGGTCGAATGCCTATTTCGAAAGCTTGATATTTAATTCGGCAAGCTCGCCATCGGCAACAATAATAGTAGTCACCTGGCTGGCATAACCAATTCTTTCAATAGTAACCGTGTAAACTCCCGCCTGAAGCGATCTTACAATAAAACCACCCCTTTTAGCCGACTTCTTAACAACAACAGGCTTTGACGAAGCCTTGTCAGATTCGGCCAAAGCAGCAACGCCATCGGGCACAAACGAAAGCTTGGCGTTTTTAATGTACTCACCGGTAATGGCATCGGTAACTACACCTTTAACTGCAATAGAACTACCCAGCGCTCTTCCAACCTTGCGGGCGCTTTTGTACCCGGTATAAAATGCAGGTTGCGATATTCTAACAATCTCAACGGCAGCATCCATATTGTCTAACGCATTATTGGCGGTATTAAACAAACTTACAAGTTGTTTGGTAGTCTGGCCACTTTCTATACGGGTTGCACCAGGTTTGCCAATCGAAGCATTATAGATGTTAATAGCATTAAGGAATGATGTTTGAGTAGTCGCTGTTATGCCATAGGCTGCCAATGCAGCAACATTGGTTTGGGCGCGGTCGTACATAATCTGGGCATAGTCTTTAACAGCAGTGTCACCAACACGGCGAAGCTTACTTTCGGTAATCTTTACTTCCTGAGCCAGGATGGTATTGTTTGTAAACTTGGCATAAACGCCCAACTTTCGGGCATAATCCACTGTAGCCACGATAAGGCCATCTTTCAAATTATTTTTGACTTCAGTTACACCTTTCTTACTTATTTTTTGTTGCTCAGCAGCCGCCTGAATCTGCGTAACTGCATTCAGAAACGTAGTTAAGTTTGCGGTATAATTTGGAAGAGGATTGGTAATTACCGTATAAGCAGACTGAAAATCTCTAAACGACAGGTACATGCCTAATAAACTTGTTTGATGATTGTTCATTACATTAGGAGTTAAAGGGTGAATAATATGTATTTTTAATTTTATATCAACCAAGATAAATTAAATTAACAACATCACCAAGTAAACTGTTAAGTAACACATAGAAATCGCTTTTATAATTATACAACTCCACTATACGTCTTAAAAAATAGCCAAATAATATGCTATCCATGGCCCCCAACCATAGTCGGTACATGATGTCACATTCATATCATCCGGCAACTTCCAACCAATCGTGTATAATCGCAAACCAGTTGTGTACCAATGCTGTTCACTGTTCTCCGATCACAGGTCAGTCGTCTGGTAACAATATTCAGTTGTGTATGATTGTAAATCAATTATGTATGATCATGAAAAAAACATGTACTTATCTCTAATCAATCATTTGCCCGCACGAATCAGACATATAATCATCACTGATAAGTAGTGTGCCGGAACAGTTCAATTATGTACTCAACACATCCCGATTATGTACCGTCAAATTTCACACATATACTCATCACAAATCAATTATGTGCCCGAACAATTCATACATATACTCATCACTAACCGGATACACTCAGAGCTGGCAATGAACATACTCATATCCGATAAATGATGTATCAGCGCAGGTTAAACACACATTGGCTGAGATCAGTCATTTTCGGGTACAATTAAGTTGATTTAAATAGCTTGCCAATGGTGTACCTACACAATGTTACCCAAGGTGCCAATGCAAACAATATATGTGTGCGTGGAGCTCACAAATAAAAAGACCGCAAAAACAATGTTTTACGGTCTTCTGAATGGGTTTTACCCTTGTTAAGTCGGGGTGACAAGATTTGAACTTGCGACCCCCCGCCCCCCAGACGGATACGCTACCAGGCTGCGCTACACCCCGAACTTTATGGCTGCAAAAATAGGCAACTTCTTTACTTGTGCAAAAAAATATTCGAATTTTACTCGGCTCAACTGGCATTTAATACATGGAACATTTGTTAAACGTAAGAATGGTAAATATTTAAATAAAAAAGACGTCATTTTGCAATATTACCAAACGACGTCTTTTATTTAAATAGAGATTAAAGATCTAACATTTTTCAGTATATCTGCCAATCAACAATGAATGCTGTTCTATTTTTAGTCCCATGCACTTGATTATCATTAGCATTCATGTTTTTAGTCACCTGACTTGCACTCGCAAAGTCGCTTCGGAAGCTTTCCTTAGGTTTTGAATAAGCGCTATTTTTAGTATTAGTGCCAAAATAAAACCACAAATTTTCATTCGAGAAACTTGTTCTCAAATGCTTTTTGAACCCAGAGTTTCTACCAGACGTTTTCATGACATTAAGTTTTAATTCTTAATACAGTAAAAATACCTCGGAAATGAGGCTAAACAAAGCCAAAAAAGGTTAAAATCCTTAATGTTTTTGAATTTGATCTACACTTTTAAAGGTACAATTTATTTATTAAGAATCATTTAAAATGTCAATAAATATAAATTTAAACTTCACTTCGAGAATGTCTATTGTGCGATAACAATTATTGATTTGAGTTAATGCTGAATGTCAATCTGTGTTTATTAACTTTGAAAAAAAATTCAGATATGTTTAAATCGATAAATCTTAGTGATAATTCAGCCATCAACACTAATCAGGTAGTTGATAGCGAAAAAGTTAAATGTTTAATCATTGGTTCAGGACCAGCAGGCTATACAGCAGCAATTTATGCCGCCAGGGCAAACATTCAACCGGTTATGTACGAAGGACTTCAGCCCGGTGGACAGTTAACAACAACAACCGAAGTAGAAAACTTTCCTGGTTATCCCAAAGGAATAACAGGTCCTGAATTAATGGAAGACCTGAAGGCCCAGGCTACCCGTTTCGGAACTGATATTCGTTGGGGACTTGCAACAAAAGTTGATTTTTCGGGACCAGTTCATAAAGTTTGGATAGACGACAGTAAATTAATAGAAGCAGAAACAGTAATTATTGCTACAGGAGCTACTGCCAAATATCTCGGACTTGAAGATGAAAAGAAATATGCCGGAGGTGGAGTTTCTGCCTGCGCCACCTGCGATGGTTTCTTTTACCGGGGTAAGGTTGTTGCCGTTGTTGGTGGTGGAGATACAGCTGCTGAAGAAGCTATTTATCTGGCTGGTTTAGCAAGTAAAGTTTATCTGATTGTTCGACGTAGTGAACTGCGTGCCTCTAAAGTAATGCAGGACAGAGTATTTAATACCAAAAATATTGAAGTGCTATGGGAACACCAAACAACAAGTTTATTTGGCGATGGGGTAGTTGAAGGCGCTACCTTAATCAAAAAGAAAGGAACTCCTGATGAAGAAACCGTAAAAATTAGCATCGATGGCTTTTTCCTGGCGATTGGCCATCAGCCAAACTCCGATTTTGTGAAAGAATTTATAACAACAGATGAAGTTGGTTATATCAAAACAATTCCGGGAACATCAAAAACAAATGTTACAGGTGTTTTTGCCTGTGGCGATGTTCAGGACCCGGTTTATCGTCAGGCAATTACAGCTGCAGGCTCAGGTTGTATGGCGGCTATTGATGCAGAACGATACCTATCCGAAAAACATGGATAAATTAATGCACTGAATAAAAAAGTCCCGGATTGAACTCTATTGATCAATCCGGGATTTTTTTGCCTATTTTTGAATCCATAAATATTAAATTGATCATGATGAAATAGCCATGTGAGACAAAGCCCGCGCCGAACGAAATAATTATTTAGGCTATTCAATCCGTTGGGTAATTAATTGAAAAACAATAGATCATACGAAAATTGTACAATCAACTTTGAAAATATAAATAGATGAAAAGAGTAATCAAAACTTCAGGGGCTCCAGCTGCAATAGGGCCTTATAGCCAAGCAATTGAGGTAAGTGGTACATTGTATATTTCAGGACAAATACCACTCAACCCGGCAACAATGACAGTAATTGATGGTGGCATTAAGGAACAAACCGAACAGGTAATGAAAAACATTGGGGCCATTTTATCAGAAGCTGGTTATAACTACAGCGATGTTGTTAAATCAACTTGTTTACTGAGCGACATGGCTAATTTTAAAGCTATGAATGAGGTATATGCAACTTATTATACCGAAATTCCGCCAGCAAGAGCTGCATTCGCAGTAAAAGATCTTCCTCTGGGGGTTCTAATCGAAATAGAAACTATTGCAGTTAAGTGACCGATTAAAAATCAAGCAAATAAAAGACTTTTTGTTTTTTATTTGCTTGGCACAACCACTCAATTCAACTTTAACTGAGCCTCAATTAGTTCTTTCAACTTCTTAAATTCTTGTTCATCAAATCCAGTCGAATAGTAAATCACCTTCCCTTCGGCTGAAATCAAAAAATTCCTGGGGATGTATTGTCCTGCAAACTTTGAGTAAATTTTTCGATCAGGATCGGGATACATTGGTACAACAAGCTTATTTGATTGGCTAAATTTTTTAATTTCTTCCCAACTATGTTCTCTACCGAAAATTAATAATTCAAAATTCTGGTTTCTCTTATATTTGTTATAAATATCCGACTGGAGTATAGGCAGTTCTTTTCTACATGGGCCACACCACGTTGCAAAGAAAGTGATTAAAATAGTTTTTCCTTTTAAGTCAGAAATGTTAACCAATTTCCCAGGAGTCTTTTCAAACTCAAACGTAGGAACCTTGTCATTGATTTTTATAAAAGTGGTTTCTTCCTGAGCAAAACAAATATTGAAAAAGAATGTTATCAGGAGGATTATCAGAAATAGTATCCTGAATTTCATTATTTTACATTTATTTTTCGTGCATCAAAGATAATGAAAATAGAATTACCAGATTTCCTGTAATTTATTAAATTTGTTAATGAAAAATTTATTAACCCCGCCGGAAATTTACCTCTCACCTTATTCCGGCGGTTTTTTTATGCTTTATAAAAATAAATCAGTGTAGTTTCACTTATTTTTGGCCAGAGAATGAAAAGAATTATTTTTGCTAAAAATAAAAATCATGATACAAAGAATTCAATCTTTATACTTAGTTATTTCAATTATCCTGTGCGCTACATTATTTGCAATGCCTTACGCCGAGATTGCCAAAGATGGCGCCGTTTATTTGTTTAATTCAAAGGGAATATTGCTTGATGGAATTGCTAAGCAAAGTGGCATTGGAGTAGTAATTGTTATTGCTTTAGTTGCAATTTTACACCTTATTTCAATATTCAGTTACAAAAACAGGATGTTGCAGAAAAAGATTGTTTTAGTAGGTATGATATCCCTTCTTGGCTTATTTGGCCTCTTATTTTATTACTCTTATTTCACCTTTTCTGGCGCTAAAATCAGCCTGCAAACTGGTTTTATTTTCCCTTTAATTGCTATTATCGTTGATTATTTAGCTATTCGTGGAATTAATAAAGACGAAGCGCTTGTCCGTTCTATCGACCGTATTCGCTAGTTCTTTTTGATCTCGAAAAAAGAAATCAGCTTTTTCAAATTTTCAGTTTGCTGGACGATATTCCTGGTATTTGATGATAATTCGAATGAAGATCCTGCATTTTGCTGGATTATTCTATTTAATTGTTGAATACCAATATTAATTTCCTCTGAATTAACTCGTTGTTCAATACTTGAAGTGGTTATTTGCTTAACAAGTTCGGCTGTGTGTTCAATCTGGGGAACAATTTCAATTAAAGTATTACCGGTTTCGCTGGCCTGCAACATTCCTATTCTTGATAATTCGTTTATCTCCTTTGCTGCCAGATGCGATCGTTCTGCAAGTTTTTTAATTTCAGCGGCAACAACAGCAAAACCTTTACCCTGCAAACCATAACGCGAAGCTTCTATTGCAGCATTAATTGCAAGTAAATTAGTTTGTTTAGCTATCTCGTTAATTACCGAAATCTTTTCAATAATATTATTCATCGACATGATAAGAGCCTGCGTTGATTCTTTTCCAACCTTAACTCCGATAGAAGCCAGCAAAGCAATTCTTTCTGTTTCCTGGGCATTTTCTGTGTTTTTTAGGATACGGTTTAAAACCAATTCCATAGAAGTTGATATTTCTTCGGATGATGCGGCCTGTTTACTGGCGCCTTCAGCTAAATCTCCCGAAGACTGAAGCAAATGTTGAGTACTTTGAGCAATTGCATCCGAACTTTGGATGATTTCACTAATAATTTTTGTCAACCGTTGGGCCATTTCAGAAAGCGATACAGCCAAATCGCCTATCTCATCATTCTGATCAATCGGAAGATGTGCATTTAAATTTCCAGAGGCAATTGATTTGGCAAATTCAACCCCTTTAATTATCGGGCCAGTTAGTTTATTTGCAATAAAAATGATGACAATAAATAAAACCATCAATCCTATTAAGGCAGCAATAACCAACCAAAACATAAATGTATGCACCTCTTTAAGAATAACTTTTGTAGGAACTTCAATACCAATAAACCAGTTGGTATCATTTCCATTAATTACAATAGGCTCAAAAACAACAATATACTCCACTGCTTTCTCCGAGTTTTTATATGTAAACGATTTTGAACCACCATTAATGATTTCTTTTTTAAATAGTGTTGAATCAGCAGCCAGCGAGTTAAAGAAATTCTTCCCGGTAAAAACTGGATTGGTATGTGCAACAATCGTCCGATCTTCAGAAACCATATAAGAAACAGCTTCCTCATAAGGTTTCATACGTGCTATTATCTCGTTCATTTGTTTCAAGGAGACATCAATACCCACCATACCTTCAAATTCTCCATTATTGCCTTTAATAGGGGCAAGCAAGCTTGTCATCAAAATATCTTTTACTTGCTTTGTCGTCTGATCGTAATAAGGATTTACAATTACATCCTTATTTATTTTCCGAACCTGGTAATAAGTTGTTGTAAGTTCCCTATTTGTAGTATCTTCAATAGCCTTTTGGTTTATGATTCTGTCATCCTCCCGAAAATAACCATTATAAAACCGGCCATTTTTTTTCTTATAGTTTTTATCTAACGCTTTTAATTCCCAATAAACTCCAACCGATAAATATTTTGGATTTTTTTCAAGATTTTTAAACAAAATCTGGTCATAGATTTCATCCCGAACTTCAGGCTTTAAGTTTGGATAGTTATTGAATGCATTACTGATGGTTTTTGCTGATTCCATCATAATACTTAATTCTTCTGATATTTTGGTCTGATATTCTCTTGTTGAACCTTTTACAATTTCGATTGCTGTGGAATATGCTATTTTATTAAGGCGGAAGCTGATGTATGCAATTGTTAAGCAAAAAACAAGAGTGGCCGCGCTTAAAATATAAACATTAAGCCTTAACTTCAAATTGAACCGGGTTCTTTTCATAAACGATTACATTAAGTTGAAATACTTACCTAACCTTAATAACACTTGCATTGCTGTATTCCTAGTAAAAGTATTATTTATAATTTAAAAGTAATCGGCATATTGGTATAATTCTGTAAAGTTTAGGCTCTAAAAAATGAAATTGTAATCTCTATGTTTAATTTTGCTAACACAGAAATTCTTTGAGTAATTTTTATTTATGATTGAAGAACTGCTTTTTGCCGACGTAGTATTGCCCTTACCTCTCGATTACAGGTTTACTTACCGGGTGCCCTCTGTATTTCAGCCCCGGATTAAAACCGGAGTACGGGTAATTGTACAATTTGGAAAACGGAAGTTCTTTTCTGCATTGGTATATCATCTTCATCAAAACCAACCAGACGGAGAGTTTGAAATAAAAGATATTGATGCCATTTTAGATGAAGAACCGATCATTGGTGTGAGACAATTGCAATTATGGGAATGGTTGGCAAACTATTACTGTTGTACGTTGGGCGAAGTTTATAAAGCAGCATTACCGTCAGGCTTAAAACTGGAAAGCCAGACAAAAGTATGTATTAATCCCGATGCAGTAATTTTAAATGAAATAACTGATAAAGAAAACGCCGTTTTATTGTTGCTCGAAAGTCGGAAATCAGCTACTATTCAGGATTTAAACCGGTTTTTAGGGCAACAATCATCGCTGGCTGTTTTAAAGCTTTTGCTTGAAAAAAATGCTGTGATTGTTGAAGAACAACTTCGCGAAAGTTATAAACCCAAGGTTGTTTCAACTGTCAGGTTAAATCATGAATTTCAAACTGAAGAAAAGCTTAACGAAATACTTGACCAGCTTTCACGCAAAGCAAAAAAGCAAGAACAACTGCTAAAGGTTTTCCTTTCCGAAACACTATTTAGCGATCAGAATAAAACTGAGATAGGTAAAAAGGAATTACTTGAGGTAGCTAATTCTTCGGAAGCTTCGTTAAAAGGGCTCGAAGACAAACAGATTTTAAAAGTTTTTCAGAAAGAGACAGATCGTATAAATCGAGACCATCAGGCAGATTTGTTAATAAAAGAATTGTCTGAAGCACAGCAAAAAGCCTTTGAGGCAATTTCTGATCAGTTTAAAACGCATCAAACTGTTTTATTACATGGAGTGACTTCCAGCGGAAAAACTGAAATTTACATTAAACTAATAGAAGAACAGCTAAATCAAGGGAAACAAGTACTTTATTTAGTCCCTGAAATTGGATTAACAACCCAAATTATTAATCGATTAAAGACAGCTTTTGGCGATTTGGCAGGGATATATCATTCAAAATTTAACGATGCCGAACGTGTCGAAATTTGGTTCAATGTACTTGGAAATACCACTGGGCGTAATATAAACCCGTACAGGGTAATTCTTGGCGCCAGATCGTCAATATTCTTGCCATTCAATAACTTGGGGCTAATAATAGTTGATGAAGAACACGAAAATTCGTACAAACAATTCGATCCTGCACCACGTTACAATGCCAGGGATATGGCTATTTTGATGGGAAATTTGCATAATGCGAAAGTACTATTAGGTTCGGCAACACCTTCGTATGAAACCTATTTTAATGCCAGAAGTAACAAATATGGACTTGTAAGTCTCACAGAAAGATTCCGGGGAATTGAATTGCCCAAACTAATACCAGCCAACACTCAGGAAGCCACCAAACGAAAGCAAATGCATTCGGTTTTCACACCTGAATTATTTTCTGAAATTTCAACCGCATTGACAAATAAAGAGCAGGTTATCCTGTTTCAGAACCGGCGCGGATTTGCTCCTTACGTGCAATGTGGCAATTGCGGATCGATACCTAAGTGTAAGTATTGCGATGTAAGTTTAACTTACCACAAAAACCGGTCGAGCCTAATATGCCACTATTGCGGGCATACTGTTTCCATGATTTCGCGGTGTACCGAATGTGGATCGGAAGATATTAAAACCCGTGGCTTTGGAACTGAAAAAATTGAAGATGAAATTAAACAACTATTTCCCGAAGCACGCGTGGCCCGAATGGACCTTGATACAACCCGCGCCAAAAAAGCTTATGAGCAACTTATATGGCAATTCGAGACCGGAAAGATTGACATTCTGGTTGGCACACAGATGGTCACAAAAGGTTTAGATTTTGATCACGTCAGGGTTGTAGGAGTATTAAATGCCGATAATTTGCTCAATTATCCTGATTTCAGATCTTATGAACGAAGTTTCCAATTAATTGCACAAGTCAGCGGACGCGCTGGCCGAAAAAACAAGCAGGGTAGGGTGATCGTCCAAACAAGCCAACCTAACCATCCGGTTATATTGGATGTTGCTGAAAACAATTTCAATCAGCTCTTTAACCGCCAGATGAACGAACGTAAAATGTTTAGATATCCTCCATATTTCAGGTTGATTAAGATAGTTGTTAAGCATCAGAACAGGGAACGTTTAGACTTGGTTGCGATGCATTTGTCAACAGCGTTTCGTGGTTTATTCAACCGAAATGTTTTGGGGCCTGAGTATCCTGTAGTTGGAAAAATCCAAACATGGTTTCAGAAAGAAATCCTGATTAAAATTCCGCGTGATGGCAAAATACAGGAGGCAAAAACAAAAATTATGGAGCTCATTTCGAAAACAAAGGCTCAACCGAATAATTCAAGCTTAATTGTCTATGTTGATGTTGATCCGATGTAGTTCTCAATTCGTCTACCTTAAGGGGATATTTTCCGGTCGTTTATGTTTCCAGCGACGATGTGACCACAACCAATATTCGGGCTCAGCTTTAATAATCTCTTCAATTTTTCTGACGTAAGCCAACATAATTTCTTCAGGTTCAGCTTCTGCCGGATTTTCAATTAGTTTGTAATGAAAAACTTCGTAGCGACTTCTACCAATTTTACGGGAATGAAACAGGATCACCGGTTGATTCGTTTTTATGGCTATCTTCATTGGGCCAGTAAAAAATGATGTTTCCTGATTTAGAAATGTAGTCCAAAACTGGGAGTTGGACGGTCCGGTTTGGTCGGCAGCAAGCATGATACCAGCAGGGTGTTCGTTTTGGTTCAGCCTTAATGCCAATCTCGCAGATAAGTGAGATGGCACCGTTATTGCTCCAAACCGTTCTCTCGATAATGTGAGAAATTCTTCAAATTCCGGATTTGAACGCATCTGGTTCACAACACAATAAAACTGGATATTTAATAATCGCTGCATTGAACCAATCCATTCCCAATTACCATAGTGCATCCCAAGCAAAATTAAGCCTTTGCCTTGTTTGTAATATTCATCATATATTTCAAGACCATGAATAATCATTCGTTCGTCGAATTGTTTAGTCGACATTGTACGCGACTTCAACGTTTCAAGGCTGATATCACTTAAATGGTGGTAAAATTTTTTCGCAATTTTTCTTATTTCGTCACTGCTTTTTTCCGGAAAAGAGTTTGTCAGGTTTTCGAACACAACCTTGCGCCTATAACGAATTACATGAAAAAGAAAAAAATAGAATATATCGCCAAGGATGAAAAGGGCCCAAAACGGAAGATGGGATGTCAATTTACAAACCCAAACAGAGAAGCGGTTTAACAACGAATTCATTCGAATTGATATTTAAACAACAAAAGTAGTAAATAACAATGTGCAGAAAATCAAAAAAGCGGACGTGCAATCATAATTCCACTATTTTTTGATGTTGGTCTTAAAAAATCTGTAATTGGTTTTTCGGAAATTAACACCATTTTTCCGCTCAAAGGAGCATGAAGCAAATAGAATTCATTTTCCTTTTTTACAATGATACCAACATGGTTTACATCAACACCATCAATAGTACTTGTCAATGCAATAATGTCGCCATGCTTCAAATTCTTATACAAATTAACAAAATCAGTTTTTGGGAAATACCAAAATTCGTGTTTACTGAGTTCGTTTTCCTGTATGGCAATTGGCTTAATTAATTCTGGATGTTCTTTTAATACAGGATAATCAGATGGATGAGTACTCATGTAATTTATAGGTTTATCAATCCTTTTGCCATTTTTATTAATAGTTCCGTCAACAATATGTTTTTCCTGATTATTGGTAATCCACTCACTAAAATAATGAAGTCTGGAAGGATAACCATGACGTATGCCATCACGATAACGTATACGCTGAAGCATAGCTGCAAAAGAGCTAAAATCAGTTTTACCAGCTTTAATTATTCTCGAAAGTGCCAGTACATTCTCTACAAAAGTTGTACAATCGAGTTCACGTAGGTTAATAACTAATTTTTCAGCAATGCCGTTTTCAAGAGTAGCTGAAACATAAGGAGTCCCCATAAATGATTTTCCAACCTCGACCAAAAGATCATTTATTGGTAAAGCAGAATACTTAGCCAGCTCATGAAGTTTGTTTTCAACTAAAATTTTATCATTGGTACTATATATCAGCGAGTCATCCGGCAGGTTTTGAGCATGTAGAAAACTAACTTCAAAAAACAAAAAAATAATAAGTAACAGTAAATTCCGATTCATACTTCTTTCTATAGATATTCAAAAATAGTAAAGATTTGGAAGTTGAATTTGTCTATCCAATTATTATCATTTAAATGGATTCAAAAAAGTTGTTATAAAACATGTTTTTGTTATTTTTTTATTAAATAATTGCATCATTTGTTAAGCAAAAGTATTCTAATTCAGCAAGTAAGAAATCATTACCTACAACTAATATTTTATATTTTAATTTACGTATCTTGCTGAATAATTGGATTAACAACAACAACAACACTTTATAATTTATATTTTTGCCAACTATTTAAGGGGTATAAATGTTAAATCATTACTATGTATAAATTAAGAAATCTTATCCTCGTGGGGATGTTGCTGATATCGTATACGATTTCAGCTCAGGAGAAGAAAGAAGAGGAAAAAGAAGTTGGTTATCAATTTACTGCCATTAAGGAAATTCCTTGTACTCCGGTTAAAGATCAATATCGTTCTGGAACCTGCTGGTCGTTTTCAGGTTTGGGTTTCCTCGAATCAGAAATGTTGCGCCTGGGAAAGCCAACAGTTGATTTATCTGAAATGTTTGTTGTATACCATTCATATTCAGATAAAGCTACAAAATATGTCAGGCTGCACGGTAGCTTAAATTTTGGTGCAGGTGGGGCTTTTCATGATGTAACTAATTGTATTCGGAAATATGGAATTGTTCCCGAAGAGGTTTATCGAGGTCTGAATTACGGTGAAGAAAAACATGTACATGGAGAACTCGATCGTACTTTACTTGATAATGTAAAGGCTATCGTCGATAATCCAAACAAGAAACTTACAACTGTTTGGCATGATGCCTTTAATTCAACTCTCGACTCATATTTGGGCAAATTACCTGAGAAATTTTCTTATCAGGGCAAAGAATATTCTCCTCAAAGTTTTGCAACTGATTATGTTGGTTTGAATATGGATGATTATGTAGAAATTACCTCATATACCCATCATCCTTTTTATTCAAAGTTCATTATCGAGATTCCGGATAACTGGTCGTGGGACGAAGTTTATAATGTTCCGTTAAACGAGTTAGATGAAATTATCGATAATGCAATTAACTCTGGTTATCCGGTGGCATGGGCTGCTGATGTTAGTGAAAAGGGATTTGCCACGTCAAAAAAAGGAGTTGCCGTAATTCCGGTAGTTGATAAAGCCAATATGACCGATGCAGAAATTACAAAATGGGAAAAATTATCGGAGAAAGAAAGAGACGAAGAATTATACAAACTGAGTAAACCAGGTCCGGAAAAGAATATATCCCAGGAATTACGTCAGGTTGATTTCGACAATTATCAAACAACAGATGATCATGGAATGGTAATCGTTGGAACTGCTAAAGATCAAACTGGTAAGCTGTACTACAAAGTAAAAAACTCGTGGGGTAACTACAACGATTATAATGGTTTCTTCTATGCATCAAAACCTTACGTTGAATATAAAACGATGTCGATAATGGTGCATAAAGATGCAATTCCCAAAAATATTCGTAAAAAATTAAATCTGTAAAAACTAAAAAACCTTGTCGAATGACAAGGTTTTTTAGTTTTTACAGCTAGGTTGATAATGCTCCTTTTGTATATTTACCGCATGAAACGAGTTGTATTGTTAGTATTGTGCATTTTACCGTTGTTAACATTTGCAGAGGAAGACTGGATGTGGTGGAATATTAAACACGGTTGGCAATTAGGAATGCCCGGTTGGCGGATGATGATTCGTATGACTCCCGGTTATCTTGGTCCAAATGCTTTACCTGTTCCCGAAATAAAAAAGGGCATTGTAATACCCGGTAGTAACCTGGAATTTAGCTTTGATACGCATTTCAAAAAAGGCGACCCAACCCAGGACATTTTCGGGAAATATTACCGCTCATTTGCTGATAATAAAATTGCAATTGAAATATATGGCGTTTTGCTTGAACATTATGCGATGTCCGACTCGGTTCGTGATGAGCGGATTGCACGCGACAAAGATGGAAAAGGTATAGCTTTTGGCGACTTATATTTTTCAACAATGATTCAGTTAGTGAAGAATCGTAAATTTCCAGACACCATGCTTCGGATGACTGGACGAACAGCTTCGGGAAACCACCTTGATGCCGCCAGATATTCTGATATGCCTGGTTACTTTTTCGACCTCAGTTTCTCGCGTAACCATACCTGTAAAAACGAGCAAATAACTTATCGTCCGTATGCAACACTCGGATTTTACTCATGGCAAACAAATGATGAACTCAATTTACAAAACGATGCTCTGTTATATGGGGCAGGGATTGAGTATAAGTGGAATGTATGGAGTTTGTCGAATACTATCGGCGGGTATTTTGGCTACAAAAATGATCGTGACCGGCCTGTTGTTTACACACTCGACCTTGTTCGCAAACTTAAAAGGAATTCATTTCGGTTTCAATATTTATACGGCATTTCACATTGGACTTATCAAACATTTAAATTTTCGTATATCATCGATCTTAAAAAATAAATGCGAACATTATTTTGATTGTTCTTCCTGTTTATCTTTAATCCCTAAGGTATTTTTAACCCCACTAAATACCGATTTCCACCAATAATTCAGGACCGATCTTTTTTCATCACGTTTAAAAACAATCTCATCTGGTAAAAACTCTTTTCCTCTTGGATTCTTACTTCTTAGCAACAAACTATTGGCCAGAAAACTGGCAAAATGAGATTCCTTTGCTAAACCATCTTTCATCTCAAGTACACCAATTTTAAGATTATCATATCCAAAATACAACTGGCCATTGGACATATTTTGATTTGCAGAAAACTCAAACTGGAACCGGTCGACTTTTCCTGAACGAAGTGTAATTAATGCCAATGGTTCAAGTATAGGATTAAGAATCCGCATATTAAAAGCTCCTGCACTCCCATTTACTTTGAACGAATTGAGTGGATCATTCATTAGGTAATCCATAAAAACATGAAGTTTTGCCGAATCTTGAACTGTTGCAGAACCAGTCAATTTAAAATCAGGAAATTGGTTGCTGTTACTTTTTAGATTGGAAAAAGGAAACAGACAAACATGAACGTCAGAAAATCGTATTTTCCCTTCCCTGTCACCTGTTGGCGCTTTTTCGGTATAGGTAATTTTCGATTTTATTACAAACAGTGAATCAATGGATATAGGGGTATGAATAGATTTTATCAAATCCTGCAGCATTTTAGGACGTTGTGACTCATTAAATGGTTGTCGTTTATCTCTGAAAACATCAAGTTCCAGTCCGTAAATTCCGGCATATTTACCAATTAATTCCTCTTTCTCGAACCATCGTTTCAGGTTGGGCTGAAAAATACAAACAGAGTCAATTTTCCCCTTCAAATAATCCGACTGAAATCCAACTTTTTGTTGATGATCATCTTTTGAATAATTAGGTATAATCTTAACCCCACTTATCGTAAAAGCATTTTTTACTGACGAATAACTCGTTCGCCCCATTTCATAATGATATAGTTTACCTTGCTTTTTTATATCCGGAATTGTCAGTGTAAAATTCGAAGAATGCAAAAAGCCTTGTGACGGTTTTGAATCAATCCTAAATTTTTCAAGGTTTAGATTAATAATTTCCTGAAATTTCTTCTCACCCGACTGAAAAACAGAAATGTTAGCGTTGTTGATTTTTAGGATACCGCTATAAAAAACATCGGCAAAACTTTCGAAATAAGGGTAAAAACTAACTTTAAAAGGATCGACTTTAATCGAATCTTTTGCATTTACAAAACGCTGAAAAGATGGATTATCAACTACTATCGATTCAAAATCAAAGATATTATTTTTATAAGCCTTCTCCAGGTCAAAACCATTCATCGATAAAACCGGAACCTGCAACTCATATTGGTTCAGCTTATTATTTCTTAATTTTGGCTTAACTGTCAAATTTTTAGCCTGAATTTGCTTTTCGAGTGTCGAAAAATTAAGTTCATCAATACTAAACTGTTGATTTTTATCTTTAGGTGTAAATTTAAACTGAATCAATGATGCGGTATAATCACCTTTTCTGAATTCAGGATTTGATGTTGCCGATGTTTTTTGAACCAATATATTTTTAGCGCCCATCTTTATATCCGATTGAACAATTAATACTGGTTTGGTATCTATTTCAGAAAATACTTTTAATGCACCATCTTTTAAAGTGAAGTTTCGAAGAGTAATCGATTCAATTTCTTTAGGTAAAGGAAAAACAACCTCTTTTAAATCGGTTTTCTGTTGTGGTTTTTGCTTTTGGTATAGCTTTATATCTGGTGAGTTTATTACCAGATTTTCAGCATCAATTTTATGATCAAATATAAAATCCTCAATATTAATACCTTTAATTCTTAGTTCAGGAACAGAAAGCTGGATATTCCATCTGACTGCTGAAAACGCCTTACTTGCGGTTTCAGGATATAAACGTGCATTAGTAACAAAAATCTCCTTCCTACGAGTTGAAAAACCAATTTCGCCAGCCTTTAAAACATGTACATTGTCCGATAAATGTATCAGGTGGTCGCGTACCGAAAAATCCACAAAATCGGACAAAAGCAACCTTTTCTGGTTAAAACTATTCTCATTAATCTGCAAATTACCAAGCGTCAGACTAAACTTATTATTGAGCGAAATAGTTTTGTCTTTTTTACTATGATTGATCAAGCGAATAGTTCCTTCAGGAATTTGAACTGAATGAATCTGAATATCTATTAAATAATCGGAAAGCAAATGAAAGAAATCATCAAAATCCTGTTTGGGTTTTAACTGCCTGAGTTGAGCGTAATTTTCGTAATATATTTGTGGAGAGGAAATATTCAGGCTATCAACCGAAAACTTCTTGTTGAAAAATGCATTGTGGAAATCGGCATTCGATAAAGATAATTCAGGGATTGTAAATTCGTAAACTTCCGATCGGTTATAGCGCATAAGCAACTCTTCAATATTTTCAGCTGAAACAGGAAACAGGTGAAGATTTTGAAGTTTAGCCTGTTTTTTACGTGTCGAAATCTGCAGATTATCAATAGTCAGTTTATGCAATTGATCGGTTAGGTGCATTTGGTAATTATTAAAATTAAGCTCAATTTGGTTTGCATAAAACAACCTGTCGGTTCTCCTGACACTATTTTCATCAAGTGCGAAACCTGTTAAATACAAACTGAGCGCCGATTCGATATTTCCGGTTTGCAGTATTCCGGTTTTATTGACAATGCTTACATTACCTTTAGAAACAGCAACCTGACCAGCATAAACTCCTTTAACGTAGCTAGATATAAGCTTGTAAACAAAACTTGAGTCGGCTGGAATTATACCTGAGATATTTTGACCATTTTGTGTCAACCTGACTTCAGGGTTAAATAAATTAATTCGCTTAAATTCAAACCTTTTTTGAAAATAAGCTTTCTTAAAATCAAAATTATCAAGCCGAATGCTATCACAGGTCGCTTCTATCGTATTTGCCTGGTCTTTTATTTCACCGTTTTGTGGAAAAACCTTGATGTTCCTAACTAGTACCGATTTTGATGTGGTTGATAAATTCAATTTTGCAACTTTTACATGATGTAAATTATCACCCAGTGTTAATTCATAATCAGAAGCTGAGAAATCAATTTTTCGCGAATAAAACACCCTGCTGGTATCGTTCTGAGCAAGCGAATCAAGTTTAAAATCATTCAATTTCAGCCTGATATTATTCATTACTTGTTGGTGTACCGTATCCACCTGATCTTTATATAAACATACCTGGGCATTTTCAAGTATAAAATCCTGAATGGTTATTCCTTGAATATCTTTCTTAATCAAATCGTTCAAATCGAAATCATCGCTCAAAACTCCGGTTGCATTATGAGCTTTCAACCCTGGCAGATATTTTATTTTTGCATTGGTAAATACAAGTGAATCGATAGGAATTGTATTGTTGCGGTAAAACTCCTTGATATGATGTGTTGTTAAACGGGCATTTGGGACAAAAATATAATACCGGCTTTTTTCAGGAAATTTACTGCCCGTCGGTTTTATTTCGACATTCCTGGCTTCAAACACCGACCGGTTGAATGAGTAGGTTATACTTTCAGCATTTATACTATGAATGCTGTCAGCCATACGATTCTGGTATTTCTGAACTCTCAGATAAATGTCACTGGCATCAAATATCCTTTCTGTATTGGGTAATAAAACCGAATCGGTGTAAAAATTTAATATGCCAATACTAATATTTTCAGCATTCGAAATCTTTTTTGTATCGCCCATTAAATTGTAAAAATCATAACTGGCATTGCGAAGTTCGATTTTCCCGATAGAAATTGAATTGAAATTTTTAGTTACCAATGGTTTTAACTCTTGAATAAGAGCATTTAAATCATCTTTTTTATTATTGGTTTCTGATCGTTTTCCATGAATTTTTAGTTCCGGCTGTTCAATAATCAAATTGCCAATTACCAGTTTTTTGTATAGAATTAACTTCATCAGGTTAATCCCTTCAATTCTTATCTGTGGCGATGAAAACGAATAAAACTGTTTTCCAACAACTTTATTTTGTACTGTTTTTACAATAGAATCGGATGGATGATAGGAAACCTCGTTAATCTGGACACCCCATTTTTTATAACTAAATTCAAGATTTTCGTAAGTTATTTCATATTTACCCTTCGATTTTTTCTCAACCAGTGTCGAAAGGTTTTTATTCAGGTAATTCTGCGCCACAAAATAAAGAACGGAAAATATAAACAATCCGGTAAATATCAGACTTGAAACTATTAGAATCGCAACTTTCCATATTTTATTGCCAGGCAATTTCATGACCCCGAATTAACTCAGTTAATGTACTTCCAAAATTTACTTCGTTAAGATAGATTATAAATTTTATAAATAGTTGCCAAAGCCAGGAAATAAATAATTGACAATAAAAAAGGCTGTAAAGAGTCCCGCAACAGGAACCTTTACAGCCTTCAATAAATAAAAGGATAAACCTTATACACTCAGCTCGGCAAAAGTTTTTTCAATTATATCCAGCGCTTCATTAATTTGTTCCTCACTAATAATAAGTGGTGGAGTAAAGCGAATGATATGTTCGTGCGTTGGTTTTGCCAGCAAACCGTTATCTTTTAATGCGATACAAACATCCCAGGCCGAGACTCCGTTCACCGGCTTAATAGCAACAGCATTCAATAATCCTTTACCGCGAACAATATCAATTAATCCAGAGTCTATCGATTTCATGCGTTTGCGGAAAATTTTACCCATTTTTTCAGCATTTTCAGCTAATTTTTCCTCCTGAATGACATCGAGTGCAGCCATAGCAACTTTAGCGGCAACAGGGTTTCCACCATAAGTCGAACCATGTTCTCCCGGTTTAATTGTCAACATGATTTCATCATCTGCCAGCACACACGAAACAGGCAACATTCCTCCTGAAATAGCTTTTCCAAGAATCAAAATATCGGGGCGAACGCTTTCATGGTCGCAGGCCAGCATTTTACCAGTACGCGCTAAACCGCTCTGCACCTCATCGGCAGCAAATAAAACATTATGCTTTTTGCAAAGCTCGAATGCTTTTTTCAAAAAACCATCTTCCGGCACAAATACTCCGGCTTCGGCCTGAATCGGTTCTACAAGAAAACCAGCCACATTGGGGTCTTCCAGAGCTCTTTCCAGAGCTTTCACGTCGTTGTAAGGGATGTTGATAAATCCCGGTGTGTACGGTCCGTAGTCGTTGTAGGCATCCGGGTCAGACGACATGGATATGATGGTAATGGTGCGTCCGTGGAAATTACCGTTACAAACAATGATTTTGGCTTCTCCTTTTGGCACACCTTTCACTTTATAAGCCCATTTTCTGATTAATTTGAGGGCTGTTTCGTCGGCTTCGGCGCCCGAATTCATGGGCAACATTTTGTCGTAACCAAACAATTTAGTCATGTATTCTTCCCATTCGCCCAAAACATTGTTGTAAAAAGCCCGCGAAGTTAATGCCAGTTTTTGTGCCTGATCTGTCAGCGCTTTTACAATTTTTGGATGACAATGCCCTTGGTTTACAGCCGAGTAAGCCGAAAGAAAGTCGAAATATCTTTTCCCTTCAACATCCCACACATAAATTCCTTCGCCACGTTCAAGAACCACAGGTATCGGATGATAATTGTGCGCCCCAAAGCGGGATTCACGGTTCATGTAATCTTTTGCACTCAAATTGCTCATAAGCTCAGTATTTTTAGTTAATGACATGCAGATTTACCATTATTTTCAGCAAAATTAAATGACTTTTGTTCACAAAAAGGTAATAGTCATTATTCACTTAGAAAACAGAAAAAAGCAAATTTTACTACCATTTCCTGATAATTATGTCTAATCTTTCCAAAACCGGATGATGGCTATTTCGCAAAGTAAAAAAACCAAAGCCAAAACCACGAAATATTTCCAAAGCTGTTTCCCGTTGCTTAAATCCTGAACCGCATCGCTTATATTTTCTGACGGATTTTCGATGATCTGAAATTGCTTAAATGCACTGGATTGCATCATTTTATGCAAATCCTTCTCATCCAAGAAATCAGGAACTGATTCTTTTCTGGAGTAGTTGTACGAAATGGACTGGATCACATCATTCCCGTCTTTTACCAGGTAATGCCCGGCATCTTTGGGCAAACCGTCCAAAATAATTTGCTTTTTATCTGTACCCAAATTCCTCACAGAAGTTCTAAATTGTTCTTTTGTTTTTAAGTTCACCAAGGTTATTTCGCCTGATCTCTGGTTTGAAATTAATGTTACCGGTTCTTCACTTTCAGTTGAATAGGCATATACCTGGTGTTCGCCGCTATACAAGACCATATTGTAAATGGTTGGCACAAAAATTATATGGCGCACAAAATTGAAATTCGACTGATTCAATGGAAAGGCAAAAGTATAAACTGTTCCTTTTCCAAACGAATGTGAACTCAAGGCATTCTTGCCATTTCTTAATCTCAAAATTGAGGTTTCGTCACTTAACTTTTGTTGTGAGAAATTTACCGAACCCTTAATTTGTGGCAAATCGGCTTCCTTTTCCTGCTTTTTGAATACATCGTGGTAAAGCTCATGAGTATAATTAATTTCCGAAATATTAACTTTAGCTGTATCAAAACCTGTAATCAGGTTACCATTAACTGCAGCGAGCAAACTATTATATTCGACGTAGTTACCTGTTTTAGGCGGAAAAATAACCAAGCTACCACCATTTTCGACAAACGAAGCTAATTCACTTTTTAACCCTGAACTAATGCTTTGAATGTTAACCAGAAAAATACATTGATAGTTTTTCAGTTGTGAGACTTGTACATTATTTTCAGCAACTTCATTATAACCAATCAACTCATCGTCAGCAAACAATGTCTTCAGGTATTCCGAGCCATTGTCTTTCGGATTGTTAATTCCCAAAGCCTGAAGTTTTCCGAGTACCTGGTAACTCAAAAAATAAGAGTTATCGAAAATAATCGGGTAATCGTCCAGATCGACTTTGCACAATTGAATACCATGTGAATTGTTAGTGTAATTTAACTCCTGAATGATATTTTGACCGGCTTCTATGCTAATGTTCGAAACAGCTTTTAATGTATCATTAATCGTAAGCCGTACCGGAACATTCTGATAGCCTTGCTGCGAGAGGTTTTTAATACGAACGTATAATTTTTCGGCCTGGCCAATTTTTCGGCCCGGAACTTCGAACCAGCATGAATCAATGAACAGGTTGTTCGTCTTTTCGGCCTTAAAAGGCATCAAATATGTCCATACAGCCGAATCAGGTTTAATTGCTTCCAGATTAGCATTTTTCTTCTGAAAATCGGATAGAACGAACAAAGTTTTCTCCGCCTTTTTTCCTGAACTTTCAATTGTATTAACCGATTGCGAATAGATGTCGGCAAGCATGGGCGAAAGTGGACAGTCTTTAATTTCGGCAACCTGCCTTATAAATTGTTCTTTGTTCATCGGGTACTGGCTTCCGGCAATAAAATCGTTGGTTTTAATCAGGAATTGTGTTCCAACAGGGTAGGAGTTCGCTATTTCGATTGCCTTTTGTTTAGCCTGTTCCAGCAACGGACCTTTTTCGCCAACAGCTTTCATGCTAAACGAATTGTCGATATAAATTTCAACTAGCTGTCGGGCCAGTTTAGCTGCGCGGTTTCCTGTAGGAATATAAGGCCGGCTGAATGCTAAAACCAACAGTACAACTGCCAAAATGCGCGACAAAAGAATTAATAACTGCTTTAGCTGCGACTTCTTTTTCGATTCCTGTTTAATACGTTTCAATAGCTGAACATTACTGAAATAAACTGTTTTATAGCGTTTAAAATTAAACAGGTGAATGATAACCGGAATGGCCACAGCCAGCAGGGCGAGCAAAAAAAGCGGGAACAGAAAACTCATTGTAAACTCTTAAATATGATATTGGTAAACAAATTCGGGCTACCGAAACAATGGCTTTTGCCAATGATTTACAAAAATATAAAAACCAGCATGGCAATTACCGAAAGTTTAATTTTTTAGGCAAAACGAATCTGTGCTTTAATAAAAAAGGCCGGAATTCAACTTCCAACCTTTTCTAGCATTTCTGCTTATTTCTTTTTAGCCGTAATGGTTTTGGGGCCTTCGGGGCTATCGGCTTTCCCAACTAATTTGTCTTTCTCGCGAGTTAGCTCAATGTTTACTGTACTTCCTTCAACCAAAGCCGAAAACGAAATTTTACTACCTTCAATTTTAAGGTTTTCTGCCGGCAATTCACCAGCTTCAAGTTTAATGGTTAAAACAGTTTTTCCATCTTTTTCAGCAAAAATCAGGCTGCCTTTTTCGTACCCGTAAGGAGCATCCGAAACTTCGTAAACCCATTCGCCCAAAAGCTGTTTATTTTTTGCTTCTGCCCTTACCTGAGTGGCCGAAAACATCATAACCATCGAAAACATGACGAATATTCCTAATACTTTTTTCATAGTGTGTGTTGTTTGTGATTTGGTTTTAAATATAGGCAATTACATGAAGTTAAATGACTTTATTCAATCAAAATTTGATGAAATACTTTTACTTCAGGCGATAATTGCTGATTACTATTCAGTCATAAAATTGTCATGAGAAACCACATAGTCAAATCTGCCTGAAGAAATTTTTACTATATTGCCGTTACTATCAGTTGTCGAAAAACCAAAAGTGCCCGACAAAATGATCTGTTGCCCGGTTAAATCTCGTTTTACACTTCTAAAATAAACCTGTCCAATTCCCTTGTGGTTAAATGCAGCGGGCGTGTAATTCTGAATAAAATAGGCGGTGGCGTTCACTCCATCCAACGAAATCTTCAGACCGTTAAGAGCTGGTAAATCTTCAGCCTTTGTAATATGATGATTTTTCAGGTGTACTTCAATCGTAGAAGATTCGCTGTTAATAGAGCCTGTAAATCGAAATGAAAGGCTGTCTTTTCGGCTGTAAACACTGATTATCGGTTCGTTAAACGTATAGCTGAATGACGAATATACGATTGATTGCCATACCTTTTCACCAACAAAAGCGCCTGCAACATTATTGCCTTCTTCCGTGTATTTGGGTAATCGCGGGTCAATCGGGTCGGGAACCAAAATGCCGCTGCACGAAGCCAATAATAAGCAGAGGATTAGTAGTTTAAAATTGCTTATACAAACAAATCTTTTCATTGCTCAGGTTAAATTTTATTCCAAAGGTCAAACATCTGTTTTTCAAATCATGAATTTCCTTATTGAAGTTTCCCATTTCGTCAATTTCGTAATAATCCAAAAGTGGCGCTAACCCGTATGTAAATCTCGAATACAGGCTGAACCTGCCCCATAAATGATAATCGATACCTGCAACAAGCCCCAGGTCAAACCGATTGTAGGTTTTCAGACCCCGAATAATGTTGGTCGAAAATAATTTGTCGAATTCAAGGCCTGAGTTTATAGAAATACGTTTTGACAATGAATAATTTACCAGAACAGGCAGAGATAAATAATTAAATTCGAAAGAGTAAGTTTCCTCAAAGGTTTGCCTGTAGCCTTTTCGGATTAAATTGGGTTCGGCTAAAACTGAAATACGTTGCCACTTTTCCGAAGGATATAGCTGAACCGAAAAACCTACTTGCGTATTGAGCGAAGGCTTAATGTTTTCAATCTCAGTTTTATGGCCAATTGTCGAAATATTTCCACCTGCCATAAAAGCAACTTGGGCATTGGCATAACTCAATGCTCCAAGCAAGAAAAATAGCAACACCAGAATTGTTGGCTTAATGCTGCCATTTTTTGTCTGATAAAGTTTGAATTGATTTACCATTATGGGTTTCAAAAGTATAATTTGATATTGATTTTAACTTCAAGACTCAGAAAAATAGAATATGGTTGCGTCATTTATCTAAATCATATAATGGAGACAGACAGAACAGGCATCGCTATTTGAACCAACGGTTTTACCGCCAGTGATTAATATTAATCCCTTTGGGATTTAGTTTGCCAAGACTCGCTTACAACAATATCCTTTGCTCCCGTTTAAAACGGGACAGGCTGTTTGGCTTTAGCCAACGGATTAGATTAATACAAAACAAAAACTTCTTTTCGGACGAAACAGAATTGGTCTTAAAAAAGGAGCTTTGAGTTGTTCGTAAATACAAATTTCAAGCTAAAAAGTGCAAGCTGTACCTGAGAAAGTAGTATCTATTATTATGGAATATTTAAAATATAAACATAATATTAATTGAATTTTCAATCTGTTCTCTTCAATTGAATTAAATAGGAAATACTCAATTCGATAGATTGAATTTTAGCCGATGAGATAGCAAGATCAGATAGATCTTTAAAAATATCACTCAAATTTTGATATAATCTGGATTCAAATTGAAATGAACCAATTGGAGTATTCTTTACTAAACCTATTCCCAAACAAAGACCAAATTCCAATGTATTATCAATTTTTTTTCCATAATATACACGTGCATCTTTGGGAACAATCAATTTTATACTTTCTTTTTCTGAAATAAGATATGACAATGATGGACCAAGGTTTAGTAAAAATTTAGTACTCCCTTTACCTAATTCAACATGAGTCATAAATGGAAAGTTAATCTGGTTTAATCTTCTTAAATAACTTTCAGTTGTATCTAATTTTTCAGTCCATCCTTGTTGAAGAAAATTAAGTTCCATCTGTATTCCTAAGCTTCTTTCAGAAATATGTTTAAAAATTATTCCTCCAGAATAACCATTAGTCATGTTTTGGTCAATTAAGGGCGTAAAAAAAACTTTTGAAATATTAACTCCTTGTTTTATTCCAATAGCACTTTCAGTGGTGAACATTTCCTGTGCTTGAATTCTATGAATAAATAGAATGGCAATGAATATTATTACTATTCTTATTATATATTTTCTTTTCATTGTATATATTTTCGTTAAAAATATTGAGTTTGAAAGACTTTAGCAATGCAATACTATTCCTCTGTATCAGAAATAGTTACTTAAATATCCAAGAAAGGAAAAATTGTCGCTTTCGTGCTCTGGGTTACATCAATTTGTTAACGTGTAAAAATTATATTTACTAATATAATAAATTTTATTCACTTCTTTTTCAACATTTATTGCTCATGTTGCTCAAGCAATTTACTAGTAGTCAACAACAGATTCCTCATAGTGCTTTTCTCAAATCCTAATTCTACCATTTCCCTGATTTCTAATTTGGCTCTAAATTTAAGACTTTATGTTCATATACCAAAACGCTATCCCAAAAACTTCCCAACCAATTTATCAACAAAACAGAACTAGTTCATCCGGCATTTAAGCTAAAAAAGCTACCTTCGGACTCCAATTTCAGAATTTAACACATGGATCAAAAAGTTATTCAACTCATAGCCCAACAGCTTGGCATACAATACGCACAGATAAACAACACCATCCAGTTACTCGACGAGGGTGCAACCGTTCCATTTATTTCGCGCTACCGCAAAGAGCGCACGGGTAGTCTCGACGAAATGCAGGTGGAAGCTGTGAAAGACGCCAAGGAAAAAATGGAGGAATTGCTCAAACGCAAGGAAACGGTGCTGAATACCATTCAGGAGCAGGGCTTGCTGACACCCGAATTGCAGAAGCGAATTAGCGAGTGTTTTGATCCAACTGAATTGGAAGACATTTACCTGCCCTACAAGCCCAAACGCCGCACTCGCGCCATGATTGCCCGCGAAAAAGGTTTGGAGCCGCTGGCCAAAATCATTATAAAACAGTTCGAGAAAAACCTCGACGGACGTGCGCAGTCGTTTATCAACGACCAGGTGGAGTCGGTTGACGATGCGTTGGCCGGAGCCCGCGACATTATTGCTGAATGGGTGAACGAAAACGAACGCGCCCGTGGCATTGTGCGCCGCGAATTCGATCGGGGTGCCTTTATTACCAGCAAGGTAGTGAAAGGCAAAGAAGAGGAAGGCGCCAAATACAGCGACTATTTCGACTGGAAAGAACCGCTCCGCAAATGCCCGTCGCACCGGTTGATGGCTATGCGCCGCGGCGAGAAAGAAGGCATTTTGCGCGTTTCGGTAACACCCGACAGCACCGAGCCAATCGACCGATTGAAGCGCTTTTTCATCAATAGCAACAACGCCTGCACCGATCAAATGGAGATGGCCATCGAAGATTCGTACAAACGCCTGCTCGAACCGTCGATTGAAACCGAGTATTCGAACCTTTCGAAAGACAAGGCCGACGACGAAGCCATCCGCGTGTTTGCCGACAATCTTCGCCAGTTGTTGCTTGCCGCGCCACTCGGGCAAAAGCGTGTGCTGGCCATCGACCCGGGTTACCGCACCGGCTGCAAGGTGGTTTGCCTCGATGCACAGGGAAACCTGTTGATTAACGATACCATTTACCCGCATCCGCCGCAAAATGAACTGGCGCAGGCGGCAAAGAAAATGAACACGTTGGTAAGTAAATATCAGATTGAAGCCATTGCGATTGGCAACGGCACCGCCAGCCGCGAAACCGAAGCATTCGTCAAAAAGCTGCAATACGACCGCGATTTGAAGGTTTTCGTGGTTTCTGAAGATGGTGCGTCGATTTATTCAGCCTCCAAAATTGCCCGCGACGAGTTTCCGCAATACGATGTAACTGTACGCGGAGCTGTTTCGATAGGCCGCCGCTTGCTCGATCCGCTGGCAGAGTTGGTGAAAATCGATCCGAAGTCGATAGGAGTGGGGCAGTACCAGCACGACGTTGATCAGAAGAAGTTGAAAAGCAGTCTGGATAAAGTGGTGGAATCGAGCGTGAACATGGTTGGTGTAAATGTGAACACGGCCTCACAGCATTTGCTTACCTACATTTCGGGATTAGGACCGCAACTGGCGCAAAACATTGTGGATTACCGCAAGGAGTGTGGTCCGTTTGGCTCGCGCACCGAAATACAAAAAGTACCGCGCATGGGTGCCAAGGCATTTGAGCAATCGGCTGGTTTTTTGCGCATTTCTGATGCTAAAAATCCGCTGGACAATTCTGCTGTTCATCCCGAATCGTATTTTGTTGTTGAGAAAATTGCCAAAGACCTGAAATGCAGCATTCAGGAGTTGATAAAAAGCGAAGAACTCCGAAAACAAATTGAATGGAACAAGTACGTAACAGATAAAATTGGCTTACCCACGCTCGAAGACATTAAAAAAGAACTGGCCAAACCGGGACGCGACCCGCGCAGCCAAATCAAAGAATTTGAGTTTGCGCAGGATATTCACAAGGTTGAAGATTTAATTGTAGGCATGATTCTACCTGGAATTGTGACCAACATTACCAAATTTGGCGTTTTTGTGGATGTGGGTGTAAAACAGGATGGTTTGGTGCATGTTTCGCAACTGGCCGACCGCTACATCAGCGATCCGGGCGAAATTGTGAAGTTGCACCAACATGTAAAAGTTAAAGTTATTGAAGTTGACTTTGTTCGCAAGCGCATACAATTGAGCTTGAAACAGGCACAACAGTAAAAGAAAAGCCTCATCACCAGCCCTTCTCCGTTGGAGAAGGGAGTTGAGTTGCAGTTTTGCGAATGTCGTGGTTTTTATTGAGCAAACAATGTGAGTTGTCGCGGCCAAAAGTCCCCCGGTTGGGGAATTAGGGAGCATAACAAAAAAGCTTAAAATTCATTGCAAACTTTAAGCTCCTTCCGTTACGAATCTCAAATCATCCATAACTATTCATTCATAATCGATTACGGTTCCACCGGCATTACAATCCACATAATCAGATACGCCAGCAATGAAGCGCCACCGGCAAAAAAAACTATTACAAATAAAATCCTAACAATAGTTGGATCAAGATCGAAGTAATCGCCAAGGCCTGAACAAACGCCGGCAATTTTTTTGTCTTTCGACCGCATAAGTCTTCTTGTTACTGCCATATTACTCGTCCTCCTCGTCTTCAAAAAATTTATCCTGGTTTTCTAACTCTGCTTCCAAAAACTCTTCAGCTTCCTCAAGCAACTGTTCAATAAAATCATTATCAGTAGGTTTTTCGTCAATCCAGTAAATCGTTTGATTTACTGAAAAATCTTCGATATCGCTTCCCACAATAAACCTGGGAGTCTCGTTATGCACTACATAAAGCATGTCAGGCATTTCCTGAGAATTATCGGCGAGCAAAAATTTTGGTAGCATAATTTTCTGTTTAGTGAATGTTTTGAAACAAATTTAGCCAAAAAACCAAATAAACCACATGTTTTAAAGGCTATTTTACATGTTTTAGAAATTAAGAAACCAGGATTCAGGGATTATATCACTCCCCAAAGATGAAATCCATCCGCCATCCCGTCGAAACTTGAAATCAATCGTTTGTAAGCTCTGTGCTTCTTTGTACTTTTGCAATTCTAATATTTATCTATGTTATCGGTTTATCCTGAAAATTTTGAAACAAAAATAGGCTTCGACAAAATCCGCGAATTAATCAAATCCCGCTGCCTGAGCTCGCTGGGAAAGGAGTTGGTTGACGAAATTGAATTTTACACCAACTATGAATATCTTTCAGAAACCCTCTCGTTGGTTCAGGAATTTGTGACCATCATTCGCGAAATGGAAAATTTCCCGACGAGCTATTATTTTGATTTGCGCGAAGCTCTTACTAAAATAAAAATAGAGGGTCGTTTTTTAGAAACAGAAGAGCTGTTCGATTTAAAACGTTCGCTGGAAACCATTTCTGGCATTGTTCGTTTCCTGAAACAGACCAAAGAAGATCAATTACCTTGCCTGAAAAAACTTCTATCCGGAGTGCAAGTTTATCCGTATGTCATCGAACGTATTGATTCAATTCTGAACAAATACGGAAAAATAAAAGACAATGCTTCGTCTGATTTGGCGCACATCCGCAAAGAGTTGCTTAGCAAGCAATCGAATGTTTCAAAACGGCTTCAGGCAATATTGAAAAAAGCACAGGACGATGGCCTGATTGAAGACGATGCGTCGGTAGCCATGCGCGACGGACGGGCCGTTATTCCCATCGCTTCGGCACACAAACGCAAGCTGAATGGTATTGTGCACGACGAATCGGCAACCGGAAAAACATCGTACATCGAACCAGCCGAAGTGGTTGAAATGAACAACCAAATTCGTGAACTGGAGTACGCCGAAATGCGTGAAATTATCCGTATTCTCACTGCTTTTTCCAACGATATCCGCCCGTACTTGCCCGATCTGATGCAGTCGTATGCTTTTCTCGGAAAGATTGACTTCATTCGCGCTAAGGCTATTTATTCTATTGATATAGAAGGAATTAAACCATATCTCGATAAAGAATGCCAGCTCGACTGGGACAATGCCGTCCATCCGTTGCTGATGATGGCTTTGCGCCGCGAAAACCGTAAAGTGGTGCCGCTAAATGTCAGATTGACACCGCAAAAACACATTCTGCTGATTTCGGGCCCGAATGCCGGTGGAAAATCGGTTTGCCTGAAAACAGTTGGTTTACTGCAATATATGCTGCAATGTGGCTTGCTCATTCCGGTAAAACAAAATACGATTGCCGGAGTTTTTGACAAAATTTTCATCGACATTGGCGACGAACAATCTATCGAGAACGATCTGAGTACATACAGTTCGCATTTAATGAACATGAAGTTTTTCCTGAAAAACTCGAACGAAAGGACATTGGTCCTGATCGACGAGTTTGGAACCGGAACTGAACCAATGCTTGGTGGCGCCATTGCTGAGTCGATTTTGGCTCAACTGAATGAAATGAAGGTATTTGGCGTAATCACAACGCACTATACCAACCTGAAACATTTTGCATCGTCAACCGAAGGCATCGAGAATGCCGCCATGATGTACGATTCGTCGAAAATGGAGCCACTATTTGTGCTCGATATTGGCAAACCTGGAAGTTCATTTGCGTTTGAAATAGCACGAAAAATAGGTCTTCCAGAGAATATTCTTTTGGAAGCAACCGATAAAATAGGAAAGGACCACATCAATTTCGACAAGCACCTTCGCGATATTGTCCGAGATAAACGCTACTGGGAAACCAAGCGCATGAAAATCCGAAAAGTGGAAAAAACACTTGACGAACTGGCTGAAAAATACGGAACTGACTTAAGTTCGCTCGAAAAACAGCGCAAAGAAATTATCCAAAAAGCACGTCAGGAAGCCGATCAGATATTGTCGGAAGCCAACAAACGGATAGAAAACACCATCCGCGAAATTCGCGAAACGCAGGCTGACAAGGAAAAGACCAAACAAATCCGCGCCAAACTAGTTGAATTCAAGCAGGAAGTCGAAGATAATACAGCTATTGAAGACGATTTCATCAGTCAGAAAATACAAAAGCTGAAAGAAAAAGAATCGCGTCGGAACGAAAAGCGTGCGGAGAAAAAGCCTCAGGAACAAAAGGAAAAGGTAAAAGAGGAAGAACCGGATGTTTGGAAAGCAGGCGATAAAGTGGTAATGGCCGGGAACCAAAATGTAGGCGAAATCCTGGAACTGAACGAGAAAAATGCTATTGTGGCTTTCGGGCAAATACGCACGTCGGTGAGCCGCGATAAATTGCAGAAAATCACCAATAACGAAGCAAAGAAGATTCAGAAAACCTACAACCAAACAATGCCCAACATCAACAAAGGCATGAGCGAAAAACGACTGACTTTCAAAACTGAAGTGGATGTGCGTGGACAAAGGGCAGAAGAAGCTTTGCAGCTCATTCGCAATTGGATTGATGATGCGATTATGCTCGACTTTAGCGAGTTGCGCATTTTGCACGGCAAAGGGAATGGCATTCTGAAAGAGATGATCCGCAATTACCTGAAGTCGGAACCAGCTGTAAAATCGTATCACGACGAGCACGTTCAGTATGGTGGCGCAGGCATAACAGTGGTGGAGATTGGGTAGGAAAAGGTAAACCCCTCCCTAACCCTCCCCAAAAGGGAGGGAAAAGCGTTCCCGAAAGGGATTGGGCTTATTTTGAAAAATCAGACGTTAAAACCAGGACTTTCTTAAGATATTCAAAATACTAAAAATCATTGAGCCAGACAATCCCCCTCCCCTTTGGGGAGGGCTGGGGTGGGGCTCTTAATAATAAATCAGATGTTCACAGAAAAACTTGATATACAACTTCTTGAATCACTAGAACAAAACGGATTCATCGAATCAACAGCATTGCAACATTTGTCTATTCCCAAAATTAAAAGTGGTCGCGATTTAGCTTGTGTAGCCAGCGACGAAACCGGGAAAACCACGACTATCGTCATCAGCGTACTCCAAAAACTTAAAGCTTCACTCGACGATAATCCCCGCGCAGTGATTGTTGTTCATGATTCTGATTCGGCAAATAAAATAAAAGAGGAGTTCATTCGTCTAGGCGAATATACCGACCTTCGTATTCACACGGCTTGCGAAGACGGGAAACTGAACGATCAGAAAGACGAAATTTACATGGGTAGCGATGTTGTTATTGGTACGGCCAAACGATTGAACCAGATTTATTCGCTTTATGGGCTGAACCTTAGCGTAGTTAAAATTTTTGCCATCGACGATGCCGAATTGGTGATTAAAAGCATCAATTATACACAAATCGACCGATTAGCTGAAAGTTTGCCCAAAGCGCAAAAGCTGGTTTTTTGCTCCGATATTAACGACTGGATTGCCCGTTTTGCTGACGAATTTATGAACGTTCAGGAGTTTTTAGAATTTGAAGAAGAAAACGGAGAAGAGTAAGTATCCGATCTTTTGAAAAAATCGGATACTTATTTGTACTCGTTCAAGCCGGAAAACAATTTAAACAAACAACATGCGCCTTACTTCGTTTTTAATTTTTTTCAGCATTGTATTGCTGATTTATGGCTCGGTAAACTACTACATTTTTACTCGCGGCTTGCAAGCTTTTTCGCTGAATGCCTCTGTGCGAAAATGGTACATTATTCTGTTTTGGACGGTTGCCGCCTGCTTCATTACCGGCTCTGTCATGGAACGCACAGTTTCGTCTAGCCTAAGCGAATGGATTTACCGCATAGGTTCGTTTTGGATGGCCTACATGCTCTATCTTTTTCTTGCTGTTTTGGTAATTGATATCGTTCGCGTTGCCAATTACTTCTTCCATTTTCTTCCTGAATTTTCACAAATAATGAAATTCAGGCTTGGTCTTGGTGTCTTCGCATTTGCATCGTTAATTGTAATAGCCGGACATATCAACGCGCTATGGATCAATGTAAAAGAGATTCCGATCGAAATTCATAAGAAAATAAACGGTTCTCCTGAAGTTAAAATTATGATGGCTTCGGATATTCACCTTGGCGCCTTGATTGGGGAACGCCGCGAGAAAAAGCTACTTGATATTGCACGCGAGCAAAAGCCCGACCTGGTTTTGCTTTGCGGCGATTTGGTCGACGGCGAAATAGCTCCGGTTTTGCGAAAAAACCTGGGCAAACATATTCAGGAAATTAAAGCACCACTGGGTGTTTATGCTATTTTAGGTAATCACGAATACATTGGCGGTTACGAAAAAACCCTGCCATACATTAAAAGCATCAACATCAAAGTTTTGATTGACAGTGTTGTCACTTTACCAAACGGAATCCAGTTGATTGGCCGTAACGACCGCTCTGCTCACGGAGAAAACCAGCCCAAGCCGTTAAAAGAATTAATGTCGTCAGTCAATCCTGAATACCCGGTAATTGTGATGAACCACCAGCCATTCAACTTGAACGAAGCTTCGGATTTGAATGTTGATTTGCACCTTTCGGGACACACGCACAACGGACAATTGTGGCCTTTCAACTACATCACCAAAGCCATTTTCGAATTAAGCTGGGGCTATTTGAAGAAAGGAAATACCAACTTCTATGTATCGTCAGGCTTTGGAACATGGGGGCCATCAGTTCGCACCGGCAACCGCCCTGAAGTGGTTATTTTCAAGTTGAAATTTGATCGGTAGTTGAGATATAAAATGAAACTTGTATTTTAGTAGTCAGATTTATTCATCTCTAGTTATGGAATCCGCAATTTTGAACCGGTTAAAATCATTAAAGTCTGTTTTTCAGTCGCATAAGGTTGAAAAAATATATCTTTTTGGTTCAGCCACAAATTCAAATTTCAATAACGAAAGCGACATCGATTTGCTGGTTTCTTTTCAGGAAAACCTTGACCCGCTTGAAAAAGGTGAGTTATGGTGGTCGTTATACGATTATTTAAAAGCCCACTTTAATCGTGAGATTGACTTGGTTACTGAAAGTTCACTGAAAAATCCATATTTTATTGAAGAAGTTAACAACACCAAACAACTGATTTATGGATAATAAGTTAAAGAAGTATTTGTTTGACATTCATACCTGTATATCTAATATCGATAATTACATAGGCGAACCAAGATCATTCACTGAATTTCAGAACAACCAAATGCTTCAGGACGCAGTTGAAAGAAATCTGGAAATTATTGGAGAAGCAGTAAATCAATTGCTTAAAATATATCCAGAAATTCAGATATCAAACGCCCGGCGAATCGTTGATGCACGAAACAAAATCATACATGGCTACGATTCTGTTGAACCTGTAAATATTTGGGCTATTGTGATCAATCATTTACCCAAACTGAAAGAAGAAGTAGAAGAATTACTTAATAACTAGGTTATTAATGAGCGGGTGACATAAAGTCACCCGTTCATTAAAACTATAGTCTTCCGTCCATATCCTCTCTGTTATATTCTGGTTTCAAAGGAAATTTTACCGGTTTTCCATCGCGTTGCGAGCGATAAATGGCGGTAAACAATTCAACTGTTTTGCGGCCTTCTTCAGCTGTAACCAATGGTTCTCTATCATTAATCACCGCTTCTGTAAAATCAAGAATTTGTTGCTTGAAATACCAGGTCATCGAGTCAACCGAATGAAATTCATCGGCATCTATCTTATTCCATTGCTCCATCAACTGCTCTTCACCAGGAACTGTCCATAAATCGAGCTTTGGAGGCTCGGCAATTATCGTTTTTCCGGCAATAAACATGGCGCCGCCTTCGGGCTGCGAACCAACTGTTGCCCCATTCGAACCATGAATATGGACCTTGCCATAAATGCCGGGCTTTTGTGAGTTGCTCACCAGAATATTGCCTAACCCGCCATTTTTAAACCTGATTAAAGCTACTGCTGTGTCTTCCACTTCGATATACGGATGATTGATGTTTCTCCAATAACCAAAAACTTCGTCGATTTCGCCACCCATCAGCCATTGAAGCAAATCGAGCTGATGTGGCGACTGGTTCACCAAAACACCGCCACCTTCCAGTTTCCACGATCCACGCCACTCATCGCTATCGTAGTACGATTGGTCGCGCCAACCCAACATTTGAATAGTGCCAAGCGCCGGTATGCCAATTTTACCTTCGTCAATGGCTGTTTTCATCCGGACAATAGGCTGGTACCAACGGCGCTGACTAACCACTCCGGCTTTTTTACCTGTTCTTCGCGCAGCTTCAATAATCAAATCGCAATCCTGAAGCGTTGATGCAAGCGGTTTTTCGATCAATATGTGTGCTCCAGCTTCCATCGCTTCAATAGCTGGATTGGCATGGTAGGGATGAGCACTACAAATAATGGCAATTTGTATGTTTTCAGTTTTCACCATTTCGGTTATCGACGAATAGGCTTTCACCGAATATTGGTCAACAAATTTTTGTGCCGATTCGGGCGAACGACTCCAAACAGCTTTAAAATGTAATTCCGGAATTTGTAAAACAGCCTTGGCATGCAAATGTGCAATTTTAGCACATCCAATTATAGCTACGTTTAATGTCATAGTATTGTAGGTAAAATTGTTACTATATGCGCGTTACGTGTTTCGAGTTGTTATTTCTGTAACCCGGAACTCGCAACCCAAAACATTTTTTATGGTTTTAAAATCACTTTCATCAAATTAGGGTCTTTGCGGTAAAGGCGTTGAAACCAATGATCACCTTCATCAAGTGGAGCAATTTTGCTTATTAATGGATCTATATTTATCAGTCCCGAAGCAATCAAATCGAGGCACTGCGGGTATTCGCCCGCTGACGCACACGAGCCCTGAACTTTCAGCTGGCGGGTAACCACTTTCTGAAGCGGAAATTTAACTTCGGGAGAAAGGTTCCCGACCAAAGTAACTGTTCCTCCTTTGCGCGTAAAGTCGATAGCCATATTTACCGTTGATTCAATACCAACAACCTCCATTACGATATCAGCGCCCCGTTTATCTGTTTCCTTTAAAACAATGTCCAGTGTAGCTTTACCTTCAGGTTTTACTGCAAAATCGGCACCAAGTTCCATTGCCAAATCGAGCTTACCCTCAACCGGATCCACCGCGATTACTTTGCCGCAACCAGCCGCTTTTAAGGCCTGAATACATAACAAGCCGATCATTCCGCAACCAATAACAACAGCCGTGTCGTTTCCCTGAACTGAGCTTATTGCAACAGCATGAACTGCAACAGAAACAGCTTCAACCATAGCTGCTTTCTCAAAACTGATATTATCAGGAATAGCATACAAAATATTTGCCGGAACCGAGATATATTCAGCAAAAGTGCCATCTTGCCGGTATTCGTCGCACGAAACACCAAGCACACGCCGGTTTTCGCAAAGGTTGATTTCGCCGCGCTGACAGTAAAAGCATTTTCCACACGAAATAGTCGAATCGAAAGTCACCCTATCGCCAATATTCCAACCAAAAACATCGGGAGCCATCCGCTTTATTATTCCGGAAGCTTCGTGTCCCATTATCACCGGAGGTTTTCGGCGGCCAGTGCTTCCATCCATACCATGCACATCGCTGCCGCATATTCCACAAGCTTTTACCTGCACCAATACCCAACCGGGTTTTACTTCCGGCATCTCGGTATCCTTAATTACAAATTCATTGTATTCTTCAAGTACAAGCGACTTCATAAGTTTAGTTTAAGTTATAGTTCTTATCGATTTAGTTTTTTTTCGAATGGTATAAAAATAAGCAAAGCATTGAGAACAAATCCTGAAATTAAAATAAATGATCCTGCACCAACATGATGAAATGTCATCAACAGTTTTCCTGATAAAGCAAAAATACCTCCAACAAGCATAGCTGCAATCCCAAGCCTTTTATTGTACTTTAAATTAAACAACGCTGCAATCATAGGAATAATAAATGCACCTGAATAAAAAGAAAGCGCTAGTAAAAGTGACGATACAATAGAAGTGATTTTCAATGAAATAACCATGCTGAAAATACCAACTACAACAATCAAAAGTTTTGTCTGCTGAAAAGATTTCCGGTTATCAATGTCTTTGTGAAACAGTTCACTCAAAATCATAGATGCCGTGAGCAGGGTAGTTGCTGCTGTTGAAAGTACTGCCGAAATTAATGCCGCTACCAGCAATCCAGTTGCCCATTCGGGCAATAAACTATTGGCCAGATTTACAAGGCTTGAGCTGTTTTGTATACCCGAATTGAAAGTTGCCGCATAAATTCCGACATAAGCAAGCAAAAAACCGAAAGGAACAAGAATGGCTGCAACAACCAAAACACTTTGAAAAGCAGTTTTTGAATTCTTCGAGCAAAAAACACGCGAATAAATATCAGGCCCAACTACAAAAGTACTTGAGAAAGTAAGAATCAGAATAAACAAATCGAAAGGTGAAAAATGACTATTAAACGGGAAACAGGCTGTAAATGAAGGTAATTCAGGTAATTTGGCTGAAGGAATCAATAATGCAGTTACAACAACTCCAACTAAAATAAAAAACGACTGAAACAAATCGGTTTTCATCACAGAAACCTGCCCTCCAATAAATGTATATAAGATGAATAAAATACCTGTCAGAAATACACCAGAACTGTACGACAAACTGAAAAAGCTGACAAGTATTTGGGCTCCGGCAATAATTTGGGCAGCAACAACACCCAACCAGGCTACCGGAATAATTACCGAAGTTACTTTCCGGGCAGTTTCGCCATAATATTGGCCAATGAGTTCGGGAAGAGTAAATTTACCTTTAGCATAAACTCTTTTAACAATTGGAAGCAAACCAAACAAACCCAAACTGGCAGCAAGAATATACCAGGCCGATGCCCACGATTGCGCTTCGGCTAAACCAATTGTACCCATCACAGCCGAACCACCCAGAATTGTCGCCAGTAAACTTCCTGAAATCTGCCAAATTCCCGTTTTCTTTCCAGCCAGGAAATAATCGAATGGGGATTTAATCTTCAGAAAAGAGTAAATTCCAATCAGAAATAAAACTAAGGCATAAATAATAAGTATTGTAACCTTCATCCTGTATAACTTAAACCGGGCGTAAAGGTGTAAATTTTTGAGAGATATAAGCAACTATTCATAAAGTCAGTTCAGTCGAAATTCGTTCAAAATATAAGTTGACTCACTTGTGTTCAATAACATTGGACAATCAATCTATAAAATGATTATTTTTGTTTCCGTTATCGCACACGGAAACTTTTTATTTTTCAATTAATAACCAATAACCTTATGAGTAAACCACAAATCCTTATTGCTTTTTTATTGCTTACTTTTTCAGTATCTGCAAAAAAATCAGATGGTTGGGTTTCACTTTTCAACGGCAAAGATTTGACCGGTTGGCACCAGCTTAACGGACAAGCCAAGTATCATGTTGAAAACGGTGAAATTATCGGAACAACTGTTCCAAACACACCAAATTCTTTCCTCGCTACTGATAAAGATTATAGCGATTTTATTCTTGAACTTGACCTTTTGGTTGATAATGGCATGAATTCCGGCATTCAATTCCGTAGTATCAGTAAACCCGATATAATGAATGGCAGAGTGCATGGCTACCAGTGTGAAGTAGACCCTTCGTCACGTGCATGGAGTGCGGGAATATACGACGAAGCACGCCGCGGATGGTTATACACAGGTGAATTGAACCCAAAAGCCAAAGCAGCTTTCAAACTTGGTCAATGGAACCATTATCGCATTGAATGTGTCGGGAACAATATCCGAACCTGGTTAAATGGCGTTCCGGTAGCTTATTTAATCGACGATATGACTTCAAGTGGCTTTATAGCCTTGCAGGTACATGGCATTGGAAAAGATGCCCAACCAGGAAAACAAATCCGTTGGAAAAACATTAAAATCAAAACATCGGATTTAACACCAACTGAAACACCTGATGTATTTGTAGTGAACCTATTGCCCAACAACCTAAGTAATGCTGAAAAAGCACAGGGATGGAAATTGTTGTTCGACGGTAAGACAACTGATGGCTGGGTAGCTGCCGGAAAAGATGAATTTCCGGCTGAAGGTTGGAAAGTTGTGGATGGAACAATTATGTCGGTTGCCAACCGGCCTGAATCGCCTGTAAAAGGAACTGACATTGTGACAAAAGAAAAGTTCACAGCATTCGAACTTCAGTTTGAAGCTAATTTTGCGGAAGGAGCAAACAGCGGTGTTAAATATTATGTAGGAAATGGTGGACCAGGCATTGGGCTGGAATACCAGGTATTGGATGACAAAAGACACCCCGACGCAAAGGCTGGCGTTGTTGGAAACCGTACTCTGTCTTCACTTTATGATTTAATCCCATCAGACAAACAGGATCGTTTTACGAAAGGGGCCAACGAATGGAATTTATGCCGTATTGTTGCTAACCCGGATAACCACATTGAGCATTGGCTAAATGGAATGAAGGTTGTTGACTACGTGCGAGGATCGAATATTTACAAAGCTTTGGTTGCTCGCAGCAAATATGCCGATTATAAAGACTTTGGAATGGTGAAAGAAACACCTATTCTCCTTCAATACCACCAGGATCAGGTAAAATTCAGAAGCATAAAAATCAGGAAAATTGAATAACTAAACTACAAAACACATAAACCACTTAATATGACAACAAATCGTCGCGAGTTTATTCGCAATGTTGCCGTTGGCGCAGCCGGAATTACAATTGGCGGAGCTGTTTCAGGTTTCTCGGCCAAAAGTTATTCCAGAATTATTGGAGCCAACGACAGATTATCAGTAGCACTAATGGGATGTGGACGAAGAGTAGGAGCCTATTATTCCGCTCTTCAAAACAAAGATAACAACGTGGATGTCGCTTACATTTGCGATGTAATGAAGAAACAACGCGAAAAAGTTGCCAAACAATTGAACGGAAAAGTATCTGGAGAAGCCAAATTGGTAAACGATATTCACGAAGTTTGGAACGACCAGAAAGTTGATGCTATTTTCAATGCAACACCCGATCATTGGCACGCTCCCGGAACATGGATGGCTATGCAGGCCGGTAAACATGTTTATATCGAAAAACCATGTAGTCATAATCCGCACGAAGGAGAGCTGCTTGTCGCCTTCCAGAAAAAATATGGCAAAGTTGTGCAAATGGGAAACCAGCAGCGTTCGGCAAAAGAATCGCAGGAAATTATAGCTGAAATTCACAAAGGAATTATTGGCGATGTTTATAAAGCTGTTGCATTTTATTCGAACAACAGGGGAGAAGTGCCTGTCGCAAAAAAAGCACCAGCTCCTGAAGGTTTGGATTGGGACCTTTGGCAGGGTCCGGCGCCTCACCAGGAATACATGGACAATATTTGGGATTACAACTGGCATTGGTATGGCTGGGTATGGGGAACTGCCGAGACCGGGAACAATGCTACTCACGAACTTGATGTTGCCCGCTGGGCATTACAAGTCAACTATCCCGAATATGTTGATGTTGAAGCAGCAAAACGTCACTTCAAAAACGATGGCTGGGTGATGTACGACACAATGGATGCAACTTTCCGCTTCCCCGGCAATAAAATTATTAAATGGGACGGAAAAAGCCGCGAAGGTTACAATACGTATGGAAGCGACCGTGGAACTGTTATTTACGGCAGCGAAGGAACAGTCTTCGTTAACAGAGATGGCTATACGTTGTACGACCGAATGGGTAAAAAGGTGAAAGACAGTAAATCATCGGGCAGCGAAGCCGGAACAGCACTAGGTGGTGGTGGCGATATGACCGATACCCATATTGTTAATTTCTTCAATGTTATCAGGGGAAAAGAAAGCAAACTCAATTCACCGATTGAAGAAGGCGCCATCAGTCAAATGATGGTTCATTACGCTAATATTTCATACCGTATTGGAAAATCTTACAAAATTGATTCTCAAAACGGGCATATTCTCGATAAAGAAGGAATCAAACTTTGGTCGCGCGAATATCAAAAAGGTTGGGAACCAAAACTATAGTATATGGTTGTTAATTAGATAAAGTGCTTTTTTACAAACTCCCCAAAAAATTTGGGGAGTTTTCTTTTTTAGTATTTTAGCCAATCTAAACTTAAATTAGAAAAATGCTTAAACTAATGCCTGCTATCTTATTTATGTTATTCTCTTTTTCAGGAATATCACAAATTAATATGGTGGTAAAACCCGGAGGATTTCTGTTTATGGAAGGAAACGACAGTATTTTTTTCTATCAAAAGAGTCCGAAGGATAAGAATGGGCAATACAGCAGATGTAATTACTTGCACCCATTTTATGGAGTTGATGGCAGTCGGTTAACCGAAGATTTTCCGGAAGACCACTTGCATCACAGGGGTATTTTTTGGGCATGGCATCAGATACTTATTGATGGGAAACAGGTTGCTGATGGTTGGGAGTTGAAAGATTTCCAACAAAAGGTAACCAATTTCGAATACCGATTACAAAAAGGAGCAGGTGTTCTGAATACAACAGTAGAATGGAAATCGCCTCAATGGAAAAACGGGTTGGAAGCATTTATTAAGGAAAACACACAAATTACCATGTTTCCCAAAACAGGAAATTACCGGCGGATTGATTTTGAAATTCAGATAAAAGCACTGACTGATCGTTTATCAATTGGGGGATCGGCTGATGAAAAAGGGTATGGTGGTTTTTCAGCAAGGCTGAAACTTCCGTCAGATGTAAAATTTTCAGGCCAAAGTGGCTCTGTTGAACCACAAAACACTGCTGTTAACTGTGGAAGTTTCATGAATATTAGCGGCGGCTTTTTAAAAGGAAATAAGCCAGGTGGAGTTGTAATAATTGCCAATGAGTCAAATCCTGAACCCAATAAAAGCTGGATTCTCAGAAAATCTGCCAGTATGCAAAATGCTGTATTTCCGGGAAAAACAGCATTTCCCATCCCTTTTGATAAACCTTTAATTCTAAAATACAGCCTGATTATTTATCGCGATGAAATAACTACCAAACAAATAAAGAAAGCATTGAAATAAAAAACTGAATAACAACTAAGTAAAATTGTAAATACTCAGCTCATAAATCAATAAAATATGTCAGTAGCAAAATACTCAGAAATAACTCCCGAATTTGTTCGCCCAGGTCTTGAACGCCGAATTATTTATACTCCAAATTTAATGACTGTTGTAGTCGATTTCACCGATGGACCTTGGGCCGAAGCTGAACCTTATCACTCACATCCACATGAGCAAACCAGCTATATTGCTTTGGGCGAAGTAATTTTTTATTGTGAAGGCGAGCAGGAGCAGCATCTTCGTCCTGGCGATATGTTTGCTGTTCCTTCCGGAAAAAAACATACGGTAAAAGTCCTTACCGAAAAAGCCAGGTTAATCGACAGTTTTAATCCTATACGCCAGGATTTTATAAAATAATCTTTTAAGAATCAATATTTGGGCTCATTATCTGGAGAAATCGAGCTTTTACTAACTGTAGATCAAAATTATCTATGGTATATATTTTATTTTGATCAGGGATCACGAACCAATCAAACTCTTTTGTGTTTCTGTAATCTAAAACCATCTGATTGACAAATGAAAGATAAGAGAGCGTTGGTTATAACTGTTATATCCATAGTTACAGGAGGAATAGTTGGATTTCTTTATTGGAAATTTGTTGGCTGTTCATCAGGAACCTGTCCAATTAAATCGGTATGGTATTTTTCAACCCTATGGGGAATGGTGGCCGGATACCTGGTTGGTGATTTAATCCAGGGAATTGTTGCATACTTTAAAAGCAGAAAAAAATGACAAAACGGTTTAACCAGATAATCAATTCGTCAAAACCAGTTTTAGTCGATTTTTATGCTGACTGGTGCATTCCCTGCAGGCAAATTCCGCCTGTTTTAAAAGAAGTAAAAGAACAATTTCGTAGCAACATTCGGATCATTAAAGTGAATGTCGATCATTTTCCAGACATAGCTAATCATTATAAAATCAACAATTTGCCAGCCATCATCTTATTTCGCAGAGGCGAAATTCATTGGACGAGTAAAGGTGTTGTCCCGGTAAACGACATTGCACTGGCCCTTATACATATTTTATAATTGTTCGCACATTACATAGCCAAAGCGTAACACATTAAATGTATATATTTGTGCAACTAAACCTACAAGCTATGAAAAAATCGCTACTATTCGTTTTGAGTTTACTGCTGGCTTTTACCATCAATGCAAAAAGCAAAGACTATGATTTAAAAAATTGGCCAAAAGGCAAATCTCCGTTTGAGATAGGAACTCGAATAGCCAACAAGTTTTTAGCAACTCCTCATTCGCGTTATGGGAACACACACCCTGAAACTCCACCAACTCAAATTACTTATCCAGATGTTTGTACATGGCTTGGTGGAATGTGGTTTGCTGAAGTAACCGATAATAAACAGTTATTCAGTAAATTCGAAAACCGTTTTAGTCCTCTTTTTGATAATGAGATTAATTTGCAGCCCAAACCTAATCATGTCGACAATAATGTTTTCGGATCAGTTCCATTGGAACTCTATTTGCAAACCAGGCAACAGAAATATCTTGATCTTGGAATGAAATATGCCAATACCCAATGGACTTTACCTGTAGATGCAAATCCAGAACAAGAGCGGTGGGCCAATCAGGGATATTCCTGGCAAACACGTATTTGGATTGATGATATGTTCATGATAACAGCAGTTCAGGCACAAGCTTACCGTGCAACTGGCGACAATAAATACATCGACCGGGCAGCAAAAGAAATGGTTTTGTACCTGGATAAAATTCAACTTGAAAATGGGTTATTCTACCATTCGCCTGATGCACACTACAGTTGGGGACGGGGTAATGGATGGATGGCTGTTGGAATGGCCGAAATTTTACGTATTCTGCCTAAAGACAATACATACAGAAACAGGATCATGGAAGGTTACCACAAAATGATGGCCGCTTTGTTAAAGTACCAGGAAAATGATGGTTTATGGCGTCAGATTATCGATGATAAGGAAGCATGGAAAGAAACCTCAGGTACTGCCATGTTTACTTACGCTTTAATAACCGGAGTCAAAAATGGCTGGCTCGATTCAAAAATATATGGTGCTGCCGCAAGAAAAGGTTGGCTCGGCCTAATTTCTTATATCAATACAAACGACGAACTCACAGAGGTTTGCGAGGGTACCAATATAAAAAATGATCGTAACCATTATATGCAACGTAAACGTATTGTTGGCGACCTTCACGGGCAAGCGCCGGTACTTTGGTGTGCAACAGCCCTGCTTCGGAAATAAGAAACTAAATTCAGAACGCAACGAACAATCAACTAATTACTAATCAATTGTTAGTAAAAGAGGTGTAAAATATCATGTCTTTTTGAGCAAATAGTTTATTAATATTGAGTTGCAATTATTTCTAAGTTTGCGGCTGAAAAGAAAAAAGATGAAGGTTGAAGATAAAATATTGTTGGGTGAGATCAGAAGCAGAAACCGAAAAGTATTTGAGGCTATGTTCTATGAATACTATCCCCATCTGATCAGGTATGCCGAAGGTTTTGTTTTCGACCGGCAGGCTTGTGAAGATATTGTCCAAAACCTTTTTATTTTCTTTTGGGAAAACACCCAATATATCGAAATTACTCATTCGCTTAAATCGTACTTTTACCAATCGGTAAAAAACAGGTGTTTAAATTACCTTAGGGACATTCATGTTCACGACAAACACAAAATTCTATATGTTGAAGCATTATTGAATGAGGATGATTCGCCAGGATGGGTCGATCTTGAGATTTTAAATAAAATACAGGAGGCAATAGCGAAGCTTCCAACTCAAATGGGAGAGCTTTTTAAACAGAAATATATGTATGGACGAAAACTTTCTGAAATTGCCGAAATCAATAACATCTCTGAAAATACTGTAAAAACGCAACTTCAACGTGCTAAAGAAAAAATGAGAAAAATGCTACTTGAAAGTACATCTTTAAAATTCTTTTTTTAGAGTAAAATTACCAATATATTAAAATTCAATACATTACAAATTGTAATTGAGATATTTTTATTAATTCCGATTTTTTTTTGAAAAAACTTGTCACCCTTTTTTATTCTGTCGGTGTCATGTTACCGACTTAACTGAATCTGATGACTGAACTTAAACACAACATCGATTTTGAACTTTTATGGCGAAAAATTCATAGCCATTTGACTGACGAAGAAGAAATTCTCCTGAATGAATGGCTTTCAGAAGATATTTCTCACCGTAAATATTTTTACGATGTACAACGTTATTATACCAACGGCACTCAGTTCACCAATTCGGCAACCGAACTAAAGAAAGCCCTGAAGAATATTTATCGTACTATTGGAATTCGTAATCCTTATCGACAATCAATTGTCATATCAGTGACTTCAGTTGCTGCAAGTATTTTATTTTTTGTGTTCTTCCACTTTTACAATTCAAATCAACCTCAACTTCAGGTAGCTGGTCAAATTGTACAATCGATTGTACCCGGAACAGAAAAAGCTATTTTAATTCTTTCGGATGGTACCGAACATGACTTAACTTCAGGTGAAAAAACCATTAAAGCCGCAAACGGAATCGAAATAAAGAACACCGGAACCAAATTGGAATACAAAGGAATAGGGGAGCAATCAACTGAATTAAAATACAATACGCTGAAAATTCCAAGAGGAGGAGAATATTTTCTGGTTCTTTCCGACAGTACGAAAGTTTGGCTTAATTCTGAAACAACCTTACGTTTTCCTGTTCAGTTTGCAGCAAATATTCGTAACGTCGAACTAACCGGTGAAGCCTATTTCGAAGTTTCCAAAAACGAAAAAGTACCTTTCATCGTAACATCGGGAACACAACAAATAAAAGTACTTGGAACTCAGTTTAATATTTCGTCATATACCGAAAATGCGGAAATTTATACAACCCTTGTTGAAGGTAAAGTAGAAGTTTCGTCGATAGAAAATCCAGCTGAAAAAATGATTCTCAAACCCAGCGAGCAAAGTTGCCTTACTAAAGGAGAAAATCATTTTGAAAAACGGAGTGTGGATGTTAACCAATTTATTGCATGGAAAAACGGCAGATTTGTGTTCCAAAACGAAAATTTGGAAGACATCATGAAAACGCTCTCTAAATGGTATGACGTTCAGGTTATATTTAATAATGAAGCAAATAAAAAGCTAAGATTTACCGGAAATCTTGAACGTTACTCCAATTTCAACGAAATTTTGAAAAAAATAGAAAAAACAAACGAAGTAAAATTTTCAATTACAAATAACCTAATTACGATAGAATGAAAAATGAAAAGCGGGAAATGTTGGCAGCACTTCCCGCCGGACACTTAGTAAAATAACTAAATGTATTAATCTGCATTACAAATCTATGAAAAAAAATCATTGTAACTCTATCCGTTGGCTCGGATGGAAAAAATTATTCCTTATGATAAGGATAACTGCTTTTTTAATTTTGCTTGGATTTGTACAAGTCTCGGCAAGTGTTTACTCTCAGCAAACTAACCTCAATCTAAAGATTGAAAATTCAAACTTAGAAGAGGTCCTGAAAAACATTGAACAACAGAGCCAGTTCTATTTTCTCTACCGTGCTGACCTTTTAAACGAAGTTCCACCTGTTTCTATTAAAGTTAACAACGCAAAACTTGAGGATATCCTGAATAAAATTCTGGTACCCAACGGTTTTACCTACGAAATTGAAGACCGGGTAGTCGTAATAAAAAAGGCAATAGAAAAGGCAATGCCGGTCCCGATGGAACAAAAGGGAATTACCGGTGCGGTTAAAGACAAAAACGGCGATCCCATTCCAGGTGTATCGGTAATTGTTAAAGGAACAACTATCGGTACAATTACTGACATTGATGGCAATTTTCGGTTGAACATACCAGCCGATGCCAAAGCCCTGGTTTTTTCGTTCGTGGGTTTAAAATCTCAGGAAGTGCAAATAGCAGGCAACAGCAGCTTTAAAATTGTCATGGAAGAAGAAACCGTTGGCGTTGAAGAAGTTGTAGTTGTGGGTTATGGTACTCAAAAGAAAGTTAACCTGACCGGCGCTGTTTCAGCAGTTAAAATGGACGAAAAGATTGTTAGCCGTCCAGTTAGTAATGTATCCTCAGGTTTGCAAGGGTTAGTTCCCGGCTTGGCTATCAGCCAGAACTCGGGTATGGCAGGTAAAAACGACGTTTCGCTGCTCATTCGCGGTATGGGTACTGTAAATAATGCCAACCCGTTGGTTGTTGTTGACGGTATGCCAGACATTGACATCAACCGTTTGAATATGAATGATATCGAAAGTATTTCGGTATTAAAAGATGCCACTTCTTCAGCTGTTTACGGATCACGCGCTGCCAACGGTGTTATCCTCATAACAACTAAGTCTGGTAAAGGACAAAAAACGCGTATTAACATTACAAGCTCTTATGGCGTTGAAAACCCAACTAAATCGTATGAGTTTATGGCCGATTATCCAAGAGCCCTTACGCTGGAACAACGCCTGGCTGCTGTAAATACCCTTCGTTCCAATTATATTTTTAAAGACGGAACTATCGATCAGTGGATGGCTTTAGGCATGATTGACCCTGTAAAATATCCGAACACCGACTGGTGGAATATTATTATGCGGACAGGTTCTGTACAAAATCACAACATTACAGCCTCGGGTAGTAACGAAAATTCGAACTTTTTCATTTCCGTTGGTCTTTTAGATGAAAAAGGGTTGCAGATAAACAACGACTACAAACGCTACAACGCCCGTTTCAACTACGATTATAAAATTCGTAAGAACATGAATGTTGGTGCAAAATTCAGCGGTAACTGGTCAAAATATACTTATGCTCTTGCTGATGGTTTTACCGACGCCGATGCCACAAATACTGCAGGTTTCGATATGCAGTATGCCATCGCTGGTATTCTTCCTTACGATCCGACAACAGGCTATTTTGGTGGCGTTATGGCTTATGGCGAAGACGTTCAGGCATACAATCCTTATACTTTGTACGTTAATAGCTTAAACTACCAGAATCGTCAGGAAGCCAATGTAAGCGGATATTGGGACTGGACACCACTTAAGGGATTGACTGGCCGTATTGACTACGCTGTAAACTATTACAACCAATTCAGATACAACGCCGCCATACCAAATACGGCGTACAACTTCCAGACTGGTTCTTTTGGCTCAAGGGTTTATGTTGGAGCTAACGCTGGAATTGGAAATTACACCAACACAGGCTACAAAACTCTTTTAAACGGACGATTAAATTACCAGAGAACTTTTGGTAAAGGCCATGATGTTGCTGCCATGTTTGCGTACAGCGAAGAATTCTGGTACGACCGTTATCAATCGGGTACTCGTTTGGATCGCTTGCATTCTTCGCTCCACGAGTTGGACGCTGCATTACAGGGAACGATGACTGCCGGAGGTAATTCAAGTACAGAGGGACTTCGCTCGTATATTGGTCGTTTAAATTATACAGCTTTCGATAAATACATTTTCGAAGCCAACTTCCGTTACGATGGTTCTTCAAAATTCTTACCCGGACATCGTTACGGTTTCTTCCCTTCAGCATCTTTGGGCTGGAGATTTACTGAAGAAAGCTTTGTGAAACAATATACCGACAGTTGGCTGACAAACGGTAAGTTCCGGTTATCTTATGGAGGCTTGGGTAATAACAGCGGTGTAAGTCGTTACGAACAACAGGAAACTCTTGCTGAAGGACACTATATGATTGGTGGTGTTATTACCAAAGGTTTGGTTAACAGCAAAATGGTTAACAAAGACCTTTCATGGGAAACCAGTTATGTAATGAATATCGGTTTGGATTTGGGATTCCTGAACAACAGACTTTCCACAGAACTTGATTATTACGACCGTTTAACAACCGGAATGAATCGTCCGTCAGAAATGTCAATTCTTTTAACTGGTGCATATAATGCTCCGCGCAAAAACATTGGCGATTTAAGAAACCGTGGAGTTGAATTAAATCTTAACTGGAAAGATAAGATTAAATCATTTGAGTATTCAGTTAACTTAAATGCTTCTTACAATACTACCAGACTAGAAAAATGGAATGAATTCTTGTCAAGGGGAGCAACGTTATCTGGTACAAACAGTAATATTTTCCTTAACATGCCGTATGGGTATTTGTATACCTATGAAGATTCTGGTATAGCGCAAACCTGGGAAGATGTTTACAACGCAACTCCGCAAGGTGCTTCTCCTGGTGATATTCTTCGCAAAGACCTTAATGGCGACGGTAAAATTGATGGAAATGATAGAAAAGCATTGACCGGAGTTCAACGGAACAGGCCTACTACGAATTTGGCATTGAATTTAAATGCTGCATGGAAAGGATTTGATGTTGCAGTTTTATTTCAAGGTGCTACCGGACGCAAAGATTTTTGGTTAAATATTTATAACAACGTAAACTTTAATGCATCACGTTATGCTGCCACTTGGGATCATTGGAACAATCCCTGGTCGGTTGAAAACCGCGATGGTGCATGGCCTCGCCTAAATGGTAATGCAAACCGCGAAGAAACTACTTTCTGGCTCGACGACATGAGTTATATTCGACTGAAAAACATTCAGTTAGGCTATACACTAAAGAATAAGGCTTGGCTGCAAAAGGTTGGTGTTGATGACATTCGCCTGTATTTCTCGGGCGAAAACCTTGCCACATTCACCAAATATCGCGGACTTGATCCAGAAAAAAACTCAAATGCCAGCGATGCCTATCCACTGGTTAAAACATACTCTTTCGGTATAAACATTGGTATTTAATAATGATCCTATGAAAAATAATACATTAAAAATATTGGCCTTTTCGCTTGCTACAGGACTGGCACTTATAAATGAGTCGTGTACCAAAGATTTGCTCGACCAAACACCTACCACCGACCTGGCAGCGTCGCAATTCTGGCTCACTGAGAGCGATGCCACTACTGCTTTGATGGGAGCTTATTCGGCTGTACGCCCGCTTTTCGACCGTGACTACTACTTAGACGGTCAGGGAGAATATGTAAGAACCCGTGGAACCAGTACGACCAGCGGTAACTTACGTTTGGGCGACGCCTACAATGGCGGTAACTATAACCCTTCAGGATATGCTTCTTCGTTTGATAAAATGTACCGCTATTTATATGGTGGTGTAAACCGCACCAACTATGTGATTGAAAATGTGAGAAAAATGCTTCCTGCCGCCAGCGCTGCATCAAAACCTGGATTGGAAGCTGTTATTGGTGAAGCTCGTTTACTTCGCGGTATGGTGTATTTTAGATTGATCTCTATGTGGGGCGATGTTCCATACATTGGTAATATTATTTATTCAAACGACGAAGTTTCTACATTGGCCAGAACACCGATTGCGCAGGTAAAAGACTCTATCATGGCCGATTTTACCTACGCTTTCGACAAACTTCCGGTAAAGGGATCGGCAATGGGCCGTGCCGGAAAACCGGCAGCACTTGCATTCCGTGGAAAATTGCAATTGTTCTGGGCTTGCTGGAATAAATTCGGATGGCCCGAATTGGATACATTTACGCCAAATGCATCAGAGGCCGATAAAGCATATAAAGCTGCCGCAGCCGATTTTAAAAGCGTAATTAACGATTATGGTTTAAATCTCTTCCGCAATGGCGAACCAGGCGACTGGGGAACAATGGGTAATGCGGATGTTCTTCCAAACTATTATTATTTATTCATTCCTTCAACCGGAAACCCAAATACAGAAGGTGAAATGATTATGGTATTTACCCACGGAGGGACCGGAACAGGGCAAGGTGAAGAATTAATGCGCGATATTGCCGGACGTTCGCACGAAGGTTCACAATGTTGGGTGAGTCCACGTTACGAAATTGCCGATCGTTATCAATCGACGATAACAGGTGATTTTGCTGATAAGCTAATTCCAACCAACCCAAGTACAGCTGGTGCACGTACAAAACTCAATTCAGCAGTTAACCCTGCAAGTTATGCCAATCGCGACTATCGTATGAAATCATCAATTATGTGGGATTATGAAATGAGCGTTGGTATGACTTCATTGAAATCAACAGGATGGTGCCCGTTCATTTATAAAACATGGAATGCCACAGTTACTATAGATGGCACAAAGTATATTACTTATAACACTGACGGTTGTAATTCTGGCTACGTATTCCGCAAATTTCTGCGCAATTACGCCGGACAAGGCCGTAGCGATGGCGATTACAACTGGCCTGTAATGCGTTTGGCCGACGTATTCCTGATGTATGCCGAAGCTACAAACGAAGTGAATGGACCGCAGGCTGATGCTATAGATTTGGTCAACCGCATTCGTCACCGTGGCAATTTGCCTGCACTTGCTGCAAGTAAAACAGCAACAAAAGACGCGTTCTTTAGCGCAATTGAACAGGAACGTATTGTTGAGCTGCTTGGTGAGGGACAACGTTCGTTCGACCTTCGTCGCTGGAGAGCCCTTGAACGTGTTTGGGGACCACCTTATGGCGACGGAAAATGGGCGATTGATACAAACGGTGCACAGCAAACCCGTTATTTCCAAAATACTTCTGAACTTGGTTACCAGCAATGTTACATTTTCAGAATTCCTCCGGGCGAACGCGATAAGAATCCAAACCTTACACAGAATAAACCATGGATGTAATAAAAGCCAGAATTGTGAAACTTAAAAATAGAATAAAATGAAAAAATATCTGCTTACTATATCTGCTGTGTTACTTGCTTTATGGGCATGGGTAGGATGTACCGATTTTCCGGTTGATGAAGATGGCTTGCTAATTACAACCCGTGGCGAATGTTACGTAAGTAATTTTGAGCTTCTTGGATCCGATTTTCAAACTGTTAGAACAAAAGCAGCCGTAATCGATACAACAGCGCAAACAATTAATGTTGAAGTATTTTATGGCACCGACCTGAAAAACCTTTGGCCTCAGTTTTCATTAGTAACCGACGCCAAACTCGATCCGAAAATTACCGGACGGGTTGATTTTTCTGACTTAGCTAATCCAAAAAAATGGACAGTTATTTCGGGGAACCGGAAAGTTGAAAAGACATACACTGTTTATTTAACTGTTCAGCCTAAACCTTAAACGATTCAAAACATGAAACTTAAATATTTCAATTTTATATTTCTGATGTCGGTGGTACTGATGTTTGCATCGTGCCAGGATGAAGAATATTCTATACCTGCTGCAGGTACCGACTTGCAAAATGACTGTATCAAAAGATCGCTGGGACCAAATGTTGTTGGTCTGAACATTGAATTTGCGTATGCAATGGCACTTCCAAGGGACAAAGGTAAACTGGTTTCGGCCCAGGTTGAAGCTTCTATTGCCGGAGGTTCAGGAACTTATCTCGAAAACCGTTCGTTTTATACCAACAGCAGTGGGGTTGATGTTGGCATTACTGTTGGAAATCCTTCATCAACAAATGGAACAAAAACCGAAGTTACTTTTTCGAAAGATACCTGTGCTTCAACTTTACGATATTACTATATCATTCCTGAAGAGGCTCGCGGGAAGTCAGTTTCTTTCAAATTCTCGGCTAAGGACAGTAACGGGACAACTGTATCGTATGATATGGGCCCTTACACTGTTGCCAAAATGGATATGAAACTAGATATGGTATTGAGCGACAATAATAACATGTATTTCTCAGTTGCCGATATGGCTGTAATGAATTCGGCTACTGCTGCTGCCAATCCTTCAAAAGTTGATTTGGTATACTTATACCGGTCGTATACAACAGTAACCTTTCTTCACGCATTGGTTTCACCGGCCAACTCTGAATATTTACCTGGAGTTACTTTACCGGCAGGCGTAAACAACAGTACTCCGTTATGGAAAGTTTACGGGCTTAGAGATCAGCAGCTTGCACGTCTTCAATACGGAATTTATGTTGACGACCTTGATTTTACTCAGGAAGATTTTACCGGAGCGCCAAACTATGGTATAAATATGAAAGCAGAATCGGGTGCATGGGTTCAAACTGCCGACGGAGTGTACCGCGCTTATATCTTTGTAAACAAAGTAGATAACACGAAGAAAGAGATGACTATCAGTGTTAAACGCTATAAAATGAAATAAGTATGATTCCAGAAAACACCATTCGAAATGAATATTTTCTAATCATGCGAATTCCATGTGGCAATTAAAAAAACAAAAAATATACACATGAAATAGCCTTCTTTACTATGGAACGTAAATGATGCTCAAAACATTTCATGAATGATTTTGGGCATCATTCTACCAATATTCACGGAACTCACCAATGTTCCTAACCTTATTTTTTAACTAGACTAAACCTCAAATAGTTGTTATTCACAGTTAATCCTTTCAACAATAAACACACAACTATTTCTAAACCATTTTCCTGAAAGCAAGGCCCTACTGTTGGGCAGCTTTCAGGTTTTTAACCGAGAACCATCATTTCCAACACAAGCTCTTCTGGCTTTAACCAACTAATTTACAATGAAAACCTTGTCCAATTACCTGAATAAAAGTTTAAGCTTATGTGCTTTGTTTCTTTTACTTAATCTTATTGCATTCAATGCTTCAGGACAGAAATTCATCCATCCTGGAATAGACCAAACTTCGGCTGACATGGCCTATATGAAAAAACAGGTTTTGGCCGGAACGCAGCCCTGGAAAACGGCCTTCGACAGTTTAAAAGCTTCAGTTAACCTTGATAAAGAAATTAAACCATTCGCCCATGTAGTGCGTGGACCTTACGGGAAACCAAACATTGGCGGCGACGACTTGTCGAAAAGTGCCAACATGGCCTACAATTGCGCCTTGCTTTGGTACATTACAAACGACCAGAAATATGCAGATAAAGCTACCCAGATACTGAACACATGGTCGCCCGTTTTGTGGGACTTTGATTACAACGATGCTAAATTACTGGCCGGCTGGACTGGCTATTTACTTTGCAATGCCGCTGAAATCCTTAAATACAATAACTCAGGCTGGCAACCAAAAGATATCGACATGTTCACTCAAATGCTGATGACCGTTTATTACCCACTCATGCGGTTTTATTACACACAGGCCAACGGCAACTGGGACGGAGCTATCATCCATTCCATTCTGGCCATTGCTATTTTTACCGATAACCGCGAAATGTTTAACAATGCTATCGACCATTTTTTGCATTCGCCGGTAAACGGAAGCCTGTTAAAATATATATATCCGAGTGGCCAGTGCCAGGAATCGATGCGCGACCAGGGACATGTTCAGCTTGGTCTGGGCGAATTTGCTGGTGCAGCCAAAGTTGCCTATACGCAAGGTGTAGATTTGTTCTCAATCGGGAATAATCGCCTGGCTTTGGGTTACGAATACACAGCCCAATTCCTGATGGGAAAAACACCGCATTGCTATGGAAAAATTTCGGAGCGCGCTAAAAATCTTCGCGACGACTACGAATACGTGTATCGTCACTACACATCAAAAGGGCTCCAAATGCCTTATACGAAAATGGCTGCCGATTCTATTAGGCCCAAGGCTACGCGAAGTGTATTAACTGCTTTCAGGGCTCCGGATAATAAACCCGTCGCAAATTTGGGTAAACCAGCTGTTTCGTCTGTAGCTTATCCAACAGGAGCACTCGATAAGGCAATCACACAGCCTTCAGAAAATATTATTACGGTAAATCCCGGTCAATCCGTTCAGGAAGCCTTAGACAAAGCAGCGCAAAATAATGGCTGGGTTTTGGCTAAAGCGGGTTTGCACAAACTACCGGCAACATTAAAAATACCTTCGGGAGTTACCCTTTCAGGTGAAGGACTTGAAACCATTTTGTTGCTCGATCCTGCTTCGGGAATGCGCGACGCCATTGCAAATGCCAGCGACAACATGAACAACATAACTCTGTGCAACCTGGTTGTAGAAGGCTCTCCTGATCCCGACATGGGCACTGACCCAAACGGCAAACGTTCGTATCGCGGCGGAAGCAACCGGGGAGGAATTATTTTCCTTGGACAACGCGAAAATCAATTGCAAAACATTACCATTAAAAATGTGACAGTAAGAAATTGCACTTACAACGGCATTTTTATAAGCGGGGCAAAAAATGTTGAAATCAACAGTTGCGATTTGAATGAAAATGGATCGAGCGTGGTTCCCGGACCAAAACTTCAGCACAATTTGCTGCTTACACATTGTTCGGATATTTTAGTAAAAAACTGCCGTCTCGACACTTCGCCTTTTGGAAGCGGTATTGCTTTAACCAATTGCACCAATACGCAAATTATTGCCAACGAAATTGCCCGCAATGGCTTTTTCGGAATTCAGATTACCGAATGCAACATCATAACAGCATCGGGAAACCTGATTGAAGCCAACGACCGTAGTGGAATAATGATTGAATTTTTACATAAAGGAGCTGTTAACGTTTCTCTTGTAAACAATCAGATACAGTACAATGGCGGATTTGGAGTCGAATCGTATTCAGCGTCACAAGTTAGTATTTTGAATAATAGATACGCCGGAAATGGCACCGACTTAAAATCGAACGAAAAAATCAGTAGTGAAAAATTTATTATCATGAACTAAAATGAAAACTGCTTCCCTGGCAATTTTATTACTTCTGGCGTTGAGCGGATGTGCTCAGGAAAAAATGGAAGAAAAAACCAATGGCACCTTGATATTTCAATCCGGATTTGAACCGAATTCGAAAGTAATTTCGCGAGGCGACGATGCCGATGTTTCTGGTATAGATTATTCTTTTCCTGACCACAATAACTGGGTCAACGATTTGGATGCCAACCCAATGATTGGAAGTTTCGTTCTTCAATACCAGGGTGGAGACTCAACTATGCGCTATGCCAAAATTATTCCTGAACCTGGAAATCCTCAAAATCATGTGTTGCAATTCTGGCTTGATCAACCCAACGTGGGAGATTTGAAGGGACGAATTCAGGCCAACTTGTATGGTAACAAGGGCATGAAGGAATTTTACCAGTCGGAACGTGTTTTTTTGCCAGCCGATTTTAATGTTGTTCGTACTTTCACCGACAAAATTACCTGGCTCACCATAGCCGAATTCTGGAACAATGTTACCTGGAGCCCAACCGTTCCTTATGGCTTCCGCATTACTTTAGGAATTGGAAAACCTTCGGTATCGGAGAGTGATCTTTATTTCATTCTCGACGCCCAGGACTGCGAGTTGTTTGCCGATGGAAGCCAGAAATATACAACCATCTGGTCGGTTACCAACCCAAAAACTAAGGTACCAATTGGGCAATGGTTTACGCTTGAATACTATTACAAGGAAGGCAATGCCGAAAACGGCCGGTTTTACATGACTATTCAGCCCGATGGTGGACAAAAAGCAATTATTTTCGATCAACAGGCAATTACGCACAACACCAAAGACCCGGCACCCGATGGAGTTACCGATTTTAATCCATTGAAACTTTATACTTCGAAAGCTTTAATTCAGTACATGAAATCACAGGGAAAAACCTTGCAGATTTATTGGGACGATTTTAAGTTATGGACTGATAAACAACCAGAATAAATTAAATTTGAGCAAAATTACCTAAACCATACAACAATGAAAAACCTCAGGATTTTACTGATATTTTTAACTTTCGCATGTCTGGGCGCTAAAGCACAGCAATCTATTTCGATAAAAACTGTAACAAACCAAGCTCATCCGCGCATCTTACTTTTTGGCGACGAAAAACAACAAATTGAGCAATCGATTGCCGAAAGCCAGGTTTGGGAAAAAATGCACGAAGCTATCCTGAAAGAAAGCGACCGCATCATCGATCTTCCGCCGGTTGAGCGTATCCAGATTGGCCGCCGCCTGCTCGACAAATCGAGAGAAGCACTGCGTCGTATTTTCCAGCTTTCGTATGCGTGGCGAATGACAGGTGAGCAGAAATATTTCGACCGGTGCGAGAAAGAATTGCTGGCCATTTCAAATTTTACCGACTGGAATCCATCGCATTTTCTGGATGTGGCCGAAATGACAATGGCCGTTTCCATTGGCTACGACTGGCTCTACCCGGCATTGACCGACAAATCGAAACAAACTATTCGAGAAGCAATTATTAATAAAGGGCTTAAGCAATCGTTCGACGAAAAATACAACAGTTGGCTAAAAGTTGTAAATAACTGGAACCAGGTATGCAACGCTGGAATGACTTATGGCGCTCTGGCCATTGCCGAAAATGAACCCGAACTGGCCAAAACAGTTATCGACCGCGCATTAAATTCCATCCATTTGCCTATGGACGAATACAAACCTGATGGCGCTTATCCCGAAGGTTACGGTTACTGGGGTTATGGTACATCGTTTAATGTGATGTTCCTCAGCGCCATCGAAAAAATATTTGGTACCGATTTCGGCTTATCGAAAACTCCGGGATTCTTGCTTACCTCAGGCTTTTTACAAAATATGACCGGAGTAACCGGACAATGCTACAACTGGGGCGACAGCGGCCTGGGCGGAAGTTTAAGTCCTGCGATGTTCTGGTTTGCAAAACGCAATAACGATCCTTCGCAGTTATGGGTCGAAAAAAACTACCTGCAACGCGACGACTATTCTGGTTTTACACGCGACCGCTTATTGCCTGCAGTGATGATCTGGGGAAAAGGAACAGTTCTTGAAAAAATTTCGGAACCAAAAGCAAAAGCCTGGAAAGGGCAGGGGGCAAACCCTGTTGCTTTGATGCGTACCTCGTGGACCGATCCCAACGCTATTTACCTCGGCTTTAAAACCGGCTCTCCGTCAGTCAACCATGCCCACATGGATATTGGCTCTTTTGTGATGGAAGCCAATGGCATTCGCTGGGCTTCGGATTTTGGTGCGCAGGACTATGAATCACTCGAATCGAAAGGCATTGCATTGTGGGGCCGCGAGCAAAATGCACAACGCTGGACTATTTTCAGATTAAACAACAGAGCACACAACACACTCACGATCAACGATCAGCTTCAGAATGTAAAAGGATACGCCAAAATCGATGAGTTTTCTGACAAGCCCGGATTCATGTTCGCCATGACAGATTTATCCTCCATTTACAGCGACCAACTGAAATCAGCAAAACGCGGAGTAGCCATTGTCGATCAGAAATATGTGGTTATCAGCGACGAACTGGAGACAGACAACAAACCTGCCGTGGTTCGCTGGACAATGATGACAACCGCCACACCAGAATTGCATGAAAAGTCAATTGTTCTGACTAAAGACGGGAAAAAATTAGTGCTGAAGGTGGATACAAACCTTCCGGTAAACATGAAAACTTGGTCGACTACACCAACAACAACTTACGATGCACAAAATCCGGGAACAGTTTTGGTGGGTTTTGAACTGAAACTGGAAGCAGGTCAGAAAACGGCCTTCCAGGTAGAGTTAATTCCTGAAACTACCGATGAAAAAAGTACCGGATTTAAGAAGAAATTAACCGATTGGAAATAAATTTACCAATTCAGTTAACCTTCAAATTAAACTAAAATGAATAAACCAAAGATTACTTGTCTGCTATTGGCATTTTTAGCACTTTCTTTTTCAGTTGTTGGCCAAATATCCAAAACAGATATTGAAAAAGCCATTGATATTCAGTCACTAAAACACCCTTATCTGTATTTTACCGATCAGGAGAAACCGGAAATAGTGAACCGGATAAAAACCGACAAAGAAAGTAACGACATATTCAGAAGGCTTGAAGCTGAAGCGAAAATGTTAGTTGCAATGCCTGTTGATTACCAGGCTCCGGTTCCGGGAAAAAATCCAAGGGCCGGATGGTCTGAAGCCGACAGAGAGTTGAAATACGAAAACTATTTCTTGTCGTACCGTGGAAATGCTTTCAACCTGGCGTTTTTGTACCAAATGACAGGCGATAAACGCTATGCCGAAAAAGCTTTTGAATTTGCTGATGCGATTTGCGATTTGCCCAGTTGGACGTTACGACCGCACGAGTTTCCGATCATTTATTCACGCGTCATGCCATGGAATGTGCCCGACGACCAGGTATGTTTTAACTTCGACCATTATAATGGCGACACTGCACGGATGATGGCTGCCGTTTACGATTGGCTTTATTCCGCTTTGACCCCGGCCCAGCGCGATCGTCTCAGAGGGGCACTCATCGAAAAAGTTGTTACCCGTGTGCGCGGAAATTACGAATTTCACTGGTGGGCATCGGCCTATCGTTGCAACTGGTGTGGTGTTAATAATTCGGGAGTAGGCCTGACTGGTTTAACTTTGCTGACTGAAAACCCACAACTTACCGATATTGTTGCCGAATCGTACAACCGCATAAACAATATGCTTAGCCAGCTTGGTGTCGACGGCGAATGGCAGGAAGGTAGCGTTTACTGGACTTATGGAATTCATACATCAACCTTTTTTGCCGATGCATTAAACCGGTTAAGCAGAGGCAAATATAACCTGTTTGAAAACGAACGGTTGAAAAACAATCCGGCTACTTTCCCCATTTACATCTCACTTCCCGGTGTAAATTCTGCTAATTTTGAAGACTCACGGTCTGAAAAAACCGGGAATTCGCACCTGATCAATAAACTGGCAACCGAAACAAAAAATGGTGCGGCTGCCTGGTACCGGAAAGAATTCTTTACCGAAGGAACAGATATTTTCGATATTCTTTGGCCACGTCCTTCCATTACGCCAACCGAGCCGAAACTAGCTTCAATACATTTCAGAACTACCGATTGGTGGGTTATGCGTACCGACTTCAAAGATCCAGACAAATTCGCTATTGTTGGTAAGGCTGGCATGAACGATGATCCACACCACGGGCACCTGGACATTGGTCATTTCATTATCAACTGGAAAAACGAAAATTACATTCGGGACCTTGGTAGTGGTGGTTACGATCAGAAATATTTCGACGAAGTAAGATGGGATTACCCGCAAGCATCAAGCGAAGGCCACAATGTTGTATTTGTTAATGGCGAAAAACAAATTCCGGGCAAACTATACAAAAAGCCATACAATTACGAAGTGGGAGGCAAAGTTCTCGATTTTAGAACAACGCCAACCCGCGACTATGTTTTGATGGATCCAAGCAACGCTTACCCCAAAATTGAATTAAAGGAATGGCGACGCCATGTTAGTCTTGATAAACCAGTTGTTGCAGTTGTTCTCGACGAAATAAAAGCTAATACCGGATCAAAAATACAGGTTCGGTTTCATCCCGGAGTGAATTATCAAATTGTAGACGATTTAGTGATGTTAAATGGAACTGAAGGCAAAATGGTTATGATCCCTCTTTGTACCGATAAACTACAGATAGAAGGGGGCCGTCACGCATCTATGTTCGTGAATGCTACAAGCAAATTCAGCTGGATTGATTACTTCGATACCATCATTAAATCAACCAACGAAAAATCATTGATAGCCAGCATTTTTACTTCGGTAAATTCAACAGGTGAAGCCCAAAAGATAGCCCAGTCTGCAAAAATCAGTAAAGACAAAGCCGGGAATATCAGCGTTTCGTTTGTAAAAAGCGGTAAACAATATGTTTTTGGTTACACAAATACCAGCGAAGGTCTGGTACTAAAAAAGTAAAATATGCGCATTTACAAAAGTTCATATATTTTTTGTTTGTTGGGAATACTGATTTCAGAACTTGTTTATTCGCAGAAAAGAATAACGAGTTACGCCACTCTTATTCCTGACCAACCCGAACCCTTGCCGCAGCCAAGCCAACTTTACCTTCACCGACACAGAAAAAACTAAGCTATTTAACCAATGAAAACCTACGGACCATTAATTTTCCTTTTTTGTATTTTCCAGTTTATTGGAAATGCCCAATCTAACTGGCATAAGATTCAAACGATCGACGAGGTTTGTATCCTTTATCCTGAACAGATTAAATACATTTTTCAAAACCTGGATATGGATTATCCCGGGTTAAAAGATGTAAAAAAGGCTTACGTTTCAGGAAATATAAAACTGGCCTGCAAAAATTTACTCGACTATTATTCAAAAACATCACGTATAAAGCAGGATTTGCCAGCTTATTCGACCCATACAATCAGTTATGCCGATTCAATTCTTCAGGATATATACACTTTTCAGAATGTTTCAGGAAAGGTTCCAAGGTTAGAAGATGGCCATTTGAAATGGACATACAATGGCCCCGAAGATGATATTGAATGGGCTTGGGCTCTCAACCGTCATTACCCAACCCGCGACCTGATTGAAGCATATTTAAAAACCGGTAACACTCTGTATGTAAATTATATCGATGAATTTACCAAAGATTGGATTATTAGTAGTTGGCCTTATCCAAAATTAAAAAGCAGTACAGCAATGTGGCGCGGACTGGAAGTGAGTTTTCGCGTAAAAACATGGGCCCGAATATTTTATGAACTATGGAATACCAACACAATTTCACCAGCTACAAAGTTACTTATACTAAGCAGCTTACCTGATCACGCACACTATGCACGTAATTTTCATGCGCAGGGCAACTGGCTAACGATGGAAATTTCAGGATTAGCAACAGTTGCTTCTTTCTGGCCCGAATTTAAAGAATCGAAAGTCTGGATGGATTACGCCATTTCAACAATGGTTGCCAGTATGAAAGACCAGGTTTATCCCGATGGCGTGCAAACAGAATTGACTTCGAGCTACCATCATGTAGCTTTAAGCAATTTCAAACTCTTTGCCGATATATGCAAAAAGAGCAATGTTTCGCTTCCCGACTATTATACCCGTACACTGGAAGCCATGTACAACTATTTGGCATTAACCATTCGTCCCGACGGATACGGATTGCTGAACAACGATGCCGACCAGGTATACAACCGCGAAACTATCGTTAAAGCATCAGCCGAATACCAACGACCCGACTGGCAATACATCGCCGAAAATGGGGTAAGCGGCCTGAAACCCAAAGATGGCCCTTCATATATTTTTCCTTATGCCGGACAATTGATTTCGCGTAGCAGTTTTGATGCCGACGCCCAATACTCATTCTTCGATATTGGTCCTTGGGGAACCGGGCACCAGCACAACGATATGCTGCATATTTCAGTTTTCGCTTATGGGCGCGATTTACTGGTTGACGGTGGCCGATTTGCTTACCGCGGCGAAGTTGCCAATAAATTCAGAAAATATGCCACCGGAAGCACGAGCCACAATGTTATCCTTGTTGACGGAAAAGGACAAGCCGCCGGAACGCCAAAAACAGATACAGCCCTTGACGAATCTTTGTATTCAATTACACAGGATTATGACTATGGATCAGGTACTTTCAGCAAATTTTCAGGAATTGACGGAAAATTCAGTCAAACAAGGGCAATGCTTTACATACGAGGTAAATTTTGGATTATTGCCGATAATCTGAAAACCGATAGACCACATCAAATTGAAACTCTATGGCATTGGCATCCTTCGAACCAGGTGCAGACTGAAAAATCGGGAAAAACCTATACTTCAAATCGAAATGGAAATCTTACTGTAATTCCAGTGGGAAAAACTGATTGGAAACTCTCACAGGCGAAAGGACAGGAAAAACCGGAAATACAAGGTTGGTATAGTAAAGAATACAATACCTACGAATCCAGTCCAACTACAATTTATACCTGCCAACTGAAATCCAGTAACACCTTTGTCTGGATTTTATGGCCTTCCAAAGGTAAATCTCCTGAAGTTACGGCTGAAATTTTGTCGAAAGACAAAGAATCTGTAAAAGTTCGGATAACGGAAACAGGAAAACAATCATGGGAAGTTTTAGTCCCGTTTTCTGATAGCAAACTTGTTCAGGTAAATTCATTATCAATCAAATAGCTCATGATTCGCTTAATTTTTTCTTTATACATTTCCATTTTAATTTCTGCATGTTTCGCTCAAAATAAAGCGTCATATCCGGCAGACCTCAAGCAATTGCACACTAACATCGTCGACGAGTTTTTGAACAACCCGTTAAGAACAGATACCTTGCAACCCTTGTACAACAAGCTGTTACCCAATGGCTCATGGCCAGGAATTGACTACACAAGTAAGCAACGCGGAAGTTGGCCAACAGCCGCGCATTTAAGTTACATTCAGACCTTTGCCCGAGCCTACCAAAAACCAGGTTCAGCTTATTATCACGAAAAAAAAATAAAAGAAGTTATCCTGAAAAGCCTGAATTACTGGCTCGATAACGATTTTCAATGCCCTAACTGGTGGTATCCCGAAATAGGTGTGCCCATGCAGCTGGCGCCAATTCTTATCCTGATGGAAAATGAGCTGACAGCAGATCAGCTTTCGAAAGGGATTAAAATCCTTGATCGCGCAAAAATCAGGATGACAGGACAAAATAAAGTGTGGCTTTCGGGAAATGTACTGATGAAGTCGCTTTTACTGCGCGACACTGAAATGATCAAAAAAGCTTCGCAATCCATTCAGGAAGAACTGAAAGTAAGCCTGAGCGAAGGCATTCAGCCCGATGGTTCATTCCATCAGCACGGGCCGCAAATACAGTTTGGAAACTACGGGCTCGCTTATGTTGGCGATATGATTAAATGGATCAGGATATTACGGAATACACCGTTTTATTTTGATGAATCGAAGCTGGCAATACTTCGCAATTACCTGCTCGATGGTCAGCAGTGGATTACATGGAAAAAACAAATGGATATCAGCGCCTGTGGCCGCCAGTTGTTTATCAACGCACAAGCAGGAAAAGCGCAAAACCTGGCCAACGATTTTACTCAAATGGAAACGCTCGATCCGAAATTTGCTGATGTTTATAAAAAGGCGAATCGATATGAAAGCTTAACCGGAAACAAACATTTCTGGTGTTCCGATTTCCAGGTGCAACGCACACCCGATTATTATTTCTCGGTAAAAATGTGCTCCAACAGGGTACTTGGGGCCGAATCGTGTAATTCGGAAAATATCCGGGGATATTACCTTGGCGACGGAGCAACTTATTTGTACCAATCGGCCAATGAATACAAAAACATTTTCCCTTTCTGGGACTGGAAAAAAATCCCTGGCACAACCACGCACCAGGATGATAAAGAATTGCCTGTTTTAACAGCTTCGGGTTATCACATTCCCAGCAATTTTGTGGGTGGCGTTTCTGATGGCAAAGAGGGGATTGCTGTGATGGATTACGTTCGCGACGGCGTTTTAGCTAAAAAAGCTTGGTTCATTTTCAACGATCAAATTATTTGTCTTGGCGCCGGAATTAGTTCTGAATCAGGCATCCCATTAGCGACCACTGTCAAACAAACGTTCCTGAACGGAAAAGTAATTGTAAAGACAGATTCAGAAAAAACAATTCCGGCTGAATCGGCTGAAAGCCTTTCGCCACGATGGATTTTGCATGATGGCGCCGGTTATTATTTCCCGAATGGCGGTAATTTAAAACTCGAAACAAAAACCGTAACAGGCTCATGGAACCGGGTTGCCCTCATGTATAAAGACGAGCCAATCAAAGCCGGAATTTTTAAACTCTGGTTCGAACACAGCCCAAATCCCGACGGACAAACGTATGCTTATTGCATCGTTCCACAGGCAAGCGCCAACAAAATGCGCCAAATGGAAGTTGCACCAACCTTTAAAATATTGAGCAACGATGCCAATATTCAATCGGTAATTTCAGCCGATGGTAATATCGGTGGAATAGTATTTTACCATGCAGGGAAAGCGAAACTTTTGGGTGGTATTGAAACCGATCAGCCTTGTGTATTAATGGTTAAGAGAGAAGGAAACAGGCTGGCGGTTTCAGTATCCGATCCAACTCAAAAACTTGAAAAACTAAGGCTAACGTTTGATGGAAAATATCAGGTATCAGAAACAGGAATTACTGCAACCATCAATCAGAACAAAACAGAACTTGAGATTAACCTGCCCAAAAATGAAGAAGCCGGAAAAACCGTTTTGATACATCTGAGCAAAGGAAACCTATGAAAATAGTTTGTAAAACCTTGATTTTACTGCTGTTGCTGGCAAATTCGCATCCGGCGAAAGCACAAACCGAAGCCTATCGAAATACAATGCTGTCGTTGTGCGATGCGCTTTTGGCAACACAGCAAAACAATGCAACTGACCCTAATTACGGAGCGCTGGTCTGCCCTTCTGTAAATCCGGAAAATCACCCGATACACTCACGCGCTGCCGAAGCTGTTTACCCATTTGCCGTAGCATGGAAAGTCACAGGAAAAACCAAATATCGCGATGCAGCTATAAAACTTGGCAACTGGCTGGTCTCTATTCAGGAAAAATCAGGTAAAAAAGCCGGAGGCTGGAGCGAAATTTGGCCCGATCCGCAGCAAAAAGGATGGTTTGGAACCACAACTGATCAGTTGATTTCCATGGCCGGAGCGTATCCTATTTTGAAGCCTTTTTTAAGTCCTTCGGAAATCGATAAATGGAATACGGCGATGCAAAATGCTGCTGAATTTGTTATGGAAAATTTTCCGGTAAAATCGAACATCAACTACAACCCAACTGCTGCGGCAACACTGGTTATGACCTACCAAAATGCTGACAAGCCGCGTGAAATATGGCTTGCAAAAGCCGATTCGCTTATGAATGTTTATACGCTGGCTTCAATCGACAGGCAAAACCTGCTGGTAGGCGAGGGAATGGGGGTTGACCAAGGATATAACATGGCTCAAAGCATTGGCTACATTGCGCTTTACGGAATATTAACCAACAACAATCAGGTAAAACAAAAAGCAGCCGATTTGCTGAAAGAACATTACTTGTTTGTTTACCCCAATGGTTCTGTCGATAATTCGTGGGGAACACGTTCATTCAAATGGAATTATGAAAGCGGTACCAAAACAGCGCCGGGTGTTTATTTTAGTTTTGCGCTGCTGACCGATATTGACCCAAGCTTCAGCGCCGCCGGATTAAAATGCCTCGAATATTTGAATGAGTCGTGTATTCGCGATAGCTTTATTGTTTACGGACCGCAGGCTGCCAACCACGCCAGTAGTTCTCCTCCCTGCAATTACTCTACATTTGCGCGGGCGCAAAGCCTGGCGCTTGCGGTTGAATATGGAACAAAAACAAATAATAAAGTTGTATTCCCGGCGCTAACAACCAATTGGTTTAAGTTTTTTTCTGACACTAAAGTTACAGTCGTTCGGACCGAAAAAATAATGGCAACGGTTTCTGCTTACGGCGAAATACGCCGCTATTCGCGGCCATCGGTTTGCCGTGGCGGGAGCATTACCAATTTATGGATGGAAGGTTTTGGCAAACAAGGTTACATGGAAACCTCGTCAACCTCAGATTACCAGCGTATCGAAGCACAGCACATGCCGGTGGAAGGTGATTTACTGCCACTGACTCCCCGTATTGAATTCACTACTGACAGCGCGATTTTCTCCAACATCTGGGAAGATAAAGCCAGCATGAATGCAAAAAAGGAAAACGATTACATCGGGGTTTCTGTTTCAGGAAAAATGACAAGTAAAAAGGGCACTTCGTCGGCTATCTGCTACAAACTCGTTCACCGGTTTTACGCCAATTTCCTGACTAAGGAATTCATAGTAAGCGGTCGCCGCGGCGTATTCCGTATTGTAGAACCAATTGTGAATGATCCGGGAAATTCGTTCAAGCTAAAAAATGACAGTACGGTTATTATCGAAACAACCTCGCCGAAAGCAGAATGGGAGCTTAGTATCATCAACAGTTCTGTTCCTTGTCATATTTCGCTGGGCAATGAGGCTGCAAAATATTGGTGTCCGTTTCCCGGCGTAGAAGCCTATCCGGTGATAATTAGCTTCGAAACACAATCGGATGCACCTCAAAGCATCACAATTTCTTTGGGAAGAAAAAGTAAAACAAAATAAATTGCTATAAAACAACAAATTACATGAAGACATTTATTGCACTGGTCATTTTAATAAATACGGCATTGCTTTTTCCTGCGTATTCGTCGGGACAAACAAAGAAAATAATTAAAGAAGCCGCCGTTCAAACTCAGTTTATGTTGAAAGAAGTTGAAGTTGCAAAAAAACAATGGGACAATAAAAAAGGAGTTCCGGTTTCACCACGTACGCTTTCATCTGATGGAAACCTTGTGCTCGTACCTGCAAAAGACTGGACAAGTGGATTCTTTCCAGGCGAATTATGGTTTCTGTACGAATTTACCGGCGATAAAAAATGGGAAGAGCAGGCCCGGACTTTTACCGCCCAACTCGAAAAAGAAAAGCTGAACGGTGGAACTCACGACATGGGTTTCAAAATTTATTGCAGTTACGGAAATGGCTACCGTCTTACCAAAGACCCCGCATATAAAGACATTATCATCCAGTCAGCCAAAACTTTATCAACCCGGTTTAATCCTGCTGTTGGCTGTATCCGTTCGTGGGATCATAATGCCGATAAATGGCAATTCCCGGTGATTATCGACAACATGATGAACCTCGAATTGCTTTTTGCTGCAACTTGTTTAACCGGCGATTCATCGTTTTATAAAATAGCTGTAAGTCATGCCAATACAACCATGAAAAATCATTTCAGGAGCGATTACAGCAGTTATCATGTTATTGATTACGATCCGGCAACGGGCAAAGTGCTGCATAAACAAACGCATCAGGGTTATGCTGACGAATCGTCGTGGGCGAGGGGGCAGGCCTGGGGTGTTTACGGATACACCATGTGTTACCGCGAAACAAAAAACCCAAAATACCTGGAACAAGCCGAAAAAATTGCATCATTTATCTTGAACAATAAACGACTGCCGCAGGATTTTATTCCGTATTGGGATTTCGATGCCCCAAATATTCCGAACGAACCACGCGATGCTTCAGCTGCTGCTATCATTGCTTCAGCATTTTACGAATTGAGCCAATATTCGGCTATCGGCAAATTTTACCAGAAAAAAGCTGACCAAATCATAAGCAATCTTACCAGTTATTATCGCTCGCCCATTGGCCAAAACAGAGGCTTCATACTGCTACACAGCACCGGTTCAAAACCCATGAACAGCGAAGTGGATGTTCCTCTAAATTATGCCGATTACTATTATCTCGAAGCGTTGCTTAGATCGAAAAAACTGAAAGAAAAATCTTCGATCACGGAAAAAAAAAATCCTTTGAAGAAGTAAATGCAAAAAAAATTGTTGATGATATAAAAAGAAGTACACTTGAAAAAGCGAATCAGTTTTTAAAAGATGAGCCTGTAACAATAACTGCATCAACATGTAAACGAAGCGCTGGCGGCATTCATGATTTTTACTCCGAAGGTGATTACTGGTGGCCCGATCCGTCAAACCCATCGGGTCCCTACATTCAGAAAGACGGGCAGACCAATCCGGATAACTTTGTAGATCACCGCCTGGCAATGATCCGTTTGAGCGAGATAACCGCTACTTTAACATCGGCGTGGTTACTTACCGCCAACCAGAAATATGCCAGCCAGGTATTAAAACATCTCAATGCCTGGTTCGTCAATCCGGCCACTAAGATGAACCCCAATATGTTATACGCACAGGCAATTTGGGGCCGTTTTACCGGCCGTGGAATTGGATTAATTGATGCGTATCATTTGGTTGAAGTTATTCGCTCCGTCAAAATGCTAGAGGCTAAAAACGGACTTTCGGCGGAGCAGCTAAAACCGATAAAAAGCTGGTTTTCAGAATTTCTTAAATGGATGACCACCCATCAATATGGCATCGACGAAATGAACGCTAAAAATAACCACGGAACCTGTTGGGCTGTAACAGCAGCAGCAATGGCCGATTTAACCGGCAACGAAGAAGTAAAAAACTTGTGCCGCGACCGATTCAAAACCGTTTTGCTGCCAAATCAAATGGCCAATGACGGTAGTTTTCCGCTGGAATTAAAACGCACAAAGCCTTATGGATACTCGTTGTTTAATATGGATGCAATGTGCAACCTGGCTCAAATCATATCCACCACTGAAGACAATTTGTGGGAATTTACCACGCCCGATGGAAAAAACCTGAAGAAAGGGATGGAGTTTATTTTTCCCTTTATTGCCGATAAAACAAAATGGCCGTTTGCCAAAGACATTTATATATGGGATGAATGGCCTGTACGTCAATCATCGCTTTTATTTTCAGGAATGGCATACAATAAACAGGAGTACATTGATACTTTTTTACGATTACCAACTAACCTTTCTCATCCCGAAGTTATTCGCAACCTTCCGGTAAGACATCCAATAATCTGGGTAATAAAATAAAATTCAAACACTTATATATTAACACACTAAACCTATGACTTTAAAAATTTATTCAATTATCGTTTTGCTCTGTGTTTTTCTTACGGGCCAAATTTCCGGACAAAATCCGCACATTCTGGTAACCGATAACGACAAACAGGAAATTCTAAGCAAGGTCGAAAAACAAGCTTGGGCAAAGTCAATCTTCACCGAAATTGAAAACAAGGTAACGCCTTACGTTGACCGTCATCAAACCGATCCGCAGTGGATTTTAAGCCGTTACCTGATGAACCGTGTTCCGGGGAAACGATACACACAATTCTTTTCCGACAATTCGGGTCAGTCGCTGGTTAAATACGATGGCGATGCTCCCGTACCAACCATTCGCATTAACACTTATTTGCGCACTCCGGTCACCGAAAAAGGAACTTCGTACCGCAAACCGACGCTTGAGGAACTGGTTCCCAACGATACGGCCCGGCTAATGAATTTGTACAATCCTGAAACTGATAAAAAGGAATGGATCGATCCTCAGGCCTACATCACTTCGATCAACGGAGAAATTAACGATTTGGCGCTCGATGCAGCCATTGTTTATTGGCTGACCGGGGAAACAAAATATGCCCGGTTTGCTGCCGATATTCTCGACCAATGGGCCAAAGGAGCTTATTATCAGGAACCCATAATCGGACCATGCCGTACCGGTTTTCTCGAAATGCAAACCCTCGGCGACAGAACTTTTATGCCTCTGATTTTAGCTTTCGACTTTCTGAAACCATACATGAAACAGCAAAACTACGATTTGCACTGGTATGAGCCTGTTTTTGAGAAATTTGCCAACACCCTGGCTTTTCATGGTTTCTGGAATAACAACTGGTATGCTGCTGAAAGTTCGACATTGGTTTGTGCTTCACTTAGTCTCGAAAACCAACAAAAAAGAGATTATTACCTGCAATTTGTACTGACGAAAGATACGATAAACGGAGCCTGCGGTCAGTTGGCGCTGCCTTCAACCGTTGAAAAATGGCTTACTCACGATGGTCACTGGAAAGAACCGGGAGGTTATCACAATTTTCCGGTTGGAAACCTTTTAATTTCGGCGCTAATGCTCGAAAAAAACGGGTACGACATTTACCGGAAATTTCCGGCTTTGTTCCGCGCTTCGTATGCCATGCTCAAATATTCGTTTCCCAACCTCACTGTAGGCGCTTTTGGAGACACCGGACGTGCATCGCAGAGCGCCGAATCGCTCGAAATAGGTTTACTTGGTGCGGTTAAGTACAATCAGCCTGAACTGCCCGAAATGCTGGCTTCGATGAAAAAATTGATTGACGGAGGTATATATAACCGCGATAAATCGGGCTACCTCGGATTACTTTGCTTTTTGCCTGAAATTCCGGCGACGACCAATACACTTCAATGGCCAAGGACGGGTTCGCTTGAATTTGCAAAATATTACCTGCAACGCAACGGTACCGATCCAAAAACCGGGTTGATGGTTGGCGTACAGGGCGCCACATACAACCACAACCATTGCAACGGCATGGCCATGGAATTGTACGGAATAGGTGAGGTGTGGGGAATTGATGCCGGGACTGGGCCAAACTACGAACATCCGCTGCATCGAAACTACTATAGTCAATGGGCTGCTCACAATACAGTAGTTGCCGCCGGAATGTCGAGCTCCGTACCATTCAGCGGATCGGCCGGCGCCAAGAATATCGGGCAAATTGAACTTGTGGCTATGGAACCGATGCCCGACAAACCTGCTGTTTCGCCCAGCTGCTCGTTTACCGACACCCGGTATTTCGACAAATCGACCAATACCAACCAGTCGCGCACCCTTGGAATCGTCCGGGTTTCGGAAACAAACGGCTATTATGTGGACATTTATCGTTCTGACAATCCAATAAGTAACGACTACGTTTACCACAACATTGGCGATAAAGTCACTTTCCTGAATGAAAAGCGTGAGCCACTAAACGTTGCCGACAGTAAATATCCTGTTACTGAAAAAGATTACCCCGGATTCAGGTTTTATACTGATGTGAAGAAGTTGGGAAAATATGCTGATAACCTGATTGTCCGTTTTGATATTCAGGATGAAAACTCAAACAATCAATATCTTCAGGCATTGATTGCAGGTAACGAAAACCGCGATTATTACCAGGCTTTCTCCTTGAAAACTAAAACTTCAGGAAAAGTTTACGCTGGAAAATCGTTGCCATTATTTACCATACGAACCAAAGCCGAAGCCAAAAATCATCCGTTTATTGTGGTTTTTGAGCCATATTCAGGAGAAAATGATTATGTTGTTGACCGTATTTCGGTTGAAAAACGAAGCGATACTGACATTTTCACCGCACTGACAGTCTTTTGTTCCAATGGGTCTAAACAGCAAATTTACCAGTCGGTTGATGCAGAAAAAAAATTCAATTGTGGTGATGGTGTTTTTTCGGGATATTACGGAGTGGCCAACTTTAAAAACGAAAAACTGTCATCGCTTTATTTAGGAAAAGGAACTGAAATTACTATTTCGGGCTATTCGCTCAAATCGAAAACAGCAGATGGTTCGGCAAATATGTCAATTTCAGGAAAAAACCTGAAGATTAGCTGCAACCAGGAAACCGAACTTAGTTTGCCTACTTCTCCCAAAAAAGTAACACTGAAGCAAGGAAACATTCAAAAGGAATTAAAAATTTCAAAATCCGGAAAGGGAATTTCTTTTATGGTTCCTGCTTTGGATAGTGCAGAAATTATAGTGGAATAAAACATCATCCTGAACTAAAATATGCAGAATTTAATTTGGTTTGTAATGCAAACTTAATTAAGTTTGCATTACAAACCATTATATATTCAATTGATTAAAACATGGAAAATTCAGAACTAACTCATGATGAATTTGATGAAATCCAGTCGCTGAAAGTGATTCAGGAAATGATTCAGGTATCGCGAAAGAAAATCAGGAACGATGGGATTTTGCTCATTGTATGGGGCTATGCCGGCTCGTTGCCCGACCTGATCAGGTATTTCAGGGAAATGTTGTTTTTGCCCAACAGGGTCGTTTACCTGCTTAAATTTGCTGATCCTGTTTTGCCTGTGCTGGCGCTGCTGTTTACCATTTACTATATTTTAAACGAACGGAAAAAGGTAGTTACTTACATCGGGGCTTCACTCCGGTATGTTTGGTTTTCGCTGTTCGGTTCCATGGTTTTAGTCAACCTGATTCTGCACAACGTAACACATGAAGTGAATTTCAACTTACAACATCCTATCTTCATGGTTCTTACTGCTTTTTCTATTTTGGTTACCGGCGTAATACTTCGGTACAAACCTATTGTATGGGGTGGTGTCATATTTGGAATTTTGGCCTATTGCGCATCATTTCTACCGCTTATCGATCAAATGCTGCTGAACGGAGTTGGCTGGTTCCTGGCGCTGGCAGTTCCCGGGCATATTTTATATTACAAAAGAAATCAGTAGCATGTTTACCGAATTGGATCCATTATTGCATTCGCAGGTCAGGCTGGCAATTATGACATTGTTATTCCAGGTAAAATCAGCTGAATTCAGCTATTTGCTCGATGCAACAAAAACCACTAAGGGAAACCTTAGTTTCCAGCTAAACAAACTGGCAGAAGGAGAGTACATCGATATAAAAAAGACGGTTAAAGGCAATTATCCTCTAACTATATGCTCCATCACAGGAAAAGGAATTGATGCCTACGAGAGATATGTAAATGCTATTTCCGAATATTTTAAAGCCTCCGGTATTCAAACCGACCCGAATTACCAACAGAATTAACTAACCAAATAATTTCAACAATGAACCTTAAAATCAGTATTTTATCTGTTTTTATTATTTCCGGAAATTTTGTCAGCGCACAACAAAATCAAAGCTGGCAGGCTTCGCCGCAACGAGTTGCTGAGTTAAGTAAAAATCAGACCGAATTCAACTATTACGAGGAAAAAGTTCCGGCTTACACTTTGCCCGATGTATTAACAACCAGTAAAAACAAAAAAATAACCAACAGCAAGGAGTGGGAAAAACTTCGACGGCCTGAATTGCTCGAACTTTTCACCAGCCAGGTTTACGGTCGGGTTCCTGAAACACCCTATAAAATGACATTTAAAGTGATAAAGACCGACGAAAATGCCATGAACGGTGATGCCACTTTGAAACTGGTTGACATTGAAATTTCGGCTAATTTAAAGACTTTGTCTATTCATCTGGGCTTGTTTATCCCGAATAAAGTACCGAAACCAGTTCCTGCTTTTTTGCTAATTTGTAATCGCCCGGCTGCGGAAAACATTGATTTTACGCGTACAAAGAAAAGCGAATTTTGGCCCGCCGAAGAGGCAATTGCACGCGGCTATGCTGTTGCCGCCTTCTTCAATGGCGATGTTGATCCAGACCAGGATGATAACTTCCAAAACGGTATTCACGGAATTTTGGATAAAAGCAGAAACAGCGAATCGTGGGGAACAATAGCTGCATGGGCATGGGGAGCCAGCCGTTGCATGGACTACCTGGTTACAGATAAAGCAATTGCGTCAGACAAAGTTGCTGTTATCGGACACTCACGGGGAGGAAAAACAGCTTTATGGGCAGGAGCTACCGATCAGCGTTTTGCAATGATCTGTGCCAATGAAACCGGATGTGGAGGAACTCCTTTGGCCCATCGCAAATATGGAGAAACGATTGAACGAATTAACCGCGCCTTTCCGCATTGGTTTTGTATGAATTACCGAAAATACGACAATCACCAAGACGACATGCCGTTTGACATGCACGAACTATTGGCTTTAATTGCACCCAGGGCGCTGTATGTAGCTTCGGCTTCCGACGATTTATGGGGCGACCCGAAGGGGCAATACCTTTCGCTTTATTACTCGCTTCCGGTTTTTCGGCTTTACAACAAAAAAATAAACCTGAGCGAAACTATGCCTCAGTTAAATACTCCAGTAAGGAGCGGACAAGTTGCTTACCATATTCGCGATGGTATTCACAACCTTACATTGAAAGACTGGAACTTCTATATGGACCAGGCTGATTCTGTACTGAAAAAATAATTATAAGAAGAGTAGAAAGTACACCAATCTGTATTTCAATCAAATCGAGAATGGATTGATGTAGTGGTTAAACCGGAAAGGTTAAAATTCTAAAAATCAGGAGACTGCTTAATCCGTTTTGGATAAACAGTCTCTCCTGTTTTTATATCAGCCCTTTTAACATACCATGATAGTACATAGGCTTTAGCCCGTATTTTTTGAGTATCCACCACATTCCACGGTCAACACTAGGGTCGAGCCAGGGAATAGACGGCAAAACTTTATCGTCGTACCCAAATTCGCACATAAGCACTTTCCCGTATTCGGTAACAACAGGACATGCCGAATAGCCATTGTATTTGCCCGTAGGTTCTTTTCCTTCCATTAGTTCAACCAGGTTTCGGGCTGCAATTGGGGCTTGTTTACGAATAGCTGCCCCAGTTTTACTGGTAGGCAAACCTGCTACATCGCCCAACGAAATAATGTTTTTGTACTTGCTGCTAACAAAAGTTTCTTTATCAACTTTCACCCATCCACCAGGAACCCCGGAATCGGCAACTTCCGATTGTTTTACAAAATCGGGGGCGCTCATTGGCGGTACAAAATGTAAAAAGTCGTAATCAACAGTTACTGTTTCATTGCCACCGGGAGGAACAGGAAGCAGCGATGGAGCTGGCAATACAGTAAAAACAGCTTTTTTAGACGCTGTATCGATCGACGAAAGCCTGTATTTATGCAAAATACCGACTGATTTTTCCTTGAAAATTTCGTTTAACCGGTCGCCATAAATTTTTGGTTTCATCAATTCGTTCTGGTTACAATAATAGTTAATCGAGTATTTATCACGAATTCCTTTTTCTTTCAGAAAATCTTCGGTCAACAAACAAATTTTCTTAGGCGCCCCGCCACATTTTAATTTGGTATAAGTATTGGTAAATACCAGGTTTCCGCTTTTCATATCAGGAATTTTCTGAATTGCGTCCCAGCAATCCTTTGCGCCTTTATAGTCGTAAATGCAATGGGCATTGCCTTCGCCCAAAGTCTCCCGGCTGATGCCCGGAATAAGGTTAAAGTCCATTTGGCACCCGGGGACCAATACCAAAAAGTCGTAAGATATTTTCTCATTTTTACCCGTAATAAGATAGTTGTTGTCGGGGTGGAGCTCAGTAACAATATCTTTTATCCATTTCGTATGTTTTGGAATAAGTTCATTGTTTGGCTTAATAACTTCATCAGGCGTAAAAACACCGCTGGCAATAAATGTAAAGCCTGGCTGATAGTAGTGCTTTTCCGAAGGTTCTATAATTGTGATGTCATCGTAACGCAACATATCGGTAAGATATGCAGCCATAGTTATACCGGCTGCACCGCCGCCAACGATAACAATTTTGGCTTTCGCCGTACTTTCTTCTAAATAATTGTAACCTTTCTTAAAAACGAAAGCCCCAGCCAATCCAATGGCGCCGATTTTCACAAAGTCTCTCCGTGAAAATGATTTTGATGTTGTTGATTTGGTTTTACTAGTCATTATTTTAAAATATATAGTTGGATTAAATCATGTACAAAACCGAGATTAACGAAACAATTGAAATAAACACCCATACCATAACTCCTTGAATTAACGGTCGTAATCCTATTGACTTAATTAATTTTCCTGAAAGGCCTGTACCGATAAGAAATAGTGAAATTTTCAATCCGGATTTTGCAACAAAAACAATGAATGTTAACAGGAGGTGGACCTTTGGTAAAAAGGTATTTATCAACATCGCACAAATAAAAAATAGGATGAAGTATGGAAATTTTATTTTACCCGATTTGTTTTTAAAAATTACAAGTGTCAGCAATGCTACCGGGATTATCCATAACGAACGTTCCAGCTTAATTGTCGTCGCTGTTTGCAATGCCACACTGCCATATTGGGCTGCTGCGCCAACAACCGAACTGGTATCGTGAATGGCAATAGCTGCCCACACACCAAATTGAGACTGGGTTAAATGAAGTAAATGGCCAATAACCGGAAAGGCGAAAAGCGCTATCGAATTCAAGGTAAATACAATGCCTAAAGCGGTAGTTATTTGTTTATCGTCTGATTTAATGATGGGAGAGATGGCTGCAATTGCACTTCCCCCGCAAATTGCTGTTCCGGAAGAAATGAGGTACGATGTATTTTTTTCAACATGGAGACGCTTTCCAATAAATATTCCAAGCAAAATGGTGGTTGTTATAGAGAAAACGGTAAACAAAAATCCTTTCTCTCCAATTTTAATTGCTTCGATAGCGTTCATTCCAAAGCCCAATCCAACTACCGATGCTTTCAGTATAATATGGGTAAGTTTTTGGCTGGCGGCTAAAAAGGGATGTTCGACAGTTTGGGCCAGAACTATACCAAGCAGCAAAGCAAAAGGAGTGCTAATAATTGGCAAAAGGCAGCACAACAAAGCAATTAGATAAATTGATTTCTGAAAGTTCATAGACGTTTACTTTTGCCAGCAAACGTAATACGAAGATTATCACCAGTCAAATCAAAAAAAGTGATAATCTATAACTTAAAGTTATAATGCTTTCTCTATAAAATTGATGAAGATTTTGACCAACCCAACCGGATCGGGCCCTTTGGGAGAAATAAAATACAAGTTGCGTTTAAATTTTAGGCCATCGACCTGTATCGTCCTGAAAATACCAGTTTCGAGTTCATGTTCAATGGCAAACCTGGAAACAATGCCAACCCCTTCGCCCGACTTAACAAATGATTTAATTGCTTCGGTACTTCCAAGATACATCAACACATTTAGTTGTTTTTGATTTATTTCGAACTCCTGAAGTTTATTTTCAATGATTTCCAAAGTACCCGAACCACGTTCTCTCAATACCAATGGCAATTTTAAAAAATCATCGACAGAAACCGCTAAAGGAACAGCTGTATTCTGAACAGAAGTAAAAACAAGCAATTCATCGTATAGAAATGGGATATAGCGAAGATCGGAATTCGTTGGTTTTCCTTCCACAATACCAATATCAATTTCATTCTTGAGTAGCTGGTTTTCGATATAACCAGTATTTCCATTGGAGAGCGACAAGTTCACTTCTGAAAACCGCTCGTGGAATTTTCCAAGCAATGGCGGAATAATGTATTGGGCTATTGTAGTGCTTGCGCCAATCCGCAACAGCCCTTTGATATTGCCATTTAGCTGCGCCAAAGCAAATTTTAACTCATTGTGTAAACCCGAAATTTGTTCTGAATAAGAGAAAAGTATTTTTCCAGCTTCGGTCAATGCTATTTTATTTCCAACCCGGTTAAAAAGTTTTACCTCAAATTCCAATTCAAGTTCCTTAATATGCTCTGTTATTGCGGGTTGCGAAATAAAAAGTTCGTTCGAGGCTTTAGTAAAGCTCAGGTTGCGTGCAACTGTTTGAAAAACTTTCAGGCGAAAATCGAGCATAAAAAATTACTTTCAGGAAAACCTCAAAAGTAGTAATCATTTACTAACAAGAGCTTCCAAAAAGTAATTCAATAAAAATAAGTGCAAACTGTTAACTAAAATTTCCGCTTAGGTATTCCTGCGTTAATTTTTGTTTCGGATTGTTTAATACTTCAGCAGCCGGGCCAGCTTCGATAACTTCACCCAAATACATAAAAATCACGTAATCAGCAATTCGCTTCGCCTGGCGTAAAGTGTGTGTCACTAAAACAATCGAATACTGGTCTCTCAGTTTCAGAAACAACTCTTCAATTTTTTTACCCGAAATAGGATCGAGAGCCGAGGTTGCTTCGTCGCCAAGCAAAATTTCAGGCTTTACAGCAAGGCCACGCGCCAGGCACAAACGTTGTTGTTGCCCGATCGACAACCGACTGGCTGGTGATTTTAACCTATCTTTTACCTCGTCCCATAAACCAACTTCAGTAAGGTATTTCTCCACAATAAGTTTTAATGTTCGTTTACGCCTGATGCCATGGATGCGTGGCCCATAAGCCACATTATCAAAAATCGACATGGGAAGAGGGCAGGGCCTTTGAGACAATAAACCCATCTTCTTACGGATTTCTTCGATATTTGCATTTTTGCCATGAACATTTTCTCCATCAACCAATACCTCTCCGTCAATTTTTACTTCGGGCGAATTCTGTAATAAACGGTTGAATGTTTTCAATAGAGTTGTTTTCCCACATCCCGAAGGTCCAATGATACATGTAATTGCTTTGTCAGGAATATCCAGATTTACATTTTTCAGGATATGATTTTTAGTCAGGTGAACGTTCAGATTTCTAACTCTGATGTGTGGTTTATTCGACAACAATATTTGATTTGCTTTTGCCAAATCAACAGAATCTTTTTCAACATGTAGTTTTTCGGCAGAAACATCGATGAATTTCTCGACACGTAAAATATTCGGTATCATATCTTATTTTTTGAAAATTTACGACTGAAAATACGGGCAAAAATACTAAGCAGCAATACGATGAATGTAAGTATTAATGCTGCAGCATAAGCTCTATCCTGAACTTCAGAAATAGGACTGCTAAGCTGGAAAAAAATAGCAAGGGGTAAAGTAGCTACCGGTTGCGAAAACGAGGTAGGTATACTGTCGGTATATCCTGCCGTAAAAAGTACTGAAGCAGCATCTCCAATTCCACGACCAACTGCAAGTAAAACTGCTGTAATGATGCCGGGAACAACTTGCTTCAGCATAGGTTTAATAATTTCGGATTTTGTTGCACCAAGCGACAAAGCAGCATCTTTCATTTCCTTCGGAACACGACGCATAACTTCGTCGATAGAGCGGATCAAAATGGGAATGATAAGTATGGTAACAGTTAAAATACCAGCAAGCAACGACGAACGCAAACCAAGATAAACCATTAATGTAAAGCCAAAAGCGCCATAAACAATAGATGGAATTCCGAACAATACATCGAACGATAAACGTGTAACCTGCGCCAGACGTGATTTTTCGGATAAGTAAAGGTTTAGGTAAAGAACAATTGGCAGGCTGGAACAGAGCCCTAATGTAACCGAACCAATAACAATGTAAACCGAACCAATGATTGCATTGAGTAAACCACCTTCCTTACCAAGGTAAAACCCACCGCTCGGAATTTTTGAAACCATATCCCAGCTCATAGCGGGTAATCCACGTTTAACAATAGCAACAACAATCATGAAAAGAGAAATCACTATCGTTAATGTTGCAATTATCATCAACCCTTTGAAAATACCCTCTTCAACTTTTTTGATACTTCTGTGCTTCATAATGCAAAATTCTTTTCAATACGATTTAAAACTAGCCTCGAAATGGCGTTGAATGCCAGAATAATCACAAACAACAACAAAGCCGAAAGCATTAATGCTGAATCGTACAATGGAATCGACATCATTTCGCCGTAGTTATTTGCAATTAAGGCCGGCAGGGGATATGCAGGATCGAAAACTGATTTTGGTACTTCCGATACGTTTCCGCAAACCATCAGAACAGCAATAGTTTCGCCAAAAGCTCTGGAAATAGCTAAAACAACAGCTGCAGCCAGTCCTGGAAATGATTTACGCAGTACCACTTTTTTTATAGTTTGCCAATTGGTAGCACCTAATGAAAGCGAAGCTTCACGCAATCCACCAGGCAACGAGTCGAATATTTCAATAAAAACAGAAATCATCAATGGAATAATCATGATAGCCAGAACTATCCCGCCTGCCAAAATGCTATAACCTGTTGAGAATTCGACAAAATGAGGTGCCAGTTTCTCTGAAATAAAAGGTACGATAACCAAGATACCCCAAACACCATAAATTACAGGTGGTATCCCCGCCAAAACGTCAATCATCGGGTAAACTACTTTTTTGACATAGGGATGAGCATACTCAGAAAGATAAATGGCTGCCAGTAAACACAATGGGAGTGAGAGAAGAACTGAAATTGCAGTAACCCATATAGTTCCCATTATAAACGGATAAAAGCCAAATTCACCTTTCAAAGGTTTCCAGCTTTCGCCACCTAAAAGTGTACCAATCGACTGTTTTTCAAGAATTGGTTCCGATTTGAAATATAAACTGGTGCCAATCACCAATGCAAACACCAGCGAAATTACAGTTAAAATAAACATGCTGTTTTTCACCAGAATTTCACGTATTTGTCGGAATTTATTATACCTGGTTTTATTCATAACAACTTCTAAAATTTGCTTTACTTCTTAAAAATACCTAAACCTGACAAGCGTTTTAAGCCTGCCAGGTTACTTGTATCAGACAATTCTTCCAATACTTAAACAACTCAATTTCTCTCCTAACTATTTAATTTTTTGTAATCCAGCGTCAAGTTTTTCCTTCGGAAGATTAATGTATCCACTTTCGAAAACATATTTCTGTCCTTCGGTAAGCGACCACCTAATAAACTCGACCAATTCTTTTTTTAACGGTTTGCCAAAGGTGACAAAGTATAAATCGCGGGCAGGTGGAGAAGGGTATTTCCCTTCGGCAATTGCCTTCACCAGCTTATCCTGGGTTTCGTAAAAGTTTTCGTCAGGGTCTATTTTTCCATTGTTATTTACATCAAGCGGAACAACCACCACACTAGGATTAGGTTTTTTTGTTTTTGCATCGTACGCATAACCAATATTGTTATAGGCAATTCCCTGCGGATCTTTGGTTACAGCCTGAGCCAGGCCTGGATCGCCAAATACACCAACGCCTAGCAAATCTTCTTGTTTTTTTCCCAGATATTTAGCCCAAGTTTCACCGGCGCCACAAGCATCAGAGCGAGTGTATATACGAATTGGTAATGCACTTTTGGTTCCCAACAGTTGTCCCCATGTTTTTACTTTTCCAGTAATAAACACATTTACAGCGGCATCATGGTCTAATCCGTTGGTCAGAATGTCTTTCAGGTTGGGATTTGCTGCGCTGGCTGTGGGAACGACTGCATCTTTGGTAACTGCAATGGCAAAAGCTCCTTTTTTAGTTTCTTCAGGACTAACTTCACGCGAAACCAATCCAATATCAACCATTTTTGCAAGTGCGTCGGTCATACCTTTACCAGCGCCACCAGCCGAAATATCGAATTTTATACCGGGATGCAGTTTTTTGAATTCCTCTGCCCATTTCACCGTAAGCGGATAAAGGGCAAACGCACCTGAAATGCTGATGTTTCCTTTCAAATCGTCTTGAGCCTGAACTTTTACTGTTATTGCCGAAGCAAGAATCAAGGCAGTTATAAAATAAGATGTAACTTTTCTCATAGTATCTGTTTTTCAATGTTTAAAAACTTATCTGAAACTGAAGCGAAGCATAATTGTTGTTGATGCTTGTTCCTTCTTCCTGTTTAAAAGTGTAATTGATTTGCAAGCGAGTGTTGACATTAAAATTTAAGTTGGCACCAAGAACAATCCATGTCGATGCGTCATCAACTTTTGATTTATCACCATCATAAAAATCGTATTTGGCCAGAAGCTCTAATTTCTTCTGAAAGAAATAATAGCCTCCCTGCACATAATAACCTTCGCGTTTTATGGCATCGTCTTTCCCGTGAATGTACTCGGCCCTGATTGCCAGATTGTTCCAATCGTAGTTTAAATCAAGCCCCAGACGGTCGCGATCGGCGTTGCGGGCGGGCGTAGTCACTACGGTTCCGGTTTTCACTTCGGCGATGTAACGGCTTCCGTTGTACAAGCCAGCGCTAATGTCTAATCCAGTGATTGGGTGAGTGATCAACCGGGCTGCAAAGTCTTTTTTCTCGTTCGTGTCGGTTGTGTTAATACCGGTGCCGTTGTTAATTCCAAGACGATAGTCGATCAAAGACTTGTCTTTCAATTTCAGGATTATACCGCCCATCTGAACGCCAATGTCGCGTCCGTTGTGGTTTCCAATCACGTCTTTTCCGCGAGCGGTCAAGGCTTCGACAGCTTGCGAACGATCGATCATTTCTAATTTGTTTGAGCTTGTCAGGTTTTCCAGTGAAAACGGAATTTTAGCCTGACCAACTGTGAAATTAAAATAGTCATTGATTTTCAATTCAGTATAAGCATCGATTAATTTTGGCGTTCCGGCAAGATCAAATTGCACCCGGTATGACCAATACGGAGAAATTGTGCCTTTTACGTCCAAACGAGCCCGTCGAATATCGAAACCATCAACTTTTCCAGCCTCCTCCATCGCTTGATACCGAACCTGAGTGTATCCAGCCAAAAAAATTTTTCTTCCGGCATTAACTGGAAACGATTTAACTTTTGACAGATTAGTTTGTGCTGCAATAGCTGCCTCTGCCCGCAGTGAATCTGCGTCTCGCTGCGAAACAACATTCCGTTGAATTAATAAATTCAAAACATCGTCGGTTGATTGTGCTTCTGACTCCAAAAACGAACCAGCCCAAATTAGAACAAGTAAAAAAATATTTCTCATTATTGTCTATTGATTTAATGGATATTCAAATTGCATAAAGCTTCAGGAAATCTCGTTTGCAAAGATTATTTCTCCACTATATTTTTATAATCCCACGAAATAGTCATTTTGTATACCATAAATGCGGTATATTTAATTCACTTCTGGGTTTATTAAGATTTACCTGCTTTATCAATTCAAAATTAAAAAGTTCGAAAGTTGCTTTGCCTGAATCGTTGCTGTAATAAAATAGCACTGATTATTAAAAATTTAATGTCATTAAACCAATGAATTACGCATAAATACCACGCCGTTTTTCAAAATAAGTTTTAATACCACTTATTTGTCTATCGACTTGATGTAGTTTTACATCATTCAGTCAATTAATATTTTGAAACATGCTGGTAAATGAACACAAACTGGAATTTTCGTGGTTTCGCCGACTTTCCTCCCAATTTATTCAGGAAAAAGATTTTGACCGTCTGGAAAAATCTTCTGTAAGGCTCAACTTTAAAAAAGGAGAGACCATACTGAAACAGGGTGGAATTCCAAACCATATAGCCTATCTGGAACGTGGAATAGTAAAATTTAACTATGAAAGCGACAATGGCAAAAACCTTATTCTTACCATAGTATCGGCACCAAAAATTTTAGGTGGAGCCAACTTGTTTTACAAAGATAACAATCTGTTTTCGCTTGTTGCCGTTGAGGATTGCGATGTTGTTATGATAGATTCTACTGTTATTCAAAATATTCTGAGGGATAATTCCAGGTTTGCCATGATGATGTTCCAGGTTGCTTCTGAGATGTTCAAAAAGTCGGTTCTTAACTTTATTAGCTTGGCTCATAAGCAAAAAGAGGGACGAATTGCTGATATTATAATTTACCTGTCAGAGGAAGTTTATAAGAAGTCACATTTTAATTTATCATTAACCCGTAAAGAAATTGCAGAATTTGCTGGTTGCTCAACCGAAAATGTTATCATGACTTTATCAAAATGGCAAACCGAACAAATTGTATCTTTGGATGGCAAAACAATTGAGATTAAAGACATCAATAAACTAAGGTACATCAGCAAAATAGGATAGGTATGTTAACACAAAAAACCCGATATTCTATGCTGGCTATGGTAAGACTGGCCAAAGAGTTTGGTAAGGGAACATTAATGATTAATGATATAGCTGAAAGTGAACGAATTCCGAAGCGGTTTTTGGAATCAATTTTACTGGAACTTAAAAACAATGGCTATTTAGGAAGCCGTCTTGGAAAAAAAGGTGGTTATTACCTGATGAAACACCCTAAAGATGTTACCTTACTTGAAATTGTTCGCTTATTTGAAGGGAGTATAGCAATGCTAAAATGTACATCGGAGAAATACTACGAACCATGCGAACACTGTAAAGACGAGATCAATTGTTCAATTCGCGGAACATTTAAAGACATTAGGGAATATACATTTAACAAGCTGGCTTCAACATCGCTGGAAATGCTTGCTGATGAAAATATTAGCCAGGCTGAGAATATTTAATCTCAAATCAGCCTGGCTTTCATTAATTTAATCATTTTTTTGCACCTGTGTTAATTCCAAAAGGCAAATACAGCGGGCAAAAACCAATGAAACTTGTAAGTACAAAAACAACAGCGACTACCAACAGAATTATCCCCAATGTTCCGGTTACAACATTTGTCAGGTATAATCCGGCCAACACCAATGCAACCAGTATCCTGATCGCCTTGTCAATTGTTCCAACATTCTTCTTCATGTTTTTTCAGTTATTTTATTAATAATACCTCATTTATTGCTTTCACTAACATTTCTTTCGGAATTGCTCCCAACGACCCTTGCGGTTTCCCATTTTGAGGAATAAACAAAAGAGTGGGAAGACTTTGTATTCCCATAGCTGAAGCCAGCTCCCGTTCCTTATCAGTATTCACTTTGTAAACAATCAGTTTACCCGAATATTCTTTGGCAACTTCTTCCAAGCGAGGTGACATCATTCTACATGGGCCGCACCAATCGGCATAAAAATCTATTATACAAGGCTTTACACCCTGATATTTCCATTCGGTATTCTTTTCATAGTCGAACACCAATTTTTTAAACTGATCGTTGGTCAAATGAACAACTGCGGTTGATGTTGATTCAGTTTTTTGCTGGCCACAACTCATAAATGCCATGGCCAAAATAAAAATCGTTACTATAGTTAATTGTTTCATTATGTATAATTTACTTGTTTTTTGAGTTAGCATCTACCTCTTGCGCATGGACTATTCACCAGGAATAAGCCCATAATTCCACCCCAGACTATGCTCATAACCGGATTACTTGTGATTGCACATTGCCCCGAAGAACAACCTACATACCGATAATACAAGTATCCTCCTGTTGCACCAACAACTATTGACAAAACTTGTTTCCAGAAATTCCATGTTTTGTAAAATTGTTTTCCTGTTTTCATTTCAACCTGATTTTTCATGATGTTAACCATTATTTATTTTAGCTCTTAAACGAGACCATGGGCCTCCGTTATAAACATCGGTAATTCCATTTCCTTTCAAAATACTTTTAGCCATAGCGCTTCTCGATCCCGATTGACAGCATGTAATTATAGGTTTCTTTTTAGCCTTCAATTTAGCAGCATTATTTGCTATTTTATCTACAGGAATATTCACCGAGCCTTTGATGTGACCCGAATTATACTCACCAGAAGTGCGTACATCAACAATTATGGCACCTTCTTTTACCAATTGGGCAAAGTCAACAGTTCTTATTCCAAATATTTTCCTAATTAATTCAATCATAGATATTCGTATTTATTTATGTGTTTTACTTGAATGCTTCCATCGGGTTATGCTTAAATTCGCGGTCTTTAACAACTAAAGTAGTTGATGGCACTTTCGATTTCGCGGTAAAAACCATATCGTGCCCAACACACAATCCCATAACAATATTAAGTTCGGTTCCTTTTTCTTCCAGAAAAGCTGCCTGCCCCAAAGGATTACATGAAATACCTTTGGCATCCTCTCCAAGAATTTCAGAATTCGATATTTTTTGGTACTTACAGTCAACAGAATAAACCTCAAAATCTTCTGAAAACAATTCTTTCAAAGCATCAGCTTCTCTTTGCAATGCAATACAATTGGCAATACCTATTCGTTTGATACCAGATATTTTAGCAAAGTTTTTAATCTCTTCGATACGGCTTTTCCCTGGCAAACGGGCGTCGTTAGCCAGTTGCATAACCCTTAAATCTTCTTCATTATATAGTTTCTTTATTTCCATTTCTATACATTATATTTTAAACTAGCATTTGGACAAGCTGCTACGCATTCCAGACATTTCGAACAGGCATAGCTATCTCCGGGTTTTAATTTTGTTGGTTTGTACAAACTGTATTTTTCGGGTTCCATGGCGACGATATAGCATTTTTTATCGCATATACCACAATTTTTACAGGTGTTGTCATTCAGTTTTATCCTGAAGATTGAGAATCTATTCAACAATCCTGAAATCCATGCAATGGGACAGCCCAATTTGTGGTATTGATACATTTGTTTGACCTTATTATCATTACCACCAAAGCCCATCATTATTTCCATAATTAAACCCATCGGGCAAACCCAACGGCAAAATACTTTTCCGAAGATGACACCGAGGATAACACCGTATAACAAAATAAACCACAGCGAAATATGAAATTGCGAAATACCGATATACACCGAAATTCCTAAAGCTGATAAAATGATTATACGGTTTTTAACTAACGTTATTAATAGCTTTCTCATTAGTTTTTCATTTGTATATATTTTTGTTTATCGTCTAATAATCTGCGTATTAACATTTTCTTTTAGTCGAACTATCCAACGCATGGAATAGCCATTTATACATTTTTGGTTTGTCTTGCCTTAGGCGAGATGGCTATTTCATTTGATTTTACATCCCTGGCAAACGAGGAAATTTTCCAACTTTCGTCAGTTTCGAATAGGTTCCCCAACCTTTTTTCATCCAGTGCCCAACAACAGGCATTGGTAGCAAAAACGATTTTTTATCATCTCGAAAAACAAACGCCGCTCCATCGCCTGTATCCATCACACAAAGTATGTTTAATTCTTCCTGGTAACCTTTAAAATCAGTTTTTCCTTGTTCTTTCTGAATGATGTTATGTGCAACATTCCTTCCCATCAGTTCGGCAATATGGCCCTGTTTTGCAATCCATTCGGGGCCTTCAATAGCGGCAATATCACCAATTGCATATACATTTTCGGCTCTGTGAACCCGGCAAAAATTATCGATCTTCACAAAACCAGCTTCGGACAATTGCAAATCGCTGTTTTGCAGCACATGGTGACCGGTTGATGCCGGAATGAACAAAATCAGATCAGATTCCAACTTCGAGTCGTCTTCAAAAACAACTGCATTTGGTTCAAATTCGGTGATTTTTTTCCCAAAGTGCTTTTTAATTTGGTAGCGGTCGAATAGTTTATTCAGCAAAGGCAGGGCATTTTTCCCCATGCGCGCTCCCGGTTGGGCCATTGGCGCAAAAAAAGTAAGCTCGAAATTCTGCCTGAGCTTTTTCTTTTTCAGCAAATTGTGAATGTTGAACATTAACTCGAACCCCGGACCGCCGCGAACTGCCGACTTATCTTTAGGATTTCCACCAAACCCTACTGCAATTTTGCCGCTTCCCTTGGCTACAAGCTGGTCAATCCGGTCGCGAATAGCCAGTGAAATTTCAGGTTTTCCACAAATCGATAAGGTATTTTCAATCCCTTTGTGTTTCATCTTGTCGGCTCCAAAAGCTACAACCAGGTAATCGTAAGTTAATGTTTGTTTTTCACAAACAACCTGATTTTCGGTTGAGTGAATTTCCGTAACAGCATCAATAACTACTTCAAACGGATATTTCTTTTGAATTTCAGCCAGTGGCAGCTTCACGTTTTCAAAATCGGTGTTACGAACCGGTACCCAAATTGAAATAGGGTACAGGTACAGATAGTCGCGATCGGAAACCAACGTTACTTTGAACTGGCCGCTCTTATGCAATTCAATGGCTGTTTGAACTCCGGCAAATCCGCCGCCCAAAACCAAAACCTGTTTCATAATTTCTACCTTATATTTATAAATGTCTAACAACTAGCTCACTGAAGAATCTTGATTAATCAGCGCCTTGAAATAATCTATTTCGTGACAACCTTCAATAATTTGCGCCAGTTCACCTTTTTCGAACAGCAAAAGTGCTGGTTTTCCGCTCGATTGGTACAAAGAACTTATTTCGCTTACCTGAGTCAAATCGGCAATACAAACCAATGTATTCAGGCTCAAAAACGAAGCCTCGGCAATACTTCGGAATGCACATCGCGACAATTCATTTTCAGGATTGTGAATCAGCAAAGCAACATGATTACGTCCTTCTATTTTGCGCATAAAATCGGCCAATGAGCTAATGTTTTGCATAAGTATCAGGGTCTAAAAAGTTATCTCCGCATCATCATTTGCATAATTCCACCTCCGTTTTTTACGTTGGTGAAACCCATTTGCATCAAAGCACGCTGTGCATAAGCAGAACGAGCTCCAGAGGCGCAATACAGCGTAATGTCGCGCGATTTACCGCCCAGTTCACCAACCCTCGATTGAAGTTCGTCGAGTGGGATGTTAACTGCACCAGGATAAGCACCAGAATGGAATTCATCCGGGGTACGAACATCAACAATCAAAGGAGTAGAAGCAACATTCGGCTGCTGAATAGGACTGTTTCTGCGGGACATCATTGCCGCAATACCGCCACCATTTTTCACATTACGGTAACCTATTTGACTAAGCATTCGCTGCGCATACGCCGAACGGGCTCCCGAAGCACAGTACACAACGATTTCGCGCGCAGCGTTATTTCCGAGTTCCATATAACGTTCGCCCAATTCGTCGAGCGGAATATTAATTGCTTCAGGGTAAGCACCTGTAGCAAATTCCTCCGGCGTGCGAACATCGATGATGAGTGTAGAATTTACATCTTTCGCTTTCGGTTCAATAACTTTCTCCTGTGTTTTATTTTCAGATTCGCTGATCGATTTAGTTTCGATTGGCAATAAATCAATTTGCAGATATTTGAATCCTGTTGCACGTGCCTGGCGTTGCAAAGAAGTGTGCCCACCTGAAATATTAACAACATCATTAAAGCCAGCGCCTATCAAGGTTCTTAAAGCCTGATGCCCTTTCTTGCCAGTTTCGTCGTATACAATCACCATCCGATTTGAAGGAATCGACTGTTTTTGTTGCGCCAGTACTTCCAATGGAATATGGATAGCTCCTTTTACATGACTTTTCTCAAAAGCAAAGACATCGCGAACATCAATAAATACTGGGTTTTTCCCTGAAATTAACAGATCAAGTTCGGAAGCAGTAACCGATGGACTAAAGCCTGAAATACGGTTTTCGGCTGCATAAGCTGCCATGTTAATAGCATCGTTTGCCGTACCAATCGGTGGCGAATAGGCAAAATCTATATCAGCTAAATCGCTAACCGTAAGCTTAGCTGCTGCTGCTGTTGCAATTACATCCAGACGTTTGTCGGCGCCTTTGTAACCTGCTGTTTGTCCACCCAGAATGACTCCGGTTTCGCGGTCGTAAACCAAGATAGCAGTTACAGTTTCGGCTCCCGGATAATAAGAAGTGTGATGCTCTTTATGCACCACAATAGCGTCAGCATTAAGGCCTTCGTTACGGGCCTGTTTCAACGAGAGTCCGGTAATTCCGGCAACAGCTTCGAAAACTCTAACAACAGAAGTTCCGATAGAACCTTTGTAGCTGTGATTTCCGCCCATTGCATTTTCGGCGGCAATTCTTCCCTGGCGATTGGCCGGCCCGGCTAAAGGAATACGCACTTTTTTACCATTGATTCTATGGTCAATTTCGACCATATCGCCAGCTGCATAAACATCCGGATCAGAAGTTTGCAACTGTGCATTTACAAGCAAACCACCAGCCTGGCCAATTTCAAGCCCAGCTTCTTTGGCCAACTGCAAAGTTGGACGAACACCAATTGAAAGTAGCACCATATCGGCTTCGAGTACTTTACCATTATCAAGTTTTACACTTCGTTGTTTAATTTCGGTAACGCCCGAACCAGTGTGTAAGCCAACGCCATAAGCCAATAATTCGTTTTCAATAAAACCGGCAGTTTCGGCATCCATAATGGCCATTACGTGTGGCATCATTTCAACCACATTCACATTCAGCCCACGTTTTACCAAAGCTTCAACCATTTCAAGGCCAATAAATCCACCACCCACAACCACCGCTGTTTGTGGTTTCTTTTCTTCCAGAAAATGCGAAATCTGATCCATATCGCTCAATGTCCATAAACTAAACACATGGCCTAAATCTGCGCCAGGTAAATTTGGTTTAATGGGTCGTCCGCCCTGGGCTAAAATAAGTTTTGTATAATCGAATGTCATCTGTTCGCCACTGCGGGTATCCATTGCTTTTACCTGATGGGCTACACGATCGATTGCAGACACAATAGTATTTACATGAACCTCAACGTCGTACTGTTCATTGAAACTTTCGGGACTTTGAAGGATTAGTTTCGAACGACTTTTAATATCTCCACCAATGTAGTAGGGTAACCCACAATTGGCAAAAGAAATATCTGGTCCGGCTTCAAGCATTACTATTTTAGCATCCGGAGAAATGCGGCGTACTTTAGCCGCCGCTGTTGCCCCGGCTGCAACTCCCCCTATTATTACTATTTTTTCCATTTATGTTTACTATTTAAATATTTGTATTTTAAAATTCTGAATATTCGTTATTCGTTTCAACTAACTTTTGCAATCTCTTTCAATAAAAATTCTTTCGATTTAATCCCTACAAAGCGATTGACCTCTTTACCGTCTTTAAGCAATACCATCGTGGGTATATTCCTGATTTTAAATTCGGTAGCCAAATTTTGATATTGCTGAATGTCAACTTTTCCTACGTGAGTATTGCCACCCAGTTCGGCAGCCACATCGTTTAAAACCGGAGCCATCATACGGCAAGGAGCGCACCATGTTGCCCAAAAATCTACCAACACTATTTTTCCTTTCGTTTTTTGTTTGAAATTTTGATCGGTCAAAGTCAAAACATTTTGATGATTGGCAACCAAAGGAGCCTTTTTAATTTTTGCTATTGCAATCGACCGCATTACGATGAAGGCAACGATTAATGTACTGATAATTATTACTATAGCTTGCATATCTTTATTTTTTAAACTATTAAACATTCACCTTAAATGAAAATACTTCAGTCATGATTTCTTTTAAAAGAGCTTTCGACTGGATTCCTGCAACCGCCTTAACTGCTTCATTATTCCGATAGAAAACGGTAAACGGAATTTCCTCTAAACCTTGCACTTCGGGCAACTCATGGAAAAAATAAAATTCAGGATTATCATATTCCATATCAAAAAATTTAACGTGAGAATATTCATTACCCAATTCTTCCATAACCCGGTAAACCGGAACACACAACGGCCCCATGCGACCACAGATAACCACTACATTTTCGTTTTCCCTGATTATTCTTTCGAAATCACCAGACGTTTCAATATGTTCCAGGTTTGTGTACAACATCGATTAGTTTTTTAATTTGTTACAACACAAAGTTAAATCAGGCAAATTGGTAGTAAAAGAAAATACGTCTGAACGAAATCGGGATCAGGATTGAACTGCAACAACTTTTTTATTGAGGTAGATTAGGAAAAGCTTGTCGTTTGTTTTAAAAAAAAGTCAATTAAATGACGAATGACTTGACTAAGCAAATAAAAGTCAATTCTTGTCGACTCAGGAAACTGACTTTTAAAGTATAGTTCTAACTTTACGGTCAGTTAGAAATTTGATTTATCTCATGAAACCAATTATAGAAACCGATCAGGAATTTATTTGCGACATTCAGGCGCCATGTTTCCAGATGCTTTCGCCCGAAGAAGCAGAACTGGTTAAAGCCAGCAAAACGCAAGTACTTTTCCGTAAAGGAGATAACCTTACCAAGCAGGGAGCATTTGCTTCGTATGCTCTTTTCGTTATCAATGGGCTTGCCAAGCAATACATTGAAGGTGATGGATCGAAAAACTTTAACCTTCGAATTATAAAACCAGGTGAATTTATTGGTCTATCGGCTGTTTTCACGAAAAATACATTCAATTACTCGTCGGTGGCGCTGACCGATTGCCAGGTTTTTCTTGTCGAAAAAGAAACAATAGCTTCGGTTATCAAGCAAAACGGACTATTTGGTTTTAACATGATTAAACGCTACTGCGAACAAAATGTCAACCTGTTCGATACGTTGAAAACTCTTTTGTACAAACAGATGAATGGAAGGATGGCTGGTACTCTTCTGTATATTGATTCATTGAAGGATGAAAATCCGGAGATATTTCAGCTTTTATCCCGTAAAGATCTGGCCGATTTTTCGGGAATATCAACCGAGAGCACGGTAAAACTTCTGAAAAATTTTGAAAAAGACGGTCTGATTGAATTACAGGAAAAAGATGTTTTGTTACTGAATTATAAAGAGCTGGAAGAAATAAACAAAAAAGGATAACCATTAATCCTTAAAGCCTTATAATCAACTTATAAATAACAATCGCTGCTTTTTTACAAAAATATGCGCAAGTTTTCGGAACTTTAGGTGTCAAATCTCCTAAACGACAAAAACTGAGCATTCGGGGATGAATGAACCTTCATTAATAAAAGGAATACAACAAAACGACCAGCACGCATATCGTACGTTGGTTGAAAATTATCAAAAAATGGTTGTAAATACCTGTAAAAGTATTGTTTACAACCATGCCGACGCCGAAGATATTGCTCAGGATGTTTTTCTTGAAGTTTTTCGCAATGCCAACCAATTCAGAGGCGAAGCACAGCTTTCAACCTGGTTGTACCGAATTGCGATAAACCGTTCTTTGAATTTTGTAAGGAACAACCGACGCAAACGATTTTGGCAAAGTATTGAAGATACATTCACTGGCGGAAGGAATAATAACCGGGAAATATCAGAAAACCATAATGATCAGCCCGATTCAGGAATAACTGACAAACAACGCAAAGAAATACTGCATCAGGCTATTGGCATGATTCCCGAAAAGCAACGGATAGCTTTCACCCTCAATAAATACGAAGATTTATCGTATCAGCAAATTGCTGAAATCATGAATCTCTCTTTGTCTTCTGTCGAATCATTGATTCACCGTGCTAAAAAGAATTTACAAGATCAACTTTACGAGTGTTATAAAAAAAAGTGTATTTGAAACGCAAGTTTTAAATACTTACTGTGTCAAACCAATAAAACAACGAAAAATGAGCTGCAAAAAAATACATAACAATCTGATTTTTTATCTCGAAGGTGAGTTAAGCAGCGAAGAAATGCAGGCTGTGCGTAGCCATCTCGATGATTGTGATGACTGTCGTCGTTTTGCGGAAATGATGAAACAACAATTGCAGCTCATTGAAAGCGAAAAACAAACCGAAGTTTCACCTTATTTCTTTACCAAATTGTCGGTAAGGCTCGACGAAAAATATGAGCAATTTCGTTTGCCAGCACAAGGCTGGTTACAACTCACAACATTCTCATTATTATTAATTGTTGGAATTGTTGTGGGCATCTACCTGGGAAACCTTCCGTACAACACCGTTCAAACGCAATCTGTTGACAACAATATGTTGCTAATGAACGATTTTGAAACCGAACCAATAGAAACTTTTTTATTAGAACTGCAATGATTAACAGCAATAAATACAGAATACTGGTAGGAATCATCGTTGTATTGGTGGCAACTAACCTGTCAACCATTGGTTCGTTTTACTATCACCGAATATCAGAGCGCAAAGCAATTGAAGTAAAAAACAACGATCAAACAACCTTTCCTGGCGAACAACGGACCCGCTTTTTTGGCAATCAGTTGAATCTGAACAATAGGCAGCTTGAACAGTTTCGTGAAATTAACCGAACCTTTAACCGCACCGCCAGAGGAATAGAAATGGATATGGCCTCACTTAGAAAAAGTATGATTGATGAACTTGGACAAGCCAATCCAGACACAGCAAAACTTAGTAAAATAGCCGGAGAAATTGGAAATAACCATCGCCGGTTAAAACAGGTAACAGCAACTTTTTACCTGGATATGAAAAGAATTTGCACGCCTGAGCAGCAAATAAAACTGCACGGAATATTTCAGTCGATGTTAAACAAAGAAAACCAGGTAAATCTGCCGCAGCCCGGGTACCAGCGAGGCAGAGGCCGGAACAGATAAATCAAACTTTAAATATTAAAATTATGAGAACAAATCGGATGAAACGGTTTGCGGGGCTATTTTTTGTCCTAACCGTAGCAACTACAACAGCTTTTTCAGATAATAATCAGGGCCGCAACTGTATTGCTCGTGGCACCTGTGTTAGCCAAATTAACAATTTAACTACCGAGCAAAAAGAAAAAATCGGAGCAATGCAAACTGAGCATCAAAAGCAAATGGACCAATTGCGTTCAAGAAGGAGAAGTACAACTGATTTAAGCGAAAAGACACAAATCTGGAAAGAAATGAATGCAGAAAAACAAAATCATCGCGAAAAAATGAAATCACTGCTTACTCCTGAACAACAAAATCAGCTTTTAAGTGGTAATCAGAGCCGGGGAAAAGGGCAAAGTATATGCACTGGTAAAGGACAAGGTAAAGGTTCAGGTAAAGGACAAGGTAATGGTACCAGATCAGGCAAGAGATTGAATAATGGTAATTGCCGTCGTTTATAAAAACATATTTATTTTATTCACTTTTAAAACGTTAGCAAATGAAAACAAGAAACATGTTGATGGGATTGATGCTTTTCGCATCGTTAAGTTTAGCTTTTACAGGTTGTAGTAAATCACCGGTAGTTGATGAACAACTGTTCGAAAAGTCGGCGACGCTCAGTTCTATTACTGATTTTCCGACCTTAATTTCGGGTGAGGATGCAGGAATTATTCAAATGCGTGAAGAAGAAAAACTGGCGCACGATGTTTACATGGTAATGGCCGAAAAATACGATCTTCCGATTTTTGCCAACATTGCTTCAAGTGAAACTAATCATTATGACGCTATTGGGATTTTGATTTCAGCATACAATCTAACTGATCCATCGACAGGAGATGCCGGAACATTTACAAGCAACGATATAGCCGAACTTTATCAAAAACTGGTTGACGCTGGAAATGTTTCGCTTACTGAAGCCTTAAAAACAGGCGCCTACATCGAAGAATACGATATTGCTGACCTTGAAAAACTGATAGCTGCCACAACAAACAGGACATTGCTCCAAATTTATGGAAACCTGCTTCGGGGTTCGCGTAATCATCTTCGTTCTTTTGTTTCAACACTCAGTACCTACCAGATAACTTATACGCCGGCTATTTTAAGTACCGAGGCCTACAATGAAATAATTAGCAGCCCAATGGAAACAGGAAATGGAATGACAAAAGGCAATGGAAAAGGTAATAGTAATAGAAAAGGACAACAAGAAGGAAACCAAAATGGAAACAATAAGAGTTCCGGAATATGTATCAATAGATAATACGGTTTTCTGTAATCAACTTGATTTATAATATCATAGGAGACCTTTCAGTTGTATGGAAGGTCTTCTTTGGTTTTACATGCTACTACGAAAAAGAACGTCTATATATGGTAATATATTCGTTTTGAGGAAGCAGTTCATTATTGGATTTATTGATACAGCTGGTAGCCACATCAAGTATACTTGCCCCATAAAACTGTTCCGCCACAGAAATCTGGTCATTCGTGAACCAAAAATAAAAATATTGAAAGATCACCGGATAGTTCACATATACCTGATAGGAAGTAATTTATTTTGATAAGTTAAAAAATAAAAAAGACCACAAAATCAATACTTTGCGGTCTTTTAGTATGTTTTAATCTTCAAAAATGTCGGGGTGAGAAGACTCGAACTTCCGACCTCCACGTCCCGAACGTGGCGCGCTAGCCAACTGTGCTACACCCCGTAAAAGCGACAAACCCAATCCTGATAAACATCGAAAATTCATTCCGGTCAATCACTATAACTGAATTTGAATTGCGCCACGAATTTATAATTTTCCTGAAAAATACAGTGAATATAAACAATAAAAAAACATTTTTTCTGAGTAAAAATAAGAAACCGTTTCAAACATCGATTTGAAACGGTTCTTCTAATTCACACAATCAATCCACACTAAAAACCAATCAACACTTAATTAACCCCTTGTCTTCTCTTAAACTTCTGGAATATTTATGAAACACTATTGTAAACGTATTTCTAATAAAAAAGTTCAGTATTTTGTCATTTATTTTTAGAAAGTTAAGTAAGATTTTAAAAGTGTACTGCATAAACAATTTTAAATAGTTAATACACTAAATAACAAATACTTAAAAACAATATCAATATCGAATAAAAAATAAAAATCCGGTCACTTTTTACCGGATTTCCATTGTCTATTTGATATTTGAACTTTAGTCTTCCGACAAGCTTAAACGGGTACCCCGAGCCATTGAAATCAGGTTTGGGTTGGTAATCAGAATCTGGTTAACTCCGTTACGCATAGCAGTAAAGCCATTGTCAAGTTTAGGGATCATTCCTTCCTTAATAACTCCGGCTAACTGAAGTTCTTTAAATCGGTTGTAGGTCAATTCAGAAATAACCGAATTTTCATCATCAGCATTGAGCAAAACACCTTTTTTCTCGAAGCAATAGAAGAGGTTTACGGTGTAATAATTCGACAATTCAATAGCCAGGTCGGCAGCAATGGTATCGGCATTGGTATTGAGCAACTGCCCTCGGGTATCATGCGTAATTGGAGCCATTACGGGAACAACTTCTTCATTAAGCAACAAACGAAGTTCGGATGTATTAACACCCATGATATCGCCAACAAAACCATAATCAATTTCCTTAACCGGACGTTTCCTGGCCTTTATAACATTTAAATCAGCTCCTGTAAGTCCAATAGAATTGCAACCTCGGGCCTGCAGCCCGGCTACAATATTCTTATTAACCAAGCCTGCATAAACCATTGTAACAACTTCCAGAGTAGCTTCATCAGTTATTCTTCTACCATCAACCATTTTAGTTTCAATACCAAGTTTTTCTGAGAGGGTTGTGGCAAGCCTTCCTCCGCCATGAACCAGAATTCGTTTACCTCGAATCTGAGAAAAATGGTTTAACAACTGATCAAGAGATTCTTTCTCTTCAACAACTTTGCCGCCAACTTTTACAATGGTCAATCTTTCCATAAAATAGTATTTAAGTGTGAAGTGCCTAAAATTCTGAATGTCTAAAGCTAACTTCAAACTACAGACTCTTTAATTCACTTCGAACTTTTTTATCTTAACTTGTCTAACATCATCTTTAATACAGCCTGGGCCGAAAATAAACGGTTTTCTGCTTCAGGGATAACAATTGAATTTGGCCCGTCAATCACTTCATCCGACACAATCATATTGCGGCGAACAGGTAAACAGTGCATAAATTTAGCATTGTTTGTTACAGCCATTTGCCGTTCTGAAACAGTCCACGAACGATCTTTTGACAAGACTTGTCCGTAACTTGTATAAGAAGCCCAATTTTTTGCATAAATGAAATCGGCGCCTTCAAATGCTTTCATCTGATCGTATTCAGGTTTTAAATCACCCATAAATTCAGGTGCAAGTTCATAACCTTCAGGATGAGTTACAACAACTTCGTAATCAGCAGCCCTCATCCACTCGACAAACGAATTGGGAACGGCCTGTGGTAAAGCCCTGGGATGTGGGGCCCAGCTAAGTACAACTTTCGGACGAGCTTTCATTTTATATTCTTCAATAGTTAACTGGTCGGCAAACGACTGAAGCGGGTGACGAGTTGCTGCTTCCATACTCACAACAGGAACTCCCGAATAATCAATAAATTGCTGTAATATTTTCTCCTGATAATCATCTTCACGGTTCTCGAAACGCGCAAACGAACGAACGCCAATAATATCACAGTAACGACCAATTACCGGAACTGCTTCACGAATATGTTCCGGCTTATCGCCATCCATAATTACACCCATATCAGTTTCAAGTTTCCAGCCTCCTTCGTTGATATCAAAAACAATCACGTTCATTCCAAGGTTTAATCCAGCCTTTTGTGTACTTAAACGGGTTCTTAAACTTGAGTTGAAGAATACAAGTAACAAGGTTTTATTTTTACCTAAATCCTGATATTTATAAGGTGATTTTTTAAGCTCAAAAGCCAGCTTCAGGGCCTCGTCCAGGTTCATCAAATCATGGACGGATGTAAATTGTCTCATTATTCGTTAAAATTAAAAACTAATAAACTGTATCTCAATTTATTATATTGAAATTAATCGTCGCATAAATATAAGTGTATTTTTCTCTTTTACCCTTGGTTAAGTAACTTTTTCCTTTACTATTTTGGCCTGATCTGACCATTGCCATCAATAATCCATTTATAGCTGGTAAGCTCTTCCAAGGCCATAGGGCCACGAGCATGAAGTTTTTGTGTTGAAATGCCAATTTCGGCGCCTAAACCAAACTGTGCTCCATCGGTAAAGGCGGTAGATACATTACAATAAACAGCAGCAGCATCAACTGCTTTTCGAAAAAGATCAAGAATTTCAGTATTTTCCGAAACTATCGATTCGGAATGTTTCGAACTGTATTTTGCAATATGTTCTAATGCAGCATTTACTCCTGAAACTGTTTTGATGGCCATTTTATATGACAAAAATTCAGTTCCAAACGATTCCTCGGTTGCATGTTCAAGAAGCTTATCCGGATATTTTCCTTCAAGTGCTTTATAGGCCTGATTATCTGCATAAATAATTACATTACTTTGGGTAAGCAGTTCTGTCAACTCAGGTAAATCGGCAAGTCGGGCTTCGTCAATCAGGACACAGTCTAATGCATTACAAACACTTGGTCGACGGGTTTTGGCGTTGTTTATTATAGCTTTTCCTTTAATTACATCGCCATCTTGATGAAAATAAGTATGACAAATACCTGCTCCTGTTTCAATTACCGGGATAGACGAATTTTGGCGTACAAAATCGATAAGGTTTTGTGAACCGCGTGGAATGATCAAATCGACAAGGCCGTGCGCATGTAAAAGTTCTGCCGTTGCTTCACGGTCGACTGGCAATAACGTAAGTGTATTTCCGTCAATGTTGTGCTTTTCAAGTACATTTCGGATTACCTTCACGATAGCCAGATTTGAATCGTTGGCATCGCTTCCTCCTTTTAATACACAAGCATTTCCAGATTTAAGACAAAGTGAGAATACATCGAAAGTAACATTGGGACGAGCTTCGTATATGATACCGATTACCCCAAAAGGTACAGTTATTTTAGTAATTTTTAATCCATTAGGCCTGACTGTTTCACTTAAAATGTGACCAAGAGGCGAGGGGAGTGCAACTACATTTCGAATATCAGCTGCAATTCCTTTTATTCTATCAGAAGTTAACATCAGGCGATCATATTTTGTATCCGCCTTATCCATTCGGCTTAAATCCTTTAAATTTTCATTCAGAATGAAATCAGTATTTTCGATTGCTGCATCAGCAACATCAGCCAACACCCTGTTTATTTTTTCAACCGAAATCAAATTCAGTTTTCTGCTTGCAATTTGTACAGAGTTAAGTTGTTCTTTTACTGTCATTATTTATGGTTTTAAAATTGAACTTTGTTGTTTTCCGAAAAACTCTTTTACCAAATATGAAACGGAAAGTATAAAAGAACCCCCTTCCGGGGGAGGAAGGGGGAAAATCAAACTCAGACAATTTGTGCCATTAGGAGGCAAATTTAAGAGGTATTTCTAAAAGGGTATCTATGCAAATTCTGAGTCAATATTTTGCTATTCCATAATATACAGATAGTCGTAATGAATAATTGCCTTTTTGTTCTTATTACCTTTAAATTTCTCAGCCTTTTCTGAGTTATATTCAGCTTTACCAATTCCAATTATTTGCCCCGATTCGTCTTTAATCCGAACTAAATCTCCTTTTTCAAAACTTCCTACAACCGAAATAACTCCAACCGGCAATAAACTGCTTGCCTGAACCGAGAGTAAGGCTTTTGAAGCTCCTTCATTTACAATAAGTTCACCTTTGGCAAAGCTTTCAGAATAAGAAATCCATTTCTTAACATTCGACGATTTCTTTTTGGCCGACAGGAATGCTGTATGAACAAAATCAATTGAGGAATCCATGATATTCAACAAGGTATTCTCTTTCGTTCCATTTGCAATGTGAACATTAATTCCTCCACGGGCAACCTTCCTGGCAATGCTGTATTTGGTAAGCATTCCACCACGGCCAAAACTCGATTTGCTGGTCGAAATAGCTTCATTCAACGGTTTGCTTTTGGTCGTAACTTCCCGAATTACTTTTGATCCTGGTAAATCAGGCGAACCATCATAAATCCCGTCAATGTTGCTTAAAATGATTAATGCCTCCGAGTTTTCCATCGAGGCAATTAAACCCGAAAGTTCATCATTATCGGTAAACATCAACTCAGTAACCGAAATAGTATCATTCTCATTTACAATAGGAATAACATTACTTTCAATTAATGTAGAGATGCAGTTTTTCATATTCAGGTAATGAACCCTATCGCCAAAATTTTCTTTGGTAGTAAGTACCTGAGCACATACAATTCCATACCTGCTGAAATTTTCAGCCCATTTGTTAATCATTTTTACCTGACCAACTGCCGACCACAATTGCCGGGCTGCAACAGTGTCGAGTTTACGGCCATTGCCAATCTCGCCACGCCCTGCCGCTACTGCCCCTGAAGAAACCAGTACTATTTCAACACCTTCGTTATGGAGTTTAGCCATTTGGTTGACCAAATGTGCAATATTGGTATCGTTTAAAGTACCGTCAGACTTGGTTAGAACGTTACTGCCAACTTTGACAGTTATTTTTTTGTATTTCAGATTTGTTTCCAAAATCAGCATTTATTGAAAGAAGCAATTAAGCCCTGGATCAATGAAGAACTAAATCCCTGGTGTTCCATTTCATTTAACCCAGTGATCGTAATTCCTCGTGGAGTAGTAACCTTATCAATTTCTTGTTCAGGATGCCTTCCCGATTCCAGAATTAATTCAGCTGCACCTTTAACTGTTTGAGCTGTAATAAATTGAGCTTGTTCTGCACTAAAGCCCATTTCAATACCACCTTGCATGGCAGCTCTAATATACCTTAGCGCAAATGCAATTCCGCATGAGCCTAAAACAGTGGCAGCAGCCATCAGATCCTCAGAAATAATACTTGCCTTTCCAAGCTGATCAAATATATGGACCACCAAATTGCAGGTTTCTTCCGATTTCACATTTGTCGAAATTAATGTCATCGATTCCTGAATGGCTATAGCTGTATTTGGCATTATCCTGAATGTTTTTACGCCTGAACTACCAAATTCTTCTTCAAGTTTTGGCAAGCCAAGGCCAGCAACTGCCGAAATCAGAATTTGGCTTGATTTCAGAAATGGTTTTATCTCTTCAATAATTGGCAGGGCTTGATAGGGTTTAATAGCTAAAATAATGATGTCAGCTGTTTTTACAGCCTCAACATTATTGTCGGTAGTAGTTGCACCCTGATCCTGAAACTTTTTGAGTACACTCGTATAACGGTCAGAAACAGTTAAGAATGCAGGAGCAATTTGTTTGGATTTAATTAAACCGAAGGCCACTGAACCTCCAAGATTTCCACCTCCAATGATGGTTATTTTCTGGTCAATCATATTTTAACTATTACTATTAAACAATCTACCATTTTATAACTTTGGCAATCAGAACTATTTTGTTTGTTCGTTTTCCAATTCCAAAATTGTTTGAACAAGAGCTTCAACAAAAGTATCAGCTTGTTCTTTAGTCAAAGTTAGCGGAGATAATAACCGGATAGTATTAGCTCCACTTACGCCGGTAAAAATATGATGTTTTTTTAATAAAACATGACGAATGTCATTAATTTGTCGATCAAATTCGAGTCCAATCATTAAACCAAGTCCTCTTACTTCTTTTATTCCAGATATCTTTTTAAGCTTTTCAATCAGGTAACCACCAACTTCAGCAGCATTTTCAACCAGATTTTCGTTTTCCATGATTTCCAACACTGCCAAACTTGCAGCGCAAGCCAGGTAATTGCCACCAAAAGTTGTTCCCAACATACCGTACCAAGGTTTGATTTTTGGAGAAATAAGCAAAGCCCCAACCGGAAAACCATTACCCATTCCTTTGGCAACAGTAATAATATCAGGCTTAACAGAAGTATATTGATGTGCAAAGAATTTACCACTTCGCCCATATCCCGATTGTATTTCGTCGAGAATAAGCAAAGTTCCATACTGTTTGCAAAGCTTTTCAGCACCGATCAAAAATTCGGTATCAGGAACGCGTATACCACCAATACCCTGAATACCTTCAATAATAACTCCAGCTATTTCACTGGTTTTCAAATGCTCAGCAAGGGCTTCTAAATCATTGAACGGTAAAATAACAGCATTGGTTGTTGCATTTACCGGGGCTACAATTTTGGGGTTATCGGTAACGGCAACAGCTGCCGAAGTACGGCCATGAAACGATTTACTGAAAGATATTATTTTTTTACGTCCTGTTGCAAATGAGGCCAGTTTAATGGCATTTTCATTGGCTTCAGCCCCAGAATTAATCAGGAATAACTGGTAATCAGAATAACCAGATGCTTTCCCCAATTTTTCGGCTAGTTCTTTTTGTTGTGGAATCTGTACTGAATTGGAATAAAAACCAATCTGGTCAAGCTGATCTTTGATTCGCTTAATGTAATAAGGATGAGAATGTCCAACAGAAATTACAGCGTGACCTCCATACAGGTCTAAATATTGGGTTCCGTTTTCGTCCCAGATATAACAATTTTGGCCCTTTACCGGAGTAATGTCGAATAAAGGATATACATCGAAAAGATTCATTAAATGTAAAATTAGAAGCCCCACCAAACCTCCCCGGAGGGGAGGTCTAAAAAGAGCGCGATTATTTTAATTCTATTGAGAATCCTTCCCGAGCTTGCGTTCTGCAAAACTCCCCTCCTTCGGAGGGGTTGGGGGAGGCTTCTTTTTCTAAAAAGCTGATGCTTTCAAATTCAGACCGGTGGTTTCTTCCAGCCCGAAAATAAGGTTCATATTTTGGACGGCCTGTCCCGAGGCACCTTTCAGCAAGTTATCGATTACTGAAAGGATCATTAGTTTATTACTGTGTTTTTCAAGGTAAACAATTACTTTGTTGGTGTTTACCACTTGTTTTAAATCAGGATTTTTAGCACTAACCAGAACAAACGGGTGCGATGCATAATATTCCTGATACAGCTTGGTGGCTTCTTCTAAAGAACCATCAAATTGGGTATAAACTGAGGCAAAAATGCCTCGGGTATGATTTCCCCGCACAGGAATGAAATTAATATCGTAAGTAAAACTGGGCTGCAACTGTTTGAAACTTTGGCCAATTTCTCCTAAATGCTGATGCTCGAAAGCTTTATACACCGACAAGTTATTATTTCTCCAGCTAAAATGCGAAGTTTCGCTTGGAGCCTGACCAGCACCGGTTGACCCGGTAATAGCATTAACATGTATTTCATCATGAAGCAAACCAGCAGCGGCAAGTGGCAAAACAGCCAGTTGGATTCCGGTTGCAAAACAACCTGGATTAGCAATTTTATTTGATTTTTTAATTAACTCACGATTCAATTCAGGCAAACCGTAAACAAATTCGTTTCCCTCACGCTTTAGCCTGAAATCGTGGCTTAAATCGATGATTTTTACATTTTCAGGTAGTTTATTTTTCGACAAAAATTCTTTTGACTTACCATGTCCCATGCAGAAAAATGCCACATCGATGGCCGAAAAATCAGCTTCGGCACTGAAACGAATATCGGTATCGCCCAATAAATCGGTATGCACGTCCGAGAGCAAATTTCCGGCATTGCTACTGCTCTGCACAAATGTAATTTCTGCCTGAGGATGATAAAGTATAATCCGGATCAGTTCTCCGGCTGTGTATCCAGCGCCACCTATAATTCCTACAGAAATAATCCCTGAAGCCCCTTTCTTATTCCCCCGAAGGGGGAAGGCTTTGGGTGCGTTGTTTGTATCTTCTAATGTAGGTGTGTTCATATTCTAAAGGAAAAATCCAGTTTTAAGTTTTGTTCGTAAAACGAGAATTATTTTGCACTTCTCAATATTCTCCCCCTTCGGGGGAGTTAGAGGGGGCTTTGGCTTCTTAAAAGCTATGATTTACGGAATTATGAATTTTCAGCGACGTAGAAAGCACCTTGGTGAATCCTTTCACATCATCGGCAGTCCAGGCGGAGTTCTTTTCGCCATACTGACCAAATTCAGAGCGCATTAAATCATGTTCAGATTCAACGCCAACCAAAATGTAGTGGTACGGCTTCAGCTTGATGATTACTTTCCCGGTTACAGTTTCCTGTGAGTGTTCGAGAAATTTTTCGATGTCGCGCATCACCGGTTCAAAATATAAAGCTTCGTGCAGGAACATGCCATACCAGTTTCCAAGTTGTTCTTTCCAGTATTGCTGCCATTTGGTTAAAGTGTGTTTTTCGAGCATCTGGTGCGCCTTAATGATAATAAGCGGAGCAGCGGCTTCGAAACCAACGCGTCCTTTAATACCAATGATGGTATCGCCAATGTGCATATCGCGACCAATAGCATAAGGTGAGGCAATAGCTTCCAGCGCATTAATGGCATTCACCGGATTTTCGTAAGTTACACCATCAACAGCTTTCAATTCACCTTTCACAAAATCAATACTGATTTCTTTTTCGTCGGAAGTTGTTAATTGCGATGGATATGCTTCTTCGGGCAAAGTTTTATTCGACTTCAGGGTTTCTTTTCCGCCAACGCTGGTTCCCCAAAGCCCTTTATTGATAGAGTAATCCATCTTCTTCCAGTCTGCTTCTACGCCATGTTGTTTCAGGTAGTCGATTTCTTCCTGGCGACTCAGTTCCAAATCGCGGGTAGGAGTCAGTATCTCAATTTCAGGAGCTAGAATCTGGAAGGTAAGGTCGAAACGAACCTGATCATTCCCAGCCCCTGTACTTCCGTGGGCCACATATTTGGCGCCGATTTTTTTTGCATATTCGATAATGGCAATCGCCTGAAATACACGTTCCGAACTTACTGAAATGGGGTAAGTATTGTTTCGGAGAACATTTCCGAAAACCATGTATTTGATACTTTTTTCGTAATACGAATTGGTTACATCCAAAGCAACATGCTTTATTGCACCTAGTTGATAGGCTTTTTTCTCTATAATTTCAAGCTCAGAGCTACTAAAACCACCAGTATTGGCAATAGCAGTATAAACTTCAAGATTTTTTTCTACCGAAAGATATTTGGCACAATACGATGTATCCAAACCTCCGCTAAATGCTAAAACTACTTTATCTTTCATGACTTATACGAATTTGAATATTAAAAAAAAACGATGACTCACTAACAGAACCGCTTAAACTTACAATTTATTACACTTACAACACTTTCTGATTCAGGGGATCGATCAATTAAATGATGCTTTTTGTTGGCTTGCTGAAGGCCAATTTTACATGAGAAAATAATCCTGAAAAATTCCACCAGGAGCCATCGTTTATTATTTGCCTTTAAATAATGAAAAACCACTTGCTTTCTTCGACTGAGAATTATTTTTAGCTGGTTTTAATTTATTAATTATATCAAGGAGTGTGTCTTTAATAGCCCAACCATTTTGTTTCTTCCCTTCCTTTTTCTCTTTTTCCCAGGCCGGATCGAACAACATTCCTGTACACAAACATTTACTTTTACCTGTACGTACCAAAATGTCGTAATTTACACAACTCTGACAACCTTTCCAGAATTCTTCATCGTCGGTAAGTTCAGAAAATGTTACAGGACGATAACCCAATTCATGGTTAATTTTCATTACTGCCAAACCAGTTGTTAAACCAAATATTTTGGCTTCTGGAAATTTCTGACGCGACAAAGCAAAAGCTTTCCGTTTAATTTCGGTTGCAAGCCCGATACCCCGATAATCTTTGCCAACAATCAAACCCGAGTTAGCAACAAAGCTTTTAGCCCCCCACGTTTCGATGTAACAAAAACCAGCAAAGGTATTGCTATTTTCAAGAGCAATAATTGCTTTACCCTGAAGCATTTTATCAGCAATGTATTCGTAAGTACGACGGGCTATACCTGTTCCACGTTCCTTTGAGGCAATATCGATAGCGTCGTTCACCTGGTCAACATATTTTAGGTGCTCTTCGGTGGCAACCATTACCTGAATATTTTTCAATTCTTTCATTTCTACTTATTCTCTTTTTTGATCGTTATTTTCATTTCCGTCCGAAATACCATAATCTCTTTTATCAACGCTTTTTGCGAACGGTCTTTGCTTTTTTAATTTTAATCCCAGGTTCTAAACCTGGAGCTACTACATCGTCTCGTTCCTGCGGAACTTTTAAACAACTATAAGCATTACAGCCTGACAACCTTTTTTGCCTACTGCAACTGACCACTGATCACTTTCTATCCCAATTTATCTTCCAGCGACGGCATTATTAATATCAGACTATTTATCAAGTCGCTTTGAGAAATACCTTCTCGCATAATAACCAAAATAGTATCGTCACCGGCAATGGTTCCTAAAATTTCATAAGGCTCTGCATTATCAATTACTACAGCAATGCTATTGGCATAACCAGGCATTGTTCGGATAACAGCCAGATTTCCCGAAAACTGGATGTCGCGAAAACCATCAGCTAAAAAACTGATACGCGAATTCTCCTTATGATTTTCAGCAGCAACTCCTTCTGGAATAACGTATACATATCCCAATGTCTTATCTGCTACTTTTGCAACCTTTAAAATTCTCATATCGCGCGACATAGTTGCCTGGGTCAACTCAAAGCCCTGATCTTTCATGATGCGCAAAAGCTCATCCTGACTGCAGATACGGCCACTAAGAATTGCCTGTTTGATGGCTAATTGTCGTTTGGTGCGATTCTTCATTTTGAATAAATATTCATTTTCGGTGCAAAAATATGCAATTAATATTGAATATGAACTTTTTTTTCAGAAATAATTTCTATTTTTGTCGCAGAAATAAACAACAAAAACGAATTGACACTTGAAAAGAAACAAGTTGAAAATCGGGAAGTACATAAAGAAAAGAGATTGTTTAACAAGAGATAACAACCATGCGTTTGCCCTACAGTCGTAGTCAAACGCATTTTTTTTAATATTTAGCATTGCAACGATGACACAGCTTAGAAAAGCCAGATTGGTTCTTGAAGATGGGACAACCTTTGAGGGAAAGTCGTTCGGGTACGAAAAATCGGTAGCCGGCGAGGTAGTTTTTTATACCGCTATGACTGGTTATCCTGAAAGTTTAACAGATCCTTCATATACGGGTCAGATTCTCGTTTCAACTTTTCCCCTTATCGGGAATTACGGTGTGCCGAGCGACTCAAAGACAGGCGGAATTGAAGACTTTTACGAGTCGAATAAAATTCACATTACAGGATTGATCATTTCTGACTACTCTTTCGAGTACAGCCATTGGAACGCTATTAAAAGTTTAGGCGATTGGCTGAAAGAGTATAAAATACCAGGAATTTTTGGTATCGATACCCGCGCCTTGACGAAAATCATCCGTGTAAAAGGTTCGTTGCTTGGTAAAATTGAATTTGACGACCAACACATTGAATTTTACGATCCGAACAAAGAAAATCTGGTGGCTATTGCCAGCACCAACAAGGTTGAAGTTTACGGAAATGGCGAACATCGCGTAGTTTTGGTTGACTGTGGTGTGAAATACAACATCATTCGTTGCCTGCTCAACCGCAATGCTACAGTGATCCGCGTTCCATGGGATTACGATTTCAACCAGGAAGATTTTGACGGAATATTTCTCTCCAATGGCCCGGGTGATCCAGCCTTGTGCGATGCTACTGTTGAAAACATTCGAAAAACAATGGATGCTGAAAAACCAATCATGGGAATTTGTCTCGGCAACCAGTTGCTTGCCCGAGCCGCAGGCGCCGATACTTATAAACTGAAATTTGGGCACAGAAGTCACAACCAGCCGGTCCTGCTTCAGGGAACCGACAGATGTTTCATCACATCGCAGAACCACGGTTTTGCAGTTGATACCAAGACATTGCCATCGGACTGGGAACCTCTGTTTACCAACGTGAACGACAATACGAACGAAGGAATCCGTCACAAAACGAAACCGTTCTTTTCAACTCAGTTTCACCCTGAAGCCTCAAGTGGACCAGTTGATACCGAGTTTTTGTTCGACGATTTCATCAACAATGTGATTGAATACAAGCAAAATAAAAAATAGGAGCCTCCCCCAACCCCCTCTAAAAGAGGGGACTTAAAAAAGTGGTTCACTATTGAATAACCTGAAAAATGGAATTTGAAACTTGAAACTATTTGAATCATGATAAATAAAGAAGTTAAAAAAGTAATCGTACTTGGCTCGGGAGCGCTGAAAATAGGTGAGGCCGGTGAATTTGACTACTCTGGATCGCAAGCCCTTAAAGCGTTGAAAGAAGAAAATGTTGAAACCATTCTGATTAACCCGAACATTGCAACTATCCAAACTTCGGCGGATATTGCCGACCGCATTTACTTCCTTCCTGTTACTCCGTATTTTGTTGAACAAGTTATCGTAAAGGAAAAACCAGATGGAATTTTACTTGCATTCGGTGGTCAAACAGCTTTAAACTGCGGTGTAGCACTTTTTAAAGGTGGTATTCTTGAAAAATACAATGTAAAAGTTGTTGGTACTCCGGTTCAGGCTATTATCGACACCGAAGACCGCGAAATTTTCGCCGGAAAGTTGGCCGAAATCGACGTAAAAACACCACGTAGTATTGCCTGCACCAATATGGAAGAGGCCAAAGAAGCTGTTAAAACAGTTGGTTATCCAATCATTATCCGCGCCGCTTACACATTGGGCGGCTTAGGTAGCGGATTCTGCGCTAACGATGAAGAACTGGAAAACCTTGCTTCAAAAGCTTTCACTTATTCGCCGCAGATTTTGGTTGAAGAATCGATTAAAGGCTGGAAAGAAGTGGAATACGAAGTAGTCCGCGACCGATTCAACAACTGTATTACAGTTTGTAACATGGAAAACTTCGACCCGCTGGGAATTCATACAGGAGAAAGTATAGTGGTTGCTCCATCTCAAACGCTATCAAACTCTGAATACCACAAGCTGCGTGCTCTGGCTATAAAAATCATCCGCCATATTGGTATCGTGGGCGAATGTAACGTTCAGTACGCTTTGGATCCTTATTCCGAAGATTACCGCGTGATTGAAGTGAATGCCCGTTTGTCGCGTTCATCGGCACTGGCATCAAAAGCTACCGGTTATCCGCTGGCTTTTGTAGCTGCAAAATTAGGTTTAGGTTACGGCCTCCACCAGCTTAACAATCAGGTAACTAAAGTTACCACAGCAGCTTTCGAACCAGCTCTCGATTACATCGTTTGTAAGATTCCTCGCTGGGATTTAAATAAGTTTTCGGGAGTTTCAAAAAACCTTGGAAGCTCAATGAAATCAGTTGGCGAAATCATGTCGATTGGCCGATCATTCGAAGAAGCTATCCAAAAAGGTATCCGCATGGTGGGTATTGGAATGCATGGTTTTGTTGGTAATAAAGAGGAAATAACCATTGAGCAAATCGACGAAGAACTGGTACATCCAACCGACCGTCGTATCTTCGCTATTAATGAAGCTTTCAATAAAGGTTATACTATTGATGAGATATACGAAAAAACCAAAATCGACCGTTGGTTCCTCCAGAAACTGCAAAACATCCACAAAACAAAAATTCAACTCGAACAGGTTTCATCTCTCCAATTGCTCAGCTACGAATTGTTGCTTCAGGCTAAAAAAGAAGGTTTTTCCGATTTTCAGGTCGCCCGTTTGGTGTTGAAATCATCGAACAAGGCAATTAACGAAGATTTACTGAAAGTGCGGGAACTTCGTAAAAGCAAAAATATTTTGCCATTTGTTAAGCAAATTGATACGCTGGCTGGCGAATATCCGGCACAGACCAACTATTTGTACCTTACTTACAACGGTGCCGAACATGACATCGAATTTCAACACGATGGTAAATCGGTAATCGTTTTGGGGTCGGGTGCATACCGCATTGGTAGTTCGGTTGAGTTTGACTGGTGTAGTGTAAACGCCATTACTACAATCCACAAGGAAAACTACCGCTCGATCATGATCAACTACAACCCTGAAACTGTGAGTACCGACTACGATACCTGCGACAGGTTGTATTTCGACGAGCTGACCTTTGAGCGCGTGATGGATATTGTCGATCTCGAACTTCCGAAAGGTGTTGTACTCTCGATGGGAGGCCAGATTCCGAACAACCTGGCAATGAAGCTGCACCGCCAGCAAGTGCCAATTTTGGGAACATCGCCGGTGAATATCGACCGTGCCGAAGACCGCCAAAAATTTAGTTCGTTGTGCGATTCTCTGGGAATTGACCAACCACGCTGGTCGGAACTTACCAGCATCGACGACATTTACAAATTTGTTGATGAAGTGGGATTCCCGGTGCTGATTCGTCCGTCATACGTACTTTCGGGCGCTGCCATGAATGTGGTTTCGAACAAAGACCAATTGGAACACTTCCTGAACCTGGCAGCCAACGTATCCAAAGAACACCCGGTTGTAGTTTCAGAATTTATTGAACAAGCTAAAGAAATAGAGATTGATGCAGTGGCTAAAAACGGCGAGGTTGTAGCTTATGCTATTTCCGAGCATGTTGAGTTTGCCGGAGTTCACTCGGGCGATGCAACTATCGTTTTCCCTCCTCAAAAGTTATATATCGAAACTATTCGCCGCATCAAGAAAATTGCCCGTAAAATTGCCAAAGCTCTCGATATAACCGGTCCTTTTAATATGCAATTGCTGGCTAAAGACAATGATATTAAGGTAATTGAATGTAACCTCAGGGCTTCTCGCAGTTTCCCGTTTGTATCAAAAGTTATGAAATACAACATGATTGAAATTGCCACTCAAGCCATGCTCAACGTACCATTCCAAACACCTGACAAATCACTGTTCGAACTTGATTATGTTGGTGTAAAAGCAGCGCAGTTCTCGTTTGCCCGTCTGTTGAATGCCGACCCGGTTTTGGGTGTGGATATGTCGTCAACCGGTGAAGTTGCTTGTATCGGCGAGAACTTTTACGAAGCCATTTTAAAATCAATGTTGTCAGTAGGTTATTCCATCCCGAAAAAGAATATTCTGATTTCTTCGGGCGAAACCCGCTCGAAGGTTGAATTGCTTGCCAGCACAAAAATGCTAGCTGAACGTGGCTTTAATCTGTTTGCAACCGGTGGTACGCACAAATTCTTAGCTGAAAATGGGGTTGAGTCGACCCATCTTTACTGGCCCGACGAAACCGACAAACATCCGAATACACTGGAATACATCAAGGAAAAGAAAATTGATTTGGTGATCAACATTCCGAAAGACCACACAACCCGCGAAATTACCAATGGATACACCATTCGCCGTAGCGCCATCGATTACAGCATTCCGTTGATTACCAATGCACGCGTGGCCAGCGCTTTCATTTATGCCTTGTGCCGCTATAAAATTGAAGATTTATCGATTAAAAGCTGGGACGAGTACAAAGATTAAAAAGCCCATCTCACACAACCTCTCCCTTTCAGGGAGAGGCTAAAAAAGGTCATTCCGAAATTTTCAGGATGACCTTTTTGCTTGTTTTTTAAGCAAATCGTTTAATTTCAGGAGCCAAAAAACTCAAAATTAATGACTGAAATTTTAGAAATACTAAAGTTCGCATCCATCGGTGGCTTCCTGGGATTATCTGCCGGAATTTCGCCTGGGCCGCTACTTACGCTGGTAGTTTCTGAAACGCTGAAACATAACCGGAAAGAAGGAATTAAAATTGCTATTTCGCCTTTATTTACTGACATTTTGATTGTTATGGCATCCATTTTCGTTTTCACAGGTTTGTCACAATTTAGTTCAATGTTAGGTTTTATCTCAATTTTAGGTGGGTTGTTTATAGCGTTTCTCGGCTGGGAAACATTTTCTACAAAATCGTTGGTTATCGATCAACCAGAATTACCTGCCAATTCACTTAAAAAAGGAATTTTGGCTAATATACTGAATCCGCACCCTTATGTTTTCTGGATTACAGTTGGTGCACCATTGGCTTTGAAAGCGTATCAAACTGATATTTTTGCTGTGGGCAGCTATTTTTTGTCGTTTTATATTTGCCTGACTGGTTCCAAGATTTTAATTGCTCATTTTGTAAGCAAATCAAAAGCGTTTATCTCCAACAATGTATATCGCTGGATAATGCAACTTTTAGGTATTTGCTTATTTATCTTCTCTGGTTTCTTCTTTTACGAAGGAGCAAAATATCTGTTGAAACTGATTTAGAGAACGAGAAACTCTTCAGCAAATAAAATAAACCAGAATCAAACTCTAAGATACAGTATTAATTCCTGCGATTTCATTTTCAAAGGAATGATTTCTGTTTCAATTGTTTCCCAAATTATTTCATCCCTTATTTGATAGTATCCATGAACTTTGTATTAACAAAAAACTAACAAACGCCTTAAATAGTTGCAAAAGTCAACTATTTTGAGCTTTTCAGTTATTTTTGTTCCTGCTAAGAAAACTGAAACAAACAATGAAAACAACTTGCCTAAGGGTAACAGTAATTAGCCAATTTCTGTTACTTATTCTTTTTGCATCATGTAACCTTATTGAATATCATCCTTACGATCTCGAATCAAAGAATCAACCATCCGGAATAAATCAAACTAACATCAATCTTTTACAAAAAAATGATGACGAACAAGATACTGTAAGGTTCATTTTTATGGGTGATACGCAACGGCATTACGATGAAACACAGGATTTTGTTAATGCTGCTAATAAACTAAACAACATTGATTTTGTAATTCATGGGGGAGATATTACTGATTTTGGAATGAGTAAGGAATATGTCTGGATTCACGACATCATGAAAAAGCTTAAAGTTCCATACGTGGCACTAATTGGGAACCATGATATTTTAGGGCACGGAAAAGATGTATATCAGAAAATCTACGGTGATTTAAATTTTTCTTTCGCGTTCAGGAAAACCAGGTTTATTTGTCTGAATACAAATGCCCTGGAATTTGATTATTCTACACCTGTTCCTGATTTCGATTATATGATGGGTTTTCTGAAAGATTCAGCAACTATCGAACGAACGATAGTGGTAATGCATGCACCACCTTACAGCGATGAGTTTAATGACAATTCAGCGCTTATGTTTAACTATGTGATTGAGCATTATAAGAACCCGGAATTTTGTATTCATGCGCATAATCATGTTCAGAGTATGAACGATCTGTTCAACAATGGAATTTTGTATTATGGATGTGACGATATTTCGAGACGGACTTTTCTTTTGTTTACGTTGGCTGGAAATACTTATTCTTATAAAACTGTTAAGTTCTAAAAAATTGTTTATGAGGAATTTAGCCATTGCTATAGTCACAATTCTATTTCTGTTTCCGTTCAATGTTTTTGCTGATCCAAATTCAAAAAGAGAGCGTGCTATAGCCAGATATCAGCGTAATTGGAATGGATTAATACCTCGCCAGGCCAAACTGCAATTTGCAGGGTCTATGGGTATGTTTTCATCAGGTCCAGGTTGGTACTACGGAAAACGAAACCAATGGGAAACAGATTTTTACATCGGTTTTATTCCAAAAATTAATGGAAGTAAAGGACATTTAACTACCACATTAAAACAAACTTACACACCTTTCCATATTCGTTTAAATGATCGCCTTGGTCTTGAACCGTTGACGAGCGGAATTTACATCAGCAAAATTTTTGGCGAATATTTTTGGAGCCGTTTACCTGAAAAATATCCGAAAGGTTATTATTTCTGGGCTGTAAATACACGTTTTCACGTATTTGTTGGACAATCAATTTCGTTTAAAGCAAGCGAAAAAATGATCGGGAAAGAAATGGCATTTTTCTATGAATTCAATACCAACGACCTCTATTTGATTAGTGCCGTTCAAAATAAAACCATTGGCCTTAAAGATATTGTAAGTTTATCGTTTGGACTTCGATATCGTTTCTTGTAAAAATCAACATAAAAAAGGCCGATCAGTGATCAGCCTTTCATATAACATACATTTAATCGTTATTATAGTCTATTCAGGAAATTTGTCACATTCGTTTCAATGCGCGACTGAATATTACTTACATCTGATTTCTCGAATTGATCGCCCGTGATGTTTTCGAAAAGTTCGATATAGCGGTCGGTAACCGATGTAACAAATTCTTCGTTCATGTCTGGAACGACCTGCCCATCTTTTCCCTGGAAATTATTTTCAATCAACCATTGGCGCACAAATTCCTTTGAAAGTTGTTTTTGTGCTTCACCTTTTGCCAGACGTTCTTCGTAACCTTCAGCATAGAAATAGCGGGAAGAATCGGGAGTATGGATTTCGTCGATCAGGTAAATTTTGCCATCTTTCTTGCCAAATTCGTATTTGGTGTCCACCAAAATAAGGCCCATCGAAGCAGCAATTTCAGTTCCGCGAGCGAAAACTTTTTGGGTGTATTTCTCAAGCATTTCATAGTCGTCCTTGCTTACAAGCCCTTGTGCAATAATTTCTTCACGCGAAATATCTTCATCGTGTCCTTCCGAAGCTTTTGTTGTTGGTGTAATAATTGGTTCAGCGAATTTCTGGTTTTCAACCATTCCGTCGGGTAATGCAATACCACAAAGCGAACGTTTGCCACTTTTATATTCGCGCCAGGCGTGTCCGGTCAAATATCCGCGAATCACCATTTCAACTTTAAATGGCTCGCAATGGTGGCCAACAGTTACGTTTGCATCAGGCGTAGCAATTTTCCAGTTAGGCACAATATCATTGGTTGCATCAAGAAACTTAGCAGCTATTTGGTTCAAAACCTGCCCTTTATACGGAATACCTTTCGGCAAAACCACATCGAAGGCCGAAATACGGTCGCTTACCACCATTACCAAATATTCGTCGTTGATGTTATAAACATCTCTCACTTTTCCATGGTACACACCTTTTTGTCCCGGAAAATTAAAATCAGTCCGTGTTAATGCTTTGCTCATTTTTGTCTGTTTTTTCTGATTTATCTGTTTTTTCTTTATTCTCTTTATCTTTTTCTTTCCTCATCAGCTCAAGTGCATGGTGCTTTTCGTAAGCCATCACAATTTCGCGAACCAGGCGGTGGCGAACAATATCCTTCACATCGAACTGGATAAACGAAATATCTTTGATGTTTTTCAGGATTCGCTTGGCCAAAATCAAACCTGAAGGTGTTTGGAATGGCAAGTCAATCTGGGTTTCATCGCCAGTAATTACAAATTTGGTATTCAGTCCCATACGGGTAAGGAACATTTTCAATTGAAGGACGGTTGCATTTTGCGCTTCATCCAAAATAACGAAAGCATTGCTCAAGGTGCGGCCACGCATAAACGCCAGCGGTGCGATTTGTATGGTGCCGTCTTTCATAAATTCTTCCAGTTTTTTCGCCGGAATCATATCAAGCAACGCGTCGTACAATGGCTGCAAGTACGGATCAATTTTTTCTTTCAGGTCGCCAGGCAAAAAACCGAGCCTTTCACCAGCTTCAACTGCCGGACGGCTTAGGATTATTCGCTTAATCTCTCGATTTTTAAGCGCTCTGACGGCCAGAGCAATGGCAGTATATGTTTTCCCGGTTCCGGCAGGTCCTATCGCAAAAACCATATCTGAATTTTTACAAGCTTCCACCAGCAACCGCTGATTGGGAGTTCTTGCCCGAATAGCCTTGCCATTGATGCCATAAAGGAGCACATCTTTCTCATCGTCAGGCGTTTCGATAACCCCATCAAAATCATTCATAAATACCTGATTAATAACATCATCAGGCAATACATTAAATTGATTGTAATGATCGATTATCTGGTGAAATTTTGATTCAAACCGTAAGATTTCTTCGTCATCGCCTTTAACAATGACATCATTTCCACGATAAACTATGAGTAACTTGGGAAAGAAGGATTTGATCAGGTTCATTTTGGCATTGCTGACGCCGAAAAATTCAAGTGGATCAATACCTTCAAGATGAATGAGCTTTTCAAACATAGACAGAATGCAGCTTTTTTATACCCTGCAAAAATAAACAACTTTAGCTTATTTTTGGTTCGAATGCCTGTTTTAGCACAATGAATTGTTAACAATTAGCCAACGACATTCGAAGTCTTTCATACTATTAATTTTCAATTGAATAGCTATTCGTTTTAATCGACATTAACCTAATTTATGAACTTTCTGGATAATCTCAATGAAATCAAAATCATTCTTCGGTTCTTTTATATAACTTTGCCAGCCAACAGGTTCCTCATAGAGGATTAAAAGGGAAACAGGTGAGCCGTAATTTAAGCAATTCCTGTACAGTTCCCGCTGCTGTAAACTCATAGCCCCACCAACCTCCCCAAAGGAGAGGCTAAAGGGACTAGGTTTTGAATAATATTTTTGCCACTGAGGCTACTAAAATCTATACAAAAGAGATTCTTAATTTCTCCCCTTGGGGGAGATTAAGAGGGGCTTTGGGAAGGCTATTCAAATTGGAGTGAGTCAGAAGACCTGCCTGTAAAACCAAGGATTTTGAAGCTTTCGGCGAAAAAGCAAGAAACCATTTCATCTTTTCATGTTTTTATATTCTGAAAAGCTGCAAAATCCAAATATTATGAAACGATTTTACAGCAATGAACTCATTTAACAAGTTTATCCTAATTGGCATTCTGGCAAGTTTTCTGAAACCGGCAGATGCCCAGTTTATCTCCAAAGTTGTGGATTATACTCCGGCTCCCGGGCAATTTACCAATGCCGACAATATTGGAACGCCAACTGCTGCTAATTCGCTGATTGGAACCAATAAAGGCTTGGTTAGTCTTGGATCTTTTGGTGGATCAATCACAGTTTATTTTCAGGACGGAATAAAAAATGATGCGGCGAATCCGTATGGAGTGGATTTTACAATTTACGGGAACCCGGATATAACCTGGTCGGAACCTGGAATCATTCAAGTGATGAAAGACGAAAACCACAACGGAATTGCCGACGATACCTGGTATGAAATTGCCGGAAGCGAACATTTCTGGAATTCTACAACAACCAATTATGCAGTTACTTACCTAAATAACGGTTTAAATCAAGCCGGAAATATCCAATGGACTGACAACCAAAACAATTCTGGATTTATTGCCGCCAACAGCTTTCACCAACAACCATATTATCCCAAAGTTGATTTATTTCCGGCAATTCCAACAGATAAATACACACTAAAAGGAACCCGATTGACCAATCCAATTGATCTCACGAATCCCGGGAAAGTGATTTCGTACCACAAAACATTCGGATATGCTGATAATACACCTGTTTTATCGTACACCGAAAAGTTACCTGACAATCCTTATACATCAACTATTGAAGGAAGTGGGGGAGATGCCATTGATATTGACTGGGCTGTGGATGCGAACAGGCAACCGGTAAAACTTGATGAAATAAATTTTATACGCATATACACAGGAATGAATGCACAAGCAGGCTGGCTTGGCGAAGTCTCGACCGAAATTACCGGGATACGCGATGTGGAACCAGCTACAGTTACAGGTAACCAAACAGTGATTGTCATTCAGGAATTTGCCTCAAAAATAGCTGTCGGACAAAGCCAAACGCTCAACGCTTTACTGTTTGAAAAAGGGATACCTCAAACCAACACACAAATTAACTGGAGTATTGACAATACCGATCTGGCAACTATTCAAGGTGATAAACTGATTACAAAGAAGGCCGGAACAATTAAATTAAAAGCCTCATCTTCTTCCAATTCTGAAATTTATACTGAAAAAACGATAGAAATTTACGCTGCAACCAAAGCTAAAATTACCATACAGTCGAACGTACTGAAAGTGAACGACAAGCTGGAACTTACCGGTGAAGTTACCGATCAGAACGGAACTGTTATGACCGGAATTAACACCGAATGGAAATTTGACGACCAAACGGTTGCCGAAATTGTCTTGGTTGATGGAGCCAGTTACCTGCAAGGAAAACAGCCAGGCAAAAGTTGGCTGCATTTTCAGGTAAGCGATTCGCCTAAAGTTCGTGATTCAGTTCAGGTTGAAGTTGTTGCCGAATCAGCAAAAAAGAAGGTTTACATATCTGTCAAAACCAGCGAAAAAAATATCATTCCACGTCAGTCAGTTTGGGTTGAACAAGTTGATTTAACATCCAAAGTTGATCGTAACCAGAAAACCTACAGATTGAATGACATTACATTTACGTCGCTGGCACACGCCATTGCTGCCATTTTTAAAGCTACCGGAAATGAAGCAAACTGGGCTTTCCGCGACGATGCAGAAGGAGGTTCTGCACTTTACCTCTGGAAAGTTCCATCGGTTGAAGATGGTTCAACCGTTTATACTTTTGGCTACGGCGGCTCGCGTTCGGCAGAAGCTTATCGGAAAACATGGGTCGTCCTGTTAAATCAACAACAAGTGGTTTCAGGCTTCGATAAACTGAAAGTGAATAACGACGACGAAATAATGATTTACCACATAACTGATAACTTCCAACCCTGGACGGTTACCCAACTTACTTCAGGAAAAGACACGGTAAAAATTGGTAATTCGTGCGAAATACAACTGAAGAAACATACTTGTACAATGGATGCCAACAGGCTGATATCGGTTAATTCAACCGAAGTTATTACCAATCAAAACATTGTAGTTCAGTCGAAAAGTAATTCGACTGTAAAAACCAACCTGACGAGCGACGAAATGGGAAAAGCAATTTACAGTGTAAATCAAACCGGTGAATTCCTGATTAGCTCTGGAATAGATGCGGCCAATTTGATTGCCGAACTGGTTACCGGAAATAAACCTGAACCTGAGAATTCGATAAGTTGTAAAGTTTATCCAAATCCTTTCACCGCGAATATCCAAATTAGCTGTCCGAGGGAAATAGATTGCATTTCAATCTACAATTCCGAAGGGCAACTGGTATTCTCGAAAAAAGGCAATTATCCTGAACTGAATCTCGAACAACTATCGCCTGGCATGTACTTGATTCAAGTGGTAGCCGACAAACAGGTCTTCAGCCAGAAAATAGTAAAGAAATAACTCGTTGAAAATCAATTGCAACATATCGAATTTGAACCGAATTTTTCTCGTTTTGCTTTTTCTGTTTCCTTTCTTTGTTAAAAGTGGTTATTCTCAAAAACTAACCGACACTATTAAAATTCAGGAGGTTAAAGTATTTGGAAAACGAAAAATACAGGAAGCTGCTTCAATGGTTTCGCGGATTGATACTGTTGCGCTGCAAATGATGAAAACACAAACCATTTCAGAATTATTGTCGTCGTATTCGCCGGTTTTCCTGAAATCGTACGGGCGCGGCTCCACAGCTACGGCTTCGTTTCGTGGAACAGCTTCGTCGCACACGCAGGTTTACTGGAATGGGATAAAACTTAATTCTCCGATGCGTGGCGATGTCGATTTCTCACTCTTCCCTGTTTATTTCATCGACGATATCAGCCTTCAACATGGAGGAAGTTCACTACAATCGGGTTCTGGCGCTCTTGGTGGAAGCATTTTAATCAATAATAAGCCCGACTGGACCGACAGGTTTAGCATTCGATATGTGCAAACCATCGAAAGTTTTTCAACAGCCAAAGAATACCTGAACCTGGGGTACGGAAACGGCAAAACTCAATTTAAAACGCGCTTGTTTTCAGACGATAGCAAGAATAATTTCCCGTACTACAACTATGGCGTTTTACCCATGCACGAGGCTGAACAGAAAAACGCCGGATACAATAAAATGGGGTTTTTGCAGGAAGCATATCTCCGCGCCAATAAACACTCGTTTTCAGTCAAACTGTGGGCATACCAAAGTAACCGCGATTTGCCGCAGCTGATGTCGTTTGAAGGCGATGTACGTAAGGAAACACAAAACGATCAGAATATCAGAGCAGTAGGATCGTGGAAATATGTAACCGTAAAAACAAAGTTAGAGACAGTTGCCGGTTATAACCAAACAGAATTGCATTATTTCAGGGCAAGCACCGAAGCTAATTTTGTGAATTTCGACAGCAATAGCAAGGAAAAAAGTTATTCGGGCAACCTGAACCTGGATTGGAGCCCGTTGGAAACCCTGAATTTGAACTGGGCGTTCAACTCGGCTTACCATCGGGTTTCGGTATTCGATAAAGCTCAAAAAATTGGTTATAACCACGATCGACTTGAACTTTCGCTAATGAATTCCATACATTTTCAGGCTTTCCCCAAATTTTTTGTTTCATTTATCTCTCGCTCCGAACTATATGACAATAAACTGGTTGGCATAATTCCATCGATGGGGGCCGAATATCAGACCGGAAAAGCTGAAGAATTTTCAATAAAAATGAATGTTTCCAGAAATTACCACCAACCCGGACTAAATGACTTATATTGGATCCCGGGCGGCAATCCTAACCTTAAATCGGAAAACGGATCGGCTGGCGACCTGGCTTTTTCCTTTTCAAAAAGGACTGAGAAGTCGAACCTTTCGGGACAAATAACTGGTTTCGCTTCGTTAATCGACAACTGGATTGTGTGGCAACCTTCGGCCAGCGGGGCCTCGTATTGGGAAGCCAGCAACCTTCGAAAGGTTTTTGCACGTGGCATTGAAACTGCTGTTTCGATTCATAAAAAAATGGCGAACGAGGTATCATTTGATTTTAAAGCCAATTATTCGCACGCCGAAACTTCCAATGTCGACGCTGTTGCATCGGTTGATAAAACCCGTGGTAAGCAGTTGATTTACATACCAAAAGATAAAGCTAACCTATTTGCACAGCTCGATTACCAGAAATACTTTCTGAAAATAAATGCCCCGTTCACCGGAAAACGCTTTACAACAAGCAACAACGAAGAATCGGACTATGAAAAAGTGCTCAATCCATACTGGCTGATAAATGCTAGTTTAGGACGAAGCTTTGTTTTTAGCCATTTTTCAGTTGATGCAACAGGCACAATAGAAAACCTGCTGAATACTGATTATATGGCAATTTTATGGCGACCAATGCCGGGCCGCTACTATTCGTTAACCCTTCAATTCAGTTACAAGAAATGAGAAATACAAGGAAAAAGGCAGAAGGGAAAAGGCAGAAGGGAGAAGGCAGAAGGTGGAAAAAACTTGCCATATTGAATGTTACGCTGTTGGCGATGGTGGGATGGTTATTCACATCGTGCAAAGAAAGCCCTGTTGATACGGTTTATTTTGATTTTTCGGGAAACAAAGGAGTTTACATTGTTAACGAAGGTAATTTCATGTATGGCAATTCGTCATTATCATTCTATGATCCGACAGCAAAACGGGTTTATAACCAGGTTTTTATGTCTCGAAATGGAGCACCGTTGGGCGATGTGGCCCAATCGATGTATTTGTGGAAAAACCTTGGTTTTGTTGTAGTAAACAATTCCGGTAAGATTTATGTGATCGACAATACCACTGCCGAATTTCAAGGAAGCATTTCGGGTTTGAGCTCACCCCGGTACATTCACATTTTTGATCAGGAGAAAGCTTATGTGACAGACCTTTATGCACGAAAAATCACCATTTTCAATCCTGAAACTTTCCAGATTACCGGAAAAATAAGTGTTGTCAATTCAAAGTCACAGTTTGGTCAGCACTCAACTGAGCAAATGGTCGCGTATAAAAACCTGTTGTTTGTGAATTGCTGGTCGTACGACAATAAAATACTGGTAATCGACACCAATACGGATCAAGTGAAGGACTCGATTGAGGTTTTCAAGCAGCCCAACAGCATTATTCTGGATAAATACAATAAACTGTGGATAATGACCGATGGCGGATTCGATGGAAGCGCTTATGGGTACGAGCAACCTGGCTTGCTGAAAATTGATGCTGAAACCCGCGAAATTGAACGCACATTTAGATTTCCGTTGGGCGATCACCCAATAAAAATGTGCCTTAACCCGGCTGGCGACAGCATTTACTACATCAACCGGCACGTTTGGCGAATGTCAGTCAACGACAAACGAATTCCAGATCAGCCATTTATAACTTCAGAAAATACAACTACTTACGGTGGTTTTTATAGTCTTGGAATCGATCCTTCGACCAATGAAATTTACGTTGGCGATGCCATCGACCACAAACAAAACGGTCATGTCAAAAGATTTTCACGTTCAGGAAAACTTCTTGATGAATTTAAAGTAGGAATTAGCCCCGGAAATTTTTCGTTTAAAACTGAATAGTTATTCAAAAACCTAAAAAATAGGAACTTCGCGTTTAAAGGTCTCATCAAGCGAGATAAATGTTTCGGTACTGGCAACACCGGCTATTTTTTGAATTTTATCGCTCAAAATATCGCGCAAGTGTTCGTTGTCTTTAGCATATACCTTTACAAAAATTGCATATTGGCCTGTGGTATAGTGACATTCAACAATTTCAGGAATCTCGCGAAGTTTTTCTGCCACATTGGAATAAAGGCTTCCTTTTTCAAGAAAGACGCCAATATACGTACACGTCTTAAAATCAATTTTCTTCGGATCGATGTGATAACCAGAACCAACAATCACATTTAAATCGATCATCCGGTTAACCCTTTGGTGAACAGCAGCCCTGGAAACACCAACTTCAGCAGCCACGTCTTTAAACGGGATACGTGCATTCTTCGAAATAATGTCCAGAATATTGAGATCGATGTCGTCTAATTGATTTCGTAGTGTCATGATATTGTTTTGAGACTTTCTTATAATAAAGATACAAAATTATCGAAAAATAGACGATCTTGATAAAGAAAGTTGGGTTAAAAAACAAATTTGTAGAATTTATTCAAATACTGATAAATATAATCGCTAATACCATGCTTTAAGCAGACAAATTTTGTCTAGCCGTTTAATAACTATTTATGAAACGAACATGTTACTTGTGAACACAAACACAGTTGAAGTAACATGTAAGTTCTCCCGATATTTATTGGGAAAAGCTATCAGGCAATTAAAAATAAATTATCCTCTGGTGATGAAAATTAAAACTAATTCTATTCAGTTTTTTTAAATTTATCAAATTGTATTGGAGATCGTGGAGAGAGATAATTACTAACGAATATTAACCTTAAAAAGATAATTCGCATGGAAAAATTCTCAATTTACGATCTTCTGGGATTATTTTTACCTGGATTTGTATTTGTTTATCTTGTTAATTTACTGGCAATTGTTTACCAGATACCCGTTCATATCAACGAAGTTGAAGGAACCTGGAAAATAGAAATTGGAACGTTCTTCTGCCTGGCTCTGGTCGCAGGAGCCATGTTGTATTCTGTCAATTTCTGGCTAATCCATAAAGACTGGTTTAATAAACCAACTCAAATGTACCGGAAAGTTGCGTTGCTGTATTTGCAAATCGACAATAAACCCCGGACAATGGATAAAATACTTAATGAGAAAGCTGTGCTGTGGATGGGTGAGCCTATCTTTTTTACCGATATTGAATGGGGAGAAAAGAATGCAATTGAGAAAGAGCGCATCATTGACCTACACGAGGAATTTTACGACCGGGCTTATTACGAACTCGAATACCTGGGCAAAATTGATGTAGCCAAAACATTCCAGAGTTTTTACTATTTCTTCAGGCAACTTTCAACTGCACTGCTGATGATTACCGCCATTATGATACCTGCAAGTATTATTTCTTTCAGCAGTTGGATCATTTGTAATAAACAACAATTGTTTTGGCATCAGGCTGGTTTGTTTGTTGGACTCGTAGCGGCACTTGTACTTTCGGTTGGCCACGCCCGCTGGTATCGAAAAACAATGGTTTTAAAGCTCTATTGGGCATATTTCACGCACCTGATTCAACAATCGACTAATAAACAGAACAATGGAGATATTAATTAATACTGAAGCAAATAAATACCGGACATTAAGCGATGATCCTCAATATTTCGGGGGATACCTCAACATGGCCCGCCTTAATATTTTCAACATCAGTAATCATGTTGCAAAGGAATTAAAACTAAACGTACTCGATGAAGAAGGGAAAATTCCGGCAAGTTTTCTTTGCAACAAACACTTAAAAAAAGCAAACTGGAACCATATTTATTCCAAAACAAAACGATTTCTTCCAATATTAAAGGTATTTGATGTAGCCGAATTGCCTAAAATTGAACGGCAAGCTCTCGAACCACAGGAAAAGAACTTTGCTTTAATGAGCGATACTCTTAAAATCCTTTTCACTGAATTACAGGAATTTCGCAACGACTATACCCATTATTACTCTACTGAAAAGGGTATTATGCGAAAACTAAAGGTTTCGGAAGAACTGGCATCATTTCTAACTACCAACTTTAATCGAGCTATTGAATATACCCGGGAACGGTTTAAAGGTGTTTTTACAGATGCTGATTATGAACTGGTGACAAAAAAACAAGTTGTAGGAAGCGATAACACCATTACTACCGAAGGCCTGATCTTTTTTACCTGCATGTTTCTCGAACGCGAATATGCCTTTCAGTTTATTGGTAAAATTATCGGGCTAAAGGGAACTCAATACAACAGTTTTCTGGCAACCCGCGAGGTTTTGATGGCTTTCTGCCTGAAGCTGCCGCACGATAAATTTATCAGCGACGACCCGGTGCAAGCGCTTATTCTCGATATGGTAAATGAACTAAATCGCTGTCCCGGAGAATTGTATGATGTGATTGTTGACGAGGAGAAACAGAAATTTCGTCCTCAGCTAGACGAATTGAAAAAGCAAAATGTAAAGGAAAACAGCCTTGGCGAAGAAATCTGGGAGGAAGAAAACTACGATTCGTACCTCGAAGCTTTAACCAAACAAGTCAGGTTTCGAAACCGGTTTAGCGAATTTGCCCTGAAATTTATGGATCAAACCGAATTGCTTGGGAAATACCGGTTTCAGATTGATTTGGGAAAACTTCAGATTGCCAGCTACCCAAAGTCCTTTGCAGGAGAAGAAGTTGACCGCCCTATTGTTGAAAATGCAAAAGCCTTTGGGAAACTGGCAGATTTTGGCGACGAAGCAAAAACGCTTAATCAAATTTCCAAAGATCGGGGAGAAGCCTGGTTTGAACCGTTTGCCCCGCATTACAATACCGAATTGAATAAAATTGGTTTAAGCCGAAAATCACAGCCAACACCAGCAATCCTCATTCCTTCAGAAAAACGAAAAACCGGTTTCCGGTTAAATCAACCGGTTCCTGAGGCTTTCCTTAGTTTGCACGAGTTACAAAAAATAATGCTGCTCAATTATTTAAGTCCGGGCGAACCGGAACGCCTGATTGACAATTTTATGTTGGCAAACAACGAGCTAATAACCATGCCATTCGTTGAAAAGATAAAACAACTATTGCCTGCCGACTGGAATGAATTTGAACGAAGGGCCGACTCGCGCAAGCAAAAAGGCTACCTGCCCGGAAAACTAAAGTATTTGCGTAGCAGAAAGGAAACGCTGAATAAAGTTCTTGAGCCTTTCGGGCTTGACGATAAACAAATCCCCGGGAGAATTCTAGATTACTGGCTGAATATTAAAGACGTATCGGCTCAAAACATATTCTCCGACCGGATTAAGCTGATGCGACGCGACTGCCGCGACCGCCTAAAGGCATTGCGAAAATTCAGAAAGGGTCAAAAGGGCACAATCCCAAAAATTGGAGAAATGGCAACATTTCTGGCCCGCGATATAGTGGACATGATTATCGACGAGAAAGGAAAGAAAAAGAAAATTACCTCGTTTTATTACGACAAATTACAGGAGTGCCTGGCCTTGTTTGCCGACCCCGAAAAAAAGGCGACATTTATCCATACTGTAACTTCAGAACTGAAACTCAATGAGCCCGGTGGCCACCCGTTTTTATTCAGGCTAAAACTCCATGAAATCAACAGGACAGTTGAGTTTTACGAACTTTATTTGCAGGAAAAGGCAGAACAAATGGTTCCGCAAAAAAATATTCGGTCAGGAAAAACAGAGTTGAAAGACCACTCGTGGATAGAGACAACGTTTATCAGAAGCGAAAAAAGTGAAAAAACAGGGAAGCTAATGACCGTGGTTAAAATTCCCGGCAACCTGAGTTCAATTCCATTCTCAATAAGGCAAATAATAAAATCTGAACAGCCTCTTGACCGGTGGCTCCACGATATTCGCAACGGGCACGAAAAAACGGACAAAAGTCAGCCGGTGAATTTGCCAACCAACCTGTTTGATAGCCGTTTGCGAGATTTACTCCAACAGGCGCTCGACACTACACATACACAATATGCCCCAACTGCAAACTGGAACGAACTATTTAAGCTCTGGTGGACAACACGCGGCGACGATACACAACAATTCTATCAGGCAAGACGCGATTACCTGATTTACGACCAGCACGTTAGTTTCGTACCTGGAAGTAAGCCTAAATTCGCCGATTATTATTGCAACGAATTAGCCCTTGCCTATAAGAAGAAGCAGCGCGAACGACTGGCAGAAAAACGGAGGCAACCTAAATTGCCAGATATTCAGTACGAGCAGGTTGAGCGTGTGTTTAAGCGTACACTGGCCGAAACTGAGAAAACCATTCGAATGATTCAGGAAGAAGACCGAACGCTATTGCTTATGCTCGAACAACTCCTGGGAGAAGGGCAGGATTTAAAACTAAGCAGAGCTGAAACTTTATTGAACGAAAAAAAGCCCATAAAGCAAAAAGTGACTGACAAACTGTCGTTTGACGACAACGGGCAAGAACTGATAGGTGCTGACCGACCAGAAATTACGCGGACAATCATCGCCAACCGCAAGCAAAAAGATTACACTGTGCTTCGAAAGTTTATCTTCGACCGCCGGTTACCCGAGCTGTTCGAGTATTTTTCTTCGTCGGAAATTTCTTTGGACGATTTAAAGCTGGAACTGGATGCCTATAACAAGGCGAAAAGCGAGATTTTTGATGCTGTTTTTGCACTGGAAGAAAGGCTGATTGCAACGAATGCCATTGAAATTTGCCAGTTGTTTACCGACGATGCCGGAAAACAAAAGAAAGGAAATATACAGCATAAACCCTATTTACACTGGTTGCTCAAAAACGATACGATTGACGAAGATACCTTTGTGTTTCTGAATATGGTGCGCAACTGTTTTTCGCATAACCAATTTCCAAAAAAGAAAGTCATGGAATTATACATTAGCCAATGGAATACAAATTGTTTTGCAACAACAATTGCATCGGTTTACAAACAAAAAACCACTGAAATAATGAAGAAACTCTGAAAAATACGCCCGTTTTTCAAGGCCCAAAAAACGATTTACCTTCTAAAAAAGAAGCGCTTACAACCAATAGGGTTGTAGCTGCTCTCAGTTTGGAGGGTAAAAACAACTGCAAACATAATCATTCTATTTAATATAGCGTTGTAGCTGCTCTCAGTTTGGAGGGTAAAAACAACAGAATTTGTACATTTGCTTGCATGATTTTGTTGTTGTAGCTGCTCTCAGTTTGGAGGATAAAAATAACAGTAGGGTTGAAGTAGAGAGAAGATTTACCGTTGTAGCTACTTTTAGTCTGGAAAACAAAACAACTGTAATTCATTGGGTTAATTGATACAATGTGGTTGTAGCTACCCTCAGTTTGGAGGGTAAAAACAACAACCCTGTCAGGTTTCGAAAACCTGACAGGGTTATGCACCCAAACCAGCCTCGCTTCCGATTGGTGAAACAAATACCGGTTTGGAATATTACGACATCTGGGAGCTCGCTTATGTATAGGATGTTGTCCGTTAAAGGAAATGAGATTCTTTGCTTCGCTCAGGATGACAGTTACCCGAGGAGTTTAGTAGGAGGTTTTTATTTCACCCTTAGTATTCCAGCAAACTTTGGCCATCACTTCAATGTTAACCACATAGCGCCATCGATTTTAGTGTACCGAACCGTTTTTACCGAGGCTCCGGCTGCCGGATAAGCGGTTGAAATGATGGCGATTGGCTCAGTTTCTTTTCCCGGTTTTGAAATTACGCTTAACGAAAACTCGTCTGTTTTGCTGCGAAAAGTTTTTGTAAAGCTAATCCTGTGATTCAGAAAATAAATCGAGTTTGCATTCAGGTACAAATCAGAACTTTTAAATGTTCGGGTTTTGCTGCGGTCAATAATAACAGGATTGTTCAATTTGTGATGGGCCACAACTTTCTGAACCATCTTTTTATCGGTTTCAGGCCATTCACTTTGGTTCAAAACCAAATAGTTGTTTCGGCCATTAACCAAATGAATAATTGTACTTTTCGAATTGTAAACCAGTAAAAAGCGTTGATTCAACAACTTATATTTTTCATATAATGTTTCCGATAGAAAGAAAACCGTGAAAATCAATGTTGCGAACAACCACGTTTTTCGTTTTCCTGAAAAGAAAATGATTAGAGAAAATATAATTCCAAATACAAAAACGACCTGAATAGCCGAAAATACTAATCCGCTTGTAACCGCCAATGGATGAGCATCAAGCATTTTCAGGGCCGCAAGCATAAACCAGGTGAGTTTCTGTATAACAAAGCCAACCCAACCCGCTACAATATGGAATGGCGACACAATGAAAAAGACAATAGTTGCCCACATTATTAACGTTGTAACCGGCACAACAACAAAATTGCTTAACCAGAAAAAGTTGGGAAACTGGTTGAAATAGAACACTCCCAACGGGAAAGTGACTAATTGTGCAGCAATACTAACTGTAAACAAAGCCCACAACCACTTCAGGATTTCGTTTTTCAGATCGAACAGGTTGAATAAGGCTGGCTGAACAAGTACAATACCAAATATGGCAAGGTATGAAAGTTGAAAACCGACATCAAAGATAACGCTTGGATCGAGCAAAATAAGCAGCAGGGCAGAGGCTGTAAGCGAATTGTAGATATTAACCGGGCGACGCAGTTCATTTCCGATGATTACAAACGTGAACATTACAGTTGCCCGTTGTACCGGCGGCGAAAAGCCCGAGATAAAAGCATAAAACCAAAGGAAGAAAATCATTATTATCGGGAAAAGAGTTCTGCCAGCTTTACTCCGTTTCAGGAAACCTAACAAAAAACCAAGAATCATAAACAACAAAGCCACATGTAATCCCGAAACCGACAAAACATGCATAGCTCCTGTTGATGCAAAATAATCGAGCGTTTCCTGGTCGAGTTCGGTGCGATAGCCCAGTGTTAAAGCCGAAACTACCGAGCGTTCCTCTTTATCAGGCAACGCATTAGTCAGTTTATCAATCAAATAATCTCGCAATTTTTCGGCCCAGTTTTCAACCGTTACTTCAGGTTTTCCAACTTTGAGGTAAGTAGCCCTGGTGAGGTAAACCGAATACCAGATGCCTCGCCGGTGCATCATCGACTGGTAATCAAATTCGTAAGGATTACCCTGGTTTTTGATATTTTGAAGTTTTCCGAGTATAATTATCCGGTCGCCGGTAGTTAACGTCGAATCAAACTTATTTTTATCGAAATAGGCAGTAACTTTTTCAGGATGTGCAAGTTCCTTATTTTCGAGCAATAGAATTGTTTGAAAGGTGCGGGCTTTCTCAGCAGGCTTTTGGCATACCTGCGCCAAATAATAATCATTCTGGCCAAATTGAGGTTTATCTCCTGATTCATTGGAAATTGAATAAAAAATACCCAATAAAAATATTGTTATGCAAAGAAGATAATTTTGAATTCTGATTAATGAAAAGTTGCTGCTAAACCATAGCATGAACTGGATTAAAAATAAGATAGTCAAAAGAATAACTATTAATACTTCGTTAGAGGCATAAAAATAACCTATAATGATACCCGGAATAAATAAACTGGAAATTCGGATAAAGGGAATTCGCTGAAAAAAACTTCTGACCATTGGCTTTTTTGGGGTATGATACGCCAATAGTAAAAATTAAGTTTATCGAATGATAAACTTTTTTTAAACAATATGCTTTTTTGTATGAACTGAATGAAAAATACGATAGAAATTGATTATTTCCCCGGAACTTTTATCCTGTATTTGGGAATAACCTTACCTTTCGAAATAGCAGTAAGTTTTCCTTTAAGGACTCTTTTTCGGAGCGGGTTCAGATAATCGACAAACATTTTACCTTCAAGATGATCGTATTCATGCTGGATAACCCTGGAAGTAAAACCACTAAATACATCGGTATGTTCGTTAAAATCTTCATCCATATATTTGATTTTCACTGTTTCAGGACGCGAAACATCTTCGCGGATTTCAGGTAAACTAAGGCAGCCTTCGTTCATTACCCATTCATTACCCGATTTTTCCAGAACTTCAGGATTGATAAATGCCCTTTTTATTCCGGTGTCTTCACCTTCGTCTTCGGTAGTCGAATCAATAACAAATATGCGGATTGCCTGGCCAACCTGCGGCGCAGCCAAACCAACACCATCCGAATTGTACATGGTGTCGAACATATTTTGTATAAATTCCTTCAGGTTCGGAAAATCAGGACCAATAGGTTCAGCTATCTTCCTCAAAACTGGATCTCCAAAAACAGTAACCGGATAAATCATCTATCTAAATTTTTTTTGTTCCAAATAACTTTGCAAAATAATAGTGGCGCTTACGCCATCAATAGTTTCCTTGTTTTGCCGGTCTTTTTTCTTTAAGCCGGCGTCGATCATGGTTTGAAAAGCCATTTTCGACGTAAAACGCTCATCAACTTGTTCAAGTGGCATTTCAGGATATTCTTTCTGAAACCTTTTCAAAAAAGGATTAATGTATGTAACGGCTTCAGAAGCTTGATTGTTCATTTGAAGAGGATAGCCAACAAGTACTTTCTCGACATTTTCTTTTGAAAAATAATCTTTCAGAAACATCCAGATTTCGTTACTCGGCACAGTTGTCAACCTGGTTGCAATAAGCTGGAGCGGATCGGTAACCGCAATACCGACGCGTTTTTTACCGTAATCAATGGCTAATATTCTTCCCACAAGGATCAATTTGCGGCAAAAATAATAATATTTAGTTAATGGATAATTTTCAGGATAAAACCGGTATTAAAAAAGAAAGGCCAACTCCAGGATTTCTGAAATGGCCCCTTTTTCAAATTTAGTTTAGTTCGATCGAAAAATAGATATTGGTTAAAAGAGAAAAGGTTCTTAGTTCTAAAACCGACACGAATATAATGGATATTTGAAAACCTTATTTAAGATTTTTTAAGAATTTATTAATGTTGGTTAAGAAATAGAAAAAATGTATTTTTAATCACCTGTTAATCAAATACTAAAAATTTAGCGTATGTTTTATAATATCAATTCAAAAACTTCGTTAACACTCATTTTAATGTGTAAAAAGCAAAAATTACAACGATTTTAACTTTTATAGAAATTAAGATATTTTTGTCTGTTATTTAAAGAATACTATTTTTACCAAAAAAATTTTATGCGCTTGTACAACATTGTTGATGGCAGAATTCTTAAAAATAAGCTACTGTCAGAAACTTTCAAAAGAAAAACAATTTCGTTTTACCGCTATTTTATACTTGAAAATCCACAGGAATTTCGAGATCAGATTTACAAAGACTGGGCTGAACTAAATTGTTTTGGGCGAATTTATGTGGCTGGCGAAGGAATTAATGCACAAATGAGTGTCCCGGAGCACAATTTTGATTCTTTTCTGAAAACTCTGGGTAAGCATTTAATTTTTGAAAATATACCAATAAAATATGCCATCGAGGATAACGGCAAATCGTTCTACAAACTGATAGTTAAGGTAAGGCCAAAGCTGGTAGCTGACGGGCTGAACGATGGAGCTTTTGATGTGACAAATGTTGGCAGGCACCTGAATGCACTGGAATTTCACGAATTGGTTAGTTCGGGCGAACATGTTGTGGTTGATATGCGAAATCATTACGAATCGGAAATCGGGCATTTTAAAAATGCCATTTGCCCTGAAGCTGACACATTTAGAGAGGAAATTGCACTGGTTACCGAAATGCTGGCAGATAAAAAAGATAATAAGATTTTACTGTATTGTACCGGCGGTATCCGTTGCGAAAAGGCCAGCGCTTACCTGAAACACAATGGTTTTTCGGATGTTAACCAATTACACGGTGGCATCCTGGAATATGCACGACAGATTAAGCAACTTAATTTGGAATCAAATTTCATTGGCAAAAACTTTGTTTTCGACGAACGCATGGGCGAATCAGTAAATAATGAAATTATTTCACATTGTCATCAATGTGGAAAACCTTGTGATACACATGTGAATTGCGCTAACGATTCGTGCCACCTGTTGTTTATTCAATGCCCCGAATGTGCCGAAAAATACGAGAGGTGCTGTTCTAATAATTGCCGAACTATTAAAAATTCCACCGCTGAAGAAAAATCCGTCCTGAAAAGCAGTCGGAGCCGTCAATTTGGAAATAGCCATACTTACCGGAAAAGTTTTCTTCTGGCAAAAAAGGCTATTTTTGCAGATTCCGAAAATTATTCAGGACAAACTGTTTAGCATGATCAATTTCTGGAGAGAACTTCCGAAGCCCATTTTTGCGCTGGCACCAATGGAAGATGTAACCGACACTTCGTTCCGCGAGGTAATTGCCCGCCTTTCCAATCCTAAATACCTGCACATATTATACACTGAATTTACTTCGGTTGATGGTATGAATCATTCAATTGGCAAAAAACGGGTGGGAGAGAGGCTCATCGTCAGTGAGTCGGAAAGGCAAATCCTGAAACAGAAAAATATCAAGCTAATAGCACAAATATGGGGGAGAAAACCAGAGCTTTTTCACAAAATTGCTACTGAAGTGACTGCAGAATACGACTTCGATGGACTGGACATAAACATGGGCTGCCCTGTAAAAAATGTTGTAAAAAACGGTTGTTGCTCGGCTTTGATCAATGAACCTCAACTGGCTCAGGAAATCATTCTGGCCACCAAAGAAGCAACACATTTGCCCGTTTCAGTGAAAACGCGCACTGGCATAAAAGAACACGATACCGAAAATTGGATTGCCAACATCATGGAAACCAAGCCTACCGCGATTATTCTGCACGGACGCACTCAAAAGCAACAATCGGATGGTTTGGCCAACTGGGACGAAATTGCCAAAGGGGCCAGCGTACGCAACCAAATTAATCCTGACACTTTATTCCTTGGAAACGGCGATGTTTTATCGGTGGCACAAGGCGAAGAATTATGCCAGAAATACGGTTTGGATGGAATTATGGTTGGTCGTGGCATATTTCATAACCCGTGGTTTTTCAATCCTGAAAAGCAAACTCCATCGAAACCGGAGAAGCTGGAGCAACTCGTATTGCATACCCAACTGTTTGAACAAAACTGGAGTGGCAAAAAGAACCTGAATATTCTGAAACGTTTTTATAAAATATACACCAACGACTTTCCCGGGGCAGCCGCCCTGCGCATCCAATTGATGGAAGCAAAGACGTACGACGAAGTATATCAGATTGTTGAGTCAACCAGTCTGGACCATCTTTGATTCCAAAATTTCCAATATTATTGTTACCTGCTGTTTGGTAAATGAATATCTTTGGTTGTTCCTATTTTGAGAATACTTTATGAAGAAGATACTCATTGTTGAAGACGACCCGGATTTAAGCCGAAACATAAAAGAAGCGTTTAATGAGGGAAAAATTGAAACCGACGTAGCTTACGATGGGCTTATTGCTGAAAAATTCCTGAGAAAAACAAATTACGACTGTATTATCCTGGACATTAATCTTCCAGGGAAAAATGGTTACGATATTTGCAGCGATTTCAGAAAATACAACACCATCACCCCGGTTTTGATGCTTACTGCTTTTGACGAACTGGATGATAAAGTTCAGGGATTTAATAGTGGTACAGACGATTACCTCACTAAACCTTTCTACATGAAAGAGCTAATTCTCAGGGTTCAGGCTTTGTTGAAACGAAGCAATCAGGAGAATAACTTAACTGAAAACAACGATATAATTTCGTTTGGCGACATTATTATATATACCAAAACATCGAAAGTACTACGCCAGGGAATTGAGCTAACCTTAACTGCACGCGAATACCAGATTTTACATCAGCTGGTTTTGGCTAAAGGGGAATTGGTACTGAAACGCGACCTGATTAAAGAAATTTGGGGATCATCGTTTGATGCAAATACCAATACAATAGAGGTTTATATAAACTTCCTTCGTAAAAAAGTAGATAAGCCTTTTAATAAAGATTCAATAAAAACAAAAATAGGATTTGGCTATTTCCTCGAAAATTAATGAGCATACGTACAAAAATATTGCTTTACTGTTCTGTATTCACCATTATATTGGTAGGTATTGTTTATTTTCTGATTTATGGTCTTTTTGCCCAATACCGCGAAGAAGCTTTCCAGGAAAAACAGGAATTAAAGATTGAAACGACCCTGGAACTTCTGACTGACATAAAAAACATTGACAAAGCGTTGATTGAAGCAATGGATCAATTGACAATCAATGGCTTATATGATGAGAAACTTTTAATTTTCGACAAAGGGAAAAACCTGATTTATTCAAGCATCGATGATACACCAATTGCTAATCCGGAACTATATCTAAAAGATTTATCACCATCGAACCGAAGAATTGAGCAAAAAGACAGCCTTTATGATGTAATCGGAATTTACCTTGAATACGAAGGAAAAGGTTTCTACGGAATTAGTAAAGCTTATGATATTTCAGGGTATTCGACATTAAAATATATCAAAAATGTATTGATTTTAAGCTTTTTAGCTATTGTTGTAACCTTAATTCTTATACTTTACTATTTATCTGGAAAAATTACCCATTCCATTCTGAGTGTCACCCGGCAAATAAAAAATTACCATTTCGAGACCAATGCTAGTCCGATACATACCGAAAATTCCAAAGATGAAATAGCCTTGCTCGTAACCCGTTTTAATGAGTTGATGTTTAGGATGAACCAAGCCTATCTTTTTCAGAAACATGCCGTTCACCACATTTCTCACGAGTTAAAAACGCCCATTGCCGTGCTGGTTTCAAACTTCGAGAAGCTCGAAAAAGAAACTGATTTACAAAAGGTTCAGGAATTTATTCAAATTCAGAAAGAAGGCACCAAGAGTTTAAGCGATATTATCAATTCATTGCTCGAAATTGCCAAAGTTGAATCAGGAAAAGATATTCAGCAATCGAAGCTACGCATTGATGAACTTTTGTACGACATTACTGATGAACTATCGGCTTTATATCCCGATTTCCGTTGTTCAATTGAATATGCTGACAGTATTGACGATGAAGCCAATCTGACCGTTCCAGGCAATTCCAAACTGATAAAAGTGGCATTATCAAACCTGATGATCAATAGTTTGCAATACAGTTCCGATGGCAATGTTAAAATAATCCTGGCCCAGAAAGATAAATTTCTTGAAATAGAATACCTGAATAAGGGAAAAACGATTAATCCAGACGAACAACAATATTTATTTCAGCACTTTTTCCGAGGCGAAAACAGCAAGGGGAAACGGGGTTTTGGACTGGGTTTAGTGATGGTTCACAAGATTTTAACTTTGCACAACGGACAAATAAATTATACAACAGAAGACACTGATACCAATAAATTCAGCGTTTTACTCCCTTTAAGCTAATTTTTATTCGCTTTAAGTTCATTTTAAGGTGCCGAAGAACATATTTGCATAGTTCTAAAGCCATCGAAAAAATGAAAAAACAAATTTTACAACTTGGTAATTGCAGATTTTCTGCAATTTTAGTTGTGCTTGCAGGTGCAAGCACAATGTTCGGCGCATGTTCGTCGGTGAAAAAAGAAAACAAAACAGTAGAAAACTTTCAGGTTGCCACACCACTGGTCAGAGATACTTGTGTGGTAAAAGATTATGTGGCAGAAATCCAGGCCCTTCAAAACGTTGAGTTGCGCTCGCGTGTAAAGGGTTACCTTGAGAAAGTGAATGTCGACGAAGGTAAAGCCGTCAGCCAGGGACAGGTTCTCTTCGTAATCAGTAGCTTAGACTACAAGGAAGAATTAACAAAAGCAACCGCCGAGCTGAAAAGCGCGATTGCCGACATGAAAACTTCGGAACTGGAGTTGCAAAACGTGAAGACCTTAGTGGACAACAAAGTGGTTTCGAAAGCAGAAGAAGACTTGGCTCAGGCAAAATACGATGCCTTAAAAGCCAAAGCGGAAGAAGCTGCAGCCAGCGAATCGGCTGCCAAATTGAACCTTTCATATACCGTAATCAGGGCGCCGTTTGACGGAGTTATCAACCGTATCCCTAATAAAGCAGGAAGTTTGATTGATGAAGGTACATTGCTGACATCAATTTCGAACACGAAAGAAGTTTACGCTTATTTCAACGTTTCGGAACAGGAATACCTTGAAATGGCCAAAGACAATGAAATTGGCTCACAAAAGGAAGTTTCCTTAATTCTGGCCGACAATCAACCCTATCCATATAAAGGTGTTATTGAAACTGTTGACGGTGAGATTAATAAAAGTACCGGAAATATTGCATTCAGGGCTAAATTCGATAATCCGGAACAACTACTGAAACATGGATCAAGTGGAAAAATACAGATAGCCAAACCGATAAGAAATGCGGTTCTAATCCCACAAAAATCAACAATGGATATTCAGGAAAAGATATTTGTTTATACCGTCGATAAAAACAACCATGTACAAATGAAAAGCGTCAATCCGAAAGCCCGCCTTTCAAACTATTATATCATCGAAAATAACGATCTGGCTAAAGGCGAACAATTTGTATACGAAGGTTTGCAACAAATAAAAGACGGCGATAAGATCAATCCTCAGCTAATTAAATTAAATCCGAACAGCGAGCAGCAACCAGCCTTGTTTGGTGAAAAACTGACACATCAGGAACCATCTCCTGCCAAGATTTGAATTTGTTAGCTTAGAGAGTCATGATATCCAAGTTTATTCACAGACCAGTTCTGTCGATAGTCATTTCATTGATTATTGTCATATTGGGGGTGTTAGCAGCTGTTAAGCTACCAATTACCCTTTTCCCGAGCATTGCGCCGCCAATGGTTGAAGTAACTGTTGAGTATCCGGGAGGAAATGCCGAAACAGTTGCCAAAGCCGCAATTATCCCTATTGAAAAGGCGTTGAACGGCGTGCCGGGAATGAAATATATTACTTCTGATGCCGGCAACGATGGCGTTGGTGTTTGCGACGTAGTTTTCGAAGTAGGGACCGATCCTGAAGTTGCAGCAATTAACGTTCAAAACAGAGTTGCCACAGTTACCAGCCGTTTGCCTGCCGAGGTTGTAAAAAACGGGGTTAAAATTGCCAAGCTCGAAAATTCGATGCTGATGCAGTTGAACATTTTCAGCAACGATCCCTCGCTCGACGTAAAATTCCTGTACAACTTTGCCGACATAAACGTACTCTCCGATTTAAAACGAATAAAAGGTGTTGGCTTTGCCGATATTTTGGGCGCCCGCGAATATGCCATGCGTATATGGCTTAAGCCAGATAAAATGGTGACTTACAATTTATCGCCCGACGATATTTTAAAAACCCTCGACGACAACAATGTTGAAGCAGCTCCCGGAAAACTGGGAGAAGGCTCCGACAAAAGAAGCGAATCTCTGGAATACGTCTTAAAATACACCGGGAAATTCAACACCAAGGAAGAATACGAAAATATACCAGTAAAATCGTTGGAAGATGGTCAGATACTGCGAATTAAGGATATTGCAGAAGTTGAATTCGGAACATCGTTTTTCGATGTTGAATCGCGGTACAACGGACGCCCTGCAGCTTCAATCGTTCTGAAACAATTACCCGGATCGAATGCAAACGAAGTTATTGAGCTGATTAAAAAGCGAATGGCCGAAATTAAGGAAGCCAAATTTATTCCGGGAATGGACTACGAATACAGCTACGATGTTTCACGCTTTTTGGACGCTTCATTACACGAGGTTGTTAAAACAATCATCATCGCATTTATATTGGTAACACTGGTTGTCTACGTTTTCCTTCAGGATTTACGTTCAACATTAATTCCGGCAATTGCCGTTCCCGTTTCACTTGTAGGCACTTTGTTTTTCATTCAGCTTTTTGGGTTTAGCCTGAATATGATCACACTTTTTGCCTTGGTTTTGGCAATCGGTATCGTGGTTGATAATGCCATCGTGGTTGTTGAAGCCGTCCATGCCAAAATGGAAGAAGAACACATCGGGCCAAGAAAAGCGACTGAAAAAGCCATGCGCGAAATCAGCGGGGCCATCATTGCAATCACCCTGGTTATGGCTGCGGTTTTCATTCCTGTTTCGTTCCTTTCGGGACCAACCGGAATTTTCTATCGCCAGTTCTCGGTAACCATGGGAATATCAATTGTTTTATCAGGAATCACGGCGCTTACGCTTTCTCCGGCATTGTGCGCAATGATTTTGAGAAGCAACCACGGTGTGCCTAAAAAGAAAAACTCGCTCGAAAAATTCTTTGGCTGGTTTAATAACTGGTACGAAAATTTATCACTGAAATATCAGAAATTATTAGGCGTTTTAATTAATCGCCGGACAATTACATTCGGTATTTTGCTCGGGTTTACTGTCGCTACGGGTTTGCTGGGTAAATTTTTGCATTCGGGCTTCATTCCAAACGAAGACCAGGGTTCGTTTTATATTAGCGTTACCACCCCGGCTGGCTCAACGCTCGAACGCACCAAATCGGTCATTCAGCAAATTAACGAAGCCGGCAAAAATATCGATGCCATACTTTCAATCTCAAGTTCAGCAGGTTACAATGTTTTATCCGAAGGAACAGGCGCATCGTACGCCACCTGTCTGGTAAACCTTAAAAACTGGAGTAACCGGAAAGAATCGGCTGACGAAATAATGAGCCAGCTGGAAGAAAATTGTAAAAACATAAAAGACGCCAAACTCGAATTTTTTCCGCCGCCCGCAATTCCCGGATATGGCAATGCCAGCGGTTTCGAGCTTCGGGTACTCGATCAAACTCCTGATGCCGACTGCCACAAATTCGAAGCGGTTGTCAAACAATTCCTGAAAGATTTGAATGCACGACCCGAGATTGGAGGCGCATTTACCATATACGACGCAGGTTATCCTGAATATATGATTCATGTTGACCTGGATAAAGCGGCACAACGTGGCGTTACCATCGACAATGCAATGGGAAACCTCAATACTTTGCTCGGAAGTGAATATGCAACCAACTTTATAAAATTCGGACAGATGTATAAAGTTATGGTTCAGGCGCTTCCCGAATACAGGTCGAAACCCGAAGACCTGAGTAACCTGTATGTGAAAAATGATAAAGACGTGATGATCCCGTATTCGTCGTTTATGACTATACAAAAGCAGTACGGTGTTGACGACCAAACTCGTTTTAACATGTATAATTCGGCTGAAGTGAGTGGTGATGCAGCGCCGGGATTCAGCAGTGGCAGCGCCATTAAAGCCATTCAGCAAACAGTGAAGGAAAAACTGCCCAAAGGTTATGCTATTGACTGGGCAGGCATTTCGCGCGACGAAGTTTCAGTTGGCAACGAAGCTATATTGATTTTCCTGATCTCGTTGCTCTTCGTTTACTTACTATTGTCGGCCCAATACGAAAATTTCCTGCTTCCGTTATCGGTAATTCTCTCATTACCAACTGGTATTTTCGGAGCTTACGGACTTTTGTTTGTATTGGGACTTGAAAACAACATCTATGCACAAATTGCGCTTATCATGTTGATTGGTTTGCTGGGTAAAAATGCCATCCTGATCGTGGAATTTGCAACAATGAAGCATCGCGAAGGCAGACGGCCTTTGGAAGCAGCCATCGAAGGAGCAAAAATCAGGCTTCGTCCAATCCTGATGACATCGTTTGCCTTTATCGCAGGTATGGTTCCGCTATTGTTTGCATCGGGTGCAGGAGCTGTGAGCAACCGCACCATTGGCGCAGCTGCTGCAGGAGGTATGTTGTTTGGTACGGTATTCGGATTGATCGTAATTCCTGGATTGTATGTCATTTTTGCCACGATCTCAGAAAAAATGGTTATTCGAAGACATAAAGAAGAGATTGCTTTAACCGAAGAAATGTAAAGATTATGAAACAAAGAATTATAAACATCGGTTTTGGCGCTCTTGTAGTAGGCTTATTGGTATCCAGTTGTGCCGAAACATCGGTGCTGGAAACAGCCAAATTGAAGAAAATGCCTGAAACATTTCAGGGAGCAAGCGATACAGCCAATGTAGCCAGGATGAACTGGAAAAACTATTTTTCCGACCCTGATTTGGTAAACCTTATTGATACGGCTTTAAATAACAACCTCGATGTGCTTGCAGCCGCTCAACGAATTGAAGCTGCACGCGCCAATGTAAAATATGCCAAAGGCTTAGCTCTTCCTGCGGTTTCAGCTTATGGATCAGTTGGTCAGCAAAAATTTGGAGATTATACCATGGATGCTGCAGGAAACCGCGGCACAACCATATACAACAATCAGTCGGTTCCAAAAAACCTGCAAGACTTTACTATTGGGCTACAAAGTTCGTGGGAAGTTGATTTTTGGGGAAAGTTGAAAAATACTCGGAAAGCTTCTGTAGCCCAATATCTTTCAAGTATCGAAGGCAAAAACTGGACAATAACCAATTTGGTATCAGAAGTTGCAACAGCCTATTACCAACTGCTGGCGCTCGATAACGAACTCGATATAGTGAAAGAATCGGTACAGTTGCAAGACAGCGCTTTGCGGGTTGTAAATATCCAGAAACAGGTTGGCGCAGTTAATGAGCTGGCTGTTAAGCAATTTGAAGCTCAGGTTTTAAGTTCAAAGAAAATGGAGATTGATATTAAACAACAAATCTCTGAAACTGAAAACAAGCTTAATTTTATACTTGGACGTTATCCTCAGCCAATAATTCGCAATAAAGCAGTGTTTTCTCATGCTATTCCCTCATTAATAAAAGTTGGGATACCATCAGATTTGCTGGTTAACCGTCCCGATGTGAAACAAGCTGAGTATGACCTGCTTTCGGCGCAAGCCAATTTAAAAGTAGCAAAATCGGCATTTTATCCATCGTTCGTAATCACAGGTTCGATTGGCAAAGATGCTTACAGAACTTCGCTTTTGTTTAAGCCCGAATCGTTTGCTTACAATGTACTTGGTAACCTGGTAGCGCCTGTCATAAACCGTAGCGCCATAAAAGCTCAATTCCGCACGGCAAAGGCCAACCAGATTGAAGCTATTTACAATTACCAGAAATCGATACTGAACGGATATGTTGAAGTCTACAATGAAATGATCAATCTAAAAAGCGTCGAGCAAGCTCTTGATTTGAAAAGCAAGGAAGTGGAAGCACTTAATCAGGCAGTTAATTCTTCCAATCAGTTGTTCAAAACAGGTAGAGCTAATTATTACGAAGTGCTTAATGTTCAATCGAACGCATTACAATCGAAAATTGAATTGGTTGAAACAATAAAGAATCAATACAGCTCGGTAGTATCCATTTACAAAGCTTTAGGTGGAGGGTGGAAGTAAACGTTAATTAAAAATAAAATACACCTGGTGTATTGATAGTGATGGCTTGGCCAGTCGACCTGAAGAATAAAACTGAGGGTTGGCTGGCTTTTTTTTGCCAATAAACGGGCCGAAAAAAGAATAAGCGTGAATTGCTGTAAAGATATGCGTGAATTACGTTTGAGTTATACGTGAATCTCATTTGAGTTTTGCGTGAATCTCATTTGAGTTTTGCGTGAGTTATTTTACAATTTAGAACAATCTGATTTTCAAAATAGTTTTTGAAGCAGAAAATGATGGGGTAAAACAAAAAACAAACAAAAGAAGGAGCCTCAATTCATTCGAAATGCTGGTGGAGTGAGGTATCTTTTCCGATCGAAAAGTATAGTGTTATAGTCAACAGGTAACTTAGAGTCATTGTCGGGAAAGAATCAAACTGGTGTATTGACAGTAATGGCTTGGCCAGTCGACCTGAAGAATAAAACTGAGGGTTGGCTGGCTTTTAGTTTTCAATATATTCAATCCCTGATTTCCATATTTGTTTTTTAAAGAAGATTAGGTTTAATTTGAATCAGGCAGAAAGTTTGAAAATTAATTAAACCGCAATTCAATGAATATAAGGAAAACGTTAAGGGCGCTACACCGCGATTTTGGCTACTTAGTAATAGGAATCACCTTTATTTATACAGTTTCCGGAATTGCCATGAACCATCGGCAAGACTGGAACCCGCACTATTCGGTTATTACCGAAGAAATCAGCGTTCCGGCCAACGACCAAATGGAATACTCAAAAGACGAGATTGTTGCCGTCCTGAATAAATTTACCAACCATCCAGTTTATAAAAAACATTTCATTACAAAAGACGCCACCGTAAAAGTTTTTGTTGAAGAAGGAACTGTAATTTATACGCCACTGGAAGGAAAAGCAGAATTGGAATTGCTTAGAAAACGACCGTTTTGGTTCCAGATCAATAAAGTACATCTGGCGCAAACCAACAGAATTTGGATATGGATTTCGGATATAATGGCTCTTTTCCTTTTGTTTGTGGCCATTTCAGGCATGTTCTTACTGAAGGGAAAATATGGAATGACCGGACGAGGACTTTGGTTAACCACTCTTGGCATTATAATTCCTTTGATTTGTATATTGTTTTTCTTATCTTAACTATTACAAAAACAACTAATTATGAAAAAAACATTAATTGTACTTATCAGTGTGGTGGTGCTATTCTCATGTACCAGTCAAACCAATCGGAAAAAAGAAGAAAAACAGGCTCAATTAGCAGCTTTAACAGTTGACGATCTTCAAAAACAAGCCAAAGAACTTGTTGGGAAAGAAGTTCTTGTAAAAGGTACGGTTACTCACGTTTGTAAAGAAGCCGGAGCCCGTTGTTTTATAATGGGAAGCAACGAGGATGTAATCATTCGTATTGAAGCCGGAAAAATTGGTTCTTTCTCGCAAGATCAGATGGGAAGCGACATTGAAGTTCGCGGCATTTTGCATGAAGTACAAATTGATGAAGCCGATATAGAAAAAATGCAGCAGGCTGATGCTAAAGGGAAATCAGTAAATAAAGCACATGCTTTAGGCCACGACGGCACTTCGGTGCACGCTGTCGACGGAGGGAAGCATGATAGTTTATCGCGAACAAAAAAACTTGAACAGTTAAGTGAGAAACTAGCTGAAAGCAAAGATGGGTACATACCTGTTTACTATCTCGATGGAATTGAGTTGGTTAAAAAATAGATATCTCTGATTTAACATGAGTCTAATGTAAGAGTAAATTGTTAATTGCCGAGATACTGCAAATTAATAAGGTTAAAAATACTTGTGCACGAAATTTCTACTAAGGTTGGATTCAAAAAAATAAGGTTTCAAGACCTTATCATATCTTTTTAACCTCAGTAGGAAACGCATATCTCCACAATAAAAAACCTTATTATCTTAGTCTGTTTAAATTTCCTGGAGGGAAAATATATGGGTAGAAAAATGACCATCTGTCGTTTCATTTTGTCCCGTACGGGACAAGAGATCATCTAAAATCATTCTTTTCCTACCCACATTTTGTTCCTAACGGAACGATAAAATAAAATTTAAACAGTTTCTTATTTACGAAACATTATAATTGTTCTGAGGTCAAGCGCACGTTGATTTAAATAATCTCAAATCGACAAAGGTTTCCAATCTTGTTGATTTGAGATTATTTTTTGGCGTCGGGCACAAAATTAAGCGATACCGAATTCACGCAATGACGGGTATTTTTTTGTGTAAATCCTTCACCAACAAACACGTGCCCCAAATGCGCGCCACATTTGGCACAAGTAATTTCTGTCCTCTGACCATCGGCATCCAAAGTACGCTTAACAGCTCCTTTTATTTCGTCATCAAAACTAGGCCATCCGCAATGAGAGTCAAATTTATCTTTCGAACGATAGAGCGGGGCATTGCATCGTTTGCAAAGGTAAGTTCCGGCTTCCTTGTTATTGTAATAGATGCCGGTAAACGGACGTTCGGTTCCTTTATCAATTATTACAAATTTCTCAAAATCAGTTAATTCATTGTATTCCATCTCTTTTCCGTTTTTTATTTTGCTTTTATCCTGGGCATAAACCGCCGATAAAAAAACAAAAAATATAAGTATTACCAATCGTTTCATTTTTCTGTCTTTTTCAGGAATATACAATTAATGCGAGCCATTTGTTTATTAAAATATCGACAATTTAGTTATTAAAGCTTAAAATGCGATTCAACGAATAAGAAGCAAATATTGTATCTTTCGCCAGATTTTAGAGAAAATCAAGTTTTTGACGAAAAACCCGGAAACAATAAAAAATAATGGTATGAAGCGCATTTTTACTTACTTTCTGCAAGGTTTGCTCTTGCTTGGGCCGTTAGCTGTTACGCTATATACTGTTTTCCTGATGTTTAACTATGTAGATCGTTTAGTCGGCGATCCATTGAGCGAGCATTACAAAATAAATATACCGGGCCTTGGTATCATTATTTTATTTGTCTCGCTAACCTTGCTGGGATTAATCGGGCAAACAATCATTGTTAAGCCGTTTTCATGGTTTACAAGGCGATTACTAAAAAGAGTTCCGTTGTTAAATGTTATCTACACATCAATCAACGACTTATTTACTGCATTCGTCGGAAAAGAGAAAAAATTCACTGTTCCGGTAAGGGTTTGCATGGATAAGGAAAACAATTTATGGAGAATCGGGTTTATTACCGAAAAAAATCTGGAAGAATTTGGAATGAAGGGCATGGTTGCCGTTTATTTCCCATTCTCCTACAGTATAAATGGCGAAATGATTATGGTTCCTGAAAGTTCTGTAATATTTATCGAACAAAGTCCTTCAGAAGTAATGAAATTTGTTGTCTCTGGAGGAGTCACAAAAATTAACTGATTATGATTATACCAACCGAGTATATAATAATGGCGGGATTTCTGATTTTAATTCTCGCTGTATTAATGATTGATTTGCTTCTTGTTGGAAGAAACTCTCATATTGTCTCAACGAAAGAAGCACTGACATGGAGTAGTGTTTGGTTTGCACTTTCAATGGGATTTTTTGTGTTTCTAAAATTTTACGGACACTTACTTCACGGCATAGATACACCCGAAGAACTCTCGAATGTAATTGCAAAATACGCTTCCGGCTTAAAATTTCATGCAACCGACTTTGAAGGTATGGTAGCCGAGTACCGCAACAACATGTCGATGGCTTATCTAGCCGGTTATTTCATTGAGCAAACACTATCAATCGATAATGTTTTTGTTATCTTGCTTATTCTTCAGAGTTTCGTGGTTCCTCAAAAAAACTACAAAACTGTTTTGTTTTGGGGTGTTCTGGGAGCCATTATCCTCCGTTTCATTTTCATTTTTGCAGGGGCAGCCTTAATCCATAAGTTCACCTGGATACTATATGTTTTCGGGGCTTTTTTATTGTTTCAGGGTGGTAAAATACTCTTTAAAAAGGATGAAGAAAAAAGCGATCCACACGATTCGTTTATCTTTAAATTCTTTTCGAGATACATGAATATTTCAAAGGATTATCATGGCGATAAATTTGCATACACATACAACAAGAAAGTGATTTTTACTCCACTAATGGTTGTTGTTATTATGGTCGAATTTACCGATGTAATTTTCGCACTCGATTCAATTCCGGCAGTATTTTCGGTTTCGCTCGATCCATTTGTAGTTTTCTTTTCGAATATTTTCGCCATCATTGGCTTACGTTCGTTGTTCTTTTTACTTGCCAATATGGTCGACAAATTCAGGTTCCTGGGAGTTGGTGTAAGTGTGTTGCTTATGTTCGTCGGACTAAAATTATTAGCACATAACTGGCTCGACGAAATAGGGTTTAAAACTTCTTATTCGCTTTATTTCATTGCAGCAACATTGGTATTGAGCGTGTTATTTTCGGTTTTATTTCCTGAAAAAGAAAAGGCATAGAAAATGTCATTGGCAATTGGAAATGGTCTATTTGTTCATAGCCATTATGCTAATAAAAGCTCAGACTCTTGATGCTCGGACTGAAGCTAGCTTATAAAAAAATAAACTAACGGCACAGAGCACCTAATGTTTGAATATCAGAAAGTTGCCCGATAAGAAAGTCCCACACTTCCATAGCCTAAATAGGTAGGAAGTAAAGCTGAAGTTGAACCTTTTTTATCACTTAATTTGGGAATCACCAGGTGTCCGCGTCCTGAAACAATTTTGCCACAAGTGTAACCAATGGCAATGCCCAGCGGATAATCACTAATCCAGTGTACACCATTGTTAATCATAGCAAAACCAAGTATCCCGAGTAATGAATAACCAACTGGCTTTATATATTTATTATCGGGATAATTGCTTGCCAATATGGTAAGTGTTGCCATAGCCGTAGCTATATGTCCCGAAGGAAAGGCATCGAAATTTGAAACAGCTTTTTGATATTTTCCCGGATTTGGAAATGGATGCCAATCGCCAGCCGGCACAGGATTTACATCCTCCATTGCCCTGAACGGGCTTTGTCTTCCGGTAATACGTTTCAGGAATTGAGTTGTCAAACCAAGAGCAAAAATCGATTCGGTAATCTGAGATGTAGTTTGCAACGCGCGGTAATCACTGGTAATCAATCCATAGCCATATAAACCTCCTGCAATTAACATGCTTCCCCAGCCTTCGCCAATGTAATAGAATGTAGAATTAAGATTAGTTGGAAGTTCCATTGCATTAACATGAAAATTACCAATATTAAACTCAAGAACAGTTTTCGATTTTCTTTCAGCATCAAGGTGAATATATCTGCCAAATTGTTGAACAGCATCGGTAACAGGTTGATCAACAATAACAAGTAAAGCCGAACCAGCTAAAATAAGTCCTAATTTAGGCAGTCCTTTTTTAGAAAAAGCAGTCTTTCCCATCTGATAAATATCTGACGGAACATTCTTTGCAAACTGAAAGGGTTTAGGGCGACAAAATATCCATTGCTCTCCAGACGACATTTCGAATATTTGGGCCTTTCTTACTTTAATTGAGTCGTGTTTAACCAGTTGAACCAAAGTGTCCCTTTTTTCTTCAGCTTTTACGTGGTTAAAAGCAATAAATATCAAGACAAAAACCAACAGGCCACATCTTAACAAATAGTTTCTACTGATTAAAGCCATACTAATTCCATTTGTTAAGTTTGTTTTTATATACGTAGTTAGCTGATTGATAATATACTATTGTTTCATTCTCATATTCGGGATCGGCTTGGGTTGTTTTCATTTCTCCGGTATCCGAATTTATTTGGTAATGAGTTACTTTCTGCTGAGGACTTAAAATTGTCAAATGGTTATTCTTAATGAAACCAAGTTTCTGATAATTCGAAATAAACGCACGTTCTTCTTCAGAAGTCATTTTCAGGATATCTTTTCCAAAAAATTTAGAATTGTAATTCCAGTTCAATATTCCTAAAAGGGTAGGAGCAACATCAATCTGGCTACACAACTTATCAATTTGCCGCGGACGAACAATTGACGGGTTATAAACAAGAAATGGTATCTGGTAATCCATAAATGGTAATTCAGCCTTTCCGGCGCTACCGGCACAATGGTCGGCAATTATTACAAACAGAGTATTTTTAAACCATGGCTTCTGGCTTGCTTTTCTTATGAATTCGCCAATAGCAAAATCGCAATATTTCACTGCCCCAGGCCTGCCCGAATGAGAAGGAATGTCAATCACTCCATCAGGATAAGTAAACGGACGGTGATTGGATGTTGTCATTAAATGATTAAGAAAAGGCTTTCCATTGGCATACGATTTATCACATTCTTTCAAAGCCCGGTTAAATAAATCCTGATCGCAAACACCCCAGGCATTCTTAAAAGTTATCTCGTTTTTCTGAAAATCGCCATCATCAATAATTTGATAACCATTATCTTCAAAAAAAGCATTCATGTTATCAAAATAACCATTTCCTCCATAAAGAAATTTCAGTTCATAGCCATGTTGATGAAAAATACGTCCAATGGAAAATAAATTTTCACTATGAGGGCGCTTAATAACACTCTGCCCGGGCTTTGGCGGAGCACCTAAAGTAACAGCTTCGAGTCCATAAATAGTGCGAGTTCCCATTGCATATAAATTTCTGAAAAACAACGAACTATCTGACAAAGCGTCCAGATTTGGAGTAAGTTTGCCAAGTTTGCTGCCTTTGTAGCTTAAAAACTCGCCACTCAAACTTTCAACAGTTATAAAAACCACATTGTATTTATTTTCCTCTCCCTGATTAGAAATATTCCGTGTAATATCAAAAGTATCATTACTTAAATATTTACTATAGGGAGTTTTAAGCATATCCTTCAACTTACTGAAATTCTCTTTGTTAGGACGAGTAACATAAAATGTCTCGTAGTCGAGTTCATTGTTCAGGAAAGCAGCAAAAAGCGAATGAATCCCATTTTTGGCTAGCTCGTTGTTGTAGCGATTTTTCGTAATTTCAACGGTTGTATTATTTATCATCAGATAAGACAGAACTGGCAAACAAAGCAAAATCAGCCCAGTAAACAATCTATTTTTAAATTTAGTTTGTCCTGAAAGCGACTTTACCAATATCTTTTTTCGAATTACCAAATAGGTAATTGCAATGTCAACCAACACAATACCAGCAATTAATAATGGAAGAGGGTATGATTCTTTAATATTCCCAAGAACTTCAGTCGTATAAACAAGGTAATCGACAGCAATGAAATTATAACGAACGCCAAATTCTTCCCAAAAGAAATATTCAGCCATTCCATTGAAAATAATGATAGAAAACGTTATAAAATAAGCAACATAAGCAAATACCTTATTGAACGTTGAGTTAAAAAAACGGTTTGATACCAAAACCAGGAAAAGAACAAAAGGAATCATGAAGTATGAGAATGTCACAGCATCCATAAACAATCCTGCACCATAAGACCAAATAATACTTAATAGATTGAAACTAATATCTTTAAACGACATCAGCATCAAAACAATACGGCTGATAAACGAAATTGAAATAAATACAATAAACAACATCAATATTCCACCGAAACGGGAATGCAGGATTTTTTTCAGATTCAGAATGTTCATTTTAGAATTCTTATTTGAAAATGAGATTTTTATAAAATATAGACCCAGGCAACAAATATAGGATAATTCTGTAAGTCCGCTAACTTCAAATCAAGCAATGAACTATTAATCAAACCGCTTCTGAAATTAGTGTTAAAAGTAAATTATCCTTGATTTTGAATAGACGGTTTTACCCGTTAATCTTATGGAATAACTATATTTGTTACCGTTTCAAAATACTTAGTATTTTTTATTAATCATTCATTTACAGCACTATAAAAATGTCAAAATTCACTTATCAAAAGCCATTCCCCATTAAAAAGGATACAACAGAGTATCGCCTTTTGACCAAAGATTTTGTTTCGACTGTTGAGTTTGATGGTCGTAAAATTTTAAAAGTTGCACCCGAAGGTCTCGAACTTCTGGCCAAAGAAGCATTTGCCGACGTTTCGTTCTACCTGCGTGCCTCACATCTCGAAAAAGTTGCCAAAATTTTGAAAGATCCTGAAGCATCTGATAACGACCGCTTTGTAGCTCATACGATGCTTTTGAACCAGGTTGTTTCAGCCGAAGGAGAGCTTCCAACCTGTCAGGATACTGGTACGGCCATAGTAATAGGTAAAAAAGGCGAAAATGTTTATACCGGGGCAAATGACGCCGAATACCTTTCAAAAGGTATTTTCGAGACATACCAGGATCGTAACCTGCGTTATTCCCAGGTAGTTCCGTTCAATATGTTCGACGAAAAGAATACCGGAAATAACCTTCCGGCCCAGATTGATATTTATGCCGAAGAAGGCAACAAATACGAGTTCCTTTTCATCACCAAAGGCGGTGGATCGGGTAACAAAACTTACTTGTATCAGCAAACCAAGTCGTTGCTTACTGAAGCCAACCTCACCAAATTCATCAAAGAAAAAATCATGGATTTGGGAACTTCGGCATGTCCTCCGTATCACCTTGCAGTGGTTATTGGCGGAACTTCGGCTGAAGCCACTTTAGCAACCGTGAAAAAAGCATCGGCTGGTTACCTCGACCATCTTCCAACCGAAGGAAACGAAGGCGGACAAGCTTTCCGCGATTTGGAATGGGAAGCCAAAATCGAAAAAATAGCACAGGAATGCGGCTTAGGCGCGCAATTCGGCGGCAAATATTACGTGCACGATGTTCGGGTAATTCGTCTGCCACGCCACGCTGCATCGTGCCCGGTAGGTATTGGGGTAAGCTGTTCGGCTGACCGCAACATCAAGGCAAAAATTACTGAAGATGGAATTTTTCTGGAAGAACTGGAAAAGAACCCTGCTCGCTTCCTGCCTGAATCAGCTCCTGAAATGATTCCAGCTGTTGATATCGATCTTGACCAACCGATGGAAGAAGTGTTGAAAACATTGTCTAAATATCCAATCAAAACCCGACTGAACCTTTCCGGAACATTGATTGTAGCCCGCGATATGGCTCATCTTCGCCTGAAGGAAATGCTGGATGCAGGTCAACCTATGCCTGAATACCTGAAACGTTATCCGGTTTATTATGCCGGGCCGGCAAAAACTCCAAAAGGTATGGCTTCGGGTAGCTTTGGCCCTACCACCGCTGGTCGTATGGACCCTTATGTTGATTTCTTTATGAGTTTGGGTGGATCAAAAATCATGGTAGCTAAAGGGAACCGTACACAACAGGTTACCGATGCCTGTAAAAAATGGGGCGGTTTTTACCTCGGATCAATTGGCGGACCAGCAGCTATTTTAGCCAAGGAAAGCATAAAATCGAGCGAAGTGATTGATTTTGAAGAATTAGGAATGGAAGCCATTCGTAAAATACGTATTGAAAATTTCCCTGCATTCATCATCGTTGATGATAAAGGAAATGACTTCTTTAAACAATTGTAATTTCAGCGAAAAATGATACTTTAGTGAGCGGATGACCTGAAAGTCACCCGCTCACTTTATTTTAAAAGATATGGATATAGTCAACCTCAACAATACAAACATCGAGTTTTTCCTGAATAAAGAAGACATAATCATAGAAACGGCCCGGCAGATCATGAAAGATTTTGGCATGTTTGGCATCGAAATTACTTTTTCGGGAGATACAATGAATGCTTATAATGAACTGCATGAGCAACTGATTAACCAGATTGCGATTTACCTTGACCGCGATTATGGTCGGCTAATGGCTGTTTTGTACCAGGTTGACATTACCGAACACGAAATTACCAAGGCTCATTGCGATTTGCCACATTACAACGATCTGGAAATACTGGCACACCAGGTTATTTTCAGGGACTTGAAAAAAGTGCTGTTCCGAAGATATTACAAATCGAAAACAGAGGAATAAGTACGATAAACGAACACAAAAAGCCCCGCAGAAAAATCCGCAGGGCCAGCTTTGGGAACAACTTAAGTTATTTTCCGATGGAAGATAACTGCCTATTAACCAAAACACACCACTTTTCGGCCATCTGTAACTCTCCGGCAAGAGTAAGTCTGTCGGTATTCGAATTGTAAAATTCTATTGTTATATCAGGTTTGCTTTTTTCTTTATTCATAAAAACCAGGTTAATCCTGTCAAAAGCTTTTATACTGCCTTCTTTTGGACCCGATGTTCTGCTTACCTCAGCAACCCTGCAACGAAATATTTCTGTCAGGTTAATTACTGTTTCCGACTCTGACCCGACAGTTTTTCGAACAACGAAGACTTTGTTTTTATTTAAATCGATTCCAATAACTGATTCCGACCAGATGTCATGGCGAGAAATATGGCAAGCTTCACGATCTGCTAATTCATATAAAGGATTCAGAAACTTTATTTTTTTTGCTTTAGCGCTTTTACTTGTTGAAACTATTATTATTCCAGCGAGCAATAAAACAATTGCCACACTAATTATTAAACCTAAACTCATTTTATGCTTAAATTTTAATTGTAAATAAATGACTAATTGGGCAGAACAAACATGCAATGCCACTTAAAACTGAATGAATTGAGTAAGATGAGTTTACCAGAAATAATGAAAGGGAAAAATTATATCGGTGTTTTTAAACTGAATAAAACAGCTTGAAAAACAATATATAAAAGGCAAATACCCGTAACTAAATAATTTAACAGCTACAACCTGGCAAGCCGTAAACTGGTTAAACGAATTCTTTACGTTGGTCCGATGAGTACGGTTATACAAATTTAACGAGCTCTCTGTCCTTTCGTTCGAGAATAAAGCAACTGTAGAACTTTCAGAAATGAACGATTCACCTCCGGTATTTTGAGCGCATGTACTACCACTGGTAATAATACTTCCGCAATAAATGCCTAAAACAAGGCAACAAACCACAGAAACACCAATAAATCCTAATATTTTAAGAATTCGCTTCACTCCTCAAAAATATACATTTTAACCATTTTACCGAAATTAATGCTTTTGTAAGAATATGATCAATATTGAACCAATAATCATAATAACAGAGCCAACCATTTTTTTGCGAATACCAAGTTCATTAAATATGCGATGGCCAAGTAAAACACTGACTAAAATTGAAAGCTGAAACAACGACAATGCGTAACCAACAGATATGTGACTAAAAGCATAATTGGTTGAATATTGCATAGTTCCAATACAAACTATCAGGAAAAAATACTTTTTCAGATTTGACTTTGTTATTCTTCCAAATTCGTTTTTAAGGTTGAGTTTATAAACCTTCAACAAAACAAAAGAGAAAATAGTGCCAAACCAACACCAGCTAATGAAGGCAACTGTTGGCGACGAAACCAAAATGATCCGCTTGATGAAAACAGCCTCAATTGCTGTTAATATCATGGCCCAAATCCGAAACTGTATCTCGCTTCTCCGAAGTAAAGACCAATTAAACCGTTCATCGGTGGTATCGAGTACAAAATAACTTCCGTAAATAATCAAGCCAATACCGAATAAGCCCCACAAATTCGGTATTTCACCCAACAGTAGAATACCTCCTAAAATTCCAATTACCGATTTATATGCATTGATTGGTCCTAAAACAGATAGATCGCCTCGCTGTAATGATTTGATTAAAAAAGCATTACCCAAAGCGCCAACCATTCCGCTTAATACAGAAAAATACCAGAATGCACAAGGAATGGCTTTCCAGCAAACCTTAACCCCTGCAACCAGGCAGACCAGTGAAAGAAAAAGATAGCTTAGAAAATTTATTACCAACGGATGGTTCTTCTTTGCAGTCAGTTGTTTCTGAAAGACATTCCCTAGTGGATTGGAAACAATACGAAGAACAATGGCTCCGGCAGTTAATAGGCTTTCCATTTTGGGGTCACTTACTTTTTATATTTTGATTTGGAAGTTTATCAAGAGCTGTAATCATTTATTGAATACCAACCAGTTAATCACTATAAAATATTTAAATCGATCAATTCATTTTCAAGCTGTTGCGAACTTTTATAATGTATTGCTGTCATTCCTAATTCTTGTGCAGCTTTTACATTTCTCAAATTATCATCGATAAAGAGGCAACTTTCTGCTTTTAGATTGTAGCGGTCGAGTAAAATCTGGTAAATTCGTTTATCCGGTTTTATCACTTTTTCTTCTGATGAAACAACAATCCCATCAAAATCTTTAAAAAAGGCGTAACGTTGGTATGCTATCGTTATCGTTTCGCCCGACCAATTTGTCAGACCATAGATTGCATAATGTTTTTTTAGCTGGTACATCAGCAACACCGATTCCTGAATATCACTTTTTAACATGATTTCCCATTGTCCGTAATATAAAGCTATAAGATCATGATAGTCAGGGAATTTTTCCTGAAGGATACGGGTTCCTTCGGCAAGTGAACGTCCACGATCCTGTTCAATATTCCATTCATCGGTACATACCGTGTGTAAAAAATATTCCATATCAGCCTCATTCCCGAAATAACTGCGGTATAAATGGCGTGGGTTCCAATCAACTAAAACTCCGCCAAAATCAAAAATTATATTTTCAATTTTCATCTCTAGCAAATTAGTTTACTCAAAATTCAACCTGGCTTTATCCATCTTTACTGAAAGACTAAGTGCTTCTTCTATAACTTTCTTTGGGTAACCATTCAGTTGTAAAATCTGAATAGCATTCCTGTTCTTCAATTTTCCTTCTTTCAATTTATAATCGAAATCAACTGTTTGATGATTAACTGTTTCACTAAAATGATACAATTCAAATTCATCTTTCAATAAATCAGCCAATTCTATATCGTGAGTCGATACAAAAACCAGGTTTCCATCTTTGTTAAGTGCCGACAAAACTGCTTTTCCAGCCGATATTCGTTCAACAGTATTGGTTCCCTTAAATATTTCATCCAATAAAAACAAATTTAAAGAACCATTTAAACTATTGCCAATCATTTCTTTAATTGTTAGTACTTCTTCAAAATAATAACTTTTGTCGTTTAACAAATCGTCGCTGATGCGGATTGCTGAGAAAACCCTCGAAAGCGGAAATAAGAACTTTTGGGCAAAACAAGTATTTAGTGTCAGTCCGGCAATTACATTCAAACCAATAGTTCTGATAAACGATGTTTTACCTGACATATTTGATCCGGTTAAAAGCACTGATTTGTTGTTAATTTCAATTGAGTTTCTGATGCAATTGGGAATTAGCGGATGGTAAATTTCTTCAGCCAAAAGATTTTTTGCTTCAGTACAAATATTTGGTTTACACCACAAATCAAGTCCTTTACGAAGTGAGGCTATTGAAATGAGTATATCTACTTGTCCAACGAATTCATATACCTTTTCAATTTCTTTTCGTTTGGTATCGAGCTGGTTAAGAACATTGAAAAGCAAGATTGGTTCAACCAGAAAAATAATCTTGAAAAACTCAAGTATTCCCCAGGCTAGTGCCTCCATATCTCCTTGCAATTTTGCTTCAAATTTGAAAAGGGTCATCCTATTGCGAATTTTATCAATTATAGCAATAGGTTCATCTAATTCACGATCAATGCTTTGAAGTTCTACATTCTTGTAAAGTTCTTTGGCAACTGAATTAAGTTTAAGCAATTGAGGTAATGACTCGATATATGGAGTTAAATTGTTTTTATTCCAATAATGGATACCAAAATTTATTACGACAACTGCAAAAAGAACAAAAATTATAGCTGGATTAAAAAACAGTAAGACCAGGGAAATTAAACTCGCAGCCGACAATATTCGCGCAATAAACAACCATTTGGGTTGCTTTATGTGTTCATCCTGAAAAAGGCTTGAAATATAAAATGCTTCCTTACAACTCAATTTACAAAGCTCAATCTGAATCTTCAGCCTGAATTCTCTATCATTCAGAAACTTATCAATCAAATTTTCAAATACTTTTTCGTTAAAATTATGGTTTGAAATATTTCTGAGCCTGGAATATAAACATTGTTGGCCAATTGCAGATGTAGTTCTGTCAGCAAACATATAGAACTCCTGGAAATCAAGATCATTCCATGTTTTGTCGGAAATTGATTGCAGTATATCAACATGTTTTTTCTTCCTAAAATAATTCTCGATGAACTCAAAACTGAATCCCTCATCCTTAACTGAACCAAAAGAATTTATAAGCTTTTCCCTGATTTTTTGATTTCTTGATGCCATCATCCAGGTATTATCAATACATTTCCGGCTTTAAAGCTAGTAAACTTAATCATGCCAAAACAATTTTTCAGTAGTATATGAACAAAAGTTAAAAAAACAGAAATTTGCATATTCATTGAAACAAGGTTTTCTCTGGCTGTTTATTAAACCTATATTTAGAGCTTATTTTGCAAAATATGAGATTTGTTTGTCGGATTTTAATTTGTGCAATGCTATTTTTCTACCAGGAAGCCTTTTCTCAGCAAAAATATACAATCAGCGGCAACATTACCGACATATCCAATGGTGAAGTACTTTCAGGTGTAATCGTTTCAATAAAATATTATAATTTTCTGGTTATCAGTAACAACTACGGCTTTTATTCTTTATCAATCCCTGAAGGCAAATATACAATTTGTATAAGCCACATGGGTTATACCAAGCAGGAACAAATTATTGATATTAGAGATAACCAAATTATTGATTTTAATTTACAACCTAAGAGCTTTGAACTTGAAACAGTTGAAATAAACGGAAATAAAGGGAACAATAACATTACCTCAATTGACATGAGTAACGTTAAAATATCGCCCAAACAAATAGAAAATATTCCAGTTTTATTTGGAGAGCGCGATTTGATAAAAACTATGCAATTACTTCCCGGGATAAAACAGTCGGGAGAAGGAAATACTGGTTTTTATGTTCGAGGAGGAGGTATTGATCAAAACCTGATTTTGCTTGACGAAGCTCCGGTTTATAATGCATCTCATTTATTGGGTTTTTTCTCAGTTTTTAATTCAGAGGCAATACGCGATGCCAATCTTTATAAAGGTTCCATTCCAGCTGAATATGGAGGAAGGGCAAGTTCGGTACTCGATATTCGTATGAAAGAAGGTAATATGAAAGACTACCAGACAAACGGTAACATTGGGCTTATAGCATCGAACTTAAGTTTTGAAGGTCCTATTAAAGAAGATGTTAGTTCATTCATAATCAGCGGAAGACGAACTTACGCCGATTTATTTCTTCAACTTGCTCCAGATAAAGATATTAGAGATTCAAAACTATATTTTTACGATCTAAACCTTAAAACAAACTTCAAATTAAACAGTACAACACGGCTATTCATTTCAGGATATTTAGGACGCGATAAATTTAGAATCCCTGATCAGTTTGGGTTCGATTGGGGAAGTAAAACGGCAACTGTTCGACTCAATCATGCTTTCAATAAAAAGTTATTCTCAAATACTTCTTTTATTTTCAGTAATTATTCCTATCATATCGACATATCAGGGAATAATGAAGTAATTATGGGATCAATTATTCAGGATTTTAACCTGAAACAAGATTTCAGCCTGTATCCCAACACAAAGAACAGCTTGAAGTTTGGAGTAAATATCATCGCTCATAAAACAGTCCCGGGAGAAATTGAAGCTGCTCCAAACAGCATTTATAAATCACTTGAAGTGAGGCCAAGAAGAGCATTGGAATATTCAGCTTATCTGTCAAATAATCAAAAAATAACTACTCATTTACAAGCCTATTACGGATTAAGACTTTCTTTATTCACCAATGTTGGCCCAGGTGATTTTTATTATTTTGATTCAGACGGAAATTTATCGCAACAAGTTAGTTACGATCATTTTAAATGGATAAAAACCCAGGGAGGACCTGAACCCCGATTAGCTATTAATTATCAGGTTAACGAACAAGCATCAGTAAAAGGCTCATACAATAGGATTTATCAATTCATCCATTTGCTTTCAAATTCAACTTCGTCAACTCCAACCGATCTATGGATACCTAGTAGTAATAATGTAAAACCACAAATCTCTGACCAATGGTCGATTGGCTATTTTCGTAATTTTAAACAGAATTTGTTCGAATCGTCATTAGAAATTTACTATAAAAACCTTAAGAATCAGATAGATTATAAAAATGGCGCTGATCTTGTTTTTAACTCGACTGTTGAGGCAGAATTGGTTTTTGGAAAAGGATGGGCTTATGGCGCTGAATATTTATTTCGGAAAAATTATGGACGCCTGACAGGTTGGTTTGGCTATACCTGGTCGAAAACAATGCGACAATTTGATCTGATAAATGAAGGCAAACCATTTCCTGCAAGGCAAGACCGCAGACACGATTTATCAATTGTTGCTCAATATAATCTTAGTAAAAAACTAATTTTATCGGCGATATGGGTCTACAATACCGGGAATGCAGTAACTTTTCCTTATGGCAAATATGTAGTTGGTAGCCGTACAGTAGGGTATTACACACAACGAAACGGATATAGAATGCCAGATTATCACCGGCTTGATCTTGGTATTACATGGATTAAAAGACAAACCTCGAAATATGAATCGAGTTGGAATTTTTCGATATATAATGCTTATGCCAGAGAAAATGCATATTATATTTCTTTCAGGCAAAAAAAAGATAATCCAGACCAAACAGAGGCTGTACAAGTTTCGTTGTTTAAGTTCATTCCATCAATAAGTTACAAATTTAAATTTTGAAAATTGCGTTATATTATTGTCATAATATTTTTAACATCTCTCTTTTGCTCGTGCGAAAAAGTAATTGATTACGATCTGGAAAATTCCGAATCGGTTATTGTAATCGAAGCAACATTGACAGATTCGAAAGACCCGTTTACTGTAACAATTACTAAAACAACACCTTATTTTGAGTCTTCAGGATCGGCTCAGATTACCGGAGCTACAGTGAGTGTTAAAGCCGATAACGGGAAACAAAGGTATTTTACCGAAGTTACTCCAGGTGTTTACCAACTAAATAAAGTTTTTGCGGCACCAAGAACATGGTATACAGTATTTGTTGAATACAATGGGACCACCTATTCGGCTCGCTCGTACCTAAACGAATTTGTTCCGATGGTAGATTGTTCTCTTACTTATTTTGATGGTTTTGGCTTTTTTGATAGCGGATATAAAATCAATTGCTTTATAAAAGATCCTCCCAATGTTGAGAACTATTACCAAATAAAAATGTATGTCGATGGAAAAGTTGTAAATAATGAAGGAGAAATAGATGTATACTCCGATAAACTTTTTGATGGTAAAGTAATTGGACTTGTACAAAACTCATCAGTTGTTTTCGATAAAGATGACACTGTTGTAGTTGAAGTTCAGGCTATTGACAAAGCTGCATACGATTACTTCTCAACCCTTGAAAGTATTTCAGGCCTTGAAATTGTTCAATCGGCTTCACCATCGAACCCAATTAGTAATTTTGACAATGGAGCATTGGGCTATTTCTCGGCCTATTCATACGACCGTCGAACTATCATTATTTCCGATTTTATCAACAAGTAAAATCAAACTCACTGAATTTATTGCAGAGCTTGTAAAAATCTAACTTTTAATATTCTTTTGTATAAATTTTAAACCTAATAAGCATTGAAAATAGTAGTATTGGATGGGTATGCCCTCAATCCGGGCGACCTTTCATGGAAAAGATTACAAGAAATTGGCGATTGTGTAATTTATGACAGGACCAGTCAGGAAGAGATTCTTTTGCGGTCGGTTGATGCCGAAGTTTTGATAACCAACAAAGTAATTATTAATCAAACTTCGATAGAGCAACTGCCTAAACTAAAGTATATTGGAGTAACAGCAACTGGGTATAATGTTGTTGATGTTAAAGCTGCAAGCAATAAAGGAATTGTTGTTACCAATATACCCGCTTATAGTACCGACTCTGTTGCCCAGCTGGTTTTTGCCCATATTCTTACGGTAGCTAATCGTGTTGAATTACATTCCAATTCAGTTAAAAATGGTGATTGGGCAAACTGTCCTGATTTCTCGTATTGTAAAAGTCCTCAAACAGAACTTACCGGCAAAACACTCGGAATAGTTGGTTTCGGACGTATTGGACAAAGAGTGGCAGAAATAGGATTAGCTTTTGGAATGAAAGTAATTTTTCAAAACAGATCAGTTCGGAATGATTTGCCCAAAGGGATTATTCAAAAAACTCTTGGAGAAGTATTTTCAGAAAGTGATTTTATAAGCTTGAATTGCCCATTAACCACGGACAACATGGAATTTGTTAACCAGGAATTATTGAAAACCATGAAACAAACGGCAGTTATAATTAACACTGGGAGAGGGGGGTTAATCAACGAAAATGATTTAGCAACCGCATTAAATATGGGAATTATAAAAGCTGCTTGCCTCGACGTGCTTTCTACTGAACCACCCAAAGCCGAAAACCCATTAATTGGCGCTAAAAATTGCTTTATCACTCCTCATCTTGCCTGGGCAACTTATGAGGCACGCGAACGTCTGCTCGAAGTGACAATAGACAACTTAAATTGCTTTATTTCTGGAAGTTATCAAAACGTTGTAAAATAATAACAAAAGATATGGCATCAAAATTGTGGGTTTTCGTATAACAACTAGTGAGAACTTAAAATTTGATGTTATGAAGACGATAAACTTATTTTTAATCATTTTCTTTCTGATTAATGATGTAGTATTTAGTCAGACAGACAAAAAAGATGTGAAGGCTAAGAAACAACTGGAGATGGCCCAACTTATCGAAAAAGGTCATTTTAGGTTCGTTGCTCAATCGGCTCAATCAAACCTTGGAATATTTAATAATTTGTCGGCAAATTACGATATGGTATTTGATAGCTTGCATATTAAAGCTTACTTACCATATTACGGAAGAGCTTATCAGGCAAAATATGGAAATACCGAGGGTGGTGTAAAGTTTGATCTTGAAGCATCTAAAATTGAAAAGAAATACAATGACCGTAAAAAGATGTTCACCATTTCAATGGAATTGAAAGATACAGATGAGAAATACTCGATAAATTTAACAGCCGGGTTGAATGGCTTTGCTGATTTGAAAATCAATTTTTTGAACAGGCAATGGATAAGTTATTACGGAACAATTGAGAAAATTGAAACACAAAAGAAATAAATGGAAAAGGACCAGAAATTCTGGTCCTTTAATATTTTTTGATATAAATGTTAGCCCCTGGGGCAGCCATTTATGATAATTAACGCTTTTTATTCTTCATCAAAATTTTCATCGTCATATTTAAAATCTGGGTCATCAAGATTTTCATCTGAAAAATCGTCGTAAATAGATAATCTCCGTTTAGCACTCTTGTCTTTGTGAACTTTAACGTTTTTTGCAGAATCACCATCTGGGCTTAATAATCCATTAGCCTTCTTAGTAATTTTCAGATTCTTGTTTGTTTTCATTTCTAAAAATCTAAAAGTTTGATAATTAAGGTTTTAAATGTTAATAAATATTGTTTTTATATGTTTGTTAAGCTAGGAAAAAAAATAATACCTCCAAATATCTTCATTTAAATATTACCAAAATTCAGGAATTTACAGCCTGATAATCTGTTTATTATACAAATAAATGCAAATATGTTATTAAATACGAAAAAATGATTTTAAAAGTTATTTACCAATTTGAAAAAAATACCTTAGCTTTAACTTGTTTAAGCCATAATGAGTCATGAAAAAAATATTGATATTTTTCATTGTTCTATCTCATTTTTCCACTCAAGGGCAAAACAAAATATCGTCAAACGATAAGAAGACTTCTAAATTATTCGATCAGGCTGTAAGTGCATACGAAAGCAAGCTTTTCAATAAATCTCTTGATATTTTAAACGAAGTGATTGGCATCGATTCGTTATATTTAAATGCATATCTTTTACAATCAGACATATATCAAGATTTAGACTCTGTAAATCTTCAAATCAAGTCGTTTAATGCTGCACTAAAATTAGCGCCTGAAAGTAATCCTCAGCTGTATTACTTATTAGGAAGGGCCTATTATCGTAAAGGATTATACTTAAAAGCTTGTGATGCTTATAATAACTACTTGTCCAGAAGTGATACGAAAACACCTATGTTTGATAAAGCAGAGCAAGGCTTAAAAAGGTGCCGCGCCGCGCTGAAACTTGTCAAATATCCAGTTCCATTTCAGGCAGTAAACTTAGGGCCCAACATTAATTCGGATAATGACGAATATTGGCCTACGCTTACAGTCGATGGAAAAACATTGATATTCACCAGACTAGTTGGATCAAAATCAAATATAGGAAACGGTTCTTCCATGCCCCAGGAAGATTTTTATACTTCAACCTTAGTTGATGGGATATGGCAACCTTCTGTCCCAATGATAAGCATAAATACTGAATATAATGAAGGGGCACAATCTATTTCAGCTGACGGGAAACTGTTATTTTTCACCGCATGTACCCGAAATGACGGAAAAGGAAGTTGTGATATATACTTCTCGCGAAATAAGTCGGGAGAATGGTCTTTGCCTCAAAATGCCGGTGAACCTGTTAATTCGGCATCGTGGGAATCGCAACCGTCGATTTCGGCTAATGGTGAATATCTGTACTTTGTAAGTAACCGAAAAGGCGGTAAAGGTGGTATGGATATATGGAAATGCAAACTCAATGGTTTTTCGGAGTGGGGCACTCCAATATGGGGCAAAGCAATCAATTTAGGCGATTCGATAAATACTCCGGGAAACGAAATGTCGCCATTCATACATTCAGACGGAAAAACACTCTATTTTGCATCCGACTATTGGCCAGGCCTTGGTGGCAACGACATTTTTTATTCGCGACAAATAAATGATTCTGTTTGGTCGGCACCCAAAAACATTGGTTATCCAATTAATTCATATAAAGATGAACAAGGATTAATGGTAGACGCTTCAGGTAAAAATGCTTATTATTCTTCCGACAGACCTGGATCAAAAGGAATGGACATTTATTCATTTGAACTTTACCCCGAAGCCCGACCAACTCCAGTATCGTACATTAAAGGGAAAATAGTTGACGATGATACAGGTTCTCCAATTTGTGCCAAAGTTGAACTGACTGATTTGGAAAACTCAAAATCTGTAATAAAAGGTGAATCGTGTTGGGAAAAAGGAGAGTTTCTGATGTGTTTGCCACTAGGCAAAGAATATGCCTTTAATATTACTAAAGAAGGGTATATTTTTTATTCGGAGAATTTCCAGTTAAAAGAAAAAAAAGAAATCATAAATCCCTATATACTGGAGATAAAAATGAAAAAAATAAAAGTTGGGGGCGGTGTAGTACTGCGAAACGTATTTTTTAACACCGGATCGCACGAATTACTTGCTGAATCAATAATAGAGCTGCAAAAAGTAGTAGACTTCCTGAAACAAAATCCAACCTTGGTTATTGAAATCGAAGGACATACTGATAACGTTGGAAATGCAGAGATGAATCAAAAATTATCGGAGGCAAGGGCCGAGGAGGTTTACAATTACTTGATAAATAAAGAGATTGATAAATCTAGGATCAAATATAAAGGCTACGGATTAACAAAGCCTGTTAGTACAAACGATACACCAGAAGGAAGATCCTTAAACCGCAGAACAGAATTTATAATTATCAGGAAATAATTAATCTGACTCATTTTAAGCCATTTTGCCTAAAACATTCGGAATATTGCCTATCCGCTACCAAAATATGATGGTCAATCCAATTTTTCAAAAAAACCATAAGGTCGAAGCTTATCGCATCTCTGCCAGTCTGGATTTCGTGCCTAATTTCAATCAATTTACATTTAAACCCCTCATGTTCCCGAATATGTGCCTCAGTATCTGTAAAATTGAACTTCTCAAAAAAAAATTCCTCTTTTTGAAAATGTTGAACAGTATAGTCTTCCAGCTCTGGCAATATCTGATTTAGAACAATTTCAACCCGACCAACTTTTAATGAATTGTATAATTTATCCAGAATTGTAAAAATAATCTTGTGCTGATCATCAATTTCCTCGACACCAACACTATATCTTTCATTCCACTTAAACATACTTTCGTATTTGCGAAAATTCATATATTCAAATTTCTATTTTCGATAGAGTAACCTGTTATTATGGAATTTAGTTCACCAGAAGAAATGGCTTTTTATAAATAATCAAATCTCAAAGTAAAGATTATCCAGATTATATGGAGTCTGTTGATATACATAATAATTCAACCAATTGGAAAATAACAGATTAGCATGTCCATGCCATAACATCATTGGCTCTTTATCAGGGTCATCGTTGGGATAATAATTCTTTGGAAGATCAATCGGAAGATTTTTACTTAAGTCGCGTTTGTATTCTCCATCAAGTGTATTACGCGAATATTCCGAGTGACCTGTAATAAAGAACTGTCGTCCATTATGGGTCATAACAATATTTACCCCGGCATCATCTGATTTTGAGAGAATATTTAATTCATTAATTTTCACAATATCTTCCTCACGAATTTCGGTATGACGTGAATGAGGTACAAAATACTCATCATCGAAACCCCTGAAAATAGGAATATTAACTAAATTGCGGTGTTTAAAAACTCCAAACATCTTCTTATTGAGCAAGTATTTGGGAACTCCATAAAAGTGATATAAACCAGCTTGTGCAGCCCAGCATATAAAAAGGGTAGAGGTTACATGAACTTTTGACCAATCAAATATTTCAACCAATTCATTCCAATAAGTCACTTCATCAAACGAAAGCATTTCAACCGGAGCTCCTGTAATAATCATCCCATCATAATTCTTCAGTTTTATTTCATCAAAAGTTTTATAAAACGCTTTCATGTGTTCTTCCGGAGTATTTTTTGATTCATGGCCTTGCATGCGCAAGAATTCAACTTCGATTTGCAAAGGCGTATTCGATAATAACCGGATTAAATCAGTTTCGGTCGTTATTTTTATTGGCATCAGGTTTAAAACAACAATCTTCAAAGGACGTATATCCTGGTGCATTGCGCGCGATTGGTCCATAATGAAAATATTTTCCTTTTGGAGCAATTCTACTGCTGGTAATTGATCTGGTACATTAATTGGCATAATAGCAATGAATTAGATGAAATTGATTTCTGGATTTCATACATGTTGAAATCCAGAAACCGGTATTATAAAATTATTTAAATCTGGGTTAAGGCCTGTTCAAAATCGTATATAATATCATCGATATGCTCCAACCCAACCGAAACGCGAAGAGCTCCTGGTTTTACTCCAGCAGCAAGCTGAGCTTCTTCAGATAATTGCTGATGAGTAGTTGCCGATGGTTGTATTATCAATGTTTTAGCATCGCCAACATTTGCTAAATGACTTACAAGTTTCAGGCTTTCAACAAACTTAATAGCTGCCTCTTTTCCTCCTTTAACTTCAAACGATAAGACACCTCCGGCACCTTTGGAAAGATATTTCTTTGCTAATCCGAACGAAGGGTTACTTTCCAACCCAGGGTAATTTACGCTGTCAACTTTTGGATGATTTTCGAGCCATTGCGCCAGGGCCAAGGTATTCTGAATATGACGTTCCATCCGTAATGAAAGTGTTTCTAGTCCTTGTACAAGTAAAAATGAATTGAACGGGCTTTGTGCCGGACCTATATCACGCAGGCCTTCAACCCGGGCCTTAATAATAAACGCAATGTTACCAAAAGGACCGTCGAAATTAAAAATGTCCCAATATTTCAAACCGTGATAACCTTCAGACGGCTCAGTGAACATAGGGAATTTACCATTGCCCCAATTAAAATTACCAGCATCAACAATAACTCCGCCAATACTGGTCCCATGTCCCCCAATCCATTTGGTTGCCGATTCAACTACTATATTTGCCCCATGTTCAATTGGTCGAATCAAATATCCACCAGCGCCAAAAGTATTGTCAACAATAAACGGAATATCATATTTCCTTGCCAAAGCGCCAAAAGCATCAAAGTCTGGAACTACAAAACCCGGATTTCCAATGCTTTCCAAATAAATGGCTTTAGTTTTTTCATCGATAAGCTTTTCAAAAGATTCAATAGTCAAATCTGTTGCAAGCCGGGCTTCAATTCCAAGTTTTTTAAATGTAACAGTAAACTGATTATAAGAACCGCCATACAAGTAGGGCGAACTTACAAAATTATCGCCAAGACCCATTATATTTGTAAACGTTAAAAATTGAGCCGAATGACCCGAAGCCACTCCCAGGGCAGCTACTCCACCTTCAAGCGCTACCATTCGCTGCTCAAATACATCAGTTGTTGGATTCATTATACGTGTATAGATGTTACCAAATTCGCTTAAAGCAAATAGGTTTGCGGCATGTTCGGCACTATCAAAAACGTAGGATGAAGTTTGATAAATAGGTAGAGCCCTCGATTTTGTTGTTGGATCAACCTGTTGTCCTGCATGTAATTGCAGAGTTTCAAAATGTAATTTTCTTTCAGTCATATCACTTTTTTTTATGAGTTATAATCTATTTAGTGAAAAAATACGATGAATTTCAGTTATCGCCTTTACTGTATCTCTTTGATCAACTATCAGATAACTTACTAAATCGGATGCACCAGAACCACTTAATAAGACATTAATTTTATTTTGGGCAACTGCAGTAAAGAGTTTTGCAGAAACACCGTGATGTTGCTGCATACCATGACCAATTATGGCAATGAGCGAAACATTGTCTTCAATAACAATTTCGTTCACAGAACTTAACGGAAGCGTATCACAAATTAACCTTGCCTTTTCTATTTCGTCATTATTTAGAATAATGTTAATACTTACCTGTGAAGTAATTACAGACCTGATATTAATAGCTGCCTCATGAAATGCTGTTGTTACTTTTGCCAAAATACCAGGTTTAAAACCAACTCCCGGACCATTAAGCTTCAGAATTGCTATTTCGTCGGTATGGACCACACTTTTTACAACATTAGGCGATATAACTGATTCTGAATTAATAATAGTAGTAAGTTCTTTACTTTTATTCAAGAGCCTATAAACATGGATTGGAATATGTTTATTAATTAAAGGTTCAACAATTCGTGGATGAATGGATTGTTGGCTAAAATAAGACAGTTCAGAAGCCTCTGCATAAGTTAGTCGCGAAATAAGTTGTGAGTCGGTTACAAAAGATAGATCAGCGGTACGGAATTCGCAATCAATTTCCCAAAGTTGCAACGCATTTGCACCAACAATACAGGTTATTGCTGCTGCAGAATAATCAGCAGAATATTTACCTAACCGGGCAGTTTTTCCATTTTTGGTAATACCATAAGAACCTGGGATAAGGAATTTTCCATTTGTCAATGAGCTAGTTAAATTTGCAGATCCATCAAGCAAAACAGTAGCATTTCCAAACTCTTCAGTTACAACAAGGTTAATAATTTCGGGATAAACTAATTCTACTTCAACACATTTTACATCCAAGAACAATTTCAAAATTCCCGCAGTAATACGTTCCGAATAACTAATTACCTGATCTTTAAGCGCTATGGAAAAGTCGCCTGTAAATTCAATTCCTTTTAAAAGATTTTGAAGGTTATTTATTTCAATGTATACATTTAGATTTTTTTCGATAAGATTAAACATTTTCAGTCGTTCTGCAACCAACTCATCTACCTGATCTATAATAGAATCGGCACTTATATTACCATTTTTAAGCAATTCGATTCCTTCTTCAAGGATTTTTACTAAATCGGGAATGGCGGAAACTACAACAATCGTGTCGTCGGTCGTGTTAGCCAGAAGACTTGAAAAAGCCTCAATAACAGGCAGTTTTGACAAACTATTTCCGCCAAATCGTACAACACAATTTGACATGGAATAAAATTTAAATAAGAAAAATTGGATTAATAATTATAACCGGAAAAGCCTTTAAACAACATGAAAAATCACACCGCCTAAAGGCTAGCGCATTATCATAGACATAGACATCAAAGAATCATTGCAACCCAGGTTTTGGGAAATTGCAAGAGCCATATTTATTGCACAACGATTCATTTTTGTCATTTTATTGATGAATGCAAACATAAACAGTTTGTGAATAAATACAAACAAATTGAATAAAAGTTTATTGAAAATTGATATTAAAAAATAGTTAACTTCAATAAATCATTAATTATCTGTAATTTATAGGATTATTCACCTAAGAATATTTTTAAAATTTTCCATAACCTTTAAAACTAGTTCCTGTTCATTCAAATCAAGAATCAGGGAAGCTTTTTGATACATTGTTTCAATTGAAAATGCACTTTCATCAGTTTCAAGAAACAAGTGGTTTATTGGTATCAACTCTAAATTTACATTCTTTCGCTCATCAAACAAAAAACGTTCACCCACCGAAAAATAGAATCCATAAGTTAATAAACTTAATGTTGTTTCCCGATTGCCATTAAATCCATGAATGATCAAGGGAATATTCAATTTAATTGATTTTCTAATCCGAATTAAATCGTTATAAGCACGTACACAATGAATAATCAATGGTTTATCTAATTGAGAAGCTATTTCAATCTGCTTTTTAAAACACTCTTCCTGTTTGACGAAGGTTGTATCTATTGATCGGTCTAAACCACATTCGCCAACAAAAAGCATATTCTTATCATTTGATGCTTCAAAAATATGTTCGAAACAAGACACCCAATCAACCTTTTCGATATGCCAAGGATGTAACCCAACAGAGTAGAGTGAGTTTACGAGAACTTTAGAATAATCCTGAGCAAAAATATTTTTTATAGCAAAAACATTTTGTTTATTAAGCTGATGAGTATGCAAGTCTATGTAGTTCATATTTAAAGATTTGCCCAAATTCTGGCCAAAGAAAAACCAGGAGCTTTAATATTTAAATCCAGAAAATAACCAAAAGGAGTTTGTATAACCTGAAATTCAGCGTTTTTCAAACGTTTTTCAGCTTCATCCATTACTTCTTTAGTAAATTCGGGCGATGCTTTCGAATCGGATAAATGAGCAAAAGAATGAAGAATTACTGATTTACATTCATTTTTTCTGGAAACCCATTTTAAATGGTTAACAAGCTTTTTTTCACGCGATTTAACATCACTCATTTCATCAGTTTGTTCAACCTGAATAAATGCCAGAATTGAATTGGTTAACAAGCCAGGTTCTTTATTTACTTCCTCTGCTGAATCCAGGTTCTTTAGCGCCGGCTTGTACGAAAATTCTTCAACAAACATGGTTAGAACTTTCATTTCTTCCTACAGTTTTAAATTTCAAATTTAAACGCTTTTATCGATATATATTCAATTAATTATTTCTCCTATATTTGAGTTTATTTGAATTGAAAGAATGTATAAAAGTGTATTTTTTTTTCAGGTTTGTTTTTTTGTGATTATCACAAGTTTACACGTTAACGGACAACTATCCAAAGGCGGATTACCTATCCAAATTGAGAAGTTAAAATCGGCATCATACATTTCGGATCTTGTTATTATGCCGGTTATCGACTATAAAGCAATGAAAACAAAAAACTTACTGGTTGATGGAAACAGATTAAAGCCTTTTACTTTTGCGCATTCTTTTGATGTTTCGTTAAATCTTAATAATTCAGGAGTTTGGTACAATACAAGTAAAACGAATGTCTGGCAATTAAGAATCCGGTCGGCTGGCGCTTATTCTCTTAACCTGATTTTTGATAAGTTTAATTTACCTGAAGATGCTAAATTATTTATAATCAATGATAAATCTGGCGAAATAAAAGGTGCTTATACCTCTGATAATAATTCGGATAGCGGCATTTTTGCGGTTGAACCAATTGCTGGTGACGAATTGTTACTTCAATACGAAGAACCTGCTCAAGTGCCTTTCAGGGGCGAATTACAAGTTGCTAAGGTAGCTCACGACTTTGTAGGTATTGCAGCTAACGACCATCGTCCGTTAGGAATTTCAGGTAGTTGTAACGTTAACGTAAATTGCGACTTGGCTAATGGCTCTGAAAATGTTCGTGATGGGGTATGCCGCATTATTATAAAAGGGACCGAACTATGCACTGGCACTTTGGTAAATAATACAGCATTAGATGGAGCTCCTTACATTCTAACTGCTTATCATTGTATTTCGACTGATGCACTGGCCCAGTCATCAGTATTTTTATTCAATTACGAATCACCTTATTGTGGATCAATTGATGGAGATGTAAGCCATTCCATGTCGGGCAGTACACTAAAAGCTGCATTTGATAGTCTTGATTTTTCGCTTGTAAGGCTCAACAATACCATTCCTGATAAATACAGACCATACCTTTCTGGTTGGAACAGGAAAAATACAGCGCCAGGTTCGTCATATTGTATTCATCATCCTCTTGGTGATATAAAGAAAATAGCTATTGATAATAATGCAGCAGTTACGGCAAAATTCAGCAATAACTATGTGAATAACGGTTTCTGGAATATTTTATCATGGGAACATGGTGTAACCGAAGAAGGTTCTTCTGGCGGGCCGCTTTTCGACCAGAATAATTTATTAGTTGGTTCTTTAACCGGTGGATCAGCTAGTTGCCCTCCAGGATTACCTAATAATGATTTTTTTGAGAAATTTGCTTTATCCTGGGATCACCGGCAAGAAACTGCCAAACAATTAAAAACATGGCTCGATCCATTAAACTCAGGAGTTGAAAAACTTGATGGAATGGTACTTAACTCTGAGGAAACAAGCTGCGAACCTAAAACTAATTTTAAAGATACCGACACTCATTCACTTATAAAAATATCCAGTGGATCAAATTTCAAAGGTTACTGGTCGGGCTCTAACTCTTCAGGTTATACCGAGTTTGCCGAACTGTTTAAGTTTTCTAAAAGTTGCCAGATATCAGGCGTTTCTTTAGCAATTGCAAAAATAACAACCACTAGTAATGCACCTTACATTAACCTCAAAGTTTACAGTGGTTCTGATAAACCAGAAGGCGACCCTATTTACTCAGAAAAATTCTACCTGAAAAGTTTCTATGCTGATGCGATGAACTATCTTTCATTTAGTACTCCAGTCAGGACTTCAGGAAACTTTTTTATTTCTTATGACCTGTCAAATTTGAGTTCGACTGACTCATTAGTCGTATATATGGCCAACAGGACTAATGATCTAACGAATAGTTTTCTGTTAAAAAATCAGCAAGAATGGTTAACCTATACCTCGCAAAATATTACGGGAAACGGTTCTGCTATTTTAATGGAAGTAAATGCATGTAACATTGTTGATGTTACGACCATAAACGACACAATAAAAGGTGTTACCAAAGCAAGATTTTATCCGAACCCTGTTTCCGGAAGTAATTTACTAACAGTTGAAACTGAAGATAAAATTGATTCGATTGATGATATTGAGGTCTTTGATTTATTAGGGAAAGTTCAGGATGTTTCTGTTACACGAACAGCAGTAAACCAGGTTAAGCTTAGTTTCTATGGAAAAAGAACAGGTATTTATTTTGTCAGACTAAAATCTGATGGGAAAAATATCAAAGGTAAAATCGCTTATATCCAGTAAATTATATCATACAGTTTTTTACAATTGATGTATTATTTTTACAATAATTTTTCAATTGAAATTTCTTGAGTACCTTCGGTCATCCCAAATAAAAACCAAAATGATCTCCGATAAAGCTCAAAATATCAGCCCTTTCATTGTGATGGAAGTTCTTGAAAAAGCTTCAATTCTTGAAAAAGAAGGAAAAAATATCATCCATCTTGAAGTTGGGGAACCCGATTTTGATGTTCCTTCATGTGTACTTAAAGCGAGCGAAATTGCCATGAATCAAGGCAAAACTCATTATACCCACAGTCTTGGAGACCCGGAGCTACGCCAGGAAATCTGCAACAATTACTTCAAAAATTATGGAGTCGTAATTTCGCCCGATCAGGTTATTGTAACTTCGGGAACTTCGCCAGCTATATTGATGGTTCTTTTAGCATTATGTAACCCAGGTGACGAAATTATTTTATCCGACCCAGGTTATGCCTGCTATCCGAATTTCATAAGCCTTTCAGGAGCTAAAATGGTTAAAGTACCAGTTTTTGAAAAAGATGGATTTCAGTACCGACCCGAAAATATTTGCAATGCAATTACAGAAAAAACCAAAGCTATACTGATAAATAGTCCAATGAATCCAACAGGCAACTTGCTTTCGCCTGAAACATTACTGGAAATTGCCAAATTTTCACCTTATATTATTTCCGACGAAATATATCACGGACTGGTTTATGAAGGTAAAGCTCATTCGATACTCGAATACACTGAAAATGCTTTTGTTTTAAACGGATTTTCAAAACTTTATGCCATGACTGGCTTGCGCTTGGGATATGTTATTGTTCCCGAAGAATTTACACGACCTATTCAGAAACTTCAGCAAAACTTATTTATCTGTGCCAGTTCGGTCGCCCAAAGAGCCGGAATTAGCGCCCTTAGGGAAGCGTATACCGATGTTGAACACATGAAAAATGTATATAATGAACGTAGAAAATTCATGATCAGTAGATTACAGGAACTTGGCTTTAAAATTACAGTTGAACCAACCGGGGCGTTTTACATTTTTGTAAATGCCCGCCATTTATCAAACGATTCGTACAAACTGGCATTCGACATTCTTGAAAACGCTCACGTAGGCGTAACCCCGGGAATCGATTTTGGTGAAAATGGTGAAGGTTATTTACGCTTTTCTTATGCCAACTCACTCGAAAACATAAAAGAAGGATTGAACCGTTTGGAAAAATATCTTCGTGAATTTAAAGGTCTGTAAATTTTTCCCAATGTACCATTTCTGAAAGGGGTTTACGTTTTTTCTCGGGAGCTTCGGCCGTTGTGTATCCTAAAGGCACAATCACCAAAGGTTCAATATATTCGGGTAAATATAATTTTTTACTTGCTAATGGAGCATCGAAATTACAAACCCAGCAAGTACCCAGGCCCATTTCGGTGGCTTTCAAAATAAGGTGATCAGCAACAATAGCAACATCAACATCTGCAAAATCTTTCCCATCCGATTTTCGTTTCCAGGAAACACGGTGATCGGCACAAATAACCACACAAACCGGCGCCTCCATAAACCAGGCTCGGGGATAAACTTCCTGAAAATCACTCAGATTATCGGCATCTGATATGATAATAAAATGCCAGGGTTGAAAATTAACCGCTGAAGGAGCCATGCGGGCTGCTTCCAAAATTTCAAGAATTACTTTCTCGTCAACTTTCTGATTGGTATACGAACGAACCGAAAAACGATTGGTAATCAATAAATTAAAATTTTCCATATATTAAAAAATAAAATTTACGAATGTGGATGTAACATGTCGGATTCTGAAACGTCATTTATTGTAGAAAAACAGAAAACAACAGTTAACATTTAATCTCAAAGTTATGAAAACAATGACATTTCGTTCAGCGATGCTTAGTGCTTTATTATTGGTTAGCTCAGCATCTTTTGCAAGTGACTTAAAATCAGAATCTCAGGAAGTTAAAATTACTCCTATTGAAAATCTTTACCTGGGAAAAACAGCTGAAAAAGTTTGGAATGTAACTTATTCTAATCAGGAAAAACCTGTAACAATTACTTTGCATCAGGAAAGACACTCAAAGAAATATATTGTACGGTCCGAATTTTTTGAGGTCACTTACGTTTTAAATAAACATGGTTTTGGGGTAACACGAGTATCACGTTCTTTACAACAGGTTCCTGAAGAAATAAATTCATCAGTTTTAAATAAACAGCAACTTGAAAATCAGAAAATCTTGACAACCGATCAAATTTCAGAAGAACATGCACTGCAACTGATAGCTAATTATTTACCAGATTTGTTAAATGAAGGTTATAAACATTTGATTTTTTAAGATAATTTTTGTTGATCTATAAGAGCCATCGAAGTATTTCGGTGGCTTTTTATATACAGCCGCAAACAAATCCTTCTGCCATTCCTTCAAGTAAATCCTCAACAGCTTTTTTTTCTTTATCGGTACCTTTACATTCGGTACAAACCGGAAGGTTAAACTGAGCGTTTTTCTCAGTGGTCTGAACATCAACCTCTTTCCCACACACAAAACAATGATTAGCAAAATCAGCCATTCTTCTTTTTCTGAAATTATTCGCACAAAATAAATGAATAATCAATAACAAAGATTTCCACCCAACAAAATTTGACAAAAAACAACCCACAATAACCTAATATTCGGATATTGTGTCAGTTATTTTGATGATTCTGGTAATTCTGTCCGAACATTTCTTACTCATCAGATTGGCACGATAATCGTTAAAACCAAACAAACTTTTAAACATTATAACTACATTTGTGACTTCCAATTTTTGAACATTTAAACCCAATCATAATGGCATTTATAAACAAAATTCTGGGCGTTTTCCTTGGCAATAAAGCAGATAAAGATATGGCCGAAATAGCCCCTTTGGTTGAATTAATAAAAAAAGAATACGAGCGAATTAAATTGTTTTCAACCGACGAACTAAGAAACGAATCGGCCAGACTAAAAGCTATAGTCAGAGAGCGAATTAAAGCTGAAGAAGACCGTATTACAGAGTTAAAAGAGCTTGCAGAAACTGTTGATATTCAAGAAAGTGAAAATATTTACCAGGAAATTGATAAACTGGAAGAGAAAATCGACGATAAACTGGAAGAAGTTTTGAATGAAATTATTCCAAGTGCATTCTCAATTGTAAAAGCAACCGCTAAATTATTCACTGAAAATGAGAAGGTTGTTGTTACTGCCACCGATTTCGACCGCAATTTAGCTACAACCCGTAACAGTGTTGTTATTGAAGGCGATAAAGCCATCTGGATGAACAAGTGGATAGCAGGAGGCAATGAAATAACCTGGGATATGGTGCATTATGACGTTCAGTTGATTGGTGGTATTGTTTTGCACCAGGGTAAAGTTGCTGAAATGGGTACCGGTGAAGGTAAAACCCTTGTTGCTACTTTAGCCGTATTTCTGAACGCCTTAACAGGTAAAGGAGTTCACGTTGTAACTGTAAACGATTATCTGTCGAAACGTGACTCGGAATGGATGGGCCCCATGTACGAATTCCACGGTTTGAGCGTTGATTGTATAGATAAATACCAGCCCAATTCCGATGGACGCCGCGATGCTTATAACGCCGATGTTACTTATGGAACCAATAATGAATTTGGGTTCGACTACCTTCGCGACAACATGGCTATCAGCCCACGCGATTTGGTTCAGCGAAAACACCATTATTCAATTGTCGACGAGGTTGACTCGGTTTTAATTGACGATGCCCGAACTCCATTAATTATTTCAGGACCGGTTCCAAAAGGAGAAAACCAGAAATTTGAAGAACTTCGCCCAAAGGTTGAAAAACTATATGCAGCACAGCGGAACTTTGTAAATCAATGTCTATCTGATGCCCGCCGACTTTTGACTAAACCTGACGCAACCAAAGAAGAAAGAGAAGAAGGTTCAATTCTGTTGCTTCGCGCTCATAAAGGTTTACCCAAACACAAACCAGTCATCAAATTCCTCAGTGAAGAAGGTATTAAGGCCATGATGACCAAAACAGAGAATTACCACATGCAGGACAACAACAGGCTCATGCATATTATTACAGATCCTCTGTACTTTGTTATCGACGAAAAACAAAACTCGGTTGAATTAACTGATAAAGGCATTGATTTGATTTCAAGCGACGTTGAAGACCATCATTTCTTTGTTTTACCCGATGTTGGGTCTGAAATTGCTGAAATTGAAAACGATAAAGCACTTACAAAAGAACAAGTCCTCGAAAAGAAAGAAGACCTGCTGACAAATTATGCAATTAAATCAGAACGTGTTCATACAATTAATCAATTGCTGAAAGCTTATGCCATGTTTGAGCGTGACGTGGAATATGTTGTAATTGAGAATAAAGTTAAAATTGTTGACGAGCAGACTGGCCGTATTATGGAAGGCCGTCGATATTCTGATGGATTACACCAGGCTATTGAAGCCAAGGAAAATGTGAAGGTTGAAGCTGCTACGCAGACATTCGCAACCATCACTCTCCAAAACTACTTCAGGATGTACCATAAACTGGCTGGTATGACTGGTACTGCAGAAACAGAGGCAGGCGAATTGTGGGACATTTATAAACTGGATGTTGTTGTAATTCCAACGAACCGTAAAGTAATTCGTCAGGACCGTGAAGACATTGTTTATAAAACCAAACGCGAAAAATATAACGCTGTAATCGAAGAGATTGCCGAACTCAACCGTATCGGACGACCGGTTTTGGTGGGTACCACTTCTGTTGAAATTTCTGAATTGCTGAGCCGATTCCTTAAAATGCGAGGCATTAAACACAATGTTTTGAACGCCAAGTTACATGCCCGCGAGGCTGAAATTGTTGCTGATGCCGGTAGAAAAGGAATGGTTACGATTGCAACCAATATGGCTGGTCGAGGTACCGACATTAAGTTAACTACTGAAGTTAAAGAACTTGGCGGTTTGGCAATTATAGGTACCGAACGTCACGAATCGCGCCGTGTAGACCGTCAGTTACGAGGACGTTCTGGACGTCAGGGTGATCCGGGATCATCGCAATTCTTTGTTTCGCTTGAAGACGATTTGATGCGTTTATTTGGCTCAGACCGTATTACCGGCATCATGGACAAAATCGGGTTGAAAGAAGGAGAGATGATCCAGCATTCCATGATTACCAAATCGATAGAACGCGCACAAAAGAAAGTTGAAGAAAATAACTTCGGTATCCGTAAACGTTTGCTCGAATACGACGATGTAATGAACTCTCAGCGTGAAGTTGTTTACAAAAAACGCCGTCACGCTTTGTTTGGTGAACGTTTAGAAGTTGATATTCTGAATACCATGTATGATGTAACCGACAACCTGACAAATGATTATCAGGCAAACGGCGACTTCGAAAACTTCAACCTCGATTTAATCAGAATCATGTCGATGGAATCACCAGTTTCAGATCAGGAGTTCATGCGAATGAAAGTTGATGATATTGTTGAGAAAGCCTATAACGAAATGGTTGGCGTTTATACACGCCGAATGGATGCTATTGCCAAACAGGCATATCCTGTTATTCGTGATGTTTTTGAAACCAAAGGAAATATGTACACAAACATAGTTGTACCAATTTCTGATGGAATTCATATTTTCCAGATCATTACTAACCTTGAAAAAGCATATAAAAATCAGGGTAAAGAGCTTGTAAAATCGTACCAGAAACAAATTGTGCTCTCAACCATCGACGATTCATGGAAAGAACAATTGCGCGAAATGGACGACTTGAAACAATCGGTTCAAAACGCCACTTACGAACAAAAAGACCCTCTGCTCATCTATAAATTCGAATCGTTCAATCTCTTTAAAGTAATGATTACCAAGGTGAATAAGCAAATAGTTTCGACATTGGTAAAAGGTCATATACCTTCGGTTGAACCACAACAAGTACACGAAGGACACGAACGTCGCGGATTGGATATGAGCCGGATGTCAACTTCAAAATCTGAAACTCCAACTTCCGGACAGCCACAGGCGCCTCGCGAACAGCAGATAACTCAGCCAATAAGAGTTGAAAAGCGTGTAGGACGAAACGATCCATGTCCTTGTGGTAGCGGGAAGAAATTTAAAGCCTGCCATGGTAAAGATCTCGTTGACTAAATAAATCCAAATAAGGAATAAGAAATAATAAAGTAACTGTTTCTTATTCCTTATTTTTTGTTTCATATTCGGTATTTTCAAAAAAAATCGCCTAATTCAGGTCAAAATTATTTATACTATGGATATTTTAGCCTTTATTCACTGGAACGTCAGCCCTGAAATATTTTCAATCGGTCCGCTTCATGTGCGCTGGTACGGACTCATGTTTGCCATTGGTTTTTTATTTGGTTACCAGCATGTCGAAAAAATGTTCAAGCATGAAAATCTTGAATTGAAATGGCTCGAAAGTTTATTCATTTACATTGTGTTGGCCACTGTTATTGGAGCACGATTGGGCCATGTGTTATTTTATGGCTGGGATTACTATTCTCAGCACCCAATTGAAATTCTGTATGTTTGGCAAGGCGGTTTAGCCAGCCATGGCGGAACTTTGGGTATTTTGATTGCACTGGCCCTTTGGAGTAAAAGAATATCGAAACGTAATATACTTTGGGTGCTCGACAGGGTAGTAGTTCCCACAGCATTAGTGGCAGCTTTAATTCGTTTCGGAAATCTGATGAATTCTGAAATCTATGGCCATCAAACCGATTTGCCCTGGGGGTTCATCTTTGAACGTAATCACGAAAAGGTTGCAAAACATCCTACACAAATTTATGAATCGTTGAGCTACCTGGTGACTTTTGGTGTAATGCTTTACATGTACTGGAAAACAAAGGCAAAAGATTACCAGGGTTTGATATTCGGTGTATTTATTACCATGATTTTTGGAGCCCGATTCTTTATCGAATTCATCAAAGAAGAACAGGAAGCCTTTGAAAAAGGCATGGCATTAAACATGGGGCAATTGCTTAGCATTCCATTTGTAATAGCCGGAATTATCCTCATTATTCTGGCGGTGAAAAAAGGACCGGTGTATTACCAGAATCAAGTGTCTGGCACAAAAAAATGATAGTTTCTGGAACTAACGAAAAATCCCTGAAGTCTGATGATTTCAGGGATTTTTTATTTATAACTTCAATCCAGCTTTTGATTCTTCCGCGTATTTTTTAATCAGGGTGTGACTTGAAATCACGCCTTTACTAGCTTTCTTAAGGTATTATTTTTGACCTTAGTAGAAATTCCGGCATAACTTACGTAACCTTATTTACTTGCTGGATTTCGGTTGTTGCACAATCAGTTTTATATCGAACATTTATAAGGTTAAGCAACAATGTAATAAGTAATTTTAATCTACCAGGGTTATTCTTACTGCATTTAAGCCCTTTTGACCTTTTTCTAATTCAAAATAAACGATTTGACCTTCGCGAATATCTTCAGGCGCACTACTTATATGAAAGAAATATTTCTCAATGCTACCAATATCTTTAATAAAACCATAGCCCTTGGCCCGGTTGAAATGCTCGACACGGCCTTTCAATGGTACTTTTTCTTCTTCTTCGCGTTGTGGAGTAGAAACTAAAATATCGCTGGCATCGACCACCTGTTTACTATTTGGATCGGGTGGAGTGCTGCTAATCATACCATTTTCATCAACATACGCAATCATATCGTCAAGCGATCCACTTCCGCTATTTGTTTTTCGATCCTCTTTACGCTTTTGTTTGTCTTGGCGCTTTTTCTCTCGCTTTTTCTCCAGTTCCCGTTTATTAAAAGTCATCGATTTTGCCATTCCTAATTTTTTACAGTTTATATTCTTATCCCTGAATTTGCGTAGAGCTGAGTTTTTGCCCAGTCAATTTCTGAATATCTCTTACCATGATTTGTTCGTCCTGCGAACAAAACGACAATGCTGTTCCGCGATTTCCGGCGCGACCAGTACGACCAATACGGTGCACATAAGTTTCCGGGACATCAGGTAAATCATAGTTAATGACCAACTCCAGATTTACAATATCTATTCCACGGGCAGCAATATCAGTCGCAACAATGACCCGGGTTGCCCCCGACTTAAAATTGATCAGCGCCCGCTGTCGCGCACCCTGAGTTTTATTTCCATGTATAGATTCGCAATCAATCCCTTTGCGGTTAAGTATTCGTGCAATTTTATCGGCACCATGCTTGGTTCGTGAAAAAACCAAAACCGATTTTTCGCTCTCCTGTTTTAATAAAGAAACAAGAAGTTCGCTTTTTTGTTGCTTTTCAACAAAATACAAGTGCTGCTCAATGGTATCGACAACCGAAGACACCGGGGCCACTTCAATTTTTACAGGTTTATACAGTATCGATTTCGATAAATTGGTAATAGCTTCGGGCATCGTGGCCGAGAAAAAAAGTGTTTGCTTACGCGCTGGCAAAAGGGGTAACAACCGTTTTATATCGTGAATAAAACCCATATCCAACATGCGGTCGGCTTCGTCTAAAACAAAATGGTTGATGTGATTCAATGCGATTATTTTCTGATTGATCAAATCGAGCAAACGGCCTGGTGTAGCAATCAGAATATCAACTCCTCTTCTTAATGTATCAACTTGCGGATTTTGATTTACACCCCCAAAAATAACTGCATGACGCAGGCTTGTATATTGTGCATAATCCGAAAAACTCTCACCAACCTGAATAGCAAGTTCGCGGGTGGGAGTCAATACCAGCGCTTTTATTTCCCGCTTCCTGTTTGGGGACTGAACCTGGTTCAAGTGTTGGACAATTGGTATAGCGAAAGCGGCAGTTTTGCCAGTACCTGTTTGTGCAATTCCTAAAATATCACGTCCGGATAAGGCTACAGGTATAGCTTGTTCCTGAATAGGGGTGGGGAAAGTGTAATTTTTATTTACCAGAGCCTTCAGAATAGGCTCCGAAATATTTAATTCTTTAAATGTCATAAATTTTATGCTGCAAACCGAGGCAGCTCTCTTAATTGTGAAAAATACCGATGGGTAACCACTAGAATTATCGTGGTATAACCATCCAACAAGAAAGTTGATTTTGATGTCGATTTTGACGATGAAAAGACCTGCCCGGGATAGCAGAACGAAGCATTGCTAAGAAAGAATCAACAAAAACTTGATTGTTAACGCGACAAAGGTATCAAAAAAAACGGATTATTTGCGTAGTGGTGAAAGAGAGGCGCCAGACAATCAGAAAAGCAACCGGTTTTTTAGTCATCGGGTGACTCGAAGTCACCCGATGACTAGCTTTGCTACGAGCTTAGCGGTTTCCATAATCGCGAAGCGGTTGAATAATTTCACAACAAAACAAAACCCGCTCAACTTTTCGTTTCGAAAAGAAGGCGGGTTTAATAAACCATCCACCCAAGAAAAAGATTATTCAGCAGGCTTATCAGGTTCTGCTTTTTTTGTTGTACGGCGGGCAACCAGGTCGGCGTAATATTTACGGGCTGTATTTATTAAATTAAGAGTTGATGTAAAAAGCGGTGTATTTAAAGCTTTGGCCATGGCCAGCACATAGTCGCACATTTCGCTGTAAGTAGTCTGCATTTCAAGCCGTACCGTCTTTAAAATATAGGTTTCGGTTGTTGCCGTTTCAACCATTCGACCCGAAAACAATGACTTAAAAGCGGTATTGGTGTCAATCATACGGGTTACATATCTGCCTATATTTAGCGAATCCACTTTGCTTTTATAGGTTGCTGAATTTAGCTCGCCGGTTAACTTATCCAACGCAAGCGTTTCGGCTTCATAATTCAATTTAGTCAGGTTTTTATACGATCTGAATAAAATTCCAAGGCTACGACTGGCCTCAAGTTCTTCGTCGACATCCGAAACAGCGTATAATTTCAGGGCAAAACCAAAAGCAGTAATTGCTTTGTCGCGGGCTGCATCAGCATTCACAACTCTCTCTGTTTCTTCGTTCTTACGTACCTGTAAGATGGCTTTCTCGTACACTTCCACCTTTGAAGTTAAAGACTGAAAATACTTGTTTAGCGGAGCATTGGTTTTAAGAGTAGCGTCGATGGTTCCCCAATCGGTTAAATGGCGTCGGATCAATTGTCCGGCTTCCAGATTGGTAAGTGTACTTGTTGTTAAAGGTTCTAAAATTAGTTTCATAAGTTAAAGTTTTGTAAATAGAATTATGATACAATTTAACTAAATGGTTTTAATTAATTGCAATTTGAAACTGTTAAAGTGTTTTATAACATCTTAAGTTAAGTAGGTCACGTCTTTTTCTAAATGAAATTATTGAATATTTGAATATGATCAGAACCATCTTTTAGTTGCAAAGGCCACTTTTTACAGTGAAATTGATGGCGGGAAATGAAAAAGAATACTTGAACGGATGCCGACAATAGCGGGAAGTAAAAAAGAGTACTTTTTTTGTCGCCGCTGTCAGCGGGAGATAAAAAAGTGTTCTTTCTGGGTTGCCGCTATCAGCGGGAGGCAAAAAAGTGAACTTTTCGGCTTGCCGCTGTCAGTTTGGGATAAAAAAGCCACTTAACAAATTTCGATCTTTGATTTTATAGCAAGGTATTAAGTAATGAGAATGAAATAATGTCGCATTTCAACTTGCACTTTTATCTCGACCCACCCCGCGCATCGTTCGACTGAGCTCACGCCGAAGTCTGCGATTGGGTTTGTCTCACCTTAGGCGAGATGGCTATTTCGTTCGCCAGTAATATTTCTTTTTAAACCAAAAAGCAACATTTACCAGACCAATCATAACCGGAACTTCAACCAGCGGCCCTATTACGGCAGCAAAAGCTTCGCCCGAATTAACGCCAAAAATAGCAATAGTAACAGCAATGGCTAATTCAAAATTATTGCTGGCCGCTGTAAACGAAAGGGTAGTGGCCTGCTCGTAAGTTGCACCCACCCGTTTGCTCATAATGAAAGACGCAACGAACATGACTACAAAATAGATAATCAGCGGAATTGCAATCCGAACAACATCCATCGGAATTTTCACAATATATTCGCCCTTTAGCGAAAACATAACAACGATGGTAAACAACAAGGCAATCAATGTTAGCGGACTAATTTTGGGGACAAACCGGGTTTGGTACCACTCTTTGCTCTTTGCCCTTACCAGAATAAAACGAGTAAGAAAGCCTGCAATAAACGGTATGCCCAGGTAAATGAAAACACTTTCGGCAATTTGGCCAATTGTAATTTGCGATACTGTATTGTTTACCGGCAACCCGAACCAACCGGGCAGAATGGCTATAAAAACGTATGCATACACCGAGAAAAATAATACCTGGAATATTGAATTAAATGCGACCAAACCAGCCGCATACTGCGTATCGCCTTTCGCCAGATCGTTCCACACAATGACCATTGCGATGCAACGTGCCAAGCCAATCAGGATAAGTCCGTACATGTAATCGATATTGAACTGTAAAAACAGAATGGCTAGCAAAAACATTAGAACCGGACCAATCAGCCAGTTCTGAACCAGCGATAAGCCAAGAACCTTAATATTTCGGAAAACATCGCCAAGCTCTTCGTATTTTACTTTGGCCAAAGGCGGGTACATCATTACAATTAAGCCAACAGCAATAGGTATATTCGTTGTTCCAGCCGAAAGACTATCCCAAAACCTAGCAATTTCTGGATTTGCCCAGCCCATAAAAATCCCTGCAAACATGGCCAGGAAAATCCAAATTGTAAGATAGCGGTCGAGAAATTTCAGACGTGTTTTCATATTTTCCAATTTGCTAATTGTCAAATTTTCGAATCGACTCATTGTAAAACTTCCAAAAACCAGCTTTAATTTCATCACGAACCCGGCGAAATTCGCTCCAGATAAAATCGTCGGTACCAGTTGCGTGCGATGGATCGTCGAAACCAATATGCAAACGGTGTTTTACCTTGCCAATAAATGCCGGACAGCTTTCGTTGGCGCCACCACAAACGGTTATCACGTAGTCCCATTCTTCATTCAGGTACATATCAACCGAATCGGAGGTGTGGCGACTAATATCTATTCCTGCTTCTTTCATCACAGATACGGCCTTTGAGTTCAATTTGCCTGAGGCTTCTGTTCCGGCAGAACAAACAGTTATATTCGGATCAAACGACTGCAAAAAACCGTGCGCCATCTGGCTTCTACAGCTATTTCCTGTACAAAGAATTAGAATTTTCATGAGAAGATAATTAGTGTTTTAATTTGAAGATTTGAAAATGCGAGTAATATCCAATCGGCCCTACTGACATTTAAAGTCGTCGGTAAGCTGAATTTCTTCCAGAAACGAGCTTAGCAGGTCTTTCATTTCCTTCATTTTTTCGCCGTCCAAACAATATTTCATTTTTACTCCTTCTACGTGTCCTTTTATCAAACCAGCTTCTTTTAATTCGCTTAAATGCTGATTAACCGTTGTCCGGCTAAGTGGCAATTCGTCGGAAATATCACCTGAGATACAAGTTTTTGTCGCAGCCAGGAATTGAAGGATTTGTAACCTGGCCGGATGAGCCAGCGCCTTAAACAGCCTTGCTTTTTCCTGAATCGATTCGTCGAAAAGTACAGTTTTTGCAGTAACCATATTCCTTTTATTAAAAATATAACGCAAATATACGTCATAATAAAATACAACGTATAAATGCGTCATTAAGTTTTGATTAAAGCTTCGGATTATAAACAAAACCTATGGTTTAATCTTCGCGAATAAGCCGGTCAGTTTAGTTTGGTAGATTTCTGTAACCAACGTTTCGCTTTCGCCAATAGGTTTCACAGGAATTAAATCTATTACTTTCTCAGGCGAAAGACCCGAATCGAACATTAAACTAATAGCCGCAACCAGTGTATTTTGTACCGAAGCCTTCGATTCTTCTTCAGAAAGGCCAATCTGCGCACCAATTTTAACCAGTTCATTCCACTGAAACCAAAAATATGTGGGAAGCATTGCCGATAAAATAGCATACGGTTCGAGCTTTTGTTCTTCTACCTCAAACGTATGTCCAAGCAATTTCAGCAAGTATAATAAATCAGCTTTATCCTGCTGGTCAAAACTATTGCCGAATGTAATGGGGTTGTACCCCTGATTGATGTACGAAGTTGCATTAGGAATCATACGGGCAATGTTTCCGGTTTTTAAAATTGAAGCAATTTTTTCGATTGTAATTTTTGGTGCCAGCGAAACAACACAGGTATTTTTCTGGATTGTATCTCCAATTTTTTGTAATGTTTCCAAAATAACAGGTGGATGCAACGCAATAAAAACTGTTGGTTGGTTTGCAACATTTATCAAATCAGCTATTTCAATAAATGGGAACTGTTTTCTTAACGACTCAGAAACTTCGTTGTTTGAATCAAAAACAAGTACTTTTTCAAATTGAAATCCTTTTTTTACTAAAGCCTGAAGAAATATCCGGGTGATTCGGCCACCACCAATAAAGCCAATAGAAGTTGTTTTCATGATTTTGTTGTTTAATTTTTAAAATATATAATTGAATAGATACCCAACAATCAGGATACCAGTTCCTACAATTCCAATAAAAGTAACTATCAAGGGCATGGTAAGTACTTTTCGAAGAATAATCATTTCGGGTAATGAAAGCCCGATAACCGACATCATAAAAGCCAGAGCAGTTCCTAATGAAACTCCTTTTTCAATTAAAACCGAAACAATTGGAACAATTCCGGCTGCGTTTGAATATAGCGGAATACCAATTAGTACTGAAAGCGGAACTGAATACCAGACCGATTTGCCCATCAACGAAGCCATAAATTCCTGGGGAACATAACCATGAACTCCTGCACCTACAACAATTCCCAAACCAACAAACAACCATACTTTCCCAACAATCTCCTTCACAGCTTCAATGCCAAGATTGATTCGTTTGGCAAAATTCAGCTTTTCTTCAACAACTTCCTTATTTCCGAAATGAGCCTGATATACCCACGGCTCAACCCATTTTTCACGTTTCAGTAAACCAATTAACCATCCCGAAAAAATGGCAATTACGAGTCCGGTACCAATGTAAATAGCTGCTACCTTCCAGCCAAAAAGGCCATAAAGCAGAATAATTGCAACTTCGTTTATCATGGGCGCCGAAATAAGAAATGAAAATGTTACGCCAAGCGGTACTCCTGATTCAATAAAACCCAAAAACAACGGAATTGCCGAGCAGGAGCAGAAAGGAGTTATAATACCCAAGGTTGCGGCCATTACGTTGCCGGTAAAAGTTCTTTTTCCTTCAAGCGCTTTTCGGGTTCTTTCAGGTGTAAAAAAAGTGCGGATAATACCAACGACGAATATTATTAAAGTTAGTAACAACAACACTTTCGGAAACTCGAAAACAAAAAAGCGAAGGGCTTCAGTAATATGTTTTCCTTTTTCCAGTTGCAAAATACGGTCGATAAACCAGTCGGTAAAGTTTTGAAGGTTGTGATAAATAAATACCCAAACCGGGATTAACACAACTGGTACCCAAATCACTTTTTTATTCATCATGTCTATCAATAAGTTCGTAAAATACCGAACAATTCTGTTAAATTTTTTATGCAAAAAGTTTGATTATTGAATAAATACCAACAACAATAAAAAGAACGGCAATCACCCGTCGAAACCAGGTTTCGAACACTTTTACCTTGTTATAAAAAGTTCCTATGCCAGATATTGCGTAGGCAAGTATCCAGGCAACAATAATTACCGGAATACCCGTAGCTATGGCAAAAACAGCAGGCAAATACAATCCTGAGACACTTGATATTGTGAGTGGTACCAACATCCCGAAGAACAAAACACCACTGTACGGACAAAACGCCAAGGCGAAAACTGCTCCAAGCAATAAAACGTCAAAAGCCTTCCAACGGGTTTTATTTTGCATTTTTGAAGTCAAACTGCTCAATCCTGGAAATCCAATTTTTAAAACATCGAGCATAAACAAGCCAATTAGAATTAGTAAAGGTCCCAAAACCTTTTCGCCGTACATCTGGAAAAAACCTGAAAACTTAAGCTTATCGGCTCCCAGAAAAATGATTAATGGAATAACTGTATAACTAATTGCCCGCCCTAAAGTGTATAATAAACCGTTGACGAAAATCTGGTTTTGGTTTTCCAGTTTTCGACTAATAAACCCAATAGCTGTAATATTAGTAGCCAAAGGGCAGGGGCTTATGGCCATCATTAATCCTAAAATGAATGCAGTCAACCAGGGAGTCGAGGTATTATCCAAAAGATTTGTCAGGTATTCCATGATCTACAAATCCAAAAGTTGATCCATTTTTTCCTTGATAATCTTTTTGAACTTTACCGGATTTGTACGGGCATACAAAAAACCTTCATTGGTAATATCAATCTTACTTTCGCCTTTAACCAGCAATAAAGTTTGCCCTGAAACACCCAGCTTTCCAGCAATCAGTTTACCTTTTTCTTCCTCCAGATTTAACGAAGTAAAACTCAAATCGCCGGTTTTTACAAAATCAGGATAAAGAGTTTCAATATCCAGCTTGGCCTCAGCTTCAACCGTTTTGCAAGTAATACACCTCGATGTATTGTGAAAATAATACACTTCCACTTTTTTACTTACATTTTGCGTGAACGCTACTAATGGCACAAACAAAACTAAAACAAGAAAGAACCTAAGCTTTTTCATACCCATAATTTATTGATTTTTAGTTACTAAATCTTTTATCTCACTTACCGATGGAACTCTTCCACTTACAACAATCTTCTGGTTAATAACTAATGCCGGAGTACTCATTACCCCAAACGACATGATTTTATAAATGTCTTCAACTTTCTCAATTTCAGCCTGAATACCCAACTCTGCAACAGCGTCTCTGGTCAACTTTTCCAGCGCTTTACACTTTGAACAGCCTGTTCCCAATACTTTTATTTCCATGATATTAAAGATTTGTTCGTAGTTCGTAAAATAACGAACATAGAGATTAAATTTTTTTAGATTTTTAAGAATTTTTGAAACAATTGCTGAGCTTCAGCCCAGTTTTCCTTATTGATACAATATTTAACCCGGGGAGATTCTATTTCGCCCTGAATCAACCCAGCGTTCTTTAATTCTTTGAGGTGCTGCGAAAGTGTCGATTTTACGATGGGTAATTCTTCGCTCAAATCTCCGCTGTAACAACACGACTGTTTCGAAAGTAATTCGAGAACATACATTCGAATAGGGTGTCCCATCGCTTTGGCATAACGGGCAGCTTTTTTCTGCTCTTCAGTAATTTGTTCTTTGGCCATATTGCTTGTTCGTAAAAACACGAACAAAGGTAATGGCTTTTACCAAGAAAGCAAATTAAATCCTTTTTTATATTCGACCTGAATGTGTTACGCTTCCTAATGTTTGTTAATGCCCAATATATTTCAAGAGTAAAAATATATACCTGCAGAAATATTGATGTATGTTTACGTCAACTAAAAACCAAAATGAAGTATGGTAGCTGCTAAAACCGATCTATTCGAAAAAGAACTTCAGGAACAGGCGACCTTTTTCAAGGCGCTGGCACATCCGGCTCGTTTGCAAATTATTAAATACCTGGCCGAGACCAGAATTTGTTTAACTGGTGATATTTCCGACACATTTCCGCTTACACGAACAACATTAAATCAGCATATACGCGAATTGAAAAATGTTGGGCTGATTGTTGGCCATGAAAAAGAGGGAAAAACATATTGTTGCCTGAACCTTGAAAAAATGAATGAAATGTATTCAATTCTATCCATATTTCTTAGCGAAGTTCAACTTCCTGAAAATTTTTGCTGCGAATGCGGAGAATTTAAATACACCTACTAATTCTAACAGCATGTTGCTTTCCAGAGAATTTAAAGGCGAGGTACTAGGTACCTTTTTACTGGTTTTATTTGGCTGTGGATCAGTAGCTACGTCAGTTCTTTTTAATGCTTACCAAGGAGTCATACAAATTGCTTTAGCCTGGGGAATTGGTGTTACGCTGGCAATATACCTAACCCGTCATTTGTCGTGTGCTCACTTGAACCCTGCGGTAACATTGGCTATGGTTATCAGCAAACGAATGAAATTGAAAAAATTACCTGTTTATTTTACCGCTCAGTTTTTAGGTGCATTTATAGCTGGATTAACCATTTACATGCTTTTCAATCCATCGATAGAAGCGTACGAGAATGCGCATAAAATAGTCCGGGGCTCCATAGAATCAGTTCAAACAGCAAAAATGTTCGGCGAATATTATGCTGTCCCTGGAAGCACTTCAATTGTGTCAATGCCATTGGCCATTGGTGCTGAAGCTTTTGGTACTTTTCTTTTGGCGCTGATCATTTTTGCTCTCACTGAAGGTTGCAATGTAGGTCGTCCATCAGATGCTTTGGCTCCTTTATTTATTGGTTTAACCGTAAGCTCTATCATTTGCCTTATTGCACCTTTAACACAGGCTGGGCTAAATCCGGCACGCGATTTTGGACCGCGCATGGTTGCCTGGATATTGGGTTGGGGTTCAGCTGCTTTTCCAGATGAAAACGGAGGTTTTTTCCTGGTCTATATTTTAGGTCCGATGATTGGAGCCACATTATCGGCGCTTTTCTTTGTTTTTGCATTTGAGCCTGCCATGAAACAACCAGTCGCAAAATGCAACTGCAACTGCGAAAACAACTTAAAAAAACAATAATTGACGAAAACACAAACCGAATAATGAAGACAACGCGATTAATTTTAGTAGGAGGTTTCCTTGGGGCTGGTAAAACAACTTTACTTTGGGAAGCAGCTCATAAAGTAATGCAATCGGGGAAAAGGGTAGGGCTCATTACTAACGATCAGGCGCCTGAACTGGTTGACACGGCTATGCTTTCGCGTGATAAAGTAAATGTTGCAGAAGTAAATGGAAGTTGTTTCTGTTGTAATTTCAATGGGTTGATTGATGCAACAAGAAAGCTGAAAAAAGAAGCTGAGGCAGACGTTATTATTGCTGAACCTGTTGGCAGTTGCACCGACCTTTCAGCAACTATTATGCAACCATTAAAAGAAAACCTTAGTGGCGAATTGATTGTTAGCCCGCTAACTGTTTTGGCCGATCCGATTCGACTATCAGACATTTTAAATGACGGAAATGCTGGGTTACATCCGAGCGCAGCCTATATTTTTAAAAAGCAGCTGGAAGAAAGTGACATTATCCTGATCAGCAAAACAGATATAATTTCGCAAAAAGAACTGAAACTATTAACTGAAAAAACGAAGCTTCTTTTTCCTGACTCGGATGTTTTGACCGTTAGTTCTATAGCTGGTTCGGGGTTGAATGAATGGCTCGAAAAAGTACAAAACAGCAACGAAGCCGGAAAAAGATTGGTCGAAGTTAACTATGATGTTTATGCTGAAGGCGAAGCCGTTCTGGGCTGGCTAAACTGCACCATTGAACTTTCGGGAAACTCGGTTGATTGGGATAATTTTGCTCATACACTCATGCTAAGCCTAAGCAATCAATTTGATTCCTTAAACGCTTCGGTTGGCCATGTGAAAATTCTGGTAGAGTCGTGCGATAAATATATTGTTTCCAACTTGACAGGGAAGATCGGTACACTCACTTTGCGCCAATCTGCTGGAGTAAGCGATAATGCTCGCCTAACATTGAATGCCCGTGTTGAAATGAGCCCTGATAAACTTGAAAATATTGTAAAAACTACACTTGTTGAAATTACAGGCGACACCATAACTCATAAAATTGTTGCACTACGTAGTTTGAGCCCCGGACGCCCAAATCCTACTTACAGATTTACTTATTTAGCTTAATTCACTTATTATTAGTAATAGCAAGAGTTCTACAAGAAAGTAAAAACATTGTGGAACTTTTGTTTTACACAGGTACTGGGATGCTAATTATTTCGGACTTGTTTTGCCAGTTTTTCAATTTCCTTTTTCCTCATTGCCAATAAATTGATATACCTTTGGCAGTTTTCCTTATGCTCTTTATTATTCTCTTTCAGGGTTGAATATGATTGAACCAGCCAATCAATTGCCGCGTCTAAATGCCCCTCCATTTCGCAAACAAGGGCCATATTATACGAAGCCTTTGCTGCAATCATGGTATTCTTGTTTTTTGTCATTATTCTCCAGATTTCAGCAGCTTTTATCCATTCGTTATTTTTAGCAAATTTTTCAGCTTTAAGCATTTCCAGGTTATTTGAAGCATAGTACATCCGTTCAACCTGAATCCAGGTTGGTATGACTTTAGCGCCAAAAGCCTTTCCTAAATATTCACCTGAGTTTATTGCAACATTACCAATGCGAATTAAATTATTCCTTTGATAAAACAAATCTGTTTTATCATCATCATATATCAAAGTATCATTCTGATTATAATAATATGACATGGAATCATTTTTGTATGCTAACGACCATATTATCTGCGCATTATTTACAATCATCTCACTACCATTATCAAGCGCAATAATCTTAAAATCAATATCATCAAGAAATAAACAAGCATCAATACCAAATTTCTTAAATATGTCATTGGCAGTACTGTCTGATTCTAAATAATTTATTGAATCGCCAAAATTTCTTACTTTTTTAAAGTACGCTTCTTTCTCAAGAAAAGATACCAGCGCTTTTGTGCATTTATCGGAGATTTGCTTGTAATTAACAATGTCATCTTCGCTTATTTTATCGTTTTCTAAATATTCTAGCGACAAATTATTTTTTTTGTAAGGCGAAAGATTGAAAACACCAATTGATTTTATACTATCCGGAATTGTAAAAACAGCAGGTTTCATAGTTTCGACCTGTATTGACCTCATAGAAATGGTAATAATACATGAGTGCAAACTACATGTTAATCCTATTAATATCAAACTTTTAATTAGCCTCATAGTATCGGTTCAATTTGGCAATTTCATATTTTCGCTGGTAAAGTACAACCGAATACTTTCGAACCTGTTCGTTTACATATCCCAGAAATAATCCTGAACTAACTTTTGCTGCCTCATCTGTAAATTCAATAGCCTTATCAATATCACCATTCATTTCACAGGCTACTGCAAGATTATAAAGAGCTGATGCTCTTTTCAATTTACTATTACTCTCCGAAAAACCCTGCCAGATACTAATAGCCTGTTCCCACTGATTGGCCTGAGCAAGTTTTACAGCTTTCTGAAAATCAGGATTATCGCAAAGCATTAAAGTTCGGATAACTTTAGCCCATGAAGGCAAAATATGTTTTGAATAATTATCAGCTATTGCGGTTGCGGCCAAAGTAATAGCATTCTTCTTATCGGGAATATTTACTTTTTTATAATTTCCCGTTTCATCAAATTGATTCCAATACAGGGTATCAATTTGCGAAAAACGATCAATAATTTTCTGATTTTTAGAGTTATAAACTGACCAGATATTTGATGTAATAACTTTTGCCTCAGGTGAATAATCAGCTGAATTAACACTGTAAAAACATGAAAACATATCAAGTAAAATCAAATAATCAGCATCAGTCTTTTCAGCAATCGACTTATACCAATCAATTTTTGCCGGCCTGATTTCATTAACCCGAATCCGAGGAAACATATTAAATGGCAATATCTTGATACGATCAAAATGTCCTTGTGAATTCAATCGACTTGACAAAGAATCCATACAAATGGATATAGCAAGACTATCCATATTAATCTTTGATTTGTCTTTCATTAAGCTATTATTACTCACATAATAATTCTGGAGAGTATCATTTTTATACTTTAAATTCCTGGAAATTAATACTATTTTCTTTGCGTCAGCCGTAAAACTAAATTCTGCCGGTTTAAAAACTTCAATGGCAAATTCTTTATATCCGACACACGAATTTAATATAAGCAAATAAAACAATCCAACAATTAAAATTTTCCAGTTCATTCTAATGTGAGTTTTTCAATGTTTGCTTTCGGGATTGCAACTTTTTTAAATATGTTTCGGTTTGAAACCTGTAAAAAGTATAGAACGACTTAAGGCCATATTCTATCGCCTTATCAATATTGCCATTCAATTCATTTATCAATGCCAGGTTAAATTCTGCTTTACTCCTTATTTTTTTATTTGACGAATTGGCCATCTCACCCCAATACTGGCCAGCTTTTTCAAGGTTATTTTCGTTCATATACTTCTGGCCTAAATCGTCCTGAGGTTTAAATAGAAAATAACCTCTTTTTTCCGGAGCCCAGGTAGGCGAAATTTTATTATCTAGGTCTAAAGCCGATTTAATTCCGCCACTTATAATAGCTTGCTTTACTGTAGGTAATTTGCTGAATAGCTGGTCTAACCGATTATCAGTACTTTCCCAGTAAATTGTGTCCGAAATCGAGATTTCCTTCACTAACGACGTCTTTCCTGGTTTATAAAATCTAAAAAAGGCGTCATATTTCAAATCAAGTGTTGCATCGTACGATTTTTGATACCCACCATAATTATCACGATATTTCTCCTCAGAAACATCAGCCATCGTTTTGGTCGAAAAACGTTCTAAAACCAGAAGTGCATCAGTATTATAGTTGTTACAAATTTCCGAAACCTGATTGTTACTTAAAGTATCAGGAAGCAAATCATAAGAAATAGACCGAGTAAGGTTCCGGTTTACCGGTACAACAACATCGTATCTTCCTGATTCAAACATCAAGCCAGCTAAAGCTCTGATTATGGTATCGGATGCTGTACTATCGAGTACAATTTTTGATAATTGATAATTATTACGATAAAAATACATTTGAAGCGAGTCCTCATTAAACTTTTGAAACTGATTGTTCATACTTCTATTCATCAAAGTAATACTTTGAATATCTTGAGAAAGTTCATCCGGAGCAGGTTGCATATTTTCAATCGTAAACAATGCATAATTACTTTTACACGAAACAAATGCTACTCCTAGAATAATGACAAAAAACAATCTAAAATGCTTTATTTTATTGAAAAACAACATTTTATTCTTCTGATTAAGTTAATAAATTCCCCAATATTTTCTCAAAAACCATTCTGACCCTAAAAACAAAATCAGTAGGAAAAACACCAATTTAATATTTATCAGTTCCGATTGTATACTTTGTTGATAGTGCTGAACTTTAATCTGTTTATTTGCTTGTATGCTATCAAGTAATGTGCCATAATTTACATAAGTACAAAATTTTCCTCCTGATTTAGATGAAATAGTATATAAAACATTAAAATCAGCCTGACTATTCTGAATTTCTATTTCGTTTTTAGTTACAGTAAAATTTCCTTTTTCAGTAAATACTTGATTTCCAATTTTTGTTTCAGCTTCAAATGAATAATCGCCAGGTTCGAAAGTTCCGGCATTTAAGCTATAAAAATCATCTTTACGGTCAAATAAATAATTAAACACCTTCTGATTGCTATCTTTGATAACCATCGAAACGTCTGGAGTATTAATTAGTTGATAACTATCATTATACAACTCAGCTGTAAATTCAACATTATCGGTTTCCTGAAAAACAGATGGATAATAAACATTAAAATTATCCTCATTTTGCTTTAAAGCAAGGTATTGAATAATTTTCTGAATCAATTCGTCAAAAGCTTCATGGTTACCATTGGTTTGGAAATTAAACAACCTCCAACGCCAAATACCTTCACCAACAATAAAACCAACTTTTCGGCCTTTAATATTTCCTAAAGCCAATAAAGTCTTGTTTGTCTGAATATTCCGAATATTTTGCAACGCAAGATTTTGAATTACAGGCAATAATTCAGTATTACCAAAAGGAGTAAACAACGGAGGGGAATTTCGCAAGATTTCTCTTGTTTCGTCAGACAAAGTAAACAAACCAAAATTATTATCAAATATAGGCTGAACCTCTTCTGTATTAGGACTATTCGTGATCTTAAGTCCAAGGTCAATCGAATTAAACTGGTCAAGCATCGAGTTTGGGCCAATGATAAACAAAACTGGAATTCGAGATTCTTTAATTTGACTCAATAGCTGAATTGCTAAATTTTTTACTGAGGGTAACTGATTTAGAATTATAAGACTATAAGACGAAAGGCTATCTGGGATAATACTACCTGTAACAATCTTAATATCATAGTTTTGAAACTCGTTTAAACAAGTACGAATAGCACCTAAATCAGGATGAGGTCCATCACTAAGCATCAAAATTTTCTGTTTTTCATCTAGTATCTGAATGACAAATTCGAATTCATTATTTTTTAAATTTGCTTCACCATCAAACTGGCGGATCTTAACTTTGTAATGTTGCATTCCTGCTTCCGTAGCATCCAAATTTACAAGTTCAAGTTTAAAGTCATCATCAGAACCGATAGCCACAGAGCTCGAATAAACCGTTTTATCGTGATTTTCAATTTCAATATATGCAATTTTATTTTTGAGCTTCAGAAATTTTAATTCAAGTTCAACAGGAAATTTATTTTTCAAAAAAGCAACTTTATTAAACTTAACATTTCGAATAATAGCATCGGTTTTACGGGCAGAATCGCCTATACTTATTGTATAAACCGGAAATTTCAAACCTGAGGCCAAATTTTCAGGATCTTGTCCCTGATTATAGATACCGTCGCCTACTAAAATCAACGCACCAATATTCTGATTGATGTAATTGTTTTTCATTGATTTTAATAACTGACCATAATCAGAACGACGATCAGAGGCCGAAATTTCAGTAACATTCTCAACATTTTCACCAAAACGCCAAAAATCTAGTTGATAATTGTCGGAAAACCTTTTCTGAATTGTTTTAGATATTTGCTTATATACTTCAGAATTTGAACTTACTGACTGGGAGTTATCAAAGGCAACTGCCAGAATTGGAGCTTGTTTTATACGTTTAGTTTGTTCAAACAATGGAGATAACAAAAGGATAAAAATTAGTGACAACACAACAAATCGTAATATTGAAAGAACGACCTTTTGAAAAAAAAGAAGGTTCGAACTATTGGTATTCCGAAAATAGAGGAAATAACTAATACAACTAGCTATTATCAAGGACAACACAATATAAAGTCCGGCGTATGATGATTCAAAAATTATATTCAAGGCTTCTTAATTGAAAAATTCAAAATTAACAATCTTGATATAACAAGCAGTGGTAAACTATCGTTTTTGTACAAATAATCATTTTTTTAAAAGCCTAAGAATAATTGAAAATTGTTTTCAAGAAATTCATTAGCTTAGATTTTTCTTAATAAAGAAAAATTAAAAAAGAAAATCAGAAATTCCTTCAATGAAGAAATTACTTAATATACTTATCCTTATCTTAATAACAAACCTTGCGAATGGGCAATATTTTCAGACAGGACAAGATCCTTCGTTTATCAAATGGAAACAAATTAATACTGAACATTTTCAACTTATTTATCCTCAAGAATCAGAAAAACAAGCACAAAGGCTCACATATATATTCGAAAAGGTTTACGACTACGGCATACATACTTTGAATTTTAGCCCTAAAAAAATTTCGATAATACTTCATACCCACACAGCTAATTCAAACGGTTTATTAGCTTGGGCTCCAAAGCGAATTGAACTTTTTACCACACCAAATCAACAGATATATGCACAGGACTGGTATGAACAATTAGCTATTCACGAATTCAGACACCTTGTACAGATGGATAAAATACAAGATGCAATGCCTGGATTAATAAAAGCTTTGCTAGGCGAACAAGCTGCGGCTTTGGTAACTGGATTATATTTACCATATTGGTATCTCGAAGGTGACGCTGTGGTCACAGAAACAGCGCTATCAAAAAGTGGACGAGGTCGTTCTGCCAATTTTAGTATGGTCTATCGGGCACAGCTCGCCGAAAAAGGAAAATACTCATTCGATAAAGCTTACTTAGGATCGTTTAAAGATTTTGTAACTGATTATTACAAGCTAGGTTATTGGATGGTAGGAGAAACCAGGGCAAATTATGGGGAAAAAACATGGTCGAATGCCCTACAAAAAATTGGTAAACAACCATTTTCTCTCACCCCGCTTAATACTTCGCTGAAAAACAGCACCACAAAAAATACAAAACAACTTTATAACAATATCTTCGACAATCTGGCTAGAACATGGAAAGAAAAATTAAAATCAAGAAAAATTGATTCGGTGACAGTAATTTCACCAGAGAAAAGATCATATACAAACTACTTATATCCAAAGGTTTATCATGATTCACTAATATTTGCATACCGGCAATCAATTAATGATATAGGACGATTTGTATTAATATATCCAAATAAAACTGAAAAAATTATCCAAACTCCCGGAACAATCTATGAAGAATCAGTGTCGCTTACAAAAAACCTGGTTATTTGGGCTGAGAAAAGAGAAGATTTAAGATGGACTCACGCAGAACATTCAGTTATTCAAGTTTTTAATATTGAAACCAATACGAAAAGAAAGATAAAAACGATAAATAACCTCTTTTCACCAGTTGTTTCGCCCAACTTAAAAACTTTTGCTGCCGTAGTAGTTGATAAAGAAAATAATTATTCTATCGGAATATTCGACTTGAATACCGGCAAACTTATAAATAAATTTCAAACACCAGATAATCAGTACTTTTTAACATTATCATGGGACGAAAAAGGGGAAAAAATAATTTCAATTGCATTGTCTGATAAAGGAAAATGTTTAATCGAGATTGATCTAAAAACTCAGAAATTATTGGAACTAACCGAAAGAACTTATGCAAATATAAAAAGTCCATTTATTGATAACGAAACTGTATATTTTACTTCAGATTTTTCGGGGATCGATAATATATACTCGTTAAATCTTAAAACCAAAGTACTTTATTGTAGCGTATCAGTTCCGTTTGGCGCCGATTTCTCAAGTATTTTTGGGAACAAAGTAATTTTTAGTGATTATACTTCAAAAGGTTACCAGATTGGAAGTATTGTTGTACCAAATAATAAAAATAAAATACCGCTTACCAGTTTACAGTTAATTACTGATACTTTAGCAGATAAACTTTCAAAGCAGGAAATTGGAATTCCCGATTTTAAAACCAATAACTCAACAACGTATACATCAGAAAAATACTCTAAACTAGGTCATTTATTCAATTTTCACAGCTGGGCGCCAGCATACATCGATTTAAATAGTTATGAAATACATCCTGGAGCGTCAATTTTCTCGCAAAATAAACTAGGAACAGCCGAAACAAGATTAGGTTACGATTATAATGTTTCAGACCGAACGGGAAAGTATAAGTTTACATTCAATTATCTAGGATGGTTTCCTGAGATTACAACCGAACTTTCATCAGGTAAAGAGGCTTCAACATATTACCTGGTAAAGAATACATTGAACCAAAACAATCAGGTAACAAAAAGTGATACAACTATACAACGATTTACATGGAATGAATTAGATGCCGATATAGATGTTCGCTTTCCTCTAAATATTTCGAGAGGCAAGTATTCAAGAATCATTTTCCCTGAAATAAAATATTCGTATGTAGATATAAACCAAACAGATACTACGTCATTAACTAATTTCTATCCACATGGATATAGTGCATTTGCTTATCGCCTGTATTGTTATAACCTGTTGCATCAGTCGTACCGAAATTTGATGCCGAGATGGGGACAACAATTCGATATTGTTTTCAGACATACTCCATTTGATGCATATAATTTAGGAACTTTATTCGGCATACAATCAGCATTATACTTTCCAGGTTTCTTAAAGAATGATGGAATTAAAATTTACCAGGGATTTCAGAATAAAACTTTTTCAAACAATAGTTATAGCTTTTCAAATGTCATCCGATTTCCACGTGGTTTTAATAGTTATCAGAATAATAAAATGTATTCAATATTAACTGAATATAGGCTTCCACTAATCTATCCAGATTTCAACATTGGAAAATTAGCATATATAAAGAGAATAAAAGCCACTGTTTTTTACGATTATGCTTGGTTATCAATGCCTTTACGCGATAAAAATGGAAATTTACATTCGAACAGCATTACCGGTACCATGAAATCTTATGGTATTGAATTAAACTCCGATTTACATATTCTTCGTTTCTTTGCACCAATTGAATTGGGAATCAGAACAGTTTATAGACCAGATTTTAATGATTTTCAAGCAAATTTATTGTTGTCAGTTAATTTTAATGGTTTATAGTCTTGGCTTTATGCAGTATAAGAAGTGAAACTTCCGGATTCATTTCTATTCTTCCTGAAAAACCTATTGTTCCTATTCCCTTATTCACATAAAGATACTGATTATCATATTTATATAAGCCACCCCAAAACTTTTGGATAAAACAAATCGGACTAAATTCGATACCCGCTATTTTAAAGCCCAATTGGCCTCCATGAGTATGGCCTGAAAGTGTTAAAGGAATATTAGTTTGCCTAACAACTGCAGCTTTCCAATGAGCCGGATCATGCGACATTAAAATTTTAAATGATTTTGCCTGAACATTCATCATTGCTTTACCCAAGTCAGCATATTGGGGGAATGGACGATGTCCCCAGTTTTCAACTCCAATTAAGATAATCGAGGTATCCTTAACAGTAATCGTAGCAGACTGATTCAATAATAACTGAAAACCACATTTTTCAATACTACTTTTAACCTGATCTAAGTTGGATTTCTTTGCCATTGCATCTGGCCAATAGTAATAATCGCCATAATCGTGATTACCCAAAATTGCAAATTTTCCATACTTGGCACTAAAACCTGATAAAAAACTCTCATAACCCAAAAATTCATCACTAAAATTATTCACAATATCACCAGTAAATAATACCAAATCAGCATTCGCACTATTTATAATAGATGCTACTTGAGCCATTACTCCTGTGTGGTGGTTAAATGTCCCTAAATGTAAATCTGAAATTTGTACAAGCCTAAAACCATCAAGCTGAATCGGTAAATCGTCAAAATAAAGATTCTCTTCCTTTAAAACAACTTGGTTCCTGGTAAAGAAAATTCCAAAGATAATTGTAATAAAAATAGAGACTGCTAACAGAAAAGAACCAGATAAAACATTAATTTGCAGCTGTTTATTCAAAATACGAATAAAAAACGAAAAAAGGGTCATAATTGCAAAAAAGAACTTTGGCACCAAATTTAAACTGGCGACTATAACTGTAACATAAAACAAATTGTAATTACGACTAAGTTTTATAAGTTCCGGATTCGAAAAAGAAAAAAGTAACAAGGCAGTAGAACATATAAAACTAACAACATGCAATACTTTAAATATGCGGCGAATACGTGTATGATTTTTATCAAATAGTTTAAGAATCCCTAAATAGGAGATAAGCTCAATAATCAGTACAAGCGTAAAAAAAAACATTAAATAAGATGATGGAATTCCTCGCATGTCATGTCATACCATTTTCAGAAAGAAAAGTACCATTAAAAAATGAAAGCAGAATTAAATTTCATTAATATTTGAAAAGAAAAAAAATTCAGATTCTATTGAATTAATACATCAGGTCATACATCTAAAAATGATCACACATATCAATAGTTCAAATACTTATACTTAAAAAATAGATATTAAAAGCTCTAAGAATTTCATATTTCATACTTTCCCTAGAAATAAAAAGAAAAACGTAAGGAATTTGAGTTTATTATAATCAATAAAAAAGTTGTTGAAAATGAGAAGTTCAAAACTGGTTAAATGCCGAAGAAAGATAGGGGAGGGTAGAGTAAACACAAGCATCTATTAGAATTTACAAAAATAAATCATATCTACAGTTTACATTTTACAATTAAATTACGGAATACAGTAATGTTAATTGCTTGATTTTAATTTTTGTAAATAAAAAATCAAAAAAATTATTGATATTTGTAACTAATTTATTAAACCCAAATTTATATATTCTTGTAAGTTATAAAATATTCAATATGAGTAATTTATACTTATTTAATTGCATTATTACTTTATTTATTAATTAATTTTTGTCAATTATTAACTTTAAATGCACAAATCACATATTTAATTGATTATATATCATGATTTTATAAGAATTAAATAAAGTTTTAAATGAGTAAAATATTTTGTATTTATTTATATTTTTCTTCCAAATTTAATATTTGTAAATTCATAAAATTAACTTATTGGAATTGAATTTACATTTAAATTTATTACATTTGTATACTTCGATTTTACACGTTTTATGGAAGAGAGAATTAAAAAATTTATGGAATATAAAGGTATCTCACCATCAGAGTTTGCTGATTCGATTGGCGTACAACGGTCAAATGTTACTCACGTTCTTAAGAACAGAAATAAGCCAAGTTTTCAGTTTATCGAAAAAATGCTGCAGGTTTATCCTGAGTTAAATGCAAAATGGTTATTACTTGGCTTAGGCAATATGATTGAGAATTCAGTGAAAAACAAAACTCTTTTTGATCAGTTGACAGAACCTGTTTCAGTTTCTCCTTCACTATCCACATCATCTGAAAAAAACACAACAACTATCGAACGTAAAAAAGAATCACCCAAAATTGAAGAAACAAATGAATTGAAACCCACTCCTCCATCTACTGAAAAAAAAGAAACCGAAAACGTCATTAAGGATCAATTTTTTAGTCAGGAAAAGCCTATTGAGAAACTCATTGTTTTCTTCAATGATCAAACTTTTAAAGTTTATTATCCGTCTCACTAATATTTTTAAACTATCTTTGCCGGCAAATTCATGTGCATGAAAAAAACGGTAATTGATTTTGTATTGCTTGAAAATAAGCAACTTAACAAAGATAATTTTCAATTAGTTTTACAATCTCCAATTCTATTGTCTGATATTTTTCCAGGCCAATTTACAAATGTAGAAATTAAAGATGCTAAAGATATTTTTCTTCGACGACCATTTTCCGTTTTGGATATCAACTACCAGCAACAAACTATTTCACTACTGGTTAAAATATTGGGCAAAGGTTCAAAAAAACTTACTGAGACTATTCCGGGTCAAACAGTAAGTGCGATTTTTCCACTTGGTAAATCATTTACTTTACCTCAGAAAAATGACAAAATTCTGCTTATAGGAGGTGGTAGTGGAGTTGCTCCTATGCTTTTTCTTTCCAAAATTTGTGGCTTAAATCCCGATTATGTGCATATCCTTATTGGTGCAAAAACTAAATCCGACCATATTGGTATTTCAGATTACAAGCAATATGGGCAGTTTTATTTTTCAACCGAAGATGGTTCATTTGGAGAAAAAGGATATGTAACGAACCACTCTATATTCACAACTCAAATTGAGCGATTTGATAAAATTTATACGTGTGGTCCCGTGTTAATGATGAAAGCCATAGGAAAAATAGCCAAAGAAAAGAATATTTTTTGCGAAGTTTCGCTCGAAAATATGATGGCTTGCGGATTTGGTGCTTGCCTTTGTTGCGTCGAGGACACAAAGGCTGGTCATAAATGTGTTTGTACCGACGGACCAGTATTTAATGTAAATGATTTAAAATGGTAGATTTAAGAGTAAAAATTCATAACTTGTTTTTGAAGAATCCGGTTATGACAGCCTCTGGAACCTGTGGTTTTGGTGAGGAAATTGCTGATTTTATAAACTTATCAGAATTAGGTGGAATTGTTGTAAAAGGCACCACACTAAATCATAGAGAGGGAAACGCTTACCCCAGAATGGCTGAAACGCCCTCAGGAATGCTAAATGCAGTTGGTTTGCAAAATAAAGGGGTCGATAATTTTATTGACAACATTTACCCAAACATCAAGGACATTGACACTCATTTCATTGTTAATGTAAATGGCTCTACCATTGAAGAATATGTTACTGTAACTGAAAAAATAAACAAACTTGATAAAATTTCAGCCATTGAATTAAATATTAGCTGCCCTAACGTAAAAGAAGGAGGAATGTCATTTGGCGTAAGTTGTCAATCGGCAGAAGCGGTGGTTAAGGCAGTTAGAAAGGTATACGATAAAACATTGATAGTTAAGCTTTCACCCAATGTAACTAATATTGCAGAAATTGCTAAAGCAGTTGAAGGACAGGGAGCCGATAGTGTTTCATTAATTAATACTTTGTTGGCTATGGCGGTTAATGCTGAAACCAGAAAACCAGTTTTATCAACAATTACTGGAGGTTTATCGGGGCCAGCTGTAAAACCAGTGGCTTTACGAATGGTTTGGCAAGTCTATAATGCAGTTAAAATACCAGTAATTGGCATGGGAGGAATTATGAATGCAACCGATGCAATTGAATTTATGCTTGCAGGTGCATCAGCAATCCAAGTTGGAACAGCATTATTTATTGATCCGACTACTCCGGTTAAAATAGTTAAAGGTATATCTGAATATATGGAAAAGCATAATATTCAGTCGGTTGATGAATTAATTGGTGGTTTACAATGCTGAATTTTATTAATTTACATTTCTATAAATTAAAAATGCCTTGTTTTATTCTGATTGTTGCAATGATCTTCATGCAATGTTCAGGTAACAAGGAGGTTAAGATTGTCGAAAGAAAAATTCCAGGACCTGATACTAACAGTCTGAATTCTAAATTAACTAATGAACAATCTGAATTTGAAGGAAGTAGCTTTATAACCAAGAAAGCTAATGAGTTTTTACAGCAATGGAACCTGGCAGGAATGACTATGGCCATTGTAAAGGATGGGAAGCTAGTCTTTGCTCACGGTTTCGGATATTCAGATGTTGAAATGAAAAGAAACATCAACCCCGGCGATTTATTTAGAATAGCCAGTGTCAGTAAGCTAATTACGGCAGTGGCTATTATGAAGTTGGTTGAAAAAAAAGTAATTTCACTTGATTCAAAGGTATTTGGCCCTCATGCAATTTTAAAAGACTCTATTTTCAATAAAGTGGTTGATAAACGACTTTATGACATCACTGTCAGGCATTTGCTTGCTCACGCCGGTGGATGGACTCAAACTTATGGCGATCCGGCTTTCAATTCACTTGTAGTCCTTGAAAAAACAGGGGAAACAGGAGCTGCAACAATGGATTCATATTGCAGATTTGTAGCTTCCAGAAAACTACATTTCACTCCTGGAACACGTTCTAATTATTCCAACATGGGATATATGTTTCTGGGGAAAGTTATTGAAGCAGCTTCGCACAAAAGCTATGAAGATTTTGTAAATAATGAAGTTTTGCGACCACAAGGTATACTTGATATGCATATTGGCCACAGTTATTTAGTAGATAAAAGACTGAATGAGGTTAAATATTATGAAGCTGAAGAAAGCCCTATGGTTCCTTGTTTTGATGGTTCAGGAAGGCTTGTTCCGAAACCTTATGGCGGAAATCCCATAGAATTATTGGGAGCTGCAGGAGGATGGATTGCTTCGTCAATCGAATTGGCAAAACTGATGGTTTTAATTGATGGTTTCAGAACTGTTCCAGACATTATTCCTGGTCATTTACTTGAGCAAATGATTGTTAATAAAGATTACAAAGGACCTTTAGGATGGAAAGTTATTAAGAAAAACGGCGATTGGATACGAACAGGAAGTATGGCCGGAACATCAGCTATTATGAAACGGCAAAGCAATGGTTTTGGTTGGGTAATTATTATTAATTCAAGCAGTTGGAAGGGACCAAGATTACCAGCCTACATCGATTATATGATGAGACAGTTAGAGAAAAAAATTACGGCTTGGCCCAAAGTTGATCTGTTTAAATATGAAATTCCAAAAAACACTCATTAAAATTGCAAAAGCCGGCAGTGTCCTTGATTCTGCCGGCTTTTTATTTCTCTCAAATCCTATCTTTGGTAATAATTAAAATATAAGGATAATTTTATCTTTTATTCTAATTTAACATTTGACTTAAATATCAATTAGTCAGTATTTAAATAGTCATTTAATAGATTTATCGATATACATTATTTGAACATTTCGGGTAATACCTTGTTTGTCTTGACAGAAATATTGAAATACCAACAATGTTAAATAAGAAATAATTGTATGTCAGAGTTTAAAATCTTAATGCCAAAGTTAGGTGAAAGCGTTCAGGAAGCTACAATAACCAAATGGTTTGTTAAGGAAGGTGACCGAATAGAAGAAGACGGGCCCATATTTGAGGTAGCTACCGATAAAGTTGATTCTGAAATCCCATCACCTGTTGATGGCGTAGTGAAAAAAATATTCTTCCCGGTAAATTCGTTAGTTCCTGTTGGCGAAACAGTTGCAATTATTGACCTCGAAGGTGGTTCTTCTGATAAAAGCACAAATACAACAGAAACTGATGTAGCCGAAAAACAAGAAGTTCCTGAAATTGCTAAAACCCAAACTGGAAATATGGCTGTTCCAACGCCTTTGGTAAAGCCTGAAATAAAGCCTGTTTTAGACGTAAAAAATGAAAGCAAAAGGTTTTATAGTCCGTTAGTGTTTTCTATCGCTAAATCAGAGCAAATAAGCCTTTCTGAGCTTGAATCTATTTCAGGTTCCGGGTTGAATAATCGGGTTCAGAAAAAAGACATTCTCAATTACATTGAAGCAAAAAGAAACGAGAACATTACAAAACCAATTTCTGAACCAATCATTCAGACAAAGGAAGCACAAGCTCATTCTAAAGTTTCTGTTTCGATTGGTTCTGCTGATCAAATCATAGAAATGGACCGTGTTCGTAAAATTATTGCAGAACACATGGTTATGTCGAAGCAAATATCACCACACGTAACATCCGTAGTTGAAGCAGATGTTACAAATTTGGTGCTATGGAGAAACAAAATCAAAGAAAAATATCTGGAAAAATATGGTGAAAAAATAACATTTATGCCTGTTTTTGTAGAAGCTACTGCCAAAGCAATAACTGAATATCCACTGCTAAATTCTTCAGTTGATGGTCATAAAATCATTGTTCACAAGGATATTAACATTGCTGTTGCAGTTGCAAAACCCGATGGAAATCTTGTTGTTCCTGTTATAAAGAATTCAGAACTGAAGAATTTGGTTGGATTATCTAAAAATCTGAATCAACTCGCCGATGCAGCACGGAAAAATAAATTGGGAGTAGAAGATTATCAAGGTGGTACATTCACAATAACCAATTTCGGTTCATTCCGAAATCTGATTGGAACACCAATTATTAACCAACCCCAGGTAGCTATTCTTGCAACCGGAAGTATTGAAAAAAAGCCAGCAGTTATGGAAACCCCTACAGGCGACGCAATTGTAGTCAGGCACAAAATGTTTCTCTCATTGTCTTATGATCATAGAATAATAGATGGCGCATTGGGTGGAGCTTTTTTAAGACGAATAGCAGATATTTTAGAAGATTTTGATATTAATCGCGAAGTGTAAATAAAAAAACTAGATATATGACAGAAATTCCAAAAGTGTTTTCAATTAAAATAACGCCTAAAGAGACACTTGAAAAATGGTATAGGTTAATGACAATTGGCCGCGCCATTGACGAAAAAGCGCCCAATTATCTGAAACAAGCAATTGGCTGGTCGTATCATGCTCCGTATGCTGGTCACGATGGGATACAATTGGCTATAGGTCAGATATTTCAAAAGGAAGTTGACCATATATTTCTGTACTATAGAGACATGCTTACTGCTTTATCGTGCGGATTAACTCCTGAAGAAATCATTTTAAACGGAATATCAAAAGCAACAGATCCAACAAGTGGAGGCCGACACATGTCGAATCATTTTGCCAAACCAGCCTGGAATATTCACAACGTTTCGTCGTTGACAGGAAACCATACTTTACATGCAGTAGGAGTAGCAAGAGCCATAAAATACTATGGAGAAAAAGCAGTGGCAATTAGTGTTCAAGGCGAATCATCACTTTCTGAAGGTTTTGTATACGAAGCAATTAATGGTGCTTCAAAAGAAAAATTACCAGTAATATTCGCCATCCAGGATAACGGATTTGGTATTTCAGTACCTAAAAAAGATCAAACTGCAAACCGAAAAGTAGCTAATAATTTCACCGGATTCAAAAATCTCAGGATTATTCATTGTAACGGAAAAGACGTTTTTGATTCGATGAATGCCATGTATGAAGCTAAACAACACGCTCTACAAACCAACACACCTGTTATGGTTCAGGCCAATTGCGTTCGAATTCATTCCCATTCAAATTCCGATCGCCACGAACTTTACCGATCAGAAAACGAGCGAGATTACGTTCAGGATTACGATCCATTAGCTAAATTTAAACGTATGCTTTTGCGCTACAAAAGGTTTACCCTGGAAGAATTGGAAAAGATAGAAAATGAGTCGAAAAGCGAGTTAAAAGAAGCTCATCGTCTGGCAATGAAGGCACCAGACCCAGATCCGAACACCTATCTCGACTTCGTATTGCCTGAGCCTTACATTTCAACCAAATATCCTGATGGCATTCATAATGAAACCGGAGAAAAAAAGAAACTAATTACAGCCTTAAATGAAACATTGAAAGATGAATTCAGAAGAAATCCTGATACATTCATCTGGGGACAGGATATGGCCAACAAAGACAAAGGAGGTATTTTCAATGTTTCGAAGGGACTGCAACAGGAATTTGGCTCAAAACGTGTATTTAATGCACCAATTGCCGAAGATTTTATAGTAGGTACAGCCAATGGCATGTCTCGTTATAGTGATAAAATCAGGATTGTAGTTGAAGGCGCCGAATTTGCTGATTATTTCTGGCCAGCCATGGAACAATATGTCGATTCCAGTCATGATTATTGGCGTTCGAATGGAAAATTCACACCAAACGTCACTATCAGGCTTGCGTCAGGAGGCTATATTGGTGGAGGATTGTACCATTCGCAAACTATTGAAGGAGCTTTAACGTCAATTCCCGGTGTAAGAATTGTTTATCCATCATTTGCTGATGATGCAGCAGGTTTATTACGAACTGCTCTAAGATCAAAAGGTATGACTATGTTTATGGAACCTAAATCGTTGTACAATGATCCCAAAGCAGCAACAGCGATCCCTGATGACTTTGAGGTGCCATTTGGAAAAGCCAGAATTAGACGAAAGGGTGAAGATCTGGTAATGATTACTTATGGAAACACCACGCACATGTGCCTCGAAGCAGCAGAACGGCTTGCTAAAGAGGATGTTTCGATTGAAGTTATCGACCTTCGTTCATTAATACCACTTGATAAAGAAACAATTTTAAACTCAGTAAAAAGAATAGGAAAAGTATTGGTAGTCCATGAAGACAAAGTCCATTCTGGCTTTGGAGCCGAGATTACATCTTTAATTATTGATGAAGCATTCGAATATTTAGATGGACCAATAAAAAGAGTTGGATCATCATTTACACCTGTGGGTTTTCATCGTTCATTTGAACGAATGATTCTTCCAAATACAGAAAAAATTTATCAGGCAGCAAAAGCAGTATTAGCTTACTAAAAAACTAAATATTATGGATAAAATAGCAATTATTTATAGTTTTAATTCAACAAAAACAGCAAAGACCGCCGAAAAAATAAAAGAAGCTTTTGGACCCGATTTTAATATTGTACCCATAAATGCAGAAGAATTAACTGAAGAACTTTTTCTTTCGTTTAAAAATATAATTTTAGGAGTTCCAACATGGTTTGACGGAGAATTACCAGTTTATTGGGATGAATTTGTTCCGGCAATTGAAGATTTAAACTTAAATGGGAAAACAATCGCAATATATGGACTTGGAAATCAGGTAGAATATCCTGAAAATTTTGGAGACGCCGTTGGCATTATGGCGGAATTAGTTGAGAAGAGAGGTGCATCAATTATAGGTTATACATCAGCCTCCGGTTACAACTTTGAATCGTCGAAAGCTCTTAAAAATAATACATTTGTTGGACTAATCCTTGATCAGGAAACCCAGCCACGATTATCAAAAGATAGGATTGAGAATTGGGTATCTGAATTAAAATCAAAGTTTAGCTAAATTTTATATTTAAGTAAGAAAGGGGTATGATAGTAAATATTATACCCCTTTCTTTTTACAATAAAATGACAATCAGTTCTTTAAAAACTAAGATGAAGCAAGAGAAATAAACTTATCTTTGTTTAAATGTTTAAATAAAGTTATATTGAAAATGAAAAAGAAAAAAGTTATTGCTCTTGTTGCCCATGACAATCGTAAAAAAGATATGATTGAATGGGTTTCCTGGAACTGGAAAGAATTTATTTCACACAGTCTTGTATGCACCGGAACAACAGGTAGTTTAGTAGAAAATGAAATTATAGGAAAATGTAATGACAACGATATTATTCCACCAGAAATAGTAAGGTTAAAATCAGGGCCATTAGGTGGAGATCAACAGCTTGGAGCCCTTATCTGCGAAGGAAAAGTTGACATTTTAATTTTCTTCTGGGATCCAATGCAGCCTCAACCACATGATGTGGATGTAAAAGCTCTACTCAGAATATCAACACTTTATAATATTCCAACAGCAACAAACAGATCAACGGCTGACTTTATTGTTTCATCAAAACTTTTTCACCAGGAATATGACCCAATTTTAAAAGATTATGGCTCATATATAAGGAGGGATATAGATTTCAATCTTTAATTTTACCGTTTTTTAATAATCTATTAAGCTTTTTAAGTTGTTTCTGGCAAAAAGTCTTTTTAGCTTTGGATAAGAACAATTTGTATAGCCATGAAAGAAGACAGCTTAAAAAAGATGATTAAAGCAATGTATCTTCTTCGTGAAGTTTTAAAACAGAAACAAGAAGATGATAAGGCCTTTAGATTTAAAACAAAGTCAAAGGTTTTGCGAGAAGTTGATGACATTATTGACAGAAGTCTGGAGGAGTTTTATTCCTTCAGAGTTAATTAAGTGGTATTTTAAACATTTAATTTTTGAAATCAGCAGGTATATATAAGGTTTAATTATATACCTGCTGATATTTTATAGAGGTACCATTAAAATTATAACGTGCTAATAATTAATTCATTTCAATAATTTACATTTGTAATTAATAAATGTAATTACAAATGTAAACAATAATTAACCCCAACTGATATAATAATCTTTTCAATTTTGGACTCTGTTAAGCAAGAAATTAACACGCTGAATAAGAAATAGAAAATCTTGTCATCGTGCCAACTTAAATTTCCAAATACATTTTCCAGCAAATTAAAATTCAATTTATTATTTTCTCTAATAATTTTGATTTTCATGATTACTTTCAGACTATTGGAATAAAGATTTTGTGATTAAATAAAGTTTCTGAGATTTTCATATTAAAACCCTATACAAAAATTGTTTTAATTTTCTCAAGGAATTTGAGTTAATTATGTACAATAATGAAGTTTGTTTTAATATCACCTTTTGTCTTAGAATTAATATTATGTTATTTTTGTATCTCGAAAAATAAGGAGCAAAAGCTCCTTATCGAAAAATATTAATCACTGAAGATTTTTCATCTTTTCAACAATCTCAGCATGTTTATCCAACATTTTCAAACGATAGTACAAAGTTTTTAACGACTCTAAAGTGTATTTGTCAGTTGGATTAATCTGGTGTGCTTTCTCCATATATGGAATAGCTTTTTTGAATTCAATATCTGCTTTATTTTTCTCTTCTTCATATTTGTCAGGTTGATTACTTGGAATTGAGTTGGCAACATCTACCTGTTTTACGCCTTTATTGTAATATAAAGCACCAAGATTATAATAAGCATCAAAATAGTCTTCTTTGAATTCTATAGCTTTTAAATAGCTTTCGGCAGCTTCTTCAGCTTTTTGTAGTTTATCATACAAAGTTCCGCGGGCAAAGTAATAAGAAGCATTTTTAGGATCCTGAGAAATAGCTATTTCCAAATACTTCATAGCATCATTTACTTTATTTGCATTTAAATAAGTATTGATAATATCAACAAGAAGAGCGCCATTATCAGCATATTCCTTCAAACCTTCCTGCAATATACCAAGAGCTGATACAGTGTCTTTCTTCTGTAAATAGCTGTTAGCAATCAAAGAAATTGTTTTTGCTCCATTGTATTTATATTTGGCAGCTTGTTTATAATAATCAACTGCTTTATCGAAATTTTTAGCATTATAAGCAGCCAAACCAGCATTAAACATAATTACAGTATCTACAGCATTTGGATCATCAGCTTTATATGCTGGAGTTTGTTCAATTGCCATGATTTGTTCAAACGATTTCAAAGCTTTATCGTAGTTTTCCTCATTAAATGCTGCTACAGCTTGGTTTGTAAGGTCCCCAATTAAAAGAGTAAATTTAATTTTCATAGTTTTTGCATTTTTACCCTTGTCATCAAGCTGCAAAGCTTTCATATAAGAATCATAAGCTACCGTTAATGGGTCTGCATTAAGCTTCTTATAATTTTCATCTTTTGATTGAAATACAGCCTGGTAAATTTCTCCACGTACCTCATAGGTTCTTGGCCAAGAAATGGAACTTTCTGTTTTTGGATTATTTGGATCAATTGATTCCTCGATTGCTTCAACTGCCTTATCGAGTTTTCCAGACTCCTTATAGCTTAATGCACTGGTTACTTTGCCTTTCTGAGCAAAAACACCTGATACGGCAAAAAGCAAAACAAATAAAATTGTCGTTCTCTTCATTGTGATAAAAAGTTTGTTGTTATGCTATAATATAATTCAAATTTATTAATTAATCTTCTGAATTTAAATTACTTTCATCAGTAATTTCATTATT
>CALGIG010000075.1 GCA_937915865.1 uncultured Prolixibacteraceae bacterium | reverse complement strand
GCTGCTTTTTACTTGATTTTCAATGTTTTATTGAACTTGCGAAAATTGAATAAGTTATTAAACAAGATAACCCTGATTAAAGTTACCAATTTTAAATGAGGTGAATGATTATTTTGCCAGCGCAAGGACTTCTGTAAATGTTGGATTCGAAATAACCACATCAGCGTGGTGATTTACAAGTTCGTCATTTGAGCAAAATGCAATACCGAGGCCAGCTTCCTTAATCATGCAAAGGTCATTTATGCTGTCACCAATGGCGATGCAATTTTCTTTTTTTATTTGATACTTATCCAGAATATTGATTAGAGCATTGGTTTTGCACACGGAATGTCTACACAAACTTTTATCGCTACTAAAGAAAAAGGACGGAATTTTTACTTCACCGGTACAAATGCTCTTTGAAAATTCCAACTCATTAGAAAGGGAGAAATCCATTCCAAGCTTTATTCTGATGTGATTGGTAATACAATCGTAGCTGTCAGAAATTATCCCAACGATATAACCCCTGTTTTTTAATTCCAGTACAATTTCTTTGGTACCGTAAATAACAGGTATTTCATCGGCTACAGCAATTAAATCACTGATGGTTTTCCCTTTCAGTAATGTTGCAATTCTTTTATTTCTGATTATGGTGTCAGTTTCATTTGACCGAATATCCATCAATTCTGATTTGAACCCAAAAGTGTTTGCACATGAATCAATAAATCTTCCGGAAAGAATCGTGTTGTCCATATCGAAGATAATGAGTTTATTGAGTTCGGTAAGCTGGTTCCCGAGAGCAAATTCCATTTGCGAACGGATTTCGCTTAGTACACCCAGTTCTTCAAAATTGTAATTTGGATTTTTAGATGATGAGGCCTTCATAATAATCGATTGGGCAACTTCCTTGCTCATTTTTCCTAATGCCTGCCAGGGTTTACTTTTATTTTCAAGATACCCGATTTCGACCTCTTTAATTTTAACATTCATCAGGTACATATCTATTAATATCCCAATATCGACACCATAATCGTCTCTGAATTCAAGTTTCTCAAATAAGTTTTTTTTACCTGCAATCATCCCACTTAAGGGTTGACTAAAACGAAGCAAATCGGGAAAGAAAATACTAAGTAATGGTTTTGCTACTAGTTCGGTAACCCGACCGGCATTTCTGCTGAATGATGATTTGACAAATTCAGCATCTCCTTGTAGGAGGGGGTCTGTAAGCAACTTTATGGTATAATGCGGATAGGGATCGATGTCGCCGTCGAGAAAGGCAATTATTTCATTTTTTGAACAAAGGATGCCGTCTTTCATCGATGCTCCTTTCCCTAATTTTGTGCTTGTGATCACTTTAGCCCCATTGTCCAGTGCAATATTTACAGTATTGTCAAGCGATTTGTCATCAACTACAATGACTTCGCTAACATTGGGTTGCTCTTTTGCAAACTTTATAACACTTGCAATGTGTTCTTCTTCGTTGAGCGTAGGAATTATTACTGTTATCATGACTTTGATATTAATATTCAAATCATTGTAAGATACGTAATTCCTCACCTAACAAATGTGTGTTGTGATTAAAATGAGGTTAAAATTACCTGATGGTCAGGAAATAAGCGGAATGTCAACAGTTACTTTAGTTCCTTTGCCCGGTTGCGACTGAACAGAGATGGTGCCGCGATGTAAACTGATTATTTTACTGCTCAGCGCGAGTCCAAGCCCATTCCCGGCAATGTTTTTGGCCGCATTGGCGCGGTAGAACGGGTGGAATACTTTATCGAGATCGGCTGAATCGATTCCTATTCCCTTGTCAACGAATTCGATTTCAATACGACCGTTTTTAGCTGACAGAAAAACTTCCACACTTCTGGATTCGGAAAACTTGCAGCCGTTATCCATGAGGTTTGCGATGGCTATTTTCAACAGATGAAGATTTCCGTTGATAATCAGTTCATTCTCGTCGTCAATTGGTTGGCTGAATTCGATTGAAATTTTATAATCATTCTTTCGGCTAATGAGTTCCGAGCGTGTTTCCCATAAGATTTCATCAATCCGGAGCGGCTGCAAGGCAATCGCCGAAATGTCGGAATTGGCTTTGGCAAGGTCGAGCAGGCCATTCGAAAGGGCATTCAAATTTATTATATCCTCCAAAACTGATTCCAAAATCGTCTGATATTCTTCCTGCGACCTCAATTTCAGGAGCGAAACTTCAATTTGTCCGGTTATGGAGGTCAGCGGCGTTCGTAACTCGTGCGAGGCGTTCGATACAAAACTTCGTTGCATCTCGAAGGCCGATTCCAGTCGCGCCAGCATCTTGTTAAAGGTGATGGCAAGTTGAGCGATTTCGTCGGTCCCGTTTCCTTCGTTCACCCGCATATTTAAACTCAAGATGGTGATCTTGTCAACTTGTGCTACCACGTCCGACATGGGTTTCAGCGCTTTTGTTGCGTAAATCCGGCTAAATACTATGGTTGATCCGATACTGATAATAAAACCGGCCAGGATAATCCAGATTAAGTTGTAAAGTTTTATTCGTCCGTAGTTATCGAATGCTGATGCGATTACAACGTAATGATCGTTGTTCAAAGTAAATATTAACCCAATTGCCTCGTTTTTCCCTTCATGATAGCGTACATTTTTTGCCAGACGTATTTTGTCTAAAAACGATTTTGAAATTTGAGCGGAATCATTGTCCAAACTGTTATAAATCTGATGATCCTGATTGTCATATATAATAACTCTTTCATTATGAAGAGCGTTAAGCGAATTCTGGTCTATGATCTTCATCAGGTTGTAATCTACTTCTTTAACCTCAATCAGCAATTTTGCTGTTGTTAAGGCTTTTTTCTCCAATCTGGAATAGAATTCTGTCTCACGATAATCAGCTGAGAAATAATATATTATGCAGGAAAACAGAATCAGGATAAGTGAAACGATGTATGTAAACTGGAAAGAAAGGCGGGTTCGGATATTAAGTTTCATTCTATGTCCTCCTTCAAAATATAACCGAAACCGGTTTGCGTGTGAATGAGCTTGTGCTCAAAATCCTTATCAATTTTTTTCCGGAGAAAGTTCACGTAAACGTCGATAATGTTGGTCCCGGTATCGAAATTAATATCCCAAACATGCTGGGCAATTTCAGCTCGGGAGACCACCCGTCCTTTATTTTGAAGCAAATAAATCAACAAGGCAAATTCTTTTTGAGTCAGGTTAATTTTGCTGTCCCCCCGAAAAACTTCGAAGGTATTCAAATCAACCTTCAGGTCGAGAATGGTGAGTATATTTTCCTCGCTTTCAATAATGGAAATTCGTTTGAGCAGCGATTTTATTCTTGCAACCAATTCCCTGAATTCGAAAGGTTTGACCAGGTAATCATCAGCACCCGAATCAAAACCGATTATTTTATCTTCGGTTGTTCCCAAAGCTGTTAACATGATGATAGGTATTTTCAGGTCGATTTTTCTGATTTCCCGGCACAGTTCAATGCCATTCAGGTACGGCAGGTTGAGGTCCAGAATTATCAACGAAAATTCTTCGGCACCGAACATTCGCTTGCCTATTAGTCCGTCATTTGCGATTTTACACTCAAATCCGTTTTCTTCCAGTCCACGTTGAATGAACGAAGCCACTTTAGGTTCATCTTCAACGATTAATATTTTGAATAATGGTTGATTCATATTTCAAGAGCTTTCATTCCTTCTGTTGGTGAAGCATTTTGTATCTAAGATAAGGAATGAACCCAGAATATTTTGGGTAATGCTCAATTTTAATCCGTCTTTAATGTGCTGCGACCTCTATTGAGATACTTTTAACCGATAAAACCAACAAAAATATCGTGATGGAAGAGAATAGATTCATGAACAAGTATGGCTTTCTAGTTGTAATAGCTATGATAGTTATCATTTTTGTAATTTTAAAAGCGCTTGGTTTTCCCGAAATCTTATACAAATAGAGGAAATTTTTGCCGAGTAATTAATGGATGGTTGATATGAGATTAACTAAATACTTCAATGAGTTTTTCGAAAACGAGAAAACAGCTGGTTTAATACTGGTACTAGCAACTGTTATTTCACTTGTAATTGCTAACTCTTCGCTCCAGTCGGGATATAATGCTTTTTGGCATACTGATGTTGCCGGACATAGTTTAGCACATTGGATCAACGATGGTTTAATGGCCATTTTCTTTTTGCTCATTGGACTAGAATTAGAACGTGAAATTTACCAGGGTGAACTTTCTAACATAAAAAATGCTGCTTTACCTATTGTTGGTGCTTTAGGAGGAATGTTAATTCCGGCTGCCATTTTTCTTTCGTTGAATTGGGGTGGTCAGGCACAGGCTGGCGCCGGAATTCCAATGGCCACCGACATAGCTTTTGCTGTTGGCATTTTGTCATTACTTGGAAACAGAGTCCCGACTTCATTAAAAGTATTCCTTACCGCATTGGCCGTTATAGACGATTTAGGGGCAATAATCGTAATAGCCATTTTTTATACACAGTCGCTAAGCCTAATCAATTTGTTTATTGCATTAGGAATTTGGGGCATATTGATTAGCCTGAACCGGATGAAAATAAACAACCTCATCCCCTATCTTGTTGGTGGAGTTGCCATGTGGTATTTTATGCTGCATTCTGGCGTCCATGCAACTATTACAGGCGTTTTACTTGCCTTTGCCATTCCATTTGGAGATGGAAAGGCTAAAACACCGTCGCATAGGGTGCTACATTTTCTGCACAAACCGGTTGCTTTTGCGATATTACCAGTCTTTGCTCTTGCAAATACCAGCATTGTTTTGTCTGATAGTTGGTCGTCCGGGCTAACACAGAATAATAGTTTGGGTATCATGTCGGGGTTGATTATTGGAAAACCTCTGGGAATTACACTTTTCGCTTTTATTGGAGTTTTGTTGGGCATTTGTGCATTGCCTTCCGACATTAAATGGAAAAATATTTTTGGAGCCGGAATGTTAGGCGGAATTGGATTTACAATGTCAATTTTCATAACACTTTTGGCTTTTGACGATGCCATGGTTATTGATCAATCAAAGATCGCTATACTGTTAGCCTCAAGTACTTCAGGAATATTAGGATTTACATGGTTATTCTTAACATTAAAGAAGAATAGAAAAATAAAGCCTAAATCGACTCGACATTAAAAACATGCTTAGGGAAAATCAAAAGGAACTGAGTTCCCTTATTCAATTCACTGTTAACCTGAATATCAATAGAATGTAATTTCAGAACCTTTGCCACTATTGAAAGTCCGATTCCAAACCCTCCAATATATTTCACATTATCCGACCGATTAAATGCGTTAAATATACTGCCTATTTGATCTTCGGGAATACCTATTCCCTGATCGACTATTGAGACCCGAATAGAGCCATCAACCATCGAAATTCCAACTTCTACATCAGAGGTTGAAAATTTACAGGCATTTTCAAAAAGATTTTTAAATGCAATTTCCAAAAAACCTTGATTTCCAAGCACATTTAAGTCATTCTCATTATCAGGATATTCAATTTTAGGTAATATTTTTCGACCAGGATATTTCGATTTTATCGATTTAATAGTATTAAAAATCAATTCATCAATGCGAACCGATGTCATTTGAACATCCTTATTGCCGTTTAGATGAGCCAATTCGAGCAAGCTATTAATAAGCGAATTCATTTTACGAAGATCCTCAACCAGCCCGGCCAAGTGATTTTTATATTGTTCCGTATCACGCGAACGGCTAAGGATATAATCTGACTCTGCAATCATAATGGCAAGTGGTGTTCTAAGCTCATGAGAGGCATGAGATACGAACTCATCCTGACTTTTGAACGCTTTCTCAAGATCGGAAAGCATATTATTAAAAGTAATCGATAGTTGTTCTATTTCATCCTGACGTTTACCTTCATCCAATCGGTTACTCAATTTTGACGAGTTTATTTCTTTAACTTTTGAAATAATGTTTGAAATCGGTTTTATCGCCGATTTTGAAAAGAAATAAGCAGCAGTTACCGAAAGAATAACACTAATCAAAATGCTCCAGACCAGAATATTTTTCAGCTCAATCAGATTTTCTTCTCGATAACGATCATGAGCTAAGACAAAAACATGATAATATTGCTTATCACCCAAATGGACATAACTGACACCATCTTTCCTGCCGATTGAAAAATAAGCTACCCTTGAATTGTATGTGTGGCTAATAATTTTATCGGGAGTAAGCAGATTAGTCTTATTGCTATAAAGGAGTTTATTCGACTCATTGGTAATCGCTATTTCTTCGGCTTCGAATGAACGAGTTGTCTGATGAATTTTTTTCAGAAGAGTTGAGTCTATTTCCTGAATATTAATTGACAAAATAGCTGTATTCTGAGCTTTTTCGAGCAAACTATCCCTAAACTTAGAGCGCTGACTTGTAAACGAAAAGTAATAAACCAGAATAGAAAAGAAAACAAGTATTCCAAGAACAATACTTGTAAACTGAAGTGATAATCTGGCTTTAATATTCATTTTATAATTCTTTTTCGCTACAATAGAAACCAAAACCAAATTTGGTATGGATTATTTTGGGGTCGAAATTTTTGTCAATTTTCTTCCGCAAGTAATTCACATACACATCTATGATATTTGTACCTGTTTCGAAATCGAGATCCCATACCTTTTCGATGATGAACTCACGCGAAAGGATTTTATCCTTATTCCGAAGGAATGTTTCCATGAGCGCGAATTCTTTCGAAGTCAAATCAATTTTTTGACCAGCACGAGTAGCTGTTTTTTGATCCAGGTCCATCTCAAAATCAGCAATACTCAGTTTTCTTGATTCCTGTACAACAATGTTTTTCCTTTTTAGAAAAACATTTATGCGCGCTAGTAATTCCCTGTAATCAAATGGTTTAAGCACATAATCATCGGCGCCTGCTTCAAAACCTATTAACTTATTTTCAGGAGTTCCAAGAGCAGTAAGCATTATGATGGGTATTTTGCTGTTCTTTTTACGTATCTCTTTGCAAAGTTCATATCCATTCATTAAAGGCAAATTAATATCGAGAACAACAAGATCATATTCTTTATTTTCAATCATTCTCTTGCCAACGTAACCATCGGCTGCAATATCAGCATCAAATCCTGATTCTTGTAACTGCTTCTGTATGATCTCGGCAAGCCGGAGTTCATCTTCAACAATCAAAATACATGTTTCCAAAACAAAACAATTTAATTTAACGACAAAACTATAATACAATCATCAATTAACAGTCTTTTTAATGAATTTCTAATAACTTTCTAACTGTCCTCTAACTGTGAAGATTACTTTCTAATATTAGTTTTGTCACATAAAATTCGAAGAAGATTAGCCTTAAAAGATAGAGGGTCTAAAAAGAACGAATTTTATAGTTTTTTGGTATTTGTTTTCTCATTATAACTCAATTTTTTCGATTATTTGGATTTTCTCAAGATGCATCTGTAAAGAAAGTTACAGAAAGATGGTTTTAAAACTTTTTGAGTGCCGTGAACCAGTTTCACGGCACTCATTTTTTTATACTATTGATTAGTTGGTATTTGTAATAAATTAAAGGCAATAAAAAACAAACACAAGGCAGCCAGAACAACTATAAAAAGCGTGGGTTTATAGTATTTGTTTCTAAAAATTCCTAACAATAGCGAGATTAAATTAAAAGCTGCAAACCAGATACTCAGTTTTAATAAACTTAAAGTTTTCATTTCCTTGGAAATAGTTGAACTACTATTTGCCTGAAATACAATGATATTGGCAAAAAGAATCCAGATAGCAAAGAAGCCAATTAAAATAAACAAAGCATTAGCTGCAAAAGCTAATTTCTCTTTCTTTTCGAACCAGCCGAACAAAACAAGAATAATTCCGCCAAACAAAACATACTGGACGATGGTTATTAAACTGAATACCGATAGTGAACCCATAGAAAAAAGTTTGCTTCGCAACAAAAGTGTTAATTTTTAGCAAAACAAAAAACAATATTCCCTTTTCTGTACATTCAAATGGCTATTTTTGGCAAAACAAGAACTGAAAAGAATGATTAAAACTAATTTAGATATCAATCCAAAAGCAAAAGGATTGATTTTTGACCTTGATGGTACTTTGGCCGATACAATGCCTATTCATTTCATTGCATGGAGAAATGCTGCGGCAAAATATGGAATTGATTTTACACCCGAAGTTTTTGAAAAATTGGCAGGAGTACCATTGTACCCAACAGTAGAAAAGCTAAACGAGATGTTTGGAACAACCATAATTCCTAAAGAAATGGGTGACATAAAGGAAAAAGAATTTGAAAACAACATGCACCATACTCCTGAAATTAAGGTAGTAACTGATTTAGTAAAAAAATACCACGGATTGATTCCGATGGCTGTTGGGACAGGCGGTTGCAGAAGATTAGCTTTAAAAACACTGGATATTATCGGGTTAAACGGCTATTTTGATGTTTTGGTAACAAGTGAGGATGTGTCAAACTTTAAACCTCATCCTGAAACATTTCTTAAATGTGCTGACGGAATTGGTATAAAACCATCAGATTGTGAAGTCTTCGAAGATGGAATACTTGGTATCCGGGCAGCCCAAACTGCCGGAATGATGGTGGTTGATGTAACTGAATATTATGAAGTAACTATAGGAAAATGAAATTAAAAACAGGTTTATTTTTTCTTTGTGTTGTTTGGCTAACGTCATGCTCCTCAGTAAAAAAAACGCTTCGTCATGAATACACAGTAATGTCGTACAACGTTGAGAATTTATATGACACAGCAGATGATCCTAAAATTCCAGATGAGGAATTCCTTCCAACAAGTGAAAAAAAGTGGGATAATGAAAAATACCTGAAAAAGCTGAATGATATTAGTAAGGTTATCACAGAAATTAATCCACAGGAATTACCCGAAATTATTGGTTTAGTTGAAGTTGAGAATCAACAGGTTTTAGTTGATTTAGTAAACACAGAAAATCTAAAAGGTAAATACGGAATTATACATGAAGAAAGCCCCGACTACAGAGGAATTGATGTTGCACTAATTTATCGTAAAGATGCATTTAAGGAAGTAACGCACGAGGTTTTACCTGTTACATTCCCCGACGACCCAGAGTTTAAAACCCGTGATATTTTGCATGTAACCGGGAAAATCAGGAATAAAATTGTTCATTTATTTGTGAACCATTGGCCATCGCGCATTGGAGGAGATGAAAAGACTGAACCTAAACGAATTCTGGCTGCCTCGGTGTTAAAAAAGAAAGTTGACGAAATTTTAGGTTCCGACATAAATGCCAACATCATAATTATGGGAGATATGAATGATGAACCAACGAACAAAAGCCTTAAGGAAACATTGGGAGCGCAAGCGCCAGAATCAAAAGCAAAGCTGGTTAATCTTATGATTCCCGATGATAACTCCGGTAAAGGAACGTATTATTTTAACAGCAACTGGAATATGCTCGATAACCTGGTTATCTCTGAGTCGATACTAAAAAGTACGAAAATCAGAGTAGAAAGCGGGAAAGGTTTCATTTATAACTCTGACTGGATGATTTTTAAAAATAAAAATGGAGATAACACGCCAAACCGTACGTATGTAGGAAATAAATACGTTGGAGGAGTTAGCGACCACTTCCCTGTCTATTTTAAAATGTTAGTACATTAACCCAATAGAAGAGCGGTTCTTTTTGAGAACCGCCCTTCTTCATTATAGATATATAATTAATCTACTAAATATCAAACAAATAACCTCTATACTTTTAAGAAAAAAAGAATAACCAATATCAAGATAAACTTTTATTTCACTCTGTTTAAAATTGGAACCAGCTTCTCGATCATTATATTTCAATCAACATATTTTCGAGTAAACAGCCAATAAAGGAAAGTTCCCAAAATAATACCTGAAATATTGGCCAGTTCATCGTACCACGAAAAAGAACGTCCAATTCTCATTTCAAACTGCATAACTTCCATAAACATGCCCCAAGCTACTGCAGAAATAAACATTAAAAAAAACATCACTTTTTTTCGTTCAGCCCGAAAAACCCAACAAAGTAATGCCGAGAGCGGAAAATACATGAAAAAATGGATAACTTTATCAAACCCATGAAATAGTTTAACTTTAGGAAAATCACTGGGAGGCAACAACGAAAGGGCGATAACACATAGAACATACAAAAGCAAAAAGGTCACCCTAAAACTTCGGCGTACCGACAAAAGAAAAGATATCATTATAAAAAGATTACTCCTGTTATTATAAAGTATAAAGAAAATCCATTCAAATATGGTCACTTTATTTAATTATACAATTACCAAAAAATTAAAAAAATCAAGCAATACCTAAGATTTAACAAAATAGATTTAAGAAGTGAAATTAATTTATCAGAAATTTCTGCTCATTAGCATCAAAACAGAAGTCAATAATTACTATGTTAGTCATCCGTAAAAACAAACCATGCAATATCACCACAAATAAAAATAAAGCCATGCAAATTGACCTATCTAATATTAAAATCAGGGAAATCGGGCTCGACGAGGTTGAGCTACTCACAAACTACAGAATAGCATATCTCACTGAACTTCAAGGAGAACAATCGGAAGAGTACCAACAGAAACTGGTATTAGAGCTTAACGCTTATTTTAAAGAAGCTCTGACTGAAAACCGTTTTTTTGCATATTTGGCTGAGCTTAAGGGAGAAATATTAAGCTTTGGAGCTATGGTAATCAAAAAAATTCCGGGCGATTTTAACCAATCATCATATCTCGAAGGCGACATTCTGAACATGTTCACTATTCCAGGTGCCCGCCGCAATGGCATTTCAGCTATGATTTTACAACAATTAATTAATGAAGCACATAACAGAGGAATAAGCAAAATATCGCTTCACACATCTAAAGATGGTGAAAAACTTTATCGTAAATTTGGATTTAGCGAACCGGTTTACCCTGTTCTGGAATTGTGCCTATAAATTACCTGCTTATGCAAGAACCACAAATAAGGGTAGGTATTATGTATCAACCCGAAATAATTTTCAGGCTCAATGGAAAATATCTGTTGGCCCCCCATGGAATGCCTTACGAAGGAATACAAAAAGTGAATTATTGCGAAGGCAGAATTTGGCTGAACGATGAACCAGTTGACGATGACATTTTGACTTTTGAGCCTGTTCGCTATCATGAAACTTCATTTGAACTTAACGATGTTACTATAGGAATTCAATTTCACTGGGAACGTAAGGAGGATCAAACATTTAAAGGTTCACTAGAATTAAGGATTGAAAATGAAAAGATTACAGCTATCAATATTTTACCTTTGGAGGATTATCTGGTGAGTGTTATTTCATCGGAAATGAATGCGACAAGTAACATTGAACTTTTAAAAGCCCATGCCATTATTTCCAGATCGTGGTTATTAGCGCAAACAGATAAAAGGAAGGCGATTCGTCAATCTGAAAATCTTTACCAAAGTATTTCGGAGTCGGACAACGAATATATCCGATGGTACGACCGCGAAGACCATCTCAATTTCGATGTTTGTGCCGACGACCATTGCCAGCGATACCAGGGAATAACCCGGCAATCGACCCCACTGGTTGAACAGGCTATTGCCGAAACAAGGGGAATACTAATAATGCACGATGGTAAAATTTGTGATGCCCGCTTCTCGAAAAGCTGTGGTGGTATCTCCGAGACATTTGAAAATGTATGGGAACCTGAGGTTCATCCCTATTTACAACCGGTTATCGACAATCCAGTTCTTCCGGAAGGTTTTGACGCTAATTTAACGAATGAAGAGGCAGCTCAAAAATGGATAAGAAATTCTCCTGAAGCGTTTTGCAATACTCACGATAAAAAAATATTGTCGCAAGTTTTAAATGATTACGACCAGGAAACTACTGATTTTTACCGTTGGAGACTGGTTTATCATCAGGCAGATATGGCTGAACTAATTGCCCGTAAATCGGGACGAGATTTTGGTGATATCATAGACTTGATCCCTGTTCAACGCGGGTTTTCAGGTAGATTGAATAAATTGAAAATCGTAGGAACAAAACTTTCACTGACTATTGGCAAAGAACTTGAAATTCGCAAAACTTTATCGGAGTCACATTTATATAGTTCGGCTTTTGTTGTTGAAAAACTGAGTATTGAGAATGGCATTCCGATGCAGTTTGTACTAACGGGCGCTGGCTGGGGACATGGAGTTGGTCTTTGCCAGATTGGAGCAGCGATGATGAGTGCTAAAGGTTATAAATACGACCAGATTTTGCTCCATTACTTCAAAGGAGCCACTATCACAAAAGAATATTAACTCATTCAATATGAAGAACATTTTAATACTTCCAGTCATTGCGATCCTGTTGATTGTAACCTCAATGGGCGACGAATGGGGTTCAGTTTCATACCTTATTAAAATTATTCCTGCTTTTATTCTATTGGCAATTACTGTGGTTTTACTTCTAAAAAATCAGAAAAAACTAAAAAAATAAAACTCAAACTTCTACCTTAACCCAACATCTAAAATGACTAAAAACCAATTGAGAAGTAAGGTAACAAGTCGCAATCCGTGGGCATGGATTCCTACACTTTATTTTGCTGAAGGTGTTCCGTATGTTGTTGTAATGACTGTCGCAGTGATTATGTTTAAACGATTTGGCATATCGAATACCGATATTACACTATATACCAGTTGGTTGTATCTGCCCTGGGTCATTAAACCCTTGTGGAGTCCAATTGTCGATCTGCTGAAAACAAAACGATGGTGGATTATAGTTATGCAGTTGGTTGTTGGCGCAAGTTTAGGAGCCATAGCTCTTTCAATACCGCTACCGTCCTTTTTTAAGATAAGCCTGATTTTCTTTTGGCTACTGGCTTTTAGTTCGGCCACACACGACATTGCTGCTGATGGTTTTTACATGCTTGGCCTCGACGAACACCAACAAGCCTATTTTGTAGGTATCCGCAGCACATTTTACCGTATTGCAATGATTACAGGGCAAGGCTTGCTTATCATTTTAGCTGGCTTCTTTGAAACGTCAACCGGACTTCCTCCTGTTGAAATAAATGTATCGGCCACTACAAGAGTTATACATGAATTAAAAATTCCTGAAGTTACAGTTTCTCAAACTCAGGATGAAAAAACTTTTTTTATTGTTAATCCTGAAAGAGCTGAAATCTCAACCCAAAATATCCCCGTTGAAAAACTTGACTCAATAAAAGATGTCGTCATTAATTACAATCGCAACAATCACTTTATTCCAACAGAAAACAGAAGTAGTTCTGTTTCCAAATCTGATAATTCGTTTTGGAGCAACTTAATTTCAAATCCTTTAAAGGGCTTCCTGAAAAAACATTTTGGTTCTCAAAAACAACATTTAGCAGCAAAGAGCCTGGTTGGCAATATTTCGGTAGTAGCAATTAAACTGAATGGAAAAGTTGAGACAGGTAAAGAAATAGTATTGAATGTAAAATTCAGGAATGGTGATAACAGTATCCGGTTACTCGAAGGTGAACGATTAACTTTTAGCTCTGTAAACCAGGATAAGCAGGCATTGATGATTTTTCAATGCGACCCGAAACTTCGTCAAACAACACAGGCATCGTTTAAAGGTACATCTGGAAATATACATTTGGCATGGAGCATAACATTTGTAATTCTTGCTGTATTGTTTGTTGTTTTTGCACTGTACCACAAGTTTATTCTACCCCTACCTAAAACTGACAAAGAAACTGCCAATCGGGAAGAAAACCTCTTTACAGAGTTTCTCGACACGATTTTATCATTCTTCAGGCGAAAAAATATTGGTGTCATTATTGCTTTTCTGATGTTCTACCGATTTGGAGAAGCCCAGCTCATAAAAATGGCATCTCCGTTTATGCTCGACTCCCGAAATATTGGCGGACTCGGTTTGACAACAGGTGATGTGGGTTTGTTGTACGGTACTTTTGGTATCCTTGCCCTCACCGTTGGAGGTATCCTTGGAGGAATTGCTGCTTCGACAAAAGGATTCAGATATTGGCTCTGGTGGATGGTTATGGCTATTAATATTCCACACCTGGCTTACGTTTATATGTCGTTTGCACAACCAGAGAACCAGCTAATTATAGGATTATGTATTGTAATTGAGCAATTTAGCTATGGATTTGGTTTTACTGCATATATGCTTTACATGATTTACATTTCGGAAGGAAAAAACAAGACAGCCCATTTTGCCATTGCTACAGGCATCATGGCTTTAGGAATGATGCTTCCAGGAATGTTTTCGGGGTGGCTTCAGGATATAATTGGGTATCAAAATTTCTTTATTTGGGTAATGTTATGTATGATTCCTGGTATCATTCCAGTGTTTTTCATTAATGTTAAACCTGAATTCGGAATTAAGAAAAAAGAGGAATAAAGTAGTTAATTGTCTTTATCAGAATAATTGAAATGGAAACATTTATTAGTGGTATATCCCAAAAAGAATTTCCGGTTTCTGAAAAAGTTTCAGGTAAAATGGTCAGGCAGTCAATCATGGAATTGATCCAAAGAGAATACCCTGAATTTAATGTTGACAAATTTCTGACCGTGGAAGAACTTAACCACTTCAGAGAAAAACACCTTGAAAACATTCTTATTGACCAGGTTGGAGAACTTAGTCAGCTGGAAAAAACTGTTTTGTCATCGTTGAAAGATAAGTCGACATTGACCGATAAAATTGATGGAGACGATAATATTCAGGCTACTTTAGGTCAACGTATTGCTGATAAAGTTGCAGCTTTTGGTGGAAGCTGGACTTTCATTATTTCGTTTACGCTTTTTCTTATTTCATGGATTATTATTAACATCTTCTGGCTGGCCAATAAAGGTTTTGATCCATATCCTTTTATTTTATTGAATCTTATTCTTTCGTGCATTGCGGCAATGCAGGCTCCGGTAATTATGATGAGCCAAAACCGTCAGGAGGAAAAAGACAGGGAAAGGGCAAAGAAGGACTACATGGTTAACCTAAAGTCGGAATTAGAAATCAGGATGTTGCACGAAAAAATCGATCACCTTATATTAAGTCAGCAACAAGAGGTTTTGGAAGCACATAAGGATCAGCTTGAAATAATGTATGATATTATTAAACGGTTGGAAAAAATAGATTTACAGAAATAACTTATTGCATTTCAAATGTTTTCGCGATTTTGCTCAATCATCTGTTTATTGATTTATGGAACAGTAATTACTAATGCCCAGGTTCCGGTAGAATTAACCAACAAAATATATTTAAGCAACTTAAACAACAATCCCAACTACATACGCCTTAAAGCGAAAATTACCGAAAAATACAATCGGTATCGTCCGGGCCGCTGGGGTGAGTTTGTGAAAGGTGTTTGCGAAGATTTACAAACATCGGGAAAAGTTATTGCCCTTACGTTCGATGCCTGTGGCGGTGAAAAAGGAACCGGTTACGATAATGAACTTATTAAATACTTAAAAAAGGAAAAAATACCGGTAACTATTTTCATTACTGGACGTTGGATAGACAATCATTATCCTGAATTCCTGGAATTGGCCAAAGATACATTGTTCGAAATCGAAAATCACGGGCTGAATCACCGTCCTTGTACTATTGCCGGACGAAGTGTTTACGGAATAAAAGGCACAGCTAATGCTTCAGAAGCTTTTGACGAAGTTGAAGCAAATGCCCGAAAAATTGAAGCGATAACAGGTCGGAGGCCTCTTTTTTACCGTTCGGCCACTGCCTTTATCGATGAAGCTGGTGTAAACCTTGTCCGCGAGCTGGGAATGATCCCCATAAGTTACCAGGTACTTTCAGGCGATGCCTCTCCCATAGTATCTGTAAACACTATTAGCAACAACGTAGTTAGTAAAATTCGCCCTGGTGCAATTGTAATTATGCATATCAATCACCCGCAATGGAATACGTATAAGGCACTTTTGAAAATAGTTCCTGAACTAAAAAAAGAAGGTTATCAATTCACTCACCTCAACCATTACCAATTGACCAGCTACGTCAAGTAATCCAATTATTAAAAAGCTTATAAACCTATTGTAGCTTCAAAGAATAAACACTTAAAAAACAACATAACAAATAACATTTAAGCGACAGATGCAATTCTACAGAAAAAACCTCTACCCTTTCCTCCATTCCATTCGGTTATCAATCCTATAAATAATTTTCTCGTTTTCGAGCAACCACCGTATAACTTTAACTGCACTTTCAGGTTTTCCTTCTATTTGAGACAAAAGGTCTTCATAAAAACAAGGCTGAAACAAAACACGTTTGATTTGTTCACAAAGAGTATCAAATTCGTACTTGCTGATATTCAATTCGTTTCGCTCCAAACAAACATCACATTTTCCACATCGTGTCGACTCATTTTCTCCAAAATACTGAAGCAATAACTGGCTTCTGCATTTGTGTCCCGACGAGGCATAATGAATCATGGCTTCAATCCGTCGCATGTAATCACGTTTGCGGTCGTCATAATTTTCTCGGGTGATCCTAATCTTATCTAAATCAACCCTTTCTCTAATAAAAATAACGTAAGGCGTTTTCTTCTTCGGAATAAAATCAATTATTTTTTGAGAGCGTAAACGTGTCAGAAATTCGTACACTAAATCAGCAGTTATATTTGCTCTTTTGGCAAGTAATTCTTCATCTATAGCTACATAGTTTGTAAATAAACCTGTATACGAACGCAATAATAATTTTACAAAGCCATCGAAACTTGCATTGGCAACCTGAAATTTATACAAGTCATCGCGTCCTACCTGAAAATAAACTTTCGACGGATTATCAAGTTCTTCTGTCAATTCGAGATAACCTTCACGCTGAAGGATTTTCAGGCTATTATAAACTGAAGTAATTTGCATTGAAAAATTAGAGGCAAATATGGCCATACTAAATTCGAAAGACTGATCTTTCCCAAAACCAACCGCCACCTGGAAATAATTGCAAATTGCTTCATAAACCCTTTTAATTACATCAGGTTCCGGAAATTCCTTTTCCACATTACGTTCAAGCCTAACTTTGTCGCTATTGTTGTATAGCAAAACCGACCATGCTGGCTTTCCATCACGCCCAGCCCTGCCTGCCTCCTGGAAATAAGCTTCGACCGAATCAGGCGCTTCCAAATGAATCACAAAACGAACATCCGATTTGTCAATACCCATTCCGAAGGCATTGGTAGAAACAATTACGCGAATTCGTCCTGTTTTCCACGCATCCTGCTTTTCCATCCTGATTCGGTAAGGCAAACCAGCATGATAATAATCAGCCGAGACATTATTCCGAATTAACAATTCGCAAATTTCTTTAGTCAATTTCCGGCTCTTCACATATACAATACCGGTTCCTTTTGCCTTTTGAACTGCTTTAACCAGGTAATTCTGTTTATCTTCCTCGTTCCTCACCAAATAAACCAGATTGCTACGGTAATAACTTGTCCGAAGAACATTCTTTTTCCTGAATTTCAACTTTTCCTGAATGTCGTCAATAACCTGTGGCGTAGCGGTAGCTGTTACAGCAAGCACCGGAATATCGGGAAGAAGGGTACGTAATTCGGCTATACGCAAATATGATGGACGAAAATCGTAGCCCCATTGTGAGATACAATGTGCTTCGTCAACAGCAATCAGGTTTACATCCATCTGGGTTATACGCTCTCTGAAACGTTCAGTAGCAATTCGTTCGGGCGACAAATACAAGAATTTATAATTGCCCCACGCAGCATTATCCATTGCAATTTTCATCTCCTGAGCGCTCATTCCCGAGTATATAGCAATCGCTTTAATACCTTTCTGGTTAAGGTTTTCGACCTGATCTTTCATTAAGGCAATCAACGGAGTAATCACAAGGCAAATTCCCGGTTTCGAAAGCGAATAAACCTGGTAAGTAATCGATTTTCCACCACCGGTAGGCATAAGGCCAAGTGTATCTTTCCCCAGATCAACCGAGCGAATGATCTCTTCCTGAAGAGGCCTGAATGTAGCATAGCCCCAGTACTTAGTTAATATTTGGGAAAACTGGTCCATCTGGATACACAAAATTTAATCGCCAATATAATCGGTTTATGTAAATGTAGAAAATTATGAGGAGAAAACATCAAATTATCATTTTCAAGGTTTATATACCCAATCTTTTGTATCTTCAACTTCAAAAGATTCTACCTATTTGGAAAAGATGAAACCACTCCAAAGCTGTAACGACTTAACAAATTTTAAGATAGATTATAGTTTTTAGGCAAGTTCCCACAAAAAAATTCAGGACATTCGTACATGTTTTTTTAGTAGTTTTGTTTCATAAACCGAATGTAAATTTCTGTCGATGTCGTTTTTTGCTGAAAAAGTTGTATCCGAAGGTTTAACTTTCGACGATGTATTGTTAATTCCATCGTATTCAGAGGTTTTACCCCGCGAAGTGGAACTATCAACATGGTTTACTCAAAATATTCGGCTTAATACTCCAATTGTTTCAGCAGCAATGGATACCGTAACCGAATCGATGATGGCTATAGCTATTGCACGGGGAGGAGGAATTGGTGTTATCCATAAAAATATGGGCATTTCCGAACAAGCCCGGCAAGTTGCAGCTGTAAAACGTGCTGAAAATGGAATGATCTATGACCCGGTTACTATTTCGAAAGAAAAAACTGTACGCGACGCTATTGAATTGATGCGCACTTATAAAATTGGCGGAATTCCGGTAATTGGGAACGATGGCTGTTTGGTTGGCATCGTTACAAATCGCGATTTACGATTCGAAAACGATATGAATAAAAAGATTTCGGATGTAATGACAAAAGACAATCTCATTACCACCAACATTTCCATTTCGTTGGAGAAAGCATCCGAAATTCTTCAGAAATATAAAATTGAAAAGTTACCTGTTGTTGACAATAACAATAAGCTTGTAGCACTGATTACTTATAAAGATATTACCAAAGCAAAAGATAAACCCCTGGCATCAAAAGACGGCAAAGGGAGGTTGAGAGTTGCAGCAGCTGTAGGTATTGCCCGTGATACAATTGACAGAATAGACGAACTGGTACTGGCACAGGTTGATGCCATAGTAGTAGATACGGCTCATGGTCATTCAAAATTAGTGCTGGAAATGCTTACCAAAAGCAAAAATAAATACCCTGAAATTGACTTTGTTGCCGGAAATATTGCTACCGCAGAAGCCGCATCTGATATGGTATTGGCCGGAGCCGATGCTGTTAAAGTTGGAATTGGCCCAGGGTCGATATGTACGACCAGAGTTGTTGCTGGTGTCGGAATCCCGCAATTAACAGCCATTTACAACGTTAGTAAGGCAATCAAAAAAAGTGGCGTTCCGGTAATTGCCGATGGAGGAATACGTTATTCGGGCGATATTGTAAAAGCTTTGGCCGCCGGAGCTCAATCCATCATGGCCGGATCTCTTTTTGCCGGAGTTGACGAATCGCCAGGTGACACTGTTTTATTCCAGGGGCGGAAATTTAAAACGTATAGAGGAATGGGATCGGTTGAAGCCATGCAAACCGGATCGAAAGACCGCTACTTTCAGGATATGGAAGACGACATTAAAAAACTTGTTCCTGAAGGAATTGTTGGCCGCGTTCCTTACAAAGGTTCGCTCGACGAAGTTTTACACCAGCTTACCGGCGGCATACGTGCAGGAATGGGATATTGTGGTGCAAAAGATATAGAAGCGCTTCAACATGCTAAATTTATCAGAATTACCAATTCAGGCATACAGGAAAGTCATCCGCACGATATTACTATTACCAGTGAATCTCCCAATTATAGTTCTCGTCAATAAATCGTATCCATGATTGTGAAAATCCGAGTCTTGCACTTTATGAAATATATCACCCGAATATTCAATCTTTCACTATGTATACTAATAGCGGTTCCAATTACTGCCCAGGAAAAAAGTGAAACATTGGTTACCATTGGAAAAGAAAAAATTAGCAAAACCGAATTCGAAGCTAACTATAAACGAAACAACACCAATATACTCGATAAAAAAGATATTAAATCGCCAGAGGAATACCTAACCCTGTTTATCAAATTCAGGTTAAAGGTTATCGAAGCCCAGGCGCTAGGATATGATACAATGCGTTCATTTCGCAATGAGCTGGAAGGTTACCGAAAAGAATTAGCCAAACCTTACCTCACCGATGTAACTTACAACGAAGAAATGGTGAAAACAGCATATTACCGAACTCAGTTTGAACGAAAAGCAAGTCACATTCTGATCCGTGTTACACCCGACGCATCGCCTGCCGACACGCTCATCGCCTGGAATAAAATAAACAATATTCGCAAACAGATTATCGAAGGAGCTGATTTTAATGAAATGGCAGCCAAATTTTCAGAAGACCCGTCAGTAGTTCAAAATAAAGGATTACTAGGATATTTTACTGCATTTCAGATGGTATATCCCTTTGAAGATATGACATACCGAACGCCAGTTGGCCAGGTTTCTGAAATCATTCGCACACGTTTTGGCTACCATATCATAAAAGTACACGATGAAAGGCCTGCTGCCGGTGAAATTAAGGTTGCACATATTATGAAAATGTTTTCTCCACAGGCCAGTGAGGAAATGATTACCCGGCTTAAGTTATCTGCTGACAGTATTTGGCAAAAAGCAGTTTCGGGAGAGGACTTTGCTGAACTAGCCAGAAAATATTCGGACGACAAGCAATCATCGACTGATGGTGGAATTATGAATTGGTTTACTCCAAACAACATGGTCCCATCGTTTGCTGAAGCATCATTCGCCTTAAAAAATGATGGCGACATTTCGCCGGTTATTCGCACACCTTTTGGCTGGCACATAATTAAACGCATTGAACGTCGCCCGGTACAACCATTTGAGATACTGCGGCCTATTCTTGAAGCAAAAATCAAACAAAATTCACAAATTAGTAAGCATAGCGACGAAGCTTTCGACAGAAAACTCAGGGATGAATACCAATTAAAAATAGAAGAGGCAAATCTCGCAACATTTATTAAATCAGCAACCGATTCAACATTGAAGAAAAAAATAGAGCAGGATTCCCAAACGAAAAAACTTTTGCTGTTCTCGTTTGCCAACCAAAAAATTACTATTGGAAATTTTGATGATTATTTAAAAACGCAGAAATTCAGAGTTGTCGCAGGTAAAGAAACAGAGCAATTCAAAGAGCAACTTACAAAGTTCATTCATCAAAAGTTGCTTGAATACGAAGACTCGCAACTTGAGAAAAAATATCCTGAATTTGCCAGCTTATACAAAGAATACCACGATGGAATTTTGCTTTTCAATATATCAAAAGACAAAATATGGGATGTAGCTTCGAGCGATACGGCCAGGCTACAAAACTACTTCAATCAGACTACAAAAAAATATTACTGGAACGACCGTTTCAAAGGATGGATAATCAAAACGAACAACCTGAACACCAAAGCTAATGTTGAATCATTTTTGAATGAAAGTAAAACTAACCAAAAGGAAGATTTGACAGAGTTATTTAACACCCCAACCGACAAAAGAATTCAGGTTACTGACATTAGTTGCGAAAAAGGGACAAACCCAATTGTCGATTATTTCATTTGGAACGGACAAAAACCTTTAGGTTTTGACGAAACTACTACCTTTGTCCACGGCAAAGTCGAGAAGAACGAACTAAAAACACTTAAAGAAGCCTGGGGATTATATTCTTCCGACTTTCAGGAAATTATTGAAAAAGAATGGGTTAATTTATTACAGAAAAAATACCCAGTCAAGATAAACAAGAAAGTATTGAACAAAGTACAATCGATACAATGATAAAACGAGCTGCATATATGGTTTTACTCACGTTAGTAATAATATCGTGCGGCCTGTTCAACGACGATGAGTTCGTTGCCAAAGTTGGCGACCATAAGCTAACTTGGAAAGAACTTTCAGGATACATTCCCAATTATCTCGATGCAAAAGATAGTGCCCTTTGGGCCGATGACTATATCAAAAAATGGGTGCAACGTGAATTGCTATTACAGAAAGCTGAAGAAAAATTAAGCCTTGAACTCAAAGATGTGAATAAAGAACTGGAAGAATATAAAAATTCGCTTTTAATATACCGGTACAAAAATATGCTCGTTAAAGAAAAACTGGACACGACAGTTTCTGAAACCAGTATTAACGAATACTATAACCAGCACCGTGAAAGCTTTATTCTAAACAGGAATATTGTGAAAGCAATTTTCATAAAGATTCCTGTTCAGGTATCAAATCCTGACAATATAAAAGATTTGTGCCTTTCGGAAAACAAAGAAAAGCAGGAGAAACTGACCAGTTACTGTATGAGTTATGCCAAAACTTACGACAGATTTAACAATCAGTGGGTTGCTGCTGATTTGGTACTAAAGAACCTGCCGGAAGACATTAAAGACCAGAATCAGTTTCTTGAAAGAAACCGTTTTTTCGAAAGCACCGATATGAATTATTACTATATTGTTTGCGTTCGCGATTACAGGCTCTCTGGACAGGTCTCGCCGGTAGAATATGTACAAAACGACATCAGAAACTTGATTTTAAGTAAGCAAAAAATGGAGTTTTTGAAACAAATTGAAAAAGATACCTATCAGGAAGGGATCAATAAAAATAAAGTAAAACTATTTAAAATAAAAAATAACCGTTTATGATCAGAAAACTAATGGGTTTGTTTATTCTGGCCAGTTGTATTATTACAGGCAAAATCCAGGCTCAGGATAAAGTTGTCGACCAGATTACAGCCGTTGTAGGCAAAAACATCATACTGAAATCGGATATTGAAGGAATGTACCTGCAAAACCAGGCCCAGGGCATGACTTCCGAGGGCGATATGAAATGTGAGATTTTGGAAAACCTTCTTGTTGAAAAGCTTTTGCTGGCAGAAGCCGAACTAGACACAACCATCACAGTGAGTGACAGCCAGTTAAACCAAAGTTTAGAACAACGAATCCAATATTTTATTTCGCATCTCGGCTCTGAAAAAGAAGTTGAAGCATATTTCAAAAAATCAATTGTAGAATTGAAATCAGATATGCAGGAAGTTATTAAGAATCAACAAATGACACAGCAAATGCAGGCAAAAATTGTTGATAAAGTAACCGTTACACCTGCTGAAGTTCGCCTGAATTTTAAAAATCTGACTACTTCAGAAATTCCACAAATTGACGAACAGGTTGAATATGCACAGATTACAGTCCAGCCTCAAATTCCGTTGGAAGAAGAAGACCGCATTAAATCAACTTTACGCGAGCTAAAACGAAGAATTGAAAGTGGAGAAAGTGGATTTGCACCGTTAGCAGTAATGTATTCAGAAGATGGATCTGCAAAAAATGGAGGTGAACTCGACTATATGGGACGCGGGCAACTTGATCCGGCATACGCCGCAGCTGCTTTTAACCTGAAAGGTGATAAAATATCGAATGTTGTAAAAAGTGAATATGGCTATCACATCATCCAGGTTATGGACCGTAAAGGGGAATTGATAAAAACACGGCACATATTAATAATGCCTAAACCTTCCGAAAAATCACTAAAACAATCTTACCAAAGAATAGATAGTATTGCTAATTTTATTCGTGATGGGAAATTTAAATTCGAAGAAGCGGCATTGCATTTTTCTTATGACAAAGATTCGAGAAACAATGGTGGTATTGTAATCAATCCAGAAACGAGTGAATCGAAATGGAAACTTAACGAACTCGACCCTGATGTTAGTAAAGTTATAGCAACCATGAAAGCTGGTGAAATTTCGAAACCATTTAAAACTATAGATACGAAAAACCAACAGGTTGTATATAAAATAATTAAGCTGGTAAACAGACATGATTCCCATCCGGCAAACCTTCGCGATGATTATGTAGAATTGAGTAACATTTACCTGACCAAGAAAAAAGAGCAAACACTCGATAAGTGGATCCGCGAAAAGCAATCAGGAACTTACGTCCATATTGACGATAGCTACCTTAATTGTAATTTTAAATATAAAGGTTGGATAAAGTAGGATATCAGAAATTTAAACATCTTATTATTAAATTATTAACGACCATCAACCTAAGATCATTGGCCACATTAACAATTTGACCATTTAATTAAAAATCGACCTCAAGTTTATTATGGTATATAAGAACGAAGTTGAAGCGGTTAATGCGCTAAATAAAAAATTTAGTCAGCTACGCTCTGAAATAAAAAAACGAATTTACGGACAAGATGATATAATTGATCAGGTTTTAGTCGCCTTGTTTAGTAAAGGACATTGTTTGCTAATTGGCGTTCCTGGACTGGCAAAAACGTTGCTTGTAAATACCATTGCCGAAGTTCTTGGTCTGGAATACAAACGAATTCAGTTTACTCCCGATCTGATGCCTTCTGACATAATTGGAACCGAAATTCTGGATAAAGACCGTGAATTTAAGTTTATCAAAGGGCCAATTTTCGCCAACATTATTCTAGCCGACGAAATCAACCGCACTCCTCCCAAAACTCAGGCTGCATTGCTTGAAGCCATGCAGGAACGTTCGGTAACCGCTGCAGGACAAAAGTATATACTCGATAAACCGTTTTTTGTACTGGCAACGCAAAACCCTATAGAACAAGAAGGAACATACCCACTTCCGGAAGCCCAACTCGACCGATTTATGTTCTCTGTTTGGCTCGACTATCCTAAATTTGAAGATGAGTTAACCATCGTTCAAAATACGACTTCAGTATTTTCTGCCGGCCTTAATGAAATCATTTCGAAAGATGAAATTCGTTATTTTCAGGATTTGGTATTAAAGGTTCCTGTAAACGATCATGTTTTGAAATATGCAGTAGGCCTTTCGGCAAAAACTCGCCCTAATACACCTATGGCTGCTCCTATCAGCAATAAATACCTGAAATGGGGCGCCGGACCTCGCGCCTCACAGTACCTTGTTTTGGGTGCCAAAACACAGGCAGCTTTGCAGGGAAAATATTCGCCAGATATTGAAGATATTAAAAAAGTAGCTGTCAGCATACTTCGTCACCGAATTATTAAAAACTATAAAGCTGAAGCTGAAGGACTTTCAGTTGAAGATATCATTGCTGAACTGATGAAGTAATCAGTATGACAAAGACAAAACGACTCAGGATTTTTAAGCAATCGTTTCCTGTATTAATTGCATTTTTAGGTTTATTAATTTTTCAGCAAACCGGAAAGGCTCAGAACAGGAAAAAAGTTGAAATATTGCATTGCGATGTGCTCGATCACAACACACGGATTGTTGCCAATGCACAACGTTTGCTTGGAAATGTGAATATTACAGTTGATGGCGCCATAATGTGGTGCGACAGTTTATATTCGTATTCCAACAACACGGTTGATGCTTTTAGCCATGTGCATATTGTGCGAGGAGATACATTAAACATGTATGCTGATTTCATCAATTACAACGGAACCACCAAACTGGCTAAAGCGCGCCGAAATGTAAAGCTTATTGACAAAAAAGTTACACTAACGACCGACTCGCTCGATTATTCCATGCCCAACGATTTGGCTTCGTACAATTATACTGGAACAGTTAAAGACTCAACCAATACATTAAAATCAGTGATTGGCCAGTATTATGTCAACGAAAAGAAAGCATATTTCAAAACCAAGGTTGACGGAGTTACCAAAGATTATAAGATTAAATCGGATACGTTGATATATTATACGAATACAAAAAAAGTTTATATTGAAGGGCCAACTCATATTTTCAACGAAAAAGATACACTTTACGCCGAATATGGTTGGTACGATAGTATGAATGGTTTTGCCAAGCTTACTCAAAAGCCTAAAATATGGAATGAAAAACAAAAAGTTAAAGCTGATTCAATTTATTATAATAAGAAAAATGGAGAAGGAATGGCTATGGGTCATGCCCGTATCCAAGACATTGAGAACAGCATTATTGTTGTAGGCAATAAAGTAAAATACAATGATATAACAAAAATAGCCTCGGCCAGCGACTCCGCTATGTTTATCCAGTATTCCAAAACCGATTCGCTTTATCTCCATGCCGATTTTCTGAAAACTTTACCCGATACAACAACTGAGAGAAAAAATAATCCGATAAAAAAAGGGGCTGGTAAAAATTCAGGAAAAACAAAATCAAAAGGTATAGTGATAAACTCAACATCAAAAGTAGATGAATACCAGAAAAATCATAAAACTGAGACTGCAAAGAATGATTCGATCTTAACAAAAAGTGCACTTTCGGGCATTCAACCAAAGGATACTGCAAAACAAAAACAAGGGAAAGAACCAAGAATTGTTTTAGCTTACCATCGGGTCCGTTTTTATCGTTCCGATCTTCAGGGAAAATGCGATTCGCTGACCTACTGGTCAAAAGACTCTACTGTACAAATGTTCCATGAGCCTGTTATATGGTCAAATAAAAACCAGATTTCAGCAAAATACATTGAAATGATAAACCGCTCCAAGGGTTTGGACGAAATACGTATGAAAGACGAATCGTTCATTATAGCAATGGAAGATGATAGTTTACGTTTCAACCAAATAAAAGGCAAAAATATGACTGGCTTTATCCGCGACAATCAGCTGGAAAAGATCGATGTAAATGGCAATGGCGAATCGAATTATTATGCCCGGGACAAAAATGGAATAATTGGGTTAAATAAGGCGCAAAGCAGTAACATTACCATTTACATGAACAAAGGGAAAGTCAAAAAAATTTCATTTATAAAATCGCCCGACGGTGAACTAAAACCTTTAGCCGATCTGGCTGAAAACGATAAATTGCTGCCTGGTTTTAACTGGCAGGACGAAATTCGCCCCAAAGACAAAAAAGATATTTTTAATTATCCCGTTCCTACTGCAAAACCACAAAAACCTGCCATAAAACCGGACAAAACCGAAAAGAAAAAAGCAGGAAATGCTGTTGTTGAATAAAGATTTTGTATCGTGCAACCCATGAACAGAAGTTTTTTCGAATCAATCAAACGTATCCAAGCTCTGTCCGAAATTGGCCTCCACTATTCGACCAGTGATTACGACACTGAACGATACAACGAGATTCAGGAAATAAGTCTGAAATTATTAGAACAGTTTACTAATGTACCGATAGAAAAGATTAAACCCATAATTCAGGAAAATAATGGCTACAAAACCCCAAAAGTAGATGTCCGGGCTGTTGTTTTTAATCAGGAAGGGAAAATACTTTTGATTCAGGAAAAGGTTGACAGCCGCTGGGCATTACCAGGCGGGTGGGCCGATATAGGTTACTCGCCTAAAATGGTTGCCGAAAAGGAATGCTTCGAAGAAGCAGGACTGACCGTTAAAGCATCACGTTTATTGGCAGTAATGGACAAAACGGCACAAAAAATGCCACCACAATTCGAATATGTGTATAAACTGTTTATCTGGTGCGATCCCATTGGAAACCAAATATCTAACGGAACTGAAACTCTCGATGCCGGTTGGTTCGGCGAAAATGAAATACCGGAATTATCTCAACCACGTAATCTGAAACAACACATTCATTTAATGTTCGAATACTTTCGAGAAGAACAAACTTGTGTTTATCTGGATTAAAAAATTTGGAAATTTCTATTCCTTTTGTAGCTTTGCAGACCAGACCAGACCAGTATAAAAACCCGAAAAGTTATGAAAAATTTATTGTACATTATTTTGTTTTTTTCAATTCCCAACTGGGGATTATCTCAAAACAAATTTCAGTACCAAAACACCAATTTATCAATTGAAGAACGTGTTGAAAGCCTGCTTTCTGAAATGACTATTGACGAAAAAATGGCCCAGATGCTGTACACATCACCAGCAATCCCACGTCTCGAAATCCCGGAATACAATTGGTGGAACGAATGCCTGCACGGTGTTGCCCGAGCCGGATATGCAACAGTGTTCCCTCAATCAATTACCATTGCAGCATCGTGGGATAAAGATATGGTTCACCAGGTTGCTTCGGTTATTTCAGATGAAGCCCGCGCCAAACATCATGAATTTGAACGTCGTGGGTTACGCAAAATTTACCAGGGGCTCACATTTTGGTCACCCAACATTAACATTTTTCGCGATCCCAGATGGGGCCGGGGGCATGAGACCTATGGAGAAGACCCCTACCTTACCGGACAACTGGGAACACAATTTGTAAAAGGATTACAGGGCGACGATCCGAATTACCTGAAAGTTGTGGCAACAGCCAAGCATTTTGCTGTTCATTCAGGCCCGGAGCCATTACGTCATAAATTTGATGCCCGGATAAGTGAACGCGATCTGCGAGAAACTTATCTTCCTGCTTTCCGGGCTTTAGTTGTCGAAGGTGGTGTATATTCGGTTATGGGAGCCTATAATCGTTTCCGTGGCGATGCTTGTTGTGCAAGTCCTGTTTTATCAGGTATTCTTCGTAACGAATGGAATTTTAAAGGTTACATCGTAAGCGATTGCTGGGCCATTGCCGACATTTGGCAATACCATAAAATTGCAAAAGATGAGGAAGAAGCAGCTGCAATGGCTGTTAAAGCCGGCACCGATCTCGAATGTGGAGTAACCTATAAAGCTTTGCCTGAAGCTCTAAAACGTGGCCTTATTACTGAAAAGGATATTGACATTTGCGTTGGCCGCCTAATGACAGCTCGTATGAAACTTGGTATGTTTGATCCGGTAGAAAAGGTAGCGTATGCCCAAATCCCATTCTCGGTTAATAATAATCCTGCACACGATCAGTTAGCGCGTATTGCAGCTCAAAAAAGTATTGTATTGTTGAAAAATGACAACAACACATTACCCTTAAAGAAAACGCTCACCAAAGTTGCTGTTATAGGGCCAAATGCTGATGAAGTTGAATCTCTGTGGGGAAATTACAATGGCATTCCTTCTCACCCGGTTACTGTTCTTCAGGGTATAAAAAACAAGATTTCGCCTCAGGCTGAAGTACTCTATGCCCAGGGATGTGAATTAGCCGACGGAATTTCAAAACTTACGCCAATTCCCTCAATTTATCTTGAAACAGAAGACGGCAAACAAGGCGCTTACGGAGAGTATTTTACCAATAACAAACTGGAAGGTGAACCATTATTCACCCGGGTTGACGACAATATCGATTTCTATTGGGAATCAGGATCACCCGACCCACGTATGCCTGTTGATAATTTCAGTATAAGATGGACAACTTACCTTAAAGTACCTCAAACCGGCGATTATGAAATAGGAATATGGAGTATGCCTAACTTTAAAATTACTTGCGACGGAAAGGATGTAGTAAAAGGGAATAACGAACACCATGCTTTTCATGATTCAAAAAAAATGACACTGGAAGCAGGTAAGAGATACAAACTTGAATTTGATTACCGCAACTATCATGGCGACGGAACAGCTTCGTTACTTTGGGCAACTCCAAAACCCAATATGTTGAACGAAGCTATCGAAACAGCAAAAAAATCGGATGTGGTTGTCCTGGTCCTTGGATTAAACCAACGATTGGAAGGTGAAGAAATGCCTATCCAGGTTGATGGTTTTAAGGGTGGTGACCGCACTCATCTAAATTTGCCCAAGACTCAGGAAAATCTGATGGAAGCTATTAAAGCAACAGGTAAACCTATTGTTTTGGTACTTTTAAACGGCAGTGCACTCTCGGTAAATTATGCCGCCGAAAATATGGACGCCATTCTTTCGGCTGGCTATCCAGGGCAACAAGGAGGAAATGCAGTTGCCGATGTTTTGTTTGGCGATTACAATCCTGCTGGTCGGTTACCAGTAACTTACTACAAATCAGTCGACCAATTGCCTCCATTTGAAGATTACAACATGGAAGGCCGTACGTATCGTTATTTCCACCAAACACCATTATATCCTTTTGGTTTTGGTTTGAGCTACACAAATTTCACCTATACAGGTTTAATACTTCCCAAAGAAGTTAAAATGGGCGAAAACATTGATCTTTCAGTAAAAGTAACCAATACCGGAGAGCGAGATGGCGATGAAGTTGTTGAACTATATATTACCGACGAAAAAGCATCGACTCCACGGCCAATCCGCCAACTAGAAGGATTTAAACGAATAACATTGAAAAAAGGAGAATCGCAAATCGTTACGTTTAGTTTGGAGCCACGTCAGTTGTCGATGATTAATGACAAAGAGAAACAGGTAGTTGAACCGGGATATTTCACTGTCGTAGTTGGAGGAAAACAACCTGGATTTACTGGCTATGCCGATGCTTCAACAACCAGTACAGTTTCAGGAAGAATAAAAGTATCAGGAAAAACTCTTGAAATAAAATAGTTGGTTTAGAAATTGTTTATACCTGAGGCTATTGGATGAAAATACCAATGGCCTCTTTTTTTATAAAAACATTTCTAACTGGCTAAAATTGCGAATCACAGCATCGGCTTCTTTATGCGAATGTACATCAGAGTCAGGAGCCTGATACGCAATACAAGTCATCCCAGCATTCTGGGCTGCCGCGATTCCATTTTTCGAATCTTCAACAACCAGACATTTAAAGGGTTCAATACCTAACTTTTCGGCAGCCCTCAAAAAAACGTCAGGCGCCGGTTTACTTTTGCCAACTTCCTGAGCGCTAACAATTACCTTAAAATATTTTTTCAATTGTGTTTTGCTCAAAATATAATCAATCATCTCAGGTGTTGACGAAGAGGCCACAGCCATCGGCAGGTTTTTCTTCCAAACTTTTTCAAGAATTTCAACCAACCCAGGCATTACTGGTATTTCTTCCAGCTCGGAGAAAAAGGCCATACTTTCAGCATGATTTTCCTCAACTAATTGAGCAACAGTTTTTTTAAGTTTATATCGTTCAGCAATTTCAGTCCACATAGCATCTGAAGCAATCCCCAAATATTTCCGATGCTCTTCTTCCGAAACATCAATATTGTTTTGTTGAAACTGTTGTTTTTCTATTTTAGTGTTATATGGCTCAGTATCAACCAATGTACCATCCATATCAAAAATAAGCGCCTCAATCATAAATAGTATAATTACCCTCTGAGGTTTATTAGAAAAGATTAATGAGTCAAAAACAAATATATTATTTTAAACTGAATAATTACTTCCCAAAATAAAATCCAATTAAATAAAATTGAGCAACTTCAGGAATATAAGTATATGTCTAAGATTTTTATCTTTGTTCAAAAACAATCTAAACCAAACTAATATGCAAAAAGTTTATTCCCTTTTATTAATTATTTCATGTTTTTACATCCTTTTTTCATGTACCACTCAAGAACCGCAATGGACAGAATTGTTCAACGGGAAGGATCTTTCAGGTTGGACTGCCAACCAAAATGCCGGATCGTTTAAGGTTGAAAATGGCCTCTTAATAGCCAACGGACCAATTTCTCATTTGTTTTATACCGGAGATTTACACAAAGGAATTTTCCACAATTTCGAGTTGAAAGCAACTGTAATGACAGAGCCTGGAAGTAATTCCGGTATTTTTTTCCACACTGGCGAGCAACCCGAAGGATGGCTTCTGAGAGGTTATGAAGTACAAATAAACAACTCGTATGAACGTCCGGGCGATTTTCAGGAATTGAAAAAAACCGGTAGTTTATATGGAATTCGCAATGTTTACTACCCTACAGTAAAGGATGGCGAATGGTTCGAATTGTCGTTCAAAGTAGTAGAAAATCGTTGTGAAATTTTCGTGAACGGCGAAAAAGTAGTAGACTACATCCAGCCTGAAAATCCTTATCGCCCTAAAAACGATAAGTTGAAAGTATTCGGCACCGGCCGCATTGCACTGCAATGCCACGACGAAGGGAGCAAGGTTTACTTCAAAAGTATCCAGATAAAACCTTTACCAAAAGCACAAAAATCGGAAATGCTTGTATCAAAAGAATGGGATGACAAAATCACTAAACTTAACCTTGAGAACTTTCCTACAATTGATTTTCATGTGCACCTGAAAGGTGGTTTAACCATTGCCCAAGCTTGTGAGAATTCAGTAAAGCTTGGAATTAATTATGGGATTGCTCCAAATTGCGGGCTAAAATTTCCGGTTACCGATGATGTTTCGCTGAATGCTTATTTGGATACCGTTCAAAACAGGCCAATATTCAGAGGGATGCAAGCTGAAGGCAGAGAATGGATCACCCTGTTTTCGCCTGAAGCTGTTTCTCGTTTCGATTATATTTTTACTGATGGAATGACCTGGACCGACCATAAAGGACGCCGGATGAGACTTTGGATACCTGAAGAAACTTTTGTTGAGAACGAACAACAGTTTATGGACGAGCTGGTCGGAAAAATAGAAAGTATCATGTCGCAGGAACCTGTTGATATATATGTCAATCCAACATTTCTACCTGCTGTAATTGCCAACAAATACGACGAACTCTGGACTGATGCCCGAATTGATCGGTTGGTAAATGTTTTAGCAAAAAACGGTGTAGCGCTTGAAATTAATTCGCGTTACAAGCTACCTTCTGAAAAAATACTTAGAAAAGCCAAAGAAGCTGGTGTAAAATTTACTTTTGGCACCAATAACACTGGCGCCGATCTAGGCACACTTGATTATTCATTCGAAATGAGGGAAAAACTCGGATTGACCTACAAAGACATGTTTATGCCTAAAAAACAAAACGAAAAACGCGTCCTGGTAAAAGGACTTCCAAAGAAAATTACTGGTTAAAAAGTAAGTATTCGTAGTTGATTTTTTACCACTTAGTATTCAGGTGAAACATATTCAATTAAACCTGGCAAATATATTTGAGAACAACAAAACATTTAATTTTGAAATAGTTATACTAACAAGAACTCTCGCGATAGAAAATGTACAGGTAACTATTCCTTTAATTGATTTAGTTGACTAAAAAGAAGATGTTAGTACCAAAATTATAGAATGTTTAAAAAAATATGTATGAAAAAACTATTGTATTCATTATTTCTTCTGGCATTTCTGGCGATTGAAGTGCCGGTATTTGGAGTTATGTCTCCTGGCGATTTTGCAAAATCCGGGATATCGGTAGGCCTTGTTGTCGAAAACCTGGATAAGTCGCTCGATTTCTATAAAAATGTAATAGGGATGATTCAGACCAGCCAGTTTAGTGTAGAGAGTGTACGGGCTAAAGAACTTGGCTTAAGCGCTGGCGACAGGTTTGATGTTACAATTCTGAAACTGGAAAATAGCGAACAGGCTGCCGAATGGAAAATAATGTCGTTTGGAAAAAAGGCGACACATCCCAAACAAAATTTTGTACCCGACGATACTGGGATGCAATATATAACCATCTACGTTAAATCCATGAAACCACTTTTAGAAAGGATAAAGAAATACAAAGTAAAGACATTGGGGATAACGCCAACAAAACTCGACGAGAACCGTGATTTCATATTACTCCAGGACCCGGATGGAAACTTCATAGAGCTGATCGGGCCAAAATAAAACCAGGATAATACTAAAACAAAAACGCAAGGCAGTTACCTTGCGTTTTTGTATAATGATGATCATTAATATTCATCCTCATTGAAGAAGAAATCATCTTTGCTTGGATAATCCGGCCAGATGTCTTCAATACTTTCATAAATCTCACCTTCGTCTTCAATTTCCTGAAGATTTTCAATAACTTCAAGAGGAGCACCGCTGCGGATGGCGAAATCAATCAGCTCATCCTTAGTTGCTGGCCAAGGAGCATCCTCAAGTTTAGAGGCCAATTCGAGTGTCCAGTACATATTTTTAAATTTAGGAAGTTTTTAACTCGGTTTTTTTAAACTTTTGCGAATATAACAAAAAATCGTATTCTCCAAATATTAAGAAATATTATTCATCAAGCTCTGGCTCCCATAAAATTTCAGGGCAATTTTGAGCGATATTCAAATACCGGGCTAATACAAAAAGATAGTCGGATAAACGATTCACAAACTTGGCCAAAGTCTCGTCAACAAAATGATTTTCAGACATCTCAACAATCCTTCGTTCCGCTCTTCGGCATACAGTACGGGCAACATGACAAACCGATGAAACCTGACTTCCTCCTGGTAATATAAAATTACGAAGTTCGGGCAACTGTTCGTTCATTCGGTCCATTTCCTGTTCCAATAAGTCAACGTCTCTCTTTTGGCAAGGCAGATGCCTCCTGGTTAAATCGATAGATTCTTCTGTTGCCAGGTTTGCGCCAATCACAAACAACTTATTCTGAATTATTTCCAGAATTTTATTGACAGAACCATCATTTTGCATCGACCGAATCATCCCAATATATGAATTCAGTTCATCAATTGTTCCATAAGATTCAAGCCTGATGTTGTGTTTTTTCACACGGGTCCCTCCTACCAAGCCCGTTGTTCCATCATCGCCTGTTCGAGTATAAATCTTCATCTATTATGTTTCTGGTTTCAATTTTCTGTATAGGGAAATAATTAATAAACCGGATCTGGATTTACCATATCCGACTCAATCTCACCGTCTTTCAATCTGATGATACGATGAGCATGACGTGCAATACTTTCTTCGTGGGTTACAACCACCAGGGTATTTCCTTTGCGATGAATCTCGGCAAAAAGCTGCATTATTTCTTCTGAAATCTTACTATCAAGGTTTCCTGTGGGCTCATCGGCCAGTAAAATACACGGATTATTTACCAACGCACGGGCAACTGCAACACGTTGGCGCTGTCCCCCGGACAATTCGTTAGGTTTATGCTCAACACGATCGGCCAAGCCAACTTCTGTTAGCATTTTTTCAGCCCTTTCAAGCCTGATTTGTTTTCTTATTCCTGAATAAACCAAAGGTAGCATTACATTTTCGAGTGCTGTATTGCGTGGCAAAAGGTTAAAAGTTTGAAAAACAAAACCAATTTCCTTATTCCTGATTTCAGCCAACTCGTCATCCGACAAATGACTTACATCCTGTTTATTTAACTCATAAAATCCACTGGTAGGCGTATCAAGGCACCCAATAATATTCATCAGCGTCGATTTCCCCGAACCTGAAGCTCCCATAATAGCAACGTACTCCCCCTTATCAATATTTAGAGATACCGAACGTAATGCCCTGACTATCTGAGTACCTACTTTGTAATTTTTTACAATTTTCTCAAGTTTTATAACACTTTCCATTTTTTGTCGGCTTGTTATTTAGCAGATTAGTTTTAACCGAATCCTGTTTATTACAAAAAACAAAACTATTTTCAGCTAAGATATATGAATTTATACAAACATCGAATTAAAAGAACTGATTGAAGATTTGATTTCGAAAAGTTAATTTGCTTTTGTCTTCCGATTTCCATCTACTGGCACTCAGCTTCCGACTCCCAACTTTTTTTATCTTTGCATTATGTCAGAATTTTTGGATCAGGATATTAAATTTTTGCCCGGAGTTGGTCCTCAGCGCGCCGAACTTCTGAAAAAAGAGTTGAATATCTTCACATTCAACGACCTGCTATATAATTTCCCTTATAAATATATCGACCGTACTAAATTTTACAACATCGCTGAAGTTACGGCTAACATGACCTACATTCAGCTAAAAGGTCAGATTATAAGGTTTGAAACCAATGGAGAAGGTGCACGTCAAAGGCTTATTGCCTATTTCAGAGACGATTCGGGAGTGATGGAATTACTTTGGTTTCAGGGAATAAAATGGGTGAAAGAAAACTACAAAACCAATGTCGAATACATCCTTTTCGGGAAACCTTCAATATTTAACGGCAAAGTAAATATGGTTCATCCTGAATTGGAACCTGCCCAGAATAAACAGGTTACAACCGGCATTTTTCAGGCGTTTTACAACACTACCGAAAAAATGAAACAAAAGTTTCTGACAAGTAAAACCCTGAATAAATTTCAGTATAGCTTATTAACAGTCGTTGAAGGGAAAATTTACGAAACACTTCCTTCAGGCTTGATCCATAAACTTAAATTGATGGCTCTTTCCACGGCTTTGCGACAAGTACATTTCCCCGAAAATCCAAACTTACTTAAGAATGCACTTTTCCGCCTGAAGTTTGAGGAACTGTTTTATATCCAGCTTCGTATCTTAAGCCTGAAACACAATAGAGAAGGTTCATTCAAAGGTTTCGTTTTTTCGCAGGTGGGTTATAATCTGAATACCTTTTTCAATAATTATTTGCCGTTTGAGCTCACCAATGCACAAAAAAAGGTGATCAAAGAAATAAGGAAAGATATGGGTTCGGGCAAACAAATGAACCGGCTCTTGCAAGGCGATGTGGGTAGTGGAAAAACACTCGTTGCCCTTATGACTGCACTAATTGCTTTTGACAATGATTTCCAGGTTAGCCTGATGGCCCCTACCGAAATTTTAGCCATTCAGCATTACAATTCAATAAAAAAACTTACCGAAGGTCTTGGAATAAAAATAGCTTTATTGACCGGATCGACCAGAATAGCCAAGCGAAGGGTAATTCATGAAGAACTCGAAAATGGAAGCCTTCAACTGCTGATTGGAACCCATGCCCTGATAGAAGACAATGTGAATTTTAAGAAACTTGGATTGGTTATCATTGATGAGCAGCATCGGTTTGGAGTAGCCCAACGCGCTAAACTTTGGAAAAAGAACGAATTCATACCACCACATGTGTTGGTTATGACTGCTACTCCCATTCCGCGCACATTGGCAATGACAGTTTACGGAGATTTGGATGTTTCGGTAATCGACGAGTTGCCTCCGGGTCGCAAACCTATCCAAACACTGCATTTCTATGAAAACCGCCGAAAGCAGGTTTACGAATTCATTCGGGAACAGGTAAATTTAGGCCGTCAGGTATATGTTGTTTATCCGCTTATTAAAGAATCGGAAAAACTCGACCTGAAGAACGTTGAAAACGGCTACGAACTTTTGAAACAGGTTTTCCCGAAGTACTCGATCAGCATGGTGCACGGACGAATGAAACCAACAGATAAAGATGCTGAAATGCAACTTTTCAAGGAAGGCAAAACCCAGATAATGGTGGCGACAACTGTTATCGAAGTTGGTGTCGATGTTCCCAATGCTTCAGTAATGATTATTGAAAGCTCTGAACGGTTTGGACTTTCGCAATTACACCAGTTACGCGGGAGGGTTGGCCGCGGCGCTGAACAATCGTATTGCCTGCTGATGTCGTCGTACAAAATAAGTAACGAAAGCAGAAAGCGGCTCGAAACAATGGTGCGTACAAATGATGGCTTTGAAATTGCCGAAGTTGATATGCAATTACGCGGGCCCGGCGATTTGGAAGGAACACAACAAAGTGGGGTTGGTTTCAGCCTGAAAATTTCGAACCTGGGACGCGACGGAGAAATACTGCAACATGCCCGAAACCAGGCATCCGATTTGCTTGACGAAGACCCAAAACTTCAAAAACCCGAAAATTACATTTTGGTTCAAAACCTTCTGAAAATGAAAAACACTGAATTTAACTGGAGTTCGATAAGCTAAAAAAAGTGTTCAGCCACAGCAGTCAGTTTCAAAAACATCAACACTTTTTCAGTTTTGTAATTTTTCTCACAAAAGCAATACCAATTCGCCTGTTAAACCTGATATTATTCAGTCTGAAGTTTGTATCAATCAATTAATTTTCGATCCGAAAAAACTCAATAAAATGAAAAGGATTTTTTTAGTAACAATGTTGGCCATTTCGATTGTAGCCGGAAGCCAGGCCCAAAACGTGAGCAAAGGAAAAGTTATTACTGAACAGAAGGGAAAAGGTTTTTACTATGAATCTATCCTGAAGGATGTAAATGCAGTTGAAGAAAAAATGAATGAAAAAGCGCCTTACGTGCGTTTTGTAATGGACCAGTCGGGTTTAGACCTACCCAATAATCCATCATTATACAAATCGGTTTGGGCAAACCCAACTATATCGCAGGGGAATACAGGCACATGCTGGTGTTTTTCAACGACTTCGTTGTACGAATCAGAAGTTTACCGTCAATTTGGAAAGAAAGTTAAGATTTCGGAAATCTATTCGGTTTATTGCGAATACCTTGAAAAAGCTACACGCTTTGTTGAGAAACGCGGAGAATCGGTTTTTGGCGAAGGCTCTGAAGGAAATGCTTTGGCACGTGTGATGAAAAAATATGGAGCAATGCCCGAAGAAGCATATACCGGGTTAATTAACGACCGTAAATTTCATAGTCATGCAAAAATGTTCGACGAAATGAATGCTTTTCTTAACTCATTAAAAACCTCGAACGCATGGAATATTGACTATGTGCTGGAAACAATAAAATCGATTATGAACCACCACATTGGTGTTCCACCAACCGAATTTGTTGTTGAGGGTAAAACCTATACTCCACAAACCTATCTGAAAGATTACCTGAAAATCAACCCTGACGATTTTGTTGAAATTCTTTCGTACAAACAGGAACCTTACTGGCAACAGGTTGAATATAAAGTGCCCGACAACTGGTGGCATAGCAAAGATTACTACAATGTTCCGCTCGACGACTATATGAAAATTGTGAAAAGTGCTATAAAAGCAGGTTATTCATTAAGTATTGGTGGCGATGTTTCGGAAACCGGACTCAACCGCGAAAACAACTGCGCCATGATTCCTGATTACGATATACCTTCGGCTTATATCAACGATGATGCCCGGCAGTTCAGGTTCTCGAACGAAACAACCACCGACGACCATGGTATGCAACTCATTGGAATTTTAGAGAACTACAAAGGATCAGGAAAAGATTGGTATCTGATCAAAGACTCAAGTTCTGGCTCGCGTAATGTCGATCAAAATAGTCCAAATTTTGGCTATTATTTTTTCAGCGAAGATTATATCAAACTGAAAATGATGGGATTTACCGTACACAAAAATGCAGTTAACGAACTCCTGAAAAAATTCAAATAAAACTTAAGAAAAGCCTCGTAAAACGGGGCTTTTTTGTGATTACTGCCTTCCAGTAAAATTGTATGAGAAGATTTAACGATCGATTTTTAAGATGTATAAAAGCAGCTCTTCCTCAAGGAATGAAAACAGCACTTTGGTTGTTAAAAATAACCATTCCTGTTTCCTTTGCCGTCTTCTTACTCGATGTTTTTGGAATACTAAATGATATAGCAGTATTAGTTACCCCGTTATTTAAACTCATTGGATTATCCGGACAGGCCTCAATTATATTGATTACCAGCTTTTTTACGAATATATATTCGGTTATCGCGGTAATGACTACTCTTGGAATCGGTCATCGTGAAGGAATTATTTTAGCAGTAATGTGTCTTATTTCTCACTCTATGATTGTTGAAACGGCAATCCAGAAGAAAACAGGTTCAAAACCTATCCGGATAGTTTTAATCAGATTAACAACAAGTCTTATAGCAGCTATTATCCTAAACTTTATACTTCCGGAGGAACATTTACGAACGTCTGAAAACGTTGCTAAAACAACAATTGTTTTCATTTCAGCATTTAAGAACTGGTTAATTACCATATCTCAAACCTCATTTAAAATTGTTGTTCTGGTTAACCTGCTTCTTATCCTGCAAAAAACTCTACATGAATTTAACCTGATCAAGTGGATACTTATACCATTTAAACCTTTATTAAAACTAATGGGACTACCTAAGAACACTGGTTTTCTGTGGATAGTTGCTTATACGCTTGGTTTGGGATACGGTGGTGTAATCATGATTAACGAAAAAGAAGAAGGCCGGTTATCAGATGAAGAAGCAGATTTATTAAACCACCATATTGCAATATCACATTCGCAACTCGAAGACCCCTTATTATTTGTTGCAATTGGTTATCCATTATTTATTTTAATGTGGCCACGCCTTCTTTTGGCTATTGGCGTTGTATGGTTACGTCGTCTCGAAAGGAATCTACAATTAGTCGAATATTCTAAACAATAATTATTAAGAAAAAGCATTTTTATAAACTACCATAATATTATATTACGCTGGAATAGTTATTTTTACGCCAAAATCTAGCTAATGAAACTACAAACAAAAATTTTAATTCTACTCTCTATTGTATTGGGTATTATTTTAGTTTCATTTTTATCCTACCAATTTATTCAGCTGCACGAAAGAGAACTTATTTTTCGTGATAGCCAAAAAAATCAGGAGCAAATAATTGACAAGGTACTACAAATCAACCGAGTTAAAACCGAACAATTGATCAACGATAATTCGGGCTGGGATGATATGGTTGAATTCATCACAAAACCTGACCTTGCCTGGGCTAAAGACAATGTGAATTTTTTTGTTAATCAGTTCAAGCTCTCGTTTGTTTTGATTTATAACAAAGAAAAAAAACTCGTATATCAGTTCGGAGATTCAATCTGTCTCAAGGGATTAACATATCCCGACCAGGCACTAATCAATCTGAAACTAACAAAAACTCCTTTTTCCCACTATTTTCAAAGCTGTGGCAACCAATTAATTGAAATGTTTGGAGCAATCATTGTTCCTTCGTCCGACGCCGATTCAAGGACTACTCCTCCTCAAGGTTATTTGTTTATAGGACGTAAATGGGATGGTTTATATTTGAACGAACATGCTGAAGCAACAGGATATAGTGTTAACGTAATAAACGACTTTAACCCGGAAACCTTTAAAAAAGATCATTCAAAGATTTATTTCTTCAAAGAGCTGAATGATTATTCGGGAGACAAAATTGGTACAGTTGTATTCTCAAAAACAGATGAGCTGCAAGGAAGTCTGCAACAGCTATTTAATTTATCGATTTTATCAATACTGCTTTCATTGATTGGATTAATGATTTTTCTTTATTATTTCAGAAGAATAATTTTAGTTCCAATCAATAAACTGAACAAAGCTCTGTATTCAAAAAATACAGAGAGTATCCAATCGCTAAAAAACAATAATGACGAATTTAAAATTCTTGCTAATCTGACATCAGATTTTTTCGACCAGCAGGAAACCTTAAGAAGTAATAATGTCAAACTGGAAGAAATCAATGCAACCAAAGACCGTTTATTCTCTATTATTGCCCATGATTTAAAGAACCCTGTTGGAAGCATAGTTTCCATTTCCGATTTGTTATCAGACTATTTACGACAGAACGATTTAAAAACAGCTGAAGAATTAGTTGAAATGCTCCAACATCAATCGAATGAAGCATTGGCGCTTTTAACTTCTTTATTTGATTGGGCCCGATCACAATCAGGACAAATGGTTTTTTCTCCGGAAATGCAATCGCTTAGTACCATTGCCAACGAGGTAGTTGAAAATCTTCGATCATCAGCACAACTAAAAAATATCTCAATTCAAAATCAGATTACAAAAGATTTACAATGTTTCGCCGATTTAAATATGCTAAAGACAGTTCTCAGAAACCTTGTGTCGAATGCGATAAAATACACAAACATGGGAGGATCAATTTGGTTATCAGCAGAAACGCATAGCGATAAGGTTGAAATATGTATTGCCGACAATGGCGTTGGAATGGATGAGAAAACCCGGAACAAGTTATTTAGAATTGAAGCACATTTATCGGCCAGGGGAACAGCCAATGAAAAAGGAAATGGTCTGGGACTTATAATTTGCAAAGAAATAATAGAAAAACACGGAGGGAAAATTCACGTTGAAAGCAAGTTAAATAATGGAAGCCGGTTTATTTTTACTTTACCATCGAATAAGCCTGAATAATCCAGATCCAATCAAAATAAAAATCCGGTCAAATACATTTTAACCGGATTTTTCACTTAATTATATCTTGATTTTCACAAAGTTACACCAGTCTTAAAAATAGCGATTTCTTTGAATCCGCTTATTTCATGTTTAAGCTTTTCGCCACCTGCAATCTCAATTATATACGCAATAAACTCTTCGAGTAGCTGGTCCATCGATTTGTCTTCGAGCAACTGCCCCGCATTGAAGTCAATCCAGTTTTTCTTTTTATTGAAAAGCGCCGAATTTGTTGATATTTTCATTGTTGGGATAAAACTACCAAATGGAGTTCCGCGCCCCGTAGTGAAAAGCACGAGTTGACAACCGGAAAAACCAAGAGCCGATGCAGCAACTAAATCGTTCCCAGGCGCCGACAATAAATTTAACCCTTTTTCGCTAATAGGTTCAGCATATTTCAGTACATCGACAACCATTGCTGAGCCACCTTTTTGAGTACATCCCAACGATTTATCTTCGAGTGTAGAAATTCCCCCAGCTTTATTCCCAGGCGATGGGTTTTCGTATACCGGCAAATTATGCTGCATGTAATAGTCCTTAAAGTCGTTAATCAAAAGAACCGTCTTGTCAAAAGTCGCCTGGTCTTTTGCACGAGCCATTAATAAAGTTTCGGCGCCAAACATTTCAGGAACTTCGGTCAGAATGGTAGCTCCGCCCTGGGCAACCAGAAAGTCGGAAAATACACCAACAAGCGGATTTGCAGTAATTCCGGAGAAACCATCCGATCCCCCACACTTTAATCCAACTTTTAATTCTGAAAGAGGAATTGGTTCTCTGCGGTCATTCTTCATTTCCGCGTAAATCTCTTTCAGTAATTCATATCCGGCTTCAACTTCATCCTCAACATCTTGGGCTACAAGAAATTTAATTCGTTTTTCATCGTATTCGCCAATAAAGGTTTTTAACGACGAAGTCTGGTTATTTTCACAACCTAAACCCAGAACAAGAACACCACCTGCATTAGGATGCCTGATTAGTTGAGCAAGAGCCTTTTGAGTGTTTATATGATCGTCGCCTAACTGTGAGCAGCCATAATTGTGCTTAAAAACTTCAATTGCATCGATGTTTTCAGAATGAACTTCCGACTTAAACAGGTCGATAATTTGCTGTGCTTGTCCGTTTACACAACCCACCGTAGGAACAATCCACAATTCGTTGCGAATACCAGAATTACCATTACTGCGGCGATAACCATTGAAAGTAAGATCACGCCTGGTGTAACGTATTTCATTAAGCTTTTGGTTGAACGAATAAGCTAATGTTCCCGAAAGGTTTGTTTTCAGATTGTGGGTATGAACATGTTCGCCCGCTTTAATATCAGCCAAAGCATGCCCAATTGGGGCTCCATATTTGATTATATCAGTATTCTCTGCTATTGAACGAAGCGCTACTTTATGGCCTACAGGAATATCGTTCAGTAGATTAATTTCCTGATTACCAATATTCACTGATTCGCCTTTTGTTGCAGCATCAAGGCAAACTGCCACATTATCATCAGGATTTATTTTTATGAATTTTACCATTTTTTGTTCGTTGTGAGTTTGTGTTGTGAGTTACACACTGCGGGTCAACTCGTTACCCGAAACACGTAACCCGCAACATTTGTTTATCCAATTTTCATCAATGGATTATTCTTATGCAAAACAGCCTTAACTGCTTTTTTCATACCAACCTGCTCAATCAAAAACAAATAACAAGTAACCGACAATGTAAGGTTTGGTATTTCATTTAAATCTCGCTTCCAAACTTTATCAAGAGCTAAAACCTTCTCTACCAGTTTTTGAATTGAGATTGGACGGCCATCACATTCAGCCCAGGCTTCCTTGTAAAAATCAACAATCCACTGATCGTCCTGCACTTTATATGTTTCGCCATTAGCTTCGCCTTTAAAATATGCAATCATTGCTGCCAGCGAAAACACTATTTTTTGAGGAAGCATCTTGTGAGTTTCATAATAGCTTAAAAGTGTTGGCAAATTGCGTGTTTCCCACTTCGACATAGCATTTAGGGCAATACTTTGCCAAAGGTGACGAATGTACGGGTTACGAAAGCGTTCAAGAATTTTGTTAGCAAACGACTGAAGTTCTTTTTCTGTACCGTCCAAAATAGGTAAAACCTCGTCGTAAACCAAATCTTTCATAAAGTTACCAACCTCAAGATTTTCGTAGGCTTCGCGCACCGTTTCCAAACCGCTGAGGTATGAAACAGCATAGCTACCGGTATGACAACCATTCAATACCAATACTTTTTGCTCACGAAAGCGGGTCATATCTTTTACAAATTTCACTTCGAGCCCAGCTTTTTCAGCCGGAAATTCTTTTTGTACCCATTCGGGCGCTTCAATTACCCATAAATGGAAATATTCGCCTACTACTACCAGGTTATCTTCAAAACCCAGTTCTTTCTGAATATCTTTAATTTCATCTTTAGGAAAACCAGGTACAATACGGTCGACCAAAGTACTACAAAATGCACACGAATTGTTTACCCAAGCCACGAATTCGTTTTCCAGATTCCAGTTTTGAGCATGTTGCAATACATATTTTTTCAACATGTCACCATTACGGTCAATCAGCTCGCAGGCAAAGAAAATCAATCCTTTATCGGTTGCACCGTCAAAAGCCTTAAACCGATTGTAAAGTAAGGCTGTAACTTTTCCTGGGAATGAATTCTGAGGCTGCATTTCGAGCGTATCAGTTTCGTCCATAGCAATACCGGCTTCGGTAGTATTCGAAAAAACAAAACGCAGGTCGGGATTAAGATACGATTGTTTGTACACCTCAAAATCGGTATAAGGGTTAATCCCTTTATTTATACAATCAACCAAGGTAAATTCTTTAACCGGTTGTCCGTTTTTAATTCCTTTCAGGTAAACATGATACAAGCCATCCTGAGCATTCAGCATGTCAACCATACCGTTTTCCAAAGGCTGAATAACATCGACACCAGAATTAAAACCAATTTCCTTGTTCATTTTATTTACAATCCAATCGGCAAAAGCCCTTAAGAAATTTCCTTCTCCAAACTGAAGTATGCGTGTTGGGTAAATTTGAGTTTGTGCTGCGTTTTTACGATTCAGTTCCATTTTTCTATATGTTTTTAAATTTCCGTGTACGAACACGGTTTGTGCCGCAAATGTATATTTTTATTTGATTGCCAAAAATAAACGAACAAGAAAATAGACTTAAACAACTGATTTCCAGAACAACCAATTTTATTATTAATGATTATTTAATAATTGTTTTTAAAGACATTCTTCAACGAAACAATAATTTATAATTTTAGACTTTGATTCAGAACTTTATTAGTAAAAGCTGATTCAAAAAAAATATGATTGAAAAATCGATATACATAATTACAGGAGGGCCAGGTTTTGGAAAAACAGAACTTATTGAAGCGCTAAAAACTGATGGTTATTTGTGCTCCGACGAATTTGCACGCGACCTGATTCTGGAACAACTGAAAACAAATGGCGATATAGTTCCCTGGAAGAAACCAAAACTTTTTCAACAGGAAATATTGAAACGGCGAACTGCATTTTTCAATTCGGTTCAACAAGATATACTAGCTTTTGCCGACAGAGCTATTCCCGATCAACTTGCGTTCGCCCGTTATAAAGGATTCGGATCACCGCCTGTTTTGGAAGAAGCTGTTCGTCAGTACCGGTACGCTCCTATAGTATTTGTAACCCCTCCCTGGCCCGATATTTACACCAACGATGACATACGTACCGAAACCATCGGGGAAGCAGAAAAATTGCACGAAGTTATTGTAGATACTTATAAAAACTTGAATTATCAGATAATTGAATTACCTTTATTACCAATCTCTGAGCGTAAAAAATATATACTTCAAAACCTATTTAACTATTGAATGACAATGGATACCAGCAGACGTAATTTTTTAAAAAATGCAGCGGTTGGTACTGTGGCACTAGCCACCATACCTGAGATTCTTTCGGCTGCACTACCAAAAATCAGGAAAAAACAAAAAAGCATACTTCCTAATCTGAAATCCGGAGATGTTATTCTGTTTCAGGGTGATTCGATAACCGATGCCGGACGCGAAAGACTAAAGCAAATTTCGAATATGGCAAGTTCGTTCGGTACAGGTTATGCTTTTTTAACTGCATGTAAAATATTAAATGAATATCCGTTGAAGGACTTTTCAATATTTAACAGGGGAATTAGCGGAAACAAAGTATTTCAATTGGCCGAACGCTGGCAAAAAGATTGTTTCGACCTTAGGCCAAACGTACTGAGCATACTGATTGGCGTTAACGATTTTTGGCATACTCTCGATGGAAAATACAACGGTACTGTAGAGAAATACGAACAGGATTACAAACAATTACTTACTTTGACAACCAAAATGCTTCCGGAAGTAAAACTGGTTATAGGTGAGCCGTTTGCCATACAGGGAACTTCTGCCGTAACCGAAAAATGGTTACCCGCTTTTGATGGATACCGAGCCGTAGCAAAAAAAATGGCTGATGATTATAACGCCGTTTTCATTCCTTACCAAACTATCTTCGATGAAGCTGTTCTTAAAGCGCCAGCCAAGTATTGGACAGTCGACGGTGTTCATCCAACAATGGCCGGTTGCGCCTTAATGTCAGAGGCTTGGATAGAATCAATGAAGTAACATCAACTTTATATCGTTTTACGGGATTCTATTTTTATACAGAGTAGAATCCCTTTTTGTTTGCCCCAATTCTGGTAGGGCGATTCAAACCTAAAACGGATACAATAAAATCAATAATAAAAAACAGAATGAAGTTTACCGCTTTACTCTCTATTGTTCTTGCATCTTTAATTAAACTAGGATTTTCGCAACCTCAAACTCCTTATTTATCACTTTCGGCTAACGGACATTACATTCAACAAGGAACAGACAAACCGTTTTTTATCAATGCTTGTACTGCTCTTTCGTTAACCACCACTTATACCGATAAAGAAATAACCGATTACCTGAGCAAGCGAATTACCGGAAAATTCAATACTATTTTAACTTGTGCTGTTTATCCTGAAATTCAGAAAACAATAGCTGATTCGGCATTCGTAAACCAGGACTTTCTTCAGCCTAAAGCTAAATTTTGGGACCGGGTTGACTGGGTAGTAAAACAAGCTACAGGCAAAGGTTTAATTGTTGCTATTAACCCAATATGGAAACATACATTAAGCCAACTGATTAAACAGAACGGACCAGACAAATGCCACCAATTTGGAAAATGGTTCGCCAACCGTTATAAAAATAACCCCAATGTTATATATTTTCTGGGCGGAGACGAAACGCCAGAACCGGTCAATGCTGAAATTGAAGAAATAGGAAAAGGGATACAGGAAATATATGCCGGGAAAGCCATTGTTGCTTACCTAAGCGAGGCCGACCAGTCGGGCAAAGAAGCATTTCCCAATGCCTCCTGGCTCTCGCTGAATTTGACACACGCCTATTCTTCTGCATACAAAAAGCAATATCCTTACAGCGAAAATTACGAAAATTGGAAAACTTTTCGGAAGACACCGTTAATGTTGGCTAAAGGTTATTACGAGTTTGGAGACGCCCGAAAATATGGAGATAACGGGATTAACGAACGTTGGGGCAACCGCTATGTTATTCGCCGGCAAGCCTGGTGGAATTTGCTTTCGGGAGGAATAGGAAATGTTTATGGCGCAGAGGGAATCTGTAATAAAAACGCCGAAGGTCAAAACTGGAACTATTGCACCGAATATGGCGGCAGCAAAGACATGGCTACCTTAAAACTGTTTACCGAAAAATCAAAATGGTGGAAACTTCAACCCGACATTGATCACAACATCTTAACAGGCAGCTATGGCTCATTCATGGCTGATGATTTTGCCGTTTGTGCCGTTACCGAAGACAAAAATACTGCCATTATTTACACGCCGGTTGAACAATCGCTCGAACTAAAATTACCTGATTATGGCGAACATAGCCGCGCCCGCTGGTTCGACCCCGTAAGTGGCCGATATATCCCAATTGATATGCGTTTCCCAAAGAAAAAGAAAAAAGCAACCGTATTTGAAACACCCGGAATAAACCACGCCGGTAATTCCGATTGGGTGCTGATATTGGATGGGATACGACCAAGAAATTAAATGTATCGATTCATTTAAAAATTACTACCATTCGTGCTAAAAAACAGTGCGTTCATTAATTATCCTGAAATATGTTATGTCGGTTTGATTGAGTTTTATTAACTTAGGTTAGTCTTTCATCCCTGATGATGAAACTAAATCAATGTTTCAAAAAATCAAAAATTACTTATCATGAGTAACTCCAATCAAATTTCAATTACTATTCCACCCGAAGTGGTTGAACAAGTAAAGCAGCTTTATTCTCAGGCTAATTCAATTCTTGCTCCTTACCTGATTAGTTTAACCAACGATCAGAAAGCTGTTCTGCCTAAAATGGGCGAAAAATCAATTCCGTTTGTAACCAAAGCTGCCGAGTACTTAGACATTCCGGCAACACCTGCACCTCCTTACATCGATCCGGCTGAACTTAGAATCGATCTCACAGCTTACGAAACACTCCGGAAAATCAGGCAAGTGGTAGCGCCCACGCTCGAAATGCTCGACGACACCATGCTGCTGTGTGGCAGCGAAGCCTACATTGCTGTTCTGGCATTTTACAACTACCTGAAAGGCGCTTCGAAAATGAACGTTCCGGGTGCCAAAACCATTTTCGACGATTTAAGCACCCGTTTCCCGGGACGAACAGTCGTTAAAAAAACAGAATAGGTAAAAAGAAAAACCCGGTTGCCCGGGTTTTTCTTTGACTTGAATTCCCTCGTTTCGAAGGAAATTGCCTCAAAAGAGGGAAATTGCCTCGAATCGATAGAAAGTTCCCTCATTTTGATCCTCGCGCCTATCGTTTCGAGGGAAAGTTCCTTCGATTTGAGGGAAAGTTGCATCAAAACGAGGAAACATTGCCTCAACTCGAAGGAATTCAGGATCGAAACGAGGGAATGTTGCCTCAAAAAGACCCTCGCAGGTATCGAAAGGAGGGAATGCTGGAAGTCTGAGTAGGAAATACTTCTGTTACCAAAAAGTTGTTTTTATTTCAACCCACCCAATCATATCCTCTGTCATTAATAACTTGTTAACAAGAATTGAAATAAAAGGAAAGATTCACAAAGACAAAATGGTATTTTAGCAATTAAAATTTTTGAGCTACTAAATGACGACAAAAACAGAAACAAAACAGTTTCAATATGAAATACAAGGCTATCAGGAAGACTGCGTTACAAACATCACCAGTCTTTTTGAAAGTCTTCGCCTAAAAGTGAATTTTGGTGAGGTGCTAATGGCACACCATAAAAAGCATAAATACAATTTTCCGGTTCAGGACACTAAGAACATTGATGTAATGATGGAAACGGGAACAGGAAAAACATTCACGTTTATCAAAACCATTTTTGAACTGAGCAAGAATTTTGGCTACAAAAAATTTATAATTCTTATTCCAACCGTTCCAATTCGCGAGGGAACAAAAACAAACCTGGAGGATACCAAAGATTATTTTAAAAGTTTCTACGCCAATGAAAGAGAAAAGGAAATTGAAACATTTGTTTATGAAGGTGGAAACATTTCTGCGGTAAAACAATTTATCGGCACTTCGCATTTATCGGTTTTGGTAATGACACCGAGCTCGTTTAACAGCCGTGACAATATTCTAAACCGACCTTTAGAGCAAGACATTAACAACCCCGAATTATTTGTAAATAATCAGGAACCGCCCAAATCGTATTTGGAGTGTTTGAAACGCCTGAACCCAATCGTTATAATGGACGAACCTCATCGTTTTGACGGAAATGCGTTCAAAACCTATTTTGAGGGGTTTGATAATTATTATTTACGTTTTGGTGCGACTTTTCCAAAGAAGAAGGATAGTTTGCCTTTGTCAAATGTTGCGTATGTTTTAGACAGCATCTCTTCTTTCAGACAAAGTTTGGTAAAGAAAATTGTAGTTTATACGCAAGATGTTATTGAGAATACAGATACGCTTATTGGCATTGATAACAAAAAGGCAATTGTCAACACATTGACCAATGACATTATTGCAAGACGTGAGTTAGGAATTGGAGCTGTTTTCAATGGCAAAAGCATTAAAAAAATAAACAAAGACACCATTGTTTTAGCGGACGACACCATTGAAAAGGTTGATTATTCTTTGTCGAACGAATCATTGCGGGCAATGATTAAGGAAACAATCAAAATTCATTTTGAGAAAGAAAGAACACTGTTTGAGCAAGATGTAAAAGCACTCACTTTGTTTTTTATTGAAAGCGATACCAGTTTGTTTCGCGGCGAAAACCCCAAAGTCAGAAACATATTTGAAGAAGAATACAAAAAACAATACAACGAAGTTGTAAGTAAACTTGACCAAACAAGCGATTACTATAAATACCTGCAAAACGATTTTGATAGCGAAAACAAATTACAGGTACACAAGGGATATTTTTCGGGTGACAAGGGAAACGCTGACGAAAAAGTAAAAGCAGGTGTAGATGAAATTTTGAGAGACAAAAAGAAATTACTTTCAACTGACAGTCCTACCAGATTTATTTTTTCTATTTGGGCTTTACAAGAAGGTTGGGACAACCCGAATGTTTTTACCATTTGTAAACTATCCAATCAAGGAAGCGAAATATCAAAACTTCAACAGATTGGACGTGGTTTACGTATTTGCGTGAATCAAGACTTACAACGTAACACGCTTAAAAATCTGAATGATGACCAGGAAGAGTTCTGGAAAATCAATAACCTGGATGTTGTTGTATCAAGCAAAGAACAAGGTTTTGTTGAGGCAATACAAAATGAAATTTTAAGCAATTCATTCCTTATTTCCGAAACATTTACAGAGCAGGAACTGATTAAAACGCTTAAGGAAAAATCTGGCTTTGATGACGATACCGTAGTGACTTTGGTTGATGATGTGCTGAAAGACAAGAAAATGATTGTTCGCAAAGCAATCGTTGACGGACAAAAGATTTATGAAAGGTCACCTGAGTTTTCTGCCATTCTGAAAGAACAGAATTTGCCTGAAGAACAAGTAAAAGCAATAGAAAGTCTGTTTGCAACCGACACAAACACCTACGTTCAAAAAGCGGAAAAGAAAAAAGAGAAGAAGAAAGTTTTCATAAAGGCAACGCACCTGCAAGAGTTTCAAAACTTATGGAATGCTATCAACAAAAATGCCTTTTATGTTTTGGACACGTTGAGTGAAGAAAAGGAAAACCAATTGATCCAAAACATAAAAACAGAGATTGAAGCAGTCCCTATTACTGAAATTTTGTTGCAGACTATTCGCGCCGAACTCAACGTGAACAAAATTGGAGAGCAAGGCGCCATAACCGAAAAGCTAACCGATACCGTATCCTACAAAAGCAAAGTGGATTATTTGGAGTTGGTTCGTTCGTTGTCAAACAACACCAAAACTCCCATTTCATTTGTGGTAAAGGTGTTCAATGCTTTGAGTGATGATTTCAAGAATAAAATGCTTTGCAACAATCCCGAGCAAGCCCAACGGGAAATTTCCGAAATAATCAACAAGAACTTAATAGCAATGCTCAAAGCAAATATTAAGTATGACGGCATTTCGACAGGCTCAATATCCGGAACAGCTTTGCCAAATGTTTTTAAAACGGAGAAAGGGAAAACCTATTTGGATACCGGAAGCATTGGTAAGTTTCAAAAAGATATTGCAGGTGATTTTTCTTTGAAAACCAAATGGGTATTTGAGGAAGTGATTGAATACGATAGTGATTTTGAATTGGAAATTGTAGAGCAAGACCCCGACATTGACAGCATTGAAATTTTTGGCAAACTTCCACGCCTAAAAATTAAAACTCCGTTGGGTGATTACAATCCCGACTTTTGCTATGCCATCAAAAGCGCAGAAGGCAACAAAATATTCCTTGTCGTGGAAGCCAAAGGCTATAAATCGTCAACGGCAATCCCGGTAGATGAAAAAGAGAAAATCGATTTTGCCAAAAAGTATTTTGAAGCATTGAGCGAGCATTACAAAGACGAGAATATTAAAATTTCATTCCAGGAACGAATCAATAAAACGCAATTAGCGGCATTGATAGCAAATGTCTGAACTATGATTTTTAGGATTAAATGATTGCTATGATAAAACAGGAATACAAATACTCAGAACTTACTTCTAAAATTATTGGCTGCGCTATTGCAGTTCATAAGGCATTAGGCAATGGTTTTCAGGAGGTAATCTATCAGCGAGCTTTAGAAATTGAAATGAGATTAAAGGAATTAGAGTTTAACCGCGAATTTGAAATGCCTGTTTTTTATAGAGAGCAACAAATAGGAACCCGGAGAGTTGACTTTTTAGTTGAAAGCGTTATTTCGGTTGAATTAAAAGCAATAACCAAACTTGAAGATGTTCATTTTGCACAAGCAATTAATTATTTAGAAGCATACAATTTAGAAATAGGATTGCTCATCAATTTTGGTGAACCCAGTCTGAACTTTAAAAGGCTTACAAATAAAAAATACAAATCATTAGAATCACAAAAATCTAACAAATCATAGTTCAGACACATGAAAACAGAAATCGTTTATAAACTAACAGAAAACTTCGAAGATTTCTTGCATGTAACCGAAGATGGAATAGAGTTTTGGTTAGCCCGGGATTTGCAACATTTGCTGGGATATGGTAAATGGGATAATTTTCAGAATGTAATCAGCAAAGCAAAAACGGCTTGCGAAATTTCGGGTCAGAATATTTCAGACCATTTTGCCGACGTCGGGAAAATGGTTGATATTGGTTCCGGAGCCAAAAAGGAAATCGATGATGTGATGCTTACCCGTTTTGCCTGTTACTTAATTGCTCAAAATGGTGACCCACGAAAAGAACAGATTGCTTTTGCTCAAACCTATTTTGCTGTTCAAACCAGAAAAGCAGAGCTTATTGAACAAAAAATACTGGAAATTGAACGAGTGCAAGCCCGAAATAAATTGGCCGAAACTGAAAAAGAACTCTCGCATGTGATTTTTGAACAAACCGGCGGAAACGAAAACTTTGCATTAATCAGAAGCAAAGGCGACCAGGCTTTATTCAACAGAACTACGCAACAAATGAAAGATAAATGGGGGATTAAAAACAAACCGTTAGCCGATTTTATGCCTACTATATTACTAAAAGCCAAAGATTTTGCAACCGAAATTACTATTTTCAATGCCAAACAGCACCGGATGAAAACCGAAGGTCAAATTTCGAAAGAGCATATCACCAATAACAAATCGGTCAGGAATACACTGTTGTCGCGTGGCATTGTGCCCGAAAATTTACCTCCCGAAGAAGATATCAAAAAATTGGAGCGAAAGCTGAAGTCGGACGAAGTAAAATCGCTAAAAGAAAACAAGGGTTTCAAAAATAAAGACGAAGAATAATGAACGAATTTATACAGGCAGGATTTTCTGTAATAGGCGCAGAAAACAACGAATTACCTCAATTCAACAGCTTACGGGAGTTGCAGGATTTTATCAGGACTAATAATTTAGACGATTTAGAAACCCTGGAAAATCACAGTAATCCGTTAATCTCAAAAATCATAGTTCAAACGCTTTTAACCTTGCCCGTTGACGAAAAGGTAAACGGCTACGGGTTAAATTTTGTTGGTCGTAACTTTGCAAGGGCTAAATACGCGCAAACAACGGAGAAAGAACTACGGCTCAATGCCAGCTTAAGCAAAGACATTGATACCACCCAAAACCTGGTGTTGAAAGGCGACAACCTCGATAGTTTGAAAATCCTGAAAAACCATTACAGCGGTAAAATCAAGTGCATATACATAGATCCGCCTTACAATACCGCCAGTGACGAATTTGTTTACCCCGACAAGTTTGACAAAGAAGAAGCTGAAGTTCTGGGCTTGGCAAATTTAAGTGAGAGTGATTTTGAAAGAATGGATTTTAGCTTCAAGACCAAACAGAGCCACAACGGTTGGTTGGCATTTATGTACCCACGCCTCTTATTAGCCAGAGATTTATTAAGCAAAAACGGAGTTATTTTCATCAGCATCGACGACAATGAACAGGCAAATCTAAAACTACTTTGTGATGATGTTTTTGGGGAAGAGAATTTTGTTGCGGAATTAGTTTGGGAAAGGGCTTATTCGCCAAAAAATGATGCAAAATTTATTTCAAATAGCCATGACTATGTGCTAGTTTACAGCAAATCAATTGACAATTTTAAAATTGGAAGATTATCAAGAACAGAAGACGCAAACGCTAGATATTCGAATCCTGACAATGACCCACGAGGAGTTTGGAAACCTAGTGATATATCTGTAAAAACATACAATGCAGAAAATGATTATCCAATAACAACGCCCTCTGGGCGTGTAGTAGAGCCTCCAGCAGGACGCTGCTGGAGTCTCTCGAAAAAAGCTTTTTTCGAGAGACTCCAGGAAAACAGAATTTGGTTTGGAACAGAAGGAAATAGTGTGCCATCAATAAAAAGATTTTTAACTGAGCTTAAATTTGAGGGAATGGCTCCAACTTCAATTTTATTTTATGAAGAAGTTGGTCACAGCCAAGAAGGGGCAAAAGAGGTAGTTACACTATTTGAAGGTAAAGGGTCCTTTGACGGACCTAAGCCAGTGAGACTTTTAAAAAGATTATTAACTCTTGCTAATACAGAAGACAACAGCATTATTCTTGACTTCTTTGCAGGTTCAGGAACAACAGGACACGCAGTAATGCAACTGAATGCTGAAGATGGTGGCAATCGTAAGTTTATTTTGTGCCAAATAGATGAACCTATCAAAGCAGACAAGCCAGCTTACAAGTTTTGTGTGGAGAATAATTTGCCACCGGTAATATCGAGCATTACCATAGAGCGCTTAAGGCGCGCAGGCGAAAAAATAAAAAACAGTCTGAACCATGAATCATCTGATTCAAATGATTCTCCTGTTGTACCTGATTTATTTAATCAAGTTGCAGAAAGTAATCATATCTATCACACCAATCAGAAAAATCATAGTTCTGACATTGGTTTTAAAGTGTTTGACAGCGTAGAAGCGCCAAAATTGAAAGTGGATCATACGGGGCAAATTTCGATTGATATAAATGAAAGCGATGCTTTAAGTCGCATTTACAATATGATTTTCACCGTTGGGCTAGACGAGCCAACGCAAGTTCCCGAAGAAGTAGTGAAAGACTGTATTTACAAAATCGGCAAGCATTACTACATAACCAACAGCGAGAAAATAACCAGCGATGATTACGCAAACGCCATTAAAAATGCTTCGACAGGCTCAGCAACTGGTAAGGTATTTATTGACGGTTGGACAGCAAGTTTGAACGGAACATTGCAGAACTATAAGGAAGATGTGAAAATCGTGTTTTAAGCAAAAAATAAACTTGCCCTCGGTTCATAGAAAGATTCATTACCAATTAGCACAAAGGGCCAATACTTTAAACAAAACTTGTAAAATAGCCTGTCTTCCACCAACTGTCAATAACAGTTCTGAATAAAAAAATTGATCCGATGACTCAAAGTCATCGGATCAGTTGCTTCTATTAAAACGCAATTTTCAGCACATCGTCGAAATACTCCACGAAATGCGCGGTAATGCCTGCTTTCAGGTAATCGGGCAATTCTTCAAAATCTTTGCGGTTATCTGCCGGAAAAATCAATTCGAAAACTTTTACCCGACGGGCGGCTATTGTTTTTTCACGTACTCCGCCAATGGGCAAAACTTTTCCGGTTAAAGTTAATTCACCGGTCATGGCCAGACCTTTTTTAATTGGCTTCCCTTTAGCCAGCGAATACAGCGCCAATGCCATCGTTATTCCGGCAGATGGACCATCTTTAGGGGTTGCACCAGCCGGAACATGCAGGTGAATGAAATGATCGTCGAAATAATTGGCTTCGGGGTTTTCTCCGGCCAGTTTTGATCGGATGTACGAATAAGCAATTTCCGACGATTCCTGCATTACGCTACCCAGTTGCCCGGTTTGCTTAAAGCCGCCGCCCTTCCCTTTTATTCCCGAAGCTTCGATGTACAATGTAGCCCCGCCCATAGCTGTCCAGGCCAAACCCAGCGTTACTCCGGAAATCGATTTTTTGTACAATTCTTCGGTAGTAAAAATTGGCTGACCCAGAAATTCGGAAAGGTTCTTTTGACTGATATTTATTTTGCCTGAACCCTTCTCGGCCTGCATCAACGTTACTTTCCGCATAATTTTCTTCAACTGGTTTTCGAGGCTTCGGACACCGGCTTCGCGGGCATAACCATCAACCACCGATACCAAAGCCGAATCGGTTACCGACAATTCCGAAGGTTTCAACCCGTGTTCTTCCCGAAGCTTAGGAACAAGATAACGTTTAGCAATTTCAACTTTTTCTTCCATAATATAGCCCGAGAGTTTGATGATTTCCATTCGGTCGAGCAATGGGCGCGGAATGGTGTCGAGCTGGTTGGCAGTGGTTACAAACAGTATATTCGATAAATCGAAGCGAACGTCGAGGTAATGATCCAGAAAGTCGCTGTTTTGTTCAGGGTCGAGCACTTCGAGCAAAGCGGCAGCCGGATCGCCCTGGTAGCTCACGCCAATCTTATCTATTTCGTCGAGCATAATTACCGGGTTAGCTACTTCTGTCCGTTTCAGGCTTTGGATCAGCTTGCCCGGCATGGCGCCAATGTACGTTCGGCGGTGTCCTTTGATTTCGGCCTCATCACGCATCCCTCCAACCGAAAAACGGTAGAACTTACGGCCCAGTGCGTCGGCAATCGACTTTCCAATCGAGGTCTTTCCCACCCCGGGAGGACCTACCAAACAAATAATAGAACCCGAAACTTTTCCACGTTTAATGATAGTTGCAATAAATTCGAGGATACGCTGCTTCACATCATCGAGCCCATAATGGTCGCGGTCAAGTATTTTACGGGCTTTGGCCAGATCGAAATTATCTTCAGAAAAAATTCCCCAGGGCAAATCGGTAAGCCAATTAAGGTATGTTCGCGAAACCTGGTATTCAGCCGAACCATTTTCCAGTGTGCGCAGCTTATTCATTTCCTCTTCGACAACCTTAGCGGCCTCGTCGCTTAATTTTAAACGTTCAATCTTCTTTTCAAGCGTTTCCAGTTCGCTGGCTTTATCGTCTTTCTCAAGTCCCAGTTCATGTTTAATAACTTTCAGTTGTTCGCGCAGGAAAAACTCGCGCTGCTGTTTCGAAATTTTCTCTTCAATTTGTTTCTGAATATCTTGCTGCAGCAGGTTTAGCTCAATCTCTTCACGCAAAAGGATAAGCAAACGTTCGCTTCTGTCGTGCAAATTAACAGCTTCAAGAATTGATTGCTGCTTTTCGGCATCCGATGTAAGGAACGAAGCGACCAAATCCATCAACAAGCCCGGTTTTTCCATGCCAATTTGCGATAAAGCCAGTTTCATCTGCTCCTGAAACATCGGGTTTAGTTTAATCAATTCCTTCACCGAATTGATTATAGCCAGCGTGTATGCCTTTAATTCGGGAGTAAGTACATCTTTAGGTTCATAATCGTATTCTACCTGCCAGAACTTGATATTATCGCGAACAAACTCCTTCCGTGAATGAATACGGGTAAGGGCCTGGGCAAAAAAATGAACCTGGTCGTCGGTTTTCTGAATGACTTTTATGATTTTCAAAAGTGTTCCGGTATGATACAATTCCGAATTAATGTAATCAGCCGAATTTTTATTCCGGATAAACGACACGCCTATAAAACCATTGTTTTTCTCCAGGGCATGTTCGACATATTGTACGGCTTTAGGGTTGAAAAATGTTAAAGGCAAGGCTAATCCGGGAAGCACAGGCCTGTTTTCGAGCGGAAATACAGCCAGATTATCGGGGTAAATTTCCGACACAAGCACAATTCCCTGGTTTTCTGTATTGTTTTCCATCAGATTATTTTTGATTGTTTGCTACTGTTTTTACTATTTCTGTCAGTTGTTGTTTCGACATTACTCCTGAATTTTTCCATACAGATGTTCCATTTTTGAACATGACAAGCGTTGGAACACTTCTAATTTGAAAGCGGTTTGCTATTTCAGGATTTTTATCAACATCAATTTTGATAACCCGAAGCTTTCCTTCCTGTTCGCGGGCGATTTCGTGCAATATGGGCGACTGTACTTTACATGGCTGGCACCATTCTGCGAAAAAGTCGACCAACACCGGCGTGGACGACTGGATAATTGAATTAAAGTTTCCTTGCATAATGTTTCTGTTTTTTGGCCTGACCTCAAACCTGAAACCAAATAAAGACTTGCGCATCTTTTGTCAGAAAACCTGACAATATGAGGACAACCAATGTGCTGAAAATATTCATTTTGTCATCTCCAGTGCTAAAAATGAAAAGAGGCCGGAACCTTTCGGCCCAGCCTCTCCAAAGGTACTACCAGGAATTGATTGACTTATTTTTAGGTAACCGGTAGTCTTTGATGAATTATTGAAATCCAATCGTAAATAAAACTAACAAGGATGCGATTTTAGTATTTGAAAAGAAAGAAATTTTAAGTGCCTGTCAATCTCAATAGCTATTGAGGCTGGCCAAAAAGAAGACTAATACCACAAAATGGGATACAATTTTGAAAAGTTGAAGTAAAAGCCTAACTGGGTTTAGAAACCTATTAGGCTTCCAATAAATTGCGTATACATAAAAAAACAGGGATTCCATCTTCGTATAAAAATAGAATCCCTGTAAACTCATTTCACCTAAATCACTTCGAACTCCGAACGTTAGGAACTTCGAACTTCTTTTTCTAATACAACCTGTCGCCAATAGCCGACTTCAGTTTGTAAAGGCTGCCAGTGTAGTCTATCTTTGCTTTCAATAGTTGCAGACGGCTTTCCGAAACGGCAGTGGAGCCTTCAATCAGTTCGAGGTTGGTAATTACTCCCGCATCGAATTTAACTTTGGCCAAAGCGTAAGCATCAGTAGCCTGCTTCAGTTGCAATTCCGATTGTACCACTTTTTTCTCAGAAGCTTTAACATTGGCTTCGGCTTCAACTACCTCGTTAACAATACCACGGCGGGCAATCTCGGTATCCTGATCGTTCGACTGGATAGCCGATTGCGCCTGCGCCAGATTGTATTTCACACGTTTGCCATCGAAAATAGGCACTTTAACACCAAACCCGGCAGCAAAATTCAATTTCGGGTCATATAAATAAGGTGTGTAACCATCTTTAATACCTCCCGACGCAAATACATTTACAACCGGGTTGTTCTGAGCGCCAGTAAGATTATAGCGCAACTGAGCCAGTTTAGCCTTTTCCTGCGCCATTTTCATCTCGTCGCGGTTGCGCATAGCATTGTTCATCAACGTATCGGGCATTAATACCGGAACAACAACTTTCAAATCGCGTTTCACATGTTGTTCGGTCGATTCGGGTTTACCCAGCAACGAATTCAACTGGGCAACCTGCACCAACCGGGCTGTTTCAATGTCGGTCTTCTGGTTTTCGATGGCCGAGATACGTACCTGTGTGGTTAAAATCTCGTACTGAGTAGCTGAACCAGTCTGCTGTTTTTTCCGAATATAAGCCAGGTGTTCGTTCAGTGTATTTAGTTGCTCATCTTTTATTTTCAAAGCCTCCTGAAGATAAACCAACGTATAGTAATTGGCTATCACTGCTTGCGAAAGTTTCTGTTTTACCTGTTCAACGGCCTGTACCGAAAGTTCTTTTCCCTGTTTTTCCAACGAAATGGACTTCTCTTTCTTTCCGAAGTCGAAAACCGTTTGGTTAACGTTGAAACCTGCCGAATAATTATCGTGAGGAACAAAACTGAAACTTCCAAAATCAGGAATTGTTACTGACGAAATAGGGCCAATGCGTGAATACGACGAAGTGAAATCGACGTTAGGTTTATAAAACGATTCGGCCACACCAATCTTGGCGTCAGAAACATTCAGGTCTTCCTGTGCTTTTTTTACAGCAGGGTGATTTTGCACCACCTCGCTGATAATGCTGTTCAGGCTCAGCGAGTCGGCCTGCATCGTCTGGCTTTTAGCTGTTCCGGCAACCAATACACCCACAATAAGGAGCAGCAACCGGAAATATCTGTTTAATTTTACTATCATTGGATTAAGATTTTGCAATTGATTTATTACTTTTTGACCTCATGATAATTACCGGGACAATACTCACAAGAGTGATGATAGCGGCTACCCAGAAGTCATCATCGATGCCGGCAATGTAGGCTTGTTTCGAAACATGTTGTACAATGAGGTATTTTCCTTGCTGGGCTGCTGTTGCCAAATTGCTTCCGGCACTCTGCTGTGCAAAATGGGTTAAGTTAGTCACCACATTTTTAAACTCCTGCGAACCCGACTGAATAGCCGTACCAAAAGTTTGAACATGGAAATTAACCCGCGTTGTAAGTAAAGTTGTAAACATAGCCACGCCAAGGCTACCACCTACCTGACGTACTGTATTGGTAATGCCTGAAGCCTGTGCCATGTGTTCGCGCGGCATGGTTAGCAACATCAGGTTACTCAGCGGGGTGAAAATAATACCCATGGCAAACCCGCGCAGGTAAAGCGAAAGCATCACAAAATTGTGCTCGGTTAAGTACGACAGTTTCGAATTCAGGATAAAACTAAGGCCCAAAACACCAACGCCTACAATCATGGGAATCTTAGGGTTAATCTTATCCGAAACCTTCCCTGCAATAGGCGACATCATACCCTGAATTATACCTACCGGAAGAAAAACTGCGCCAGCCTGAAGGGCGGTGTAACCCATTGAGTTCTGTAAGTACAAAGGCAATAAAAATGTACTACCAAACATACCCACCGTAAAAATGAGCATCACCAGGTTTCCCATGCCAAAATTGTAATCGCCCAGTAAACGCAGGTTAATCAGCGGGTGCTGGGTTATAAGCTCGTGCGTGATAAAGACTGCCAGGGCCAATACCGAAAGGGCAAAGCAGAACAGGATATAAGGGGCATGCCAGCCAGCTGAATTTGTTGCAGCATTACCTTCGGACAAAGCGTAAAGCAACACAGGAAGGAAAATCACGACAGAAACAAACCCGATAAGGTCGAATTTTCCCACACTTTTGTTGATGTATTCCTTTTGAATAACAATGGTAAAAACCAAGGCAGCAATCCCAACCGGGATATTCACATCGAAAATAAGTTGCCAGCTAAAATTATCGACAAGGTAACCCCCAATCAGAGGGCCAAACGATACAGAGGCAGCCGCTGCAATAGCCCAAAAGCCAAGCGCCATACCACGTTGCTGTGGCGGAAACTCGCGGGTGATAATGGCCATACCCAATGGCTGAATAGTACCTGCACCCAAACCCTGTACAATACGAGAAAGAATCAGCGTGTTTTCGTCGTTCGACAAGCCGCAAAGCAACGAACCTAGCGTAAACATGAACAATCCCATAAAATACATTCGCTTGTAGCCAAACTTATCGGCCAACCATCCCGAAGTTGGGAGCATAACAGCCATCGACAACATATACGCAGTAATTACCCATTCGATTTTATCAATTCCAACACCAAACGATGCCATTATCTTGGGTAAGCCCACGTTCACAATAGTACTGTCGAGAACTGCCATAAACGTTCCGAGCATGATGTTGCCAAGCACAAACCACTTGTATTTGTCGTTTTGCGGATGGTAACCCGAACTTCGGTTGCGCAGTTTCTTACGCAGTAAATGTGACGGTGTAATACGTCTTTTCATTACCTGATGATTTTAACAACAGCAGACATCCCAGATAAAATACGATAGTCGTCCAGTTTTTTCCCATCAGCCGCACCATCAATCGAAATTTTTATTTGCACACGTTGTGTTACTTTGGTGAAGTTTCCTGAAGCATTACTGGCTGGAATTAACGAAAATTGTGCAGCAGTATTCGAACCAAGAGTTGTTATTTTCCCTGTAAAGGTTGTTCCCGGATAAGTATCGAGTGTAAAAATTACCGATTGGCCAACGTGTAAATTCTCAAGTTTGGTTTCCTCAAGAAAAACGCTAACCCACAGTTTATTGTCGTTAATGATGGCGAATATCGATTGGCCCGGCTGCACAACATCGCCAGGCATCAACCAGCGTTTGCCAATTGTACCTTCGCTTGGAGCATACAGTTTAGTATTACCTAACTGCGTATTAATTAAATTGATCTGAGCCTGCGAATTCTCAACTGAAGCCTCAGCGCTTTTAATCTGGGTAGCCGATACCTTAGCCATCGATTTAGCAGCGTCGAGTTGGGCCTGTGACGTTTCAAGCGCTTTTTTAGTGTGCTCGAATTGTTCTTTCGTAATAACATCGCCAGCAAACTGGGCCTTTGCACGATCAAAATCTTCCTGCGCTTTTGCTAAGCCAACCTCAAGAACCTTGATATTTTTAAGGTCGTACTGGTATTTTGCCTGAGCTTGGGTAACCGATGTTTCTGCCAGTAGTTTGGCTGTAACAATCTGGTTTTTCTGGGCAAGCATATCGGTGCTGTCCAATACAGCCAATAATTGTCCTTGTTTCACCGTTGCACCTTCGTCAACCAACAACTGGCTGATGCGGCCCAGTATTTTTGGGCTAACCGAAACAAAATCAGCTTCAACCTTTGCATCATCAGTTTTAATGTATTTGGTATAATCGATATACCAATAAATTGCCCCGCCAAGCACTAAAGCAATCACTACAATTAGCGGTATGTAAACTTTTCCGCTCTTTTCTTTTTTAACATGTTTGTTTTCCATAATTTCTTCTTTAATCTGTTTTCCAAAAAAGGTTTATTCTTTCGATAGTATTGACAATAAAATATCTTTTACCTGTTGTGAGGCAACCGAAAGTATATCCTGTTCCTCTTCAGTCAGGTTTAAAAGTTTGATTTTCATATTCTCAGCCAGGGTTTTCTTAATTTCATGAAAAACGTCCATCCCTTTATCTGTTATCAAAATATTGATGATTCGCCTGTCGTTAGGATCATTTTGCCGTTCAACAAATCCTTCATCAATCAGTTTATCTACAATAACTGTAACATGCGGCTTGGGCATTGCCAGGCATTTCCCTATGTCCGACATGGATTGCATTCCATTTCTTTTTAAAGTGCCTAATACAAACATTCCACCAGGAGTTACCGCAGTTTGATGTTTTATGGGCCTTGAAATTGTTTTATACAACAGAGGATACACCGAAATAATATTCTCCGCGATAAGGTCAACTTTTAATTTATCCATTTTAACTGTTCAGTTTTTATAATGGTTACAAAAATATAACTATTACAAATTCTGAAATAGATTGTTCAACTTCGGAGCCTTAAAATCACTTACAATCTAACATTGAATTTACATTGGCAGGAAAAAACAATCGCTAACCGGTATTTTATTGCTAAACTTGTTCCTTTCAAAAGCCCGCATTATGAGACGAATTACATCAGTTCTTATTTTATCAATGTTTATTTTTTCGTGTCGTGCGCCACAAGTAAAAACTGCTGAACCCGCCGCCAGACAAACAATAGTTAAAACAGAAACTATCGATAAAGGCAATGTAGCATTCGGCCAATGGTTTCATGATAAAACCATGCGACTTGATTACTATCATACCGGCACGGCCCATGATGAGGTTTTTTCGGTGGATAAAGCATTGTCAGATGGAATCTGGAGCGGTAGTAGAACAATTTTAATTGATAAACTAGAGCTTGGGCCGTACTTTTTCGAAGTTATCGACAAAGAAACCAGAATTTTACTCTATTCCAGAGGGTTTGCTTCCATTTTTGGCGAGTGGCAATCAACGCCCGAAGCTGATAAAGTGAAAGGCACATTTCACGAATCGTTGCGCTTCCCCTGGCCGCTAAAACCGGTAACAGTAATCATCAAAAAAAGAAATTCGGTAAATAAATTTGAAGAAATATGGAATACAGATATTGATCCTGCCAGCCGTCAGGTTATTCCAGCCGACCTTATCCACAACGAAAAAATTGACATAATTACAGAAAATGGCCCAGCCAGCGAAAAACTTGATATTGTAATTTTGGGCGACGGATATTCGACTGCCGGAATGAAAAAATTCAGGGAAGATGCCAAACGTCTGTCAAATGCCCTTTTAAGTACTGAGCCATTTAAATCGCAAAGTAAAAATATTAATATACGTGCAGTAGAAACCCCAGCTCAACAATCGGGTGTAAACAAGCCACACCATGGGGTTTACAAGCGTTCGCCTCTTTCGGTTAATTACAGCACTTTCGATTCTGAACGTTATGCCCTTACATTCGATAACAAAACCGTTCGCGATGTAGCTTCAGCTGTTCCTTACGATTTAATGGTTATCCTGATCAACGAACGCACTTATGGTGGCGGTGGAATATACAATTTATATACTACCGTTTCGGCTGACAATAAATTTTCAGAATACATCATGGTACACGAGATGGGACACCACATTGCTGCCCTAGCCGACGAATATTACACTTCGGCAGTTGCTTACGAAATACCTAAAATAACTGTTGAACCTTGGGAAACAAATGTTACCGCCCTTTTTGATAAACAAAACCTGAAATGGAAAGATTTGGTTGATAACGACACTCCATTACCTACGCCATGGGAGAAAAAGGCTTTCGACACATTTGGGTATAGCATCCAGAAAGAACGTGATAGTATCCGCGCCAATCATTTACCCGAAACCGTAATGGAAGACCTTTTCATTCGCCAGATGAATAAGGAAAACCAATTTTTCGTAACTGAAAAATATAAAGATAAAGTTGGAGCCTTCGAAGGGGCCAATTACAACCCAACCGGATTATACCGGCCACAATTGGATTGTATCATGTACACTCGGCACAATGTTTTCTGTAAAGTATGCCAACGAAGCATTTTAAACGTCATTCAACAATATTCAAAATAACCAGTAAACCATTACCTAAATGAAAAAACCAGCTTTACTTATGATAATAATGTCATTTTTAGTGACAGTAAATGGGAAGAGCCAGCCTTTATCAACCAAAAATTTCGCACCGGGAATGGTATGGACGGATACCACCGGGAAGCCAATAAATGCACATGGCGGTGGAATTTTATACCATAATGGTACTTATTATTGGTACGGAGAAATTAAAAACGGTAAAACCTGGCGTGTTCCATACATTACCAGTTGGGAATGTTATCGTACCGATGCCGGTGGCATTTCGTGCTATTCTTCTAAAAATCTGCTCGACTGGAAATTTGAAGGAGTAGCGCTTCAACCCAATAAAACTGATAAATCAAGCGATATTCATTTCAGTAAAGTAATAGAACGACCAAAAGTAATTTACAACGAAAAAACCAAAAAATTTGTAATGTGGATGCATATCGACTCTGAAGATTACATGTATGCCCGCGCAGGAGTTGCAATAAGCGATAAACCAGAAGGCCCGTATACTTACCAAGGCAGTGTTCGGCCAAACAATCAGATGAGCCGCGATATGACGCTTTTTAAAGACGACGATGGCAAAGCTTATCAAATTTTCTCATCAGAAAACAATGCTACTATGCACATTAGCCTGCTTACCGACGATTACATGAAACCTTCGGGAACTGAAAAACGCATTTTTATTGATCAGAGCAGAGAAGCACCGGCAGTATTTAAACATAACAATAGATATTATCTTATTACCTCCGGCTGCACAGGATGGGACTCTAACGCAGCTAGTTATGCCGTTGCTGAAACAGTTTTAGGAAATTGGAATATGATTGGTAACCCATGCGTTGGCAAAAACGCTGACAAAACATTCACTTCGCAAAGTACTTATGTACTTCCAGTTAGCGGGAAGACTGATTTATTCATCTTTATGGCAGATAGATGGGACAAAACCAATCTCGAAGATTCTCGATATATCTGGTTACCATTACAAATGACAGGCGACAAGCCAGAAATTAAGTGGTTTGACAAATGGAGCCTTGAAACAATAAAATAAGCAAATAGAACCAATCAATCTTCAAACAAACTGACATATAGTTAAATATCAAAAATATTTTAATTAACAGACTTGATTTTTCAATTACTTGTTTTTAAAAACTTTATTAAATTTGAAAGCATTAGTAAAAAAATATTAATTTTATGTATAATTAAACTTTTATTTAGCATAAATTTTGTTTAAATGCCACGTCTAATCGTATTGTTGTTAACACTAACTTTCTCTATGGCCTACGGCCAAGAATTGCCACCTATTTATAATTTTCCACCGGAAACCTATCAGGGCGAAACTCAAAACTGGGCTATTTGCCAATCAGGCGATAACAATATATATATCGCCAACAACAAAGGTCTTATTGAATATAATGGCGCCAGTTGGAAACTATATCCAACACCAAACCATACAATTATGAGATCGGTAAATGTTCAGGAGAACAAAATTTACACCGGTTGTTATATGGAGTTTGGTTATTGGCAAAAAGATAAATTTCAAAACCTGGAATATACTTCACTTAGTGAAAAGATTAAAGACAAACTTCAGAAAGACGAACAATTCTGGAAAATTGTATTTTACCACCAGTGGATTCTGTTTCAATCGTTGCACAGCATATATATTTACGATAAAGAAAAGGATAGCTATCAAATCATTACATCAATTCCAAATCTGACAAAAATTTTCAAAGTCAACGATCAACTCTATTTTCAAAAGAAAGATGTAGGAATTTTTGAACTTGAAAATGGTCAGCCCAAACTGGTTTCAGGAGCAACATTGTTTCAAGAGAATATCATTATCAATATTTTCCCATATTTCGACAAATTACTGGTTGAGACCCAGGATAAAGGTTTTTTCTCGTTGAAAAATGAAATAGTCGATAAATGGCAAACAGGTTCTTCAGCGATTCTCGACAAGTTAAGTGTTTATAGCAGTTTACAGTTAAACGATGGCAGTTTTATTCTGGGAACGATAGCCAACGGTATTTTCCATTTATCGTCAGAAGGTGAAATATTGGAACACATCAACAAAACAAAAGGACTTCAGAACAACACCATTCTTTCGATTTTTCAGGACAGCTATAATAACGTATGGCTTGGGCTGGATAACGGAATAAGTGTCATTAACAGGAATTCGTTCTTTAAAATTTTTAATGATACTAACGGTAACTTGGGTTCGATATATACGGCTTCCTTTCATAACGGTTATCTTTATTTAGGAACAAACCAGGGGTTGTTTGCTAAGCGGTTCGGGGAACCAGGTGAATTTGAACTCATAGAAAACACAAAAGGTCAGGTTTGGAATTTGAAAGTTATTCGTGGCGAATTATTCTGCTGCCATAATTCGGGAACATTTTTGATTAACGGCAATAAAGCCAGCCTCATTAGTCATGTTTTGGGAAGTTGGGATATAAAAACCGTTAACAATAATAATCTGCTCATTCAGGGCAATTTCGAAGGATTACATATTCTGGAGAAAATCAACAATCACTGGCAATACCGAAACAAAATAGAAGGATTCGATGTATCATGCAGATATTTTGAAATACTACCAGACAATCAAATATTCATAAACCATGAATATCAAGGCATTATTCGACTCAAAGTAGCAGCCGATTTCAGAAAAGTTGAGAAAGTATCCTTTGAAACAAGTGCTCCCCGAAGCTTTAAATCGAGCATTGCAACATATAATGGAAAATTATTCTACTTCGGAGATTCTGGCTTTTATATCTATGACCAACAAAAAAAGCAATTCCAAAAAGATACATTACTTACAAGACTGGCATTTATCAACGATTCATATTCTTCGGGGAAACTAATTAATGATGAAGGTCAAAGACTTTGGGCATTCACCAACCGGAACATCCTGATGTTCTCGAAGGGATTAATTGATAATAACCTAACTGTAACCCACATACCCTTACCATTTTCGTTGAGGAATAATGTCGTTGGATATGAAAATATACTCTCCTTAAATCACGATACCTATCTGACAGGCAGTACCAGTGGATACATTTTGTTCGATCTGAATAAAATTATAGAAGAAAAATATCCCGTTCTGATTAATTCGGTTTTAAAAAGCAGGATAGATGGAATCACCCAACCGGTACCTTACAGTGAAAAATCGTATCGGTTTGATTCAAACGAAAACAACATTAGCTTTAAGTTTAATCTACCGGCATACTGTAGTTTTTTTCAAACCCAGTATCAATATAAATTAGAAGGGCTATACAACAAATGGAGTTCCTGGAGTGAAGACCCAATTGCTGCATTTAAAAACCTACCTCCCGGAAATTATACGTTCAAGGTAAGAGGTAAAATAGGGAACAATATATCATCCAATGTTGCCAGCTATTCTTTCTCAATCGCTTACCCCTGGTATTTATCGATGTGGGCAATAATATTCTATTTTCTGTTTTTTATGGCCCTGGTAGCTTCGATTAACTACATATATAAATTACGGTATCGCCGGCAAGAACAAAAGATTGAATGCGAAAAACAAAAAGAGCTTTTAATGTTACAAATTGAAAATGAGGCAAATCTGATAAAACTACGCAATGAGAACCTAAAAAACGAGATTGAAACAAAAAGTCAGGAGCTAGTCACATCGGCAATGTCTATAATCAAAAAAAATGAGCTATTAAACCAGATTGAGCTTGAGCTAAAACAAAAAAATCCGAATGTTGTATCGGCCTTAAAAATCATAGAAGATAACCTGAATGGGAACAGCGATTGGGAAGTGTTTCAGGAAGCTTTCAACAAAACAGACCGTGATTTTTTAAAGAAATTAAAAGAGACACATCCTGCCTTAACCCCTAACGATTTAAAGCTTTGTGTTTATCTTAGGCTTAACTTGTCGTCGAAAGAAATTGCCCCAATGCTGAATATTTCGTCTCAGAGTGTAGAAATTAAACGATTTAGGTTACGGAAAAAGATGGAACTTGACCACGAACAGAACCTTACTGAGTATATACTGAATCTTTAAACAATATACCTTCTTTAAACATTACCTTAACATTAACTAAACATTCTTGTTTTCATACATAATTATTCTACATTTTAAAATAGAAACAATATTTTATAAATAATTTATATACAAATACTTACCTTGAATTTTCAAGAATAATTTCATTAAAAATAAAAGTTTTGCCTTGTATATTTTTTGTATAGGCGTTTTTTTTGCGAGCCTATACAAGCGTTCATAGTTTTGAATCAGAAACAACTACAAACATAAACTTGTGCAAAATGAACGAACACACTTCCTTGTATATAGGCAATAATCTTTTTTCAGCAATTGAAGGCAATAAAGCTAATAGTAAGTTCACAAAGATTGATGGAAACGACTATTACATGATCTCCGATGTGGATGAAATACCTCCGTTTTTCATGAGTATTGTAAGCGATTCAAATCACTGGATGTTCCTATCAAGCAACGGAGGAATAACGGCAGGCAGAAAAAATGCCGACTTTGCACTATTCCCATATTACACTGACGACAAAATAACTGAATCATCTGAAAATACCGGAAGTAAAACTATCCTTCTTGTTGATAACGGTCAAAAACAGTCGTTATGGGAACCTCTCTCCAACAAATATGAAGGAATTTATCATATAAGTCGTAATCTATACAAGAATATCTATGGAAATAGTATCATTTTCGAAGAAATAAACCATGATCTCGGATTAAGTTTCAGTTATCAATGGTGCGTAAGTAACCTGTATGGTTTTATTCGAAAATCAAAACTCATCAATTTAACTGATAGAAAACTAAGTATTTCTATTCTTGATGGTATTCAAAATATTATGCCGTATGGTGTGGCCTGCGACCTTCAGAATTCGACAAGTAACCTGGTTGATGCTTACAAAAGAAGCGAATTAATTAAAACATCAGGCCTGGGAATTTACGCATTAAGTGCCATTATTGTTGACAAAGCTGAACCCAGCGAAGCACTTAAAGCAAACATAGCATGGTCGCTTGGGCTTGAAAATGCAAATTATCTGTTTTCGACGCGCCAACTGAAAAACTTCAGAAGTGGATTACCTATTAAGGAAGAATTAGATGTGAAGGCCGAAAAAGGGGCATACCTTGTCAATGCCCAGGTTGAATTGGAAGCCTATACTGAAAAGCGATGGATGATTGTTGCAAATGTCAATCAAACCTATAGCTCAATTGTTGGGATTTCACAATCAATAACCAGCAATATCAACCTTTGGCAACTAATTAACAATGATATTAATGAAGGTACTGGACGCCTTATTGCACTAATAGCAGCATCCGATGGGCTACAACTTACCGCAGATAAACTCCGAAATGGCCGGCATTTTTCCAATACACTTTTTAACGTTATGCGTGGCGGCATTTTCGACAACAACTACCAGATTGAGCAACTCGACTTTTATAATTATCTGGAGAAAGCCAATTGTTCAGTTTTTAAATCGGTTGAGAAGACAATAAAAAAGCTACCTCCGGTCTTTTCATACAATAACCTAAAAGACATAGTTACACAACAAAATGATGTTGATTTTCATCGGCTGAGTATCGAATACATGCCATTAAAATTTAGCCGCAGGCACGGTGACCCCAGTCGTCCCTGGAACAAATTTTCAATCAATACGCACAATGAACTCGATGGTTCAAAAATACTTGATTATGAAGGAAACTGGAGAGACATATTCCAAAATTGGGAAGCCTTGTCTCTTTCATATCCGGGATTTATTGAAAGTATGATTCTGAAATTTCTGAATGCTTCAACTTTTGACGGATACAACCCCTATCGGATTACAAAAGACGGGTTCGACTGGGAAACAATTGAGCCTGATAACCCTTGGTCGTACATTGGCTATTGGGGCGATCACCAGATAATATACCTGTTAAAACTTCTGGAACAATTCGAATGTCACAATCCTGAAAAATTACAAAGCCTTTACGATAAAGACATCTTTGTTTATGCAAATGTTCCTTATCGTATCAAAAGTTATCATGAAATACTTGAAAACCCAAAAGATACTATTGTTTTCGATGCAGCCGCCGATCATGAGATACGTTTAAAGAAGGAGAATTTAGGCGCCGATGGAGCATTACTATATACGGTGAACGGACATATTCATCATATAAATTTCACCGAAAAACTGCTGGCTACTTTACTCGCTAAACTGTCAAACTTCATCCCTGAAGCTGGTATCTGGATGAATACCCAACGCCCTGAATGGAATGATGCCAACAACGCATTAGTTGGCAATGGCGTTTCAATGGTTACACTTTTCTATCTAAGGCGATTCCTTAATTTTTTGAAAAAAGAATTCGAATTAACAACGTTGAGCGAAATTCGTGTTTCCCAGGAATTTGTTGCCTTTTTCAATCAAATATCCAATGCTTTGGCTAAATATAAACCATTACTTAAAGGCAAAATAACCGACAGGGAAAGGAAACTAGTGCTTGATCGGCTAGCCCAGGCAGGAAGCGAATACCGGCAACAAATTTATCAATATACATTCACAGGCAATAAACAAACCCTCACTGTTGGCAATATAAGCAACCTGATTGCCTTAAGTTTAGAATACATTGAGCATACAATCAGGGCAAATAAACGAAATGATGGCTTATACCATTCTTATAACCTGATGACCTTGGTTAATCACAACGAGATTACGGTTTCGTATTTAAGTGAAATGCTTGAAGGACAGGTCGCTGTTCTTAGCTCTGGATATTTATCTTCAAAAGAAGCAATAGATTTATTGAACAGTCTGAAAAAAAGTCAATTATTTAGAAACGATCAATCAAGTTATATCTTATACCCCAATAGAGAACTTCCACTCTTTATGAACAAAAACCAAGTTCCGGCATTCGAAATTTTAAAATCAGAATTACTAAGTCAATTAGTTAGTAATGGCAATCAAAAGATCATTGAAAAAGACATTAATGAGTGTTTTCATTTCAATGGAAACTTCAAGAATGCAACTGATTTACGAAAAGCACTAACCGAGCTGTCTGACAGTACTTACAGTAAGTTAGTAGAAAAAGACAGAGAATTGGTACTAGCTATCTTCGAGAAGGTATTTAATCACAAGGCATTTACTGGTCGTTCAGGAACATTTTTTGGTTACGAAGGACTAGGTTCAATTTATTGGCACATGGTTTCGAAATTACAGCTCGCTGTTCTCGAATGTTGTCAGAAAGCCATTAGCCGAAAAGAAGATGCCAGTGTTATTAATAATTTAATTGCTCATTATTACGAAATTAATGAAGGAATAGGTGTACACAAATCACCCCAGTTGTACGGAGCTTTTCCTACTGATCCCTATTCACATACCCCGGAAGGAAAAGGAGCCAAACAACCTGGGATGACGGGTCAGGTAAAAGAAGACCTTTTAAGCCGATTTGGAGAATTGGGTGTTTCAGTTAATAATGGGATGCTGGTTTTTGCCCCCTATATCATCCGAAAAAATGAATTTCTTAGTCAACCCACCGACTTCAATTACATAAACATCAATTCATTAGAGCAGAAAATAAGTCTCGAAAAAGATTCATTAGCCTTTACCTATTGCCAGGTTCCGGTTGTATATAAACTTTCTGATAAAAATAAGCTCAGCATAAAGATGGTTAACGGATTAGTGATTGATTCAGAATCGTTTGTAATTGACAACACTATAAGCCAAAAGATTTTTGAACGCACCGGTGATGTCGTTCAAATTGAATTGGAATGGGAAAATAATAGCTGAAATTAATTAACCACAAGAAAAACCAGAAAAAAAAAAATGAAACCAATCAATTTTCTAATCCTCATCATGTTACTTTTTTCGACGTCCGGGTTTGGAGGGACAAAACAAATGGTTGTTGAGGTCTACGAAACCTCAGCAAGTGGCCACAAACTAATGTTAATCAATCAATTTGAGGCAAGCAACAAAATTTCGGACCTTTATCTGCTTCCTGAAGAAACTTATCAAACCATTACTGGTTTTGGGGGTTCATTTACCGAATCGTCGGCTTACTTATTGAACTTGATAAGCAAGCCAAACCGTGAGAAAATTTTGAAAGCTTACTTTAGCGAGAACGGTGCTAATTATACATTAACACGTACCCATCTCAACTCATGCGACTTTTCACTGGGCCATTACACTTATGCTCCTGTTGATAACGACAGAGAGTTGAAGAACTTCAGCATAAAGGAAGACGAGAACGACCTGATTCCAATGATCAAAGATGCAATGGCAATATCGAAGCAGGGATTTAAAATAGTTGCATCACCCTGGACTGCACCACCCTGGATGAAAGACAACAAAGATTGGAGGGGAGGAAAGCTTCTACCTGAATATTATGATACCTGGTCTTTGTTTTTTTCAAAATACCTGAAAGCATATAAAGCAAAAGGAATTAACATCTGGGCATTAACTGTAGAAAATGAACCTCTTGGATGTGGAGATAACTGGGAAAGTATGCATTTCTCGCCTGAAGAAATGACCTATTTTGTCAATAATCATTTAGGGCCAAAATTAAAGTCAGAAAATCAAAATGTTATACTCTTAGGATATGACCAAAACAGGGATGAATTAAAAAACTGGGCAGATGTAATGTATAAGGACGAAGAATCTTCAAAGTATTATGGAGGAATTGCAATACATTGGTATGCAAGTACCTATGATGTTTTTGCAGAAGCATTGCAACATGCGCACAAAGCAAACCCAGCTAAATATCTGATACAGACTGAAGCTTGCTTAGATGGGCTAAAACCTGCATGGCAGAATGACACATGGTACTGGTCAAAAGAAGCAAAAGATTGGGGTTGGGATTGGGCCCCTGAAGATAAAAAGTACCTGCATCCTAAATACGTCCCCGTTTACCGATACGCGGGCGACATTATTGGTTGCTTGAATAACTGGGTAAATGGTTGGATTGACTGGAATATGGTGCTGGATAACCAGGGAGGTCCAAACTGGTTTAAAAACTGGTGTGGAGCGCCCATTCTGGTTGATCCTCAAAAAGATGAAGTTTATATCACACCTATTTATTATGTGATGTCACACTTCAGCAAATTTATACGCCCCGGGGCAAAACGAATCGGTTTCAAAAAACAAGACGAAAGTCTTGATATTACTGCCGCACAAAATCCCGATGGATCAATAGCTGTGGTTATTCTAAATAAAGATGATGTTTCCAAAAGCATGAACCTGATACTTGGCAATACATCAAAGCAAGTCACAATAAGTGCCCAATCACTCCAAACTATCATAATTCGCAAATCCTAACATCAAACCAATAAAATTAATAATTACTAAACAACATGAAACGAAATGTAACACTTGCTCAAGATGTCGTCCCAACCGGACAAAAAATCGCCTTTGGGGCAGGCAATTTGGCCAACCAGTTATTACCAGCAGCCTTAGGAGTATTTATGTTTTTTCTTGTAGTAGGGTTCGGGATGAGCCCCTACAAAGCAGGAATCCTGGCTGCACTACCCCGGTTTATGGATGCTATTCTCGACCCTATCATGGGTTATATCTCAGACAACACACGTTCGCGTTGGGGGCGACGTAAACCTTATATCTTTGGAGGAGCTATTGTTGTTGGTATTGCCTTCATCTTAATGTGGCAGTTAAAAATTCCGGAAGCTGGGAATAGCCACGAAACTTATAATTTTCTATTCTTTTTACTTATGTCCATAGTGTTTTATTTGGGCTATACAGTATTTGCAGCACCATTAATTGGATTGGGCTACGAAATGACACCCGATTACAATGAACGGACACGCCTTATGGCTATTTCTCAAATTATGGGACAGGTGGCATGGATGGTTGCACCATGGTTTTGGTTTTTAATTTCCCGCCCTCAACTTTTCCCAAGCGCTCCGGTAGGCGTCCGAAGCTTATCGGTTTGGGTTGGAGGTTTATGTTTAATAATGGGTATTATGCCAGCTATTTTCTGCAAAGAAATAGACCAGACTCATATAACAGGACAATCGAAATTATCATTCAAAGGATTACTTACTAATATTAAGGACTTTTTTAAAGACATAAAAAAGACAGTAACCAATAAACCATTCCTCCGACTATGCGGAGCTACCTTCCTGGTATTTAATGGATTTCAAATTGTGGCACAATTTGCATTCTTTATCGTTATTTTCTATCTCTTTAAAGGAGACCAACAGGCAGCAGGACAATGGCCTGCCTGGTTTGGAACAGTAAGCGCTATCATTACTGCTGTTCTGGTTATTCCTATTATTACATCTATGTCAACTAAAATAGGTAAACGTAATGCTTTTATTGTGTCCACACTTATATCCATTTTCGGCTATGTTTTAAAATGGTGGGGATTTCACCCAGGGTTGCCGTGGTTAATGTTTATGCCTTTGCCATTAATGTCGTTCGGAATTGGCGGATTGTTTACTCTAATGATGTCGATGACTGCCGACGTATGCGATTACGATGAACTCCTTAACGGAATGCCACGCAAAGAAGCGCTATTTGGTGCAGTATATTGGTGGATGGTTAAACTTGGAACATCGCTGGCTTTATTTTTAAGTGGTGTCATTCTGAGCGTGGTAGGTTTCGACCAAAATGTACAGGTACAAACCGAACAAACAATAACGTCGCTTCGGTTAGCCGACATTAGCATACCCGCAATTGCCGGTATCTTAGCCATTTTAGTAATGTGGAAATACGATATTACTGAGAAAAAAGCAAGAGAAATCAGAGATGAACTGGTCAGTCGTCGTGGCAGACTATAATAAAAAGAATTAACATTTAACATTTTCAGGGATATGTCATACAGAATAGAAAAAAAATTATCGTTGACCGGATCGCTTGACTTTTCGGGCAAGACAGAAGAAGAAATTCACGATTTGTTTCACGAAATGCTGGGAAATGGTGTGCACGGGTTTTGTTTTAGTTTGTACGAAGAAGGACAAAAACCGGGAGACATTATCACCGAAGAGCAAGTTCGTCGAAGAATGAAAATAATAAGCCCTTATACCAAATGGGTACGATCTTTTTCATGTACCGATGGGAACGAGCTTGTGCCAATGATTGCAAAAGAATTTGGAATAAAGACCCTTGTTGGGGCCTGGCTGGGAAAAGAAAATGAAATCAATGAACGTGAAATAGCTGGTTTGATTCAGCTTGCAGAAGAAGGTTATGTCGATATTGCCGCTGTGGGAAATGAGGTTTTATATCGTAATGACCTGACTGAAGATGAATTAATTAATTATATCAATCGCGTCAAAGAGGCTATTCCTGCAACCATTCCAGTGGGTTATGTCGACGCATACTACGAATTTTCAGCAAAACCACGTATTACCGAAATGTGCGATATCATTCTGGCAAATTGCTATCCATTCTGGGAAGGATGTAGTTTCGAATACTCATTGGTGTACATGCAAAATATGTATTACCAAGCATTAAATGCAGGAAAAGGAAAGAAAGTGATTATCACAGAAACAGGATGGCCCAGCCAGGGGAAGAGTATTTTTGGAGCACATTCGACTTACGAAAATGCCCGGAAGTATTTCATTAATACACAACTATGGTCTAAAGCCGATGATATCGATATTTTCTATTTCTCTTCGTTCGACGAGTCATGGAAAATTGGAGCAGAAGGTGATGTTGGGGCATACTGGGGAATCTGGGATAAAAACGAAAAAATGAAATTTTAAAGGTTCAAATTAACAGGACAATTGATTATCGAATGAAACTATATTCCAATAAAGGAAAAGCAATTTGTTACTCTGGGTTCAGGGAAGGGCAGCAACCAGGAGGATTAACGCCTAGTTACAGTGAAATCAAAGAAGATTTGCTTATTTTAAACAAGCACTGGAAATTTATTCGTCTATACGACTGTGACCCTCATGCTGAAACAGTTTTGAAAGTTATAGCCCAGGAAAAGCTTGATTTTAAAGTAATGCAGGGAGTTTATATTGTAGCGGAGATGAATAACTTTGGATGCCCATGGGGAGGAACATATTCTGAAGAAGAATTAATGGCCAATAAAAAAAGGAATTATACCCAAATAATGAAGTTGATTGACCTTGCCAACCAATATCCTGAAATAATCACATCGGTTTCAGCTGGAAACGAAGCTTGCGTTGACTGGACCGATCATTATGTTCCGGTTTCCAGTGTAATAAAATACGTAAAAATGCTCAAGGATAACATAAAACAGCCAGTTACCTATTGCGACAATTATATCCCCTGGATTTCGAAACTTAAACCGCTTGCAGCTGAAGTTGATTTTATTTCCATCCATACTTACCCTGTATGGGAATATAAAAATATACATGAATCAATGGATTATACCATACAAAACTACCGGATGGTAGCCGATACTTATCCTGATAAACAAGTGATCATTACCGAAGCCGGTTGGGCAACCAGCTCAAATGGTCGAGGAATATGTCCAGCCAATGTAAGCGAAGAAAATCAAAGAATATATTTCACCGATTTAATGAATTGGAGCGAAAAAACAGGTATCATGGTCTATGTATTCGAAGCTTTTGATGAACCATGGAAAGGTTCACCGGAACCACTGGAACCCGAAAAGCATTGGGGTTTATATAAAGCTGACCGAAGTCCTAAACTGGCAGCAAAATCTATTTCACAATCCAGGAAAGACCGAAACTATATTGAATAATAGGAATTGAATCATAAACTAATCAGAAAAACACTATGAAAAAAAATTTGTTTTTATTCCTTTCTTGTCTTTTTGCCACAACCGTGTTTGCTCAGGTAAACCAAATATCGGTTGTGAAAAACGATCAAGGGATTAAAATGGTTGTTGACGGAAGCGACTTTATGATTAATGGTATGAATTGGGATTATTTTCCCATTGGTGCCAATTATAATTACAGCTTATGGCTACAACCAGATGATGTGATAAAAGCCGCTCTCGATGCCGAAATGTCCCTTTTGAAAAACATGGGGGTGAATACAATCAGGCAATATACCGGTGTTCAGCCCAAATGGATACAATATATCTATGAAAAATATGGAATATATACCATATTGAACCATTCGTTTGGCCGTTATGGCCTTACTCTGGATGGGAAATGGGTTGGAAACACCGAATATAGCGACCCACGCACCCGCGAATTACTTCTAAAAGAAGTAAAGGCAATGGCCGAAGAATACAAAAACACCCCTGGAGTATTGATTTATTTGCTTGGAAATGAGAATAATTACGGATTATTTTGGGAAGGGGCCGAAACCGAAAATATCCCGTTGGAAGACCGTAAATCAACTGTTCGCGCGCACCATTTGTACAAATTATTTAATGAGGCAGTAGTCGAAATGAAGAAAATCGATTCTTCTCACCTGGTATCTATATGTAATGGCGATGCCCTGTTTATCGATTTAATTGCCAAAGAATGCAAAGATGTTGATATACTTGGGATTAACTGCTACCGGGGTATCTCATTTGGCGACATCTTCGAAAAGATTAAAGGCGCTACTAATAAGCCCATTATGTTTACCGAATTTGGTGCCGATGCTTTTAATGCACAAAGCAATACTGAAGACCAGCAATCACAGGCTCTCTATGATTTAGCAAACTGGAAAGAAATTTATCAAAACGCTGCCGGAATGGGCAAAGCGGGCAATTCAATTGGCGGTTTTACTTTTCAGTTTAGCGACGGATGGTGGAAATATAAACAAACCATCGATTTGGAAGTTCACAACACCAATGCCTCGTGGGTAAACGGTGGGTATCTGTTCGATTATAAACCTGGCGAAAACAACATGAATGAAGAATGGTTTGGTATTTGCGCAAAAGGCGAAACCAACGATCGCGGGTTATACCAGCTATATCCACGGGCAGCTTATTTTGCACTGAAAGAAGCGCATAAGTATAATCCTTATGCCCCGGGAGCCAGTCAACAATCACTCAACAATTATTTCTCCACCATACAAGTACAAAACAATTTGTTACAGGCTCAGGGCAGTAAAGCATTGCTGGACAATGAACAATCAAAAAAATACAGCCTAAGTGTTCGCGGTGAAATTAGTACGTTTAGCACAGGTGGTAAAAATATAACTACCCCTTCTTCAGAAAATGCCTCAGAAACAGCTATCCCCAACAAATTAGGTTTTGACCACATGGAGTCATATTATCTTGGCTTTGATGCAAAACCCGCAGAAAGTGTACATGCCAATGTAACTTTGAACGTTATCGGGAACGTTGCGAAGAATGCTATTGACGAAATCTTTTATGAAAATAAAGCAAGAGAAGCAATAACAACAACCACTAGTGGTGATAAATATGATGTGAATTTAGCCAAACATATTGGTATCTACCATGCTGAATATAGCTGGGATACTAAATGGTATAACCTGAAAGGATTCTACCGCACCGGTCATTTCCATTGGGGTTACGAAGGCGACTTCTTCGGATTATATCCCGAAACTAATTATGGGCCTAACCTCGATATTTATCACGGTGAAGCACCCTTTGGGTTCGAGGTGGCAGGAAAAAAATCAATTGATGGTTTTAAAGTCGCATTTGGACCTGAACTTTGGTGGGGAGCCAACCCGGCTGTTTTGGCAAAATACGAGAAAAAAATTGGTAAATATACATTTGCCGGAATATACCAGGAAGATTTGGATAGAAAAGCATCCAGTACTTCAACCCAGGTACAACCACAACAACAAACACGTAAAGCCACTTTGTATGCTAAAACAAACCTGAGCATTGTTGGGGTCGAAGTAGGTGGCATTTGGGCTGGTAGTCCATTGAACGGTATGTCGTTCAACGTATGGGATGCCGATAACCAAAGATTATACCAGGATAAGATTGGTTCAAAAGATAACTGGGGAGGAAAAGTTAAATTTACTGTACAGAAAGGACGGTTTAACTGGTATCTTCAAGGTGCGGCCAAAGGATTGGTAACCGAAGGCGGAGCCGATTGGACAAAAACATTTACCGGATGGAGATTGAAAGATTCAGGAAGTGGGAACCAATATAATGTATTATCTGGGATTCTGTTAAATCTGGGAAAATTCCAAATTGCACCTAACTTTTTATATCAAAAGCCATTCGTGGAAGCAATACCTGAAGGAGCGGTTGATATACAAACCGGTGTTATTGGGCATTCAAGAAACATCAAGAATGATCCTTTCTCAGTTAGAGGTAACCGGGAAACAGTTGCCGGAGAATTATTATTGGGTTATGATCCAACACCTGCAACCTGGATGTGGGAATGGGATGCTGACATTCAGGAAGATGCTACACTGGCAGCATGTATAGATTTTGTGTATCGCCATCAACCTACCATAATGGACGCTACTACCGGATACTCGGCAAATGGTACTGCTTATCCACTTGCCGCTCCACCAGCACATGATGTATGGGAAGTGAATTCGCATATTGTTTCTAAACTTACTCCCAACTTTGGTTTTATCGTGAACTTACTAGGCGGAACTACTCAACCCAATGGCCCTGATGCAAGAATAGTCAAACGATATGGTGGCGATTTGAATTTAATTCTACTTTAACAGATTTAAATTCTTAGGTACGAGTTGTTTATATCTC
>CALGIG010000074.1 GCA_937915865.1 uncultured Prolixibacteraceae bacterium | reverse complement strand
AAGCGGGAGTAGCTCAGTGGTAGAGCATCAGCTTCCCAAGCTGAGGGTCGCGGGTTCGACCCCCGTTTCCCGCTCAATTGATAATAAAAGAGTTAGATTAACATCTGGCTCTTTTTGTTTTTTATAGGTGCAACAAAGTAATAAAATGCCCGCTATAAAAATACTGACATTCGAGAGTAAGCTTCTGACATTAAAGAACAGGCATCTGACATTCGAGAGTAAGCTCCTGACATTAGAGAACAGACACCTCTGAGACACTCAAAAGCAGGGTTCTGTCATACGATTACCGCTATGCGGCTTAACATTTATAAGGTGCATAGCGCCAACAGCAGGATCGAAAATTTGAATCAATACAGACAATAAGACACATACAGGGCTTACCAGACCACGGAAACAGCAAAACCACCAAGATTTACACCCATATCACGACAAAAGGGTTCGATCAGATAAAAAATCCACTGGACAATATTGATTTTTAATACGAATATCATAAATTTGATTACGAAGCCTAAAGCTGATTCTCAATTCAAAGCGATTCATTTTTAAACTCTACCTAATTACTATCGACAATGAAACACGAATTATATACATTTCACTCAATCAGTGTTTTAACGAATACAGCACACTCAGGCTAATGCGAATATATCCACAATTCTGTGGATATACAGTGTTATTGGCAAGTTTAACAAATAAATATCTACATTATGGAAACAAAAAAATGTCCTTATTGCGCTGAGGAAATCAGAATCGAAGCCATTAAATGTAAACACTGCGGAGAATTTCTCGAAAAAGAAACAGAAATAGAAGCTCAAACTGAAAGTACCACCGAAGGAGTATGGAAATGTAAAAGATGTAAAGAGGAAGTTGAAGATAGTTATAATATTTGCTGGAATTGCGGCGCGACCAAAGATGGCAGCATCGATAAAAAAACCGAAACTGAATTTAAGGAATTAAAGAAAGAAGTCAGAAAACCTAACTCTACTGGAGGAGGAAAGAAATTAACATTTGCATTTTTAGGGGGTATCTTAGGTATACCATTGAGTTATTATTTTCAGCCCGAAATGGTACAAGCTAAAGTAGGTGGAATGGGTGGCTATTTGAAAAATTTCGGAGACATTGTTGATAATTCCGATTTAATAGGTAACGTTTTATTGAGCGTAGTAATTTTTGCAATAATTGGTTTGGTAATTGGCTATTTTATTGATGCAAATGAGACAAAGAGAACACATTAAGGTAATTGGATTCGTTTTAATTGTCTTTATTCTTTACTTTTTCGTTGGTAATAGGGAGATAATATCTATTGATGAGATAGATTTAGACAAGATTGAGAATTTTGATATTATTTTATCGAAAGGTCAGTCTGTGCAAAGTAAGTTAATCAGTCTATTAAAACTTAGAATGGAGGATTATTCTCATATTGGAGTAATTATAAAAGAAAACAATAATGTATTTGTTTTACACTCAACGCCTGATGGAACTAAATCAAATGGTATTAGATATGATAACTTACAAACATTTATTAACTTAAGCAATGTAAGTGATTTTACGATTCTTAGATGCCATTATATTTCTTCAGACCGCAATCTTAAGCTAAAAAATGCAATTATTAATTATAAGAATATTCAGGCGCCCTTTGACTATGATTTCAATAATTTTGATAATAAAAAAATATATTGCTCAGAACTAGTTTGGTTAATCTTTACAAAAGCAAGTCTGTTTACAACTAGGGAGTTTAATCCTGCTAAGCCAATTTATCCAAAATATTTTCTTAAAATTAATGAGTTGACTAAGATTAACTACAAAAAAACCAGCCCATAACACGGCAAGGTTGAAAAAAAGACGATGATTAAAACATATAAATATCTTCAAGATAATATTTCCATAGGAGTTAATAATGAATTTAATATTCATGAACTTAATAATATTATCAAGTCGTTTGATTCTTTTTTTAGTGAGAAACAGGAATCAAATGAGCTGAAAGATTTCTTCTACTCCGAATACAAAACATATAAATTAACTATTGACTGTTTAATACTCTGGAATATATGTGCTACTCAAATAATGCTCGCAAATAGCCCAGAGCTTAAAATTGAAGAAAGTGAGTTAACTAATAAAGGATATTTTTCTCAATTACTAATTCATTTAACGAATAATCTTATTGGTGTTAAATTCCTATTTGAAAATGGATTAGCAGCTCAAGCTAAATTTGTATATAGAAATTCAATAGAGTTATCAGATTTAGCGATGTCAATTTTATATGACACCGATTTTTTTGAAAATCATAAAAAACCTAATCTTAAAAAAAGCGGAAATCCATTTATATCACCTAAAAACTCGACTATTTCAAAATTCGCTGAAAATGTCATAGAAAAGGTAAATGAAAAATTAGGAGATAATGTTGATTCCAGTAAAATTATTTCTGTGTTTTGGAAACGTCTTAGAAGCGAGCAATACGAGATTCTTTCAGAAAGCGCTCATGGTAACTATTTACACAATATATTAAATGCTTATGGTAAAAATAATAACGAAAAATATTCTCCGTCATTAGGGAGAAATAAATGGAAAGAGCTTGAACGTCCGTTATCAGACATCTGCTTACATCAAATTACAATAAAAAGATATTTTACCTGGATATTAAAACTAAAGCATAATATTGACCTATTTGATAATCAAAATGAGCTTCATAGGTTCATTTATTTTCTGGATATTGTAATTGGCAGAAACTTTTTGAAAGAAATTATTATACCTCAAACGGACAATAATGAAGATTGAAAATAAAAAGAATAAAACCAAGCCGCAATAAATAGGAATATGAGCGGCGTACAACGCCCAGTCTCGCCTAAGGCGAGATTGAACTACAAACCGGCCTATTTCTCAGAAATTTTGGCGATGTACTTAATGACCGTTTGGGGGATATTGTTAATCTGATTAGTGTTTCAGGCGAAAGTAAGAAAGAATATCGATGAAGCCTAAAAGCACAAATATAGAAATTAGTTGAAAACAAAACCACGATAATGCAATGGATATTTTAGAGTTTAAACATCAAAAGTGGCGAGGCTCAAGAGCCAAAGATAAAAGCTATCCCGTAGGGATTTAGTTCAACATTTTGTATATTCCATAGGGGTTTCCATGGTTTGCAAGCACCACTGCACGTGCCAAATTTAAACGCAACGGTCGACAGGAAAGAAGCCTGCAATCTGCCACTACTCATACAATTTACCGTCAGACTGTCTAAAAACCTAACATCATTTTATTGAAAACCAGCAGACGTAGTGTGTATAATGTAAGTTCCGGGTTCGTTTTATTCTTAAAGTTTATTGGCTGCGATTTTCATTGTCCGTCAAGATTAATAAATCGTGCCCGAAGCGGAAATTTATCGCCGCAGGTTCCGACTTTCGGGTAAGCTTTTGTTTTTTTGTAACTTTGAAACCTAAAAGAAAATTAGCACTGAAATCATTTCAAAAACACAAGAATATGGCATTAATAAACGAAAATTACCTAAAACTTCAGGCGGGATATTTGTTTCCCGAAATTGGACGCAGAGTTCGTGAATTTGCAGAAGCCAATCCTGATAAAAAAGTTATCCGAATGGGTATTGGCGATGTAACACAACCGCTTGTTCCTGAAGTTATAAAAGCTTTTCACGAAGGAGTTGACGAAATGGCCAATGCCGCCACATTTAAAGGTTACGGACCGGAACAAGGATACGATTTTTTGCGCGATGCTATTGCAAAAAATGATTACCAGAGCCGCGGAGTCAATATTTCGGCTGAAGATATTTTTGTTTCCGACGGTTCGAAATGCGACACCGGAAATATTCAGGAAGTGTTCGGCGCCGCCAATAAAATTGCTATTTGTGACCCGGTTTACCCGGTTTACGCCGATACAACTGTAATGTCGGGCAAAACCGGACAAATTCAGCCAAACGGCTATTTCGAAGGAATTATATATTTGCCTTGTAATGAAGCCAATGGTTTTATTCCTGAACTGCCCAAAGAACGACCGGATTTAATTTTCCTGTGTTTTCCGAATAATCCAACGGGAACAATTGCAACCAAGGAAGAGTTGACGAAATGGGTTAACTACGCCCGCGAAAATAAATGTGTGATTTTATACGATGCAGCTTATGAAGCTTTCATTACCGATGCGTCGATTCCGCACTCAATTTTCGAAATTGAAGGAGCCAAAGAAGTTGCATTAGAATTCCGCAGTTTCTCGAAAACAGCAGGATTTACCGGGACCCGTTGCGCTTTCACCGTGATTCCGAAAGAATTGAAAGCTTACGATAGCGAAGGAGTTGCTCATCCGGTGAAACCCTTATGGAACCGTCGCCATACCACCAAATTCAATGGGGTTTCGTACCCGGTGCAGAAAGCCGCTGCCGCAATTTATACCGAAGAAGGGAAAAAACAAGTGAGGGAAGTTATAGCCTATTACCTCGAAAATGCCCGCATCATGCGCGAAAACCTGAAAGATGCCGGCTACGAAGTATTTGGCGGAGTAAATGCCCCTTATGTTTGGGTTAAAACCAAAGACGCCATGAAATCGTGGGATTTCTTTGATAAATTACTAAACGAAGCCAATGTGGTTGGAACTCCTGGTTCAGGCTTTGGCCCATCAGGTGAAGGCTATTTTCGTTTCTCAGCATTTGCCGACCGCGACAACGTACTGGAAGCCATGGAGCGCATCAAAAATTTGAAATAAGAGATTTAAGAATACCGATACTTAGTCAGGATTTCACTCCAACGTGAAACCCTGATTTTTTTTAGGACTATTGAATTGTCTTTAAAATATCGCTCAGCAGTTCGTCAAACTTCATTTCCCGATTAGGTCTGGGCGAATATCCAACCACAACGACAACCAGTTCTTTAGAAGGAATGATAAATATCTGCTGTCCATCGTGCCCGTTGCACGAATACATATCGGTTGGAGCTGATGGAAACGCTTTGGCCTGGTTTAACCAGAACAGCGCGCCATATTTGCCTTTGCTGTCTGACGCCGGAGTGGTGGTGTATTTCACCCAACCTTCAGGAAGAATCTGCTCGCCATTAATCTTTCCGTCATTCAGGTAAAGTAAACCAAAGCGGGCATAATCACGAACTGTGGCATACACATACGACGATCCGACTTGCGTACCGCTGGCATCAACTTCGAAAACAGCATTGGCCATTCCAATTTTATTGAATAACCGTTCCTGTGAAAACCGGTAATAATCATCATCGTTTCCAATAGTTTTACGCATCAGGTAATTCAATACATTGACCGACCCCGATGAATAGTACCAATGTGTTCCGGCAGGATATTGCATTGGATGATTATATGTAAACCTGGCAAAATCGTTTTCACAATATAACATAACAGTAACATCAGAACGGTTTCCGTAGTCTTCATTCCATCGTAATCCGCTTTGCATGTGGAGTAAATCGTCGATTGTAATTTTCTTTCGGTCATCGTTTTGCCATTCAGGAATATCGGCCTGCTGTTCAAGTTTGAGCTTTCCGTCTTTAATCAACATTCCGGCCAAAGCATTTGTAACACTCTTGGCCATCGACCAGCTCAAAAACCTTGTCTTTTCGTTAAACTGAGGTTGGTACGCCTCAACCACCGGAATGCCTTTGTGAACCACCATAAATCCAAAAGCATGGCCGGTGTATCCTTCTTCGTCCAACAGTTTTTCGGCAATTCGTTCTAACTGAACGGTATCGGTGCTACTACCTTTTTTCGGCAAAATATTACCCAAAGGCCACTTTGTGGTATCCGGATTAAATGAAAATTTTGTTTCCGGAAATTTCACCTTTCGAAATTCATCTTCCTTTACACCGCGCAGCAATGTAGCGCCAAATCCTCTTCGGTAAATAGCTTTTGATTTTCCCCATAAAAATGAACTGGTGACACTTGAATCCTTAATATCTACAACATTTTTCACATACTTAATGAATGAAAAATGGAGGTCCATCGCTTCAACTTCAGCCTGTTCGCGACCCGAAACAAACATTGCCGAGCAAAGAAATTTTGCAGGGTAACCAGTAATAACGGGCATCAGCGAATTGATGTAGTAAACACCATAAGCCAATCCGGCCAAAAGCAGGAATGAAATTATTTGAAGAATTCTCCTGAAGATCGATTTATGAGCAGAAGCTTGCATGAGAAAGAGATTTGTTTGTTTATAAACTAAAGATAAACAATTCGGATGAAACAATGAGCAGAATCAAAAACCAAACTTCATGGTCACGAATTTGTTTACTATCGTTAAATACCGTTAACGAATGTTAGTTCAGTTCAATAGTCGGTTACAATTGTGTAATTTTGTTCTAAAGCCAAGGAAACACTATGTCTCAAGTTTACAAAATCAAAAAGAAAAGTAGCCCGGATTATTCGCAAAAAGCTCAGGTACTTTTATTCCGAATAATTTGCAAAGCAATTATCGTTATTACGTTAGCTCTAAATGCGTCAATTTGCATTGCACAAAAAGTTCAGGAGAATTTTGTACCTCAGGTAAAAGGACAGATTTTAAATATTGAAGACGCAACACCTGTTGCCTATGCTGTTATTACCAATCATCGGACAAAAGCAAGCGTTAGTGCTAATGCCAACGGGATATTTACAATTGATGCCTTTATAACCGATAGTTTGGAAATCAGCTCACTCGGATTCCAGAAAGAAACCATTGCAATTCCGGCTATCTACAATATTTCTGATGTATTGACCGTGTATGCCCGCCCTCTTAGTTTTTTGATCCCCGATATTAATGTGACTGTGAAAAAGGAGCAAATGAAAATCGATAAAGAAAATAGGATTGCTTCGCCTTATTTCAGGAACGAAATTATGAAAGATAAACCTGCTTCAGAAAAGGTTTACGATAACCAGATTAGCTTCTTAAGAATACCCCTGGGAGGAAAAGAAAAATCAAAACAAAAAGTTCAGGCAGCAGAAGAAAGCGACAAACAATGGGCGTCGATTTCGAGAGTTTACAATAAAGATTTAGTTGTTGCCCTTACAAATTTAAACAATACAGAAGCCGACAATTTCATGATGTACCTCAATGGCAAGAAATTATTTAAACGAATGACAACCAAACAAAACGCAACTTATACAATTCTTCAACAATTTAAAATTTATAAAGCGGAGGGGCATTAATCAATTCTGACTTAATCAGGTTCTGAACAGGATTTTTGTACTTTTGCGGTAAAGCCATGAGTGCATGAAACAAATTTTCTTAACGGTCATCATAAATAAATATCCTGAAAGGTGTTTAATAAAAAAATGGTTTTTAAAGCCATTTTTGAATACAAGAGGAGCTTTTAGGTTTATTATTTCACTTTCCTTATTCATCCTTTTCTCGCCCATTGTTTGGGCACAAACCGATGAGGTTGATCCGATGCCAATAAAATTGAAAGGTCAGGTTTTAAACCTGGAAGACGAAATGCCCGTCCCCAATGCCATTATTATGAATATGAGAACTAAGGCAACTATTAGCGCCGACCTGCAAGGACGGTTTACTATGGATGCCCTCAATATCGACAGCTTGCAAATTACCTCCCTCGGCTTTGCCAAAAGTTTTGCTCACATCCCGGTTAACTATAACGAGACGAATGTATTAATTATTTATGCCAAACCAATTCGCTTCTCTATTCCCGATGTAAACGTTAAAGGCACACAAAAAAAAGCAAATATGGATGGCGTACCTATGGGAAAAGAAACCAAAATTGCGCCAGAATTGCGCGGTGATGCCTACAATAAAAAACCGCCGGTAATTGCGGCAATAGTAAATCCTGCCAGTTTTTTACAGTATCATTTAAGCAAAGGAGAGAAGGAAAAACGTGAAACACGGAAAGCTATTGTAACTGAAAAACATTGGGAAATGATTTCGCAATATTACAACAAACAAATGGTCCAGGAATTAACCGGATTGAATAATACAGAAGCCGACTATTTTATGATGTATATTAATGGTAAAGGACTTTTAAATGAGATGCGAACAGAATACGATGTTCGCAACATCATAAAAGAACAATTTAAACTTTATAAACAGGAAGGTCATTAGTTAATCCATTAAAAATTACGACCTTTGACAAAGAGAAGAGCCACTAAAGAGTTCATCATTAAAAACTTATTGCGTTGAAAGATTTTCAGAAAAAGAAGATAGTTGTAAAGAAGCAAGGTCAAACGCCGGAGCAACCAGCCTCTGACGGGTTAATCAGGTTAAATAAGTACATTGCCAATTCAGGTATTTGCTCTCGTCGCGATGCCGATAAAATAATTACTGATGGACTAATTACAGTTAACGGCAAAGTAATTTCAGAACTTGGTTTTAAAGTAACCATCGACGATGATGTTCGCTACCAAGGGAATAGGCTGAATCCGGAGCGCAAAGTATATCTTCTGCTCAACAAACCACGCGGATTTGTAACTACCATAGACGATCCGCACGCCGAACGAACAGTTATGCAGCTTGTTGAAAATGCTTGTTCCGAACGTATTTATCCGGTTGGCCGCCTAGATATGCAAACAACCGGATTACTTTTATTTACCAATGATGGCGAACTTGCCAAAAAGTTAACTCACCCGAGTTACGAAAAAAAGAAGGTTTACCATGTTCAGCTCGATAAAGATTTGGAACCGGAAGATTTGCAGAAAATTAAAAAGGGAATTGATCTTGAAGATGGGTTTATAGCAGCCGACGAAATTGAAATGATTGATTACAATGATAAACGCCAGGTTGGCATCGAGATACATTCTGGCAAAAACCGTATTGTCCGACGGATTTTTAACCACCTTGGCTATAATGTTGAAAAGCTCGACCGGGTAATGTTTGCCGGATTAACTAAAAAAGACCTTCCCCGTGGCCGTTATCGTTTTCTAACAGCACAGGAAGTATATTTTTTAAAAATGAGCTGATGTAATATTTTTCACTTTTCAAGACTTATAAAGAGCGTTGGAAAAAGAATTTCTACAGATAATCACTGAGAACCAAGGAATAATTCACAAGGTTTGTTCCGTTTACTGCGATTTGGAAGAAGATCGCCGTGATTTATTCCAGGAAATTCTGGCACAATTGTGGAAGTCTTATCCATCGTTCAGAAACGAATCGAAATTTTCTACCTGGATGTACAGAGTGGCCCTGAATACAGCCATTACAAGTTTTAAAAAAGACAAGCGACAACCCGACAAATCAGGCATTTCGTACGAAAATCTGCAGTTGGCAGAAGAAATATACGATACGAGAGAAGAGGAACAAATTAAAATACTTAACAAAGCTGTCTCACAGTTAAGTGGAATCGAGAAATCGATTATTCTCTTGTTTCTTGAAGACAAAAAGTACGAAGAAATTGCTGAAATTACGGGTATTACTCAAAATTATGTAAGAGTAAAAATGAACCGAATTAAAAAGAAGTTGAAATTGCTAATGAATACGGAAGAATAGAGATGGATTTAAAGGATTTAAAGTCGGCATGGGAAACATATTCTTCTCAGGAGATGAACAAGCATCGGCTTGAAAAGGAGTCAATACAGGAATTGCTAAAATCACGTACCAAATCGCTTGTTGAGCGAATTGACCGAAATATCCGCATTGGGTTGACTATACTATTGCTGTTCATCGGTTACGTTATTGCTGATTCGATGTTTTTATCGGCTTACTTTTCGAAAGTTATCATAAACGACATAGTTGAATATCCTAAATGGCTGGTTCCAATTGATTTTTTCTCTACTGCGCTAATAGTAACAACCTATTTGTTCTTTGTAATCAAGTATATCAGGATTAAAAAGAGCTTTTCAATTGATCTGCAAATCAAAGATTTACTAAAAGGAATTCTAAAAACAGTAATTACGTACCGCAGGTTATTTTACCTGGCAGTAGTCATGTTTTTGCTAAATATGATTGTAGTTTTTTCAGCCGGACTTTATGATGGACTTAAAATACAGGCCGATTCCGGAAATATTTCAGTTTGGCAGCTTGTCAGTTTACAACTTTGGAAATTGGTCGGTATTGGTATTCTGATCCTTATTCCATTAATCACTTTTTTGTTTTTTATACTAAGATGGGGTTTCAATAAGTTGTATGGCAAGTACCTTCAATCGTTAAGGGAAACTTTAAAAGAGCTTGACGAATCAGAAATTAAAGAAGAAAGTACGCTTTAAGAAATCAGCTATAAACTTTTCGGATTGCTAAATTATTTTCATAGAGTATCTTAGTAATTGAATGGCAAAGCCTCGTTGGACAACCAGCAAAAGGGTAAAAAAGGATCCGATCTTTTAAAAAGTCGGATCCTTTTGCATTTTCTGCGGATACCCTGCCAAATGTCGAAGATTTAAATTACTAGACATTCACAGAGATTTGATTATCTTTGCGGCTGTTTTTAAAATATTCATACTTAAATAAATGGCACATAAATCCGGATTTGTAAACATTATCGGGAATCCCAACGTTGGGAAATCGACCATCATGAATGTCCTGGTTGGTGAGCGTTTGTCGATCATTACATCAAAAATGCAAACTACGCGTCACCGTATCAAAGGCATCGTTAATGGCGATGATTTCCAGATTGTTTATTCTGACACTCCGGGAATTTTAAAACCAAACTACAAACTTCAGGAAACCATGATGAGGTTTGTAAATACCGCACTGATTGATGCCGACGTAATTTTATATGTAACTGACGTAATTGAACAGCCCGGAAAAAACCAGGAATACATTGAACGTATAAAAAGCTCGGAAGCTGCTGTGATTGTACTGATTAACAAAATAGACCTTTCTACTCAGGAAAAGGTACTCGAATTGTATAAATACTGGAGCGAGCAACTTCCTTTAGCAAGTGTATATGCCATTTCGGCAACAAACAAATTTGGTGTTGCCCAGATTTTCGACCGCATTTTGGAACTGTTACCTGATGGTCCGGCTTATTTCCCTAAAGATGAACTTACAGACAGAAATGAGCGTTTCTTCGTAAGTGAAATTATTCGCGAAAAGATTTTGCTGAATTACGATAAGGAAGTTCCCTATTCAGTTGAGGTGGAAGTTGAACAGTTCAAAGAAGAAGAAAAACTGCTAAACCTCATGTGCGTTATACACGTTAACCGCGACAGCCAGAAAGGAATCATCATTGGACATCAGGGTAAAGCGCTAAAAAAAGTAGGCACCGACGCACGAATAGACATGGAAGAATTTTTTCAGAAAAAGGTTTTTCTCCAATTGTATGTAAAAGTAAACAAAGACTGGCGCGAGAAAGACCGTTCATTGAGCGGATTTGGGTACGATATGGAGTAGCGGGGAAGCCCCTCCCCAACCCTCCCCGAAAGAGAGGGCTTAAAAAGGTACATTGCATTAGATTTTAAAATAGAAATATACGAGTGCCATTTCTTTCTCCCCCTCTTTCGGAGGGGGGTTGGGGAAGGCTGTTAGGAGAGAAAATATGAGCAACATTATAGCAATAGTAGGACGTCCGAATGTTGGTAAATCAACACTTTTTAACCGGATTACAGAAACCAGGAAAGCCATTGTTGACGAAATGTCAGGTGTAACCCGCGACCGTCAGTACGGAAAAGGAACATGGAATGGAGTCGATTTTTCAATTATCGACACTGGCGGTTATGCTGTAAACTCCGAAGATGAATTTGAAAGCGAAATCCGCAAGCAGGTAATAATTGCCATTGAAGAGGCCGATGTAGTACTCTTCGTGGTTGACGTTGAAAGTGGTGTAACTGATATGGATGAGGAAGTGGCATCTGTTCTTCGTCGTTCTTCAAAAAAAGTATTTCTCGCCGTTAACAAAGTCGACAACAACATGCGGATTATCGATTCGCACGAGTTTTATTCGCTTGGACTTGGCGAATTATATTGTATTTCGTCGATGACTGGAAGTGGAACCGGCGATTTACTCGATGCATTAGTTGCCGAATTTCCAGAAAAAGAAGTTGATGAGGAAGAAGAAAAGATTCCTCATTTCGCTATTATTGGACGCCCCAATGTTGGTAAATCGTCGCTGATTAATGCCCTGACCGGTGAAGAACGCAATATAGTAACCGACATTGCCGGTACCACCCGAGACTCGATCCACACCCGCTACAACAAATTTGGGTATGATTTTTACCTGGTTGATACAGCAGGATTACGCAAACGCACCAAGGTAAAGGAAGATGTGGAGTTCTATTCAACGATGCGCTCCATTCGTGCCATCGAAGATTCGGATGTGTGTATCCTGATGCTTGATGCCACCCGGGGAATGGAAGCCCAGGATGTTTCGATTTTCCACCTTATTGAACGAAACAAAAAAGGAGTTGTCATCCTTGTAAACAAATGGGATTTAGTTGAGAAAGATAATTCGAGTACCAATACATTTATAAAAGCAATTAAAGAACGTATTGCCCCGTTCGTCGATATACCAATCGTTTTTGTTTCAGCATTGACCAAACAGCGTATTTTAAAGGCACTTGAAACGGCTGTTGAAGTATATGAAAACCGTACCCGAAAAGTAAAAACTTCGGAATTGAACGAGGTGATGCTCGAAGCCATTGAAGCTTATCCTCCGCCATCGATCAAAGGGAAATTTGTAAAAATTAAATACGTTACACAGCTACCAAGCCAAACTCCAAGTTTTGCATTTTTTGCCAATTTACCTCAGTACGTAAAGGAACCATACAGACGTTATCTGGAAAATAAGATCAGGGAAAAATTCAATTTTTCAGGTGTACCCGTTCAGATTTTTATCCGAAAGAAATAATCTTCAGAGAGCCCTTCATCTAGTTAAAAGTTAAGGGCCTTTCTTTTCCTGGTTTTGTTTTAAACGACCAATTTCTTCAGGTTTTCCTAAAACATAAAGAACATCATCGACTTCGAAAACAAAGCCCGAAGCCGGATTTTCAAAAATCTTATCTTTTCGTTTGACAGCCACAACGGTCACACCATAATCTTTTCGCAAATGAATATCTTTCAAAGAATTGCCTGGGAAAATCGGGTAATTATATGCCCGCAAGGCAATGATCTCAATCCCTGGAATTTCATTGCTCAAAGGAAAAGAATTTGCTTCTTCCTCTTCCCTGAATATTCCGTAATTATCATTTCTGATATGCTCAATAGCCCTTTCTATCTCGCCATTGGGAATTAACAACTTTTTCAAAATGCGTTCAAACATTTCAATTGCCGTTTCAAACTCTTCAGGTATTACCTGGTCGGCCCCCATTGCATATAAATCTTCGATATCCGAAACGTGTCTCGACCGTACCATGATATAGGCATGTTTGTTCAATTTTCGAACCTGTTCAATAACGCCCAGGGCTGTAATTGCATCACCAATACTAACAACCACAATTTCGGCTGAACCAACATAAGCCTTCTGTAAAACAGGTTCATTCAAAGCATCTCCATAAACAACCATTTCACCTTTTACCTGCCGGGCCCTCGCCGATGCCGGATCAAAAACTATGGAAACATACGGCAATTTCATTTCGAACGACATGCGCGAGAGATTCAACGAACGAGAATCTTTGCCAATAAAAACAATATGGTTCTGCATCTTAGGAACTTCAATCTCTTGAAGAGGAAATAATCCCTTTGCCAGAAATTCAGGTATAGGAAGTTTCATGAGCCGGTTAGCCAGTGGTTTAGCCCCCATGATCAGGAAAGGCGAAACAGCCATTGAAACGATAGTAACAGCAAGAAAGAGCTGGTAATAATATTCTGACAGAATATTATAATCCTGACCAGTTTTTGCCAGAATAAATGAGAATTCACCAATTTGAGCCAAAGCTACACCAACCATAACTGTTCCTCTGAAAGTATGACCCAAAACAAAAGCTGTTCCTCCGGCTACAAATGCTTTTATAGCAATAACCAACACAACCGTTCCTATAACCAAAAATAAATTGTGTCCTACAAAACTCAAATCGAGCAACATGCCTATCGAAACAAAAAAGAAACTGGTAAACGTATCTTTAAAGGGAATGAGGTGGCTAAAAGCATCCTCGCTATATTCTGACCGCGAAATCATCAAACCGCCTAAAAAAGCTCCAAAAGCCAGCGACATCCCCATTTCAGAAGTTAACAAAGCAATGGCCAGGCAAACCAGCAGGATGCTCATCAAAAACAATTCCTGATTTTTGGTTAAGGCAATCAGGTGTAAAACGCGAGGCATTACCCAACGATTTGCCACATAAACCAAACCCATCATGAATAAGGTTTTCGTCCCCATGGCCAATAACCGTCCTCCAATGTCAGCAGTTTGACCGCCAAGCATTGGAGTAAGCAACAACATGGGAATCAAAATTATATCCTGAAAGATTAGTATCCCGACAACTGTCCGGCCATAGTTTGAAGTAACTTCAGCTTTCTCCTGAAGTATCTTCAAAACAAGTGCAGTGCTGCTTAATGCAGTCAGGAATCCGATAAAGACCGCGGTTCCCCAGTTCATATTGTAAGTTCGGGCAAAAAGGGCGGTAACTCCCGCTGTGAAAACAAGCTGAATAAACCCTCCTACAAAAACAATTTTCCGGATTTTAATAAGGTGATTAAGAGAAAATTCAAGCCCGATTGTAAACATCAGGAGAATAATACCAATTTCGGCCATAAATTCGATTTCGTGGGGCGAGTCTATTACACCCAGTAACGATGGTCCTACAACAATACCGGTAAGCAAATACCCGATAATAGTAGGTATCCGAAGTTTGGTGAATAAGTAATTAACCGCAGTAGCACATGCGAAAATAATTACGATATCTGTTAAAATTCCTATTTCCATGTCTGCAATTTACAGTTAAATCGGAATAAAATCTTCAATTTAAGGTTAGCAGACCGTTAAAATTTCAAATGACATTTGATTTACAACCAGGGAAGAGGTATATTTTACCTGGCCGATGGCAAAATGAAATAAAAAGCAGAACCTTCTCCCGGGATATTTTTACTACACACACCCACATCGCCACCGAGCTTTTCTATTATTCGTTTCACTATCGATAGTCCCAAGCCATTTCCTTCGGCCCTGATTGCATCAAGCCTCGAAAATTTCTTAAAAAGCATAGTTATCTCTTCAGGAGAAAGCCCATCACCGTTATCAGTAACAGTATACTTCACACGCTTTTTGCCAACAAGCTCGGTACTTATTTTTATTCGTGGCGGAATACCACCGTATTTGATCGCATTACTGATGTAATTTATCAATACTTCTTCTATCCATGCTTTATTTCCTAAAACATCGTACCAAACATCAGTGAGAGTAATTACAGCATTTTTCTCATCGATCATATCATGTAACCTCGATATTGCATCCTTGGTAATCAGTTGCATATTCACGACAACAGGTTCAATTTCCTGCTGACGGACCGAAGCAAGTGTAAGTAACTCTTTGGTTATATGCGTTGTTTTAGTGGCCGTAAGATTTATAAGGCTTACAATCTCCAGAATTTCTTCTTTCGACAGGTCATCAATAGCCATTTGCACCAGGTTACTTGCAGTAATTATAGAGCCCAGCATTCCTTTCAAATCATGGGCAACCGTATGTGAGAATGCGTCTAAATCCTGAATTAATTTTTCCTTATCCTGAATTTCATTTAACAATTTGGTATTCACTTTTTTCGTCATCTCCTCCGAATGAACACGCCTTGTAATATCTTTTAGAATAACCAATCTGCCAGTTTGTTGCTTCCTATAATCGAATAAAGAATTGACCTGAAGATCAAAATACTGAACTTGCCCATCGATTTCCCTGGAGATTTCAGTAAAATACACTTCATGTTTGAGAGCTTCCTGAATTATTTCAGACCTATTCGGAAAAAGCTCCGATATTACCTTCCCTACAACCTTATTTTCAGGAGCATTTACCAACGACAAAAATACATTATTACAATCAGCTATCCGTAACAACCTGTCGACTACAATGATAGCATCGGGAATAATATCAATCAGTTTATTTCGGGCAAAAGGTACTAAATCGAACATTCGGAATTTAGAGATACTTATTGCGATTAAAATACCAGTTATCAAAAAGGTAAAAGGCGTCCAGTCAAATCCAGGTAACGGATTAATTTGAAATACATAAATCAGATTGCCGAAAAAGGGCAACAATGAGGAAATGAAAAGTACGAATACCTGTTTTTTATAGTAGCCCGATAAACGATTGAAAAGTCGGGAGATAACAGTAATACCAATAACAAGTTGAATATAACTAACAAAAACTAAAACCCACAAAAAAGGGCCATATTTATAGTCGGTAGCATGGGTTACCGGATCTATTGAGTAACTAATCCAGTGTAAGTGGTGAAAATCATTGGTAAATGGAGATAAGAGAAATAATGTGGAAAACGCATAAGCGGGGAGAACATATTTGCGCGTAATAAACTTATAATCAGAAGAAAAAGCAAAAGAAAAAAACATGAATGTAACAGCTTCATAGACAATTCCCAAATAGGATAATTTTGACCAAAATATTTTGAGTTCAATATCGTTTGCTGCAAATTCGAAAGCATAAGTAAATGCCCATATAGAAGCTGCGATTTGATAGACAAGCCAAAACTTTACCTCGACCGCTTTCCTGTACCTTAATAAAAAAAGGAAAGTTATAACTCCTATTATTCCGCCAATAGTTAAAAGTATAAAAAGGGGGGAAATTGAATAATTATGAATATTTAAAACAAACTCACCCATGTAATTATTTCAGGCCAGATGAAGTTACGCGAAAATAAGAAATAATGTGAAAAATGTCATTTTAAATATCTGAATATAATTTCATCATTTTTTGAAAAAAAAGAACATTTTTTATAAAATCTGGCTAAAAATATTAAAAAAAGAGGTGTTCTACCAGTATTTTAATCCCGATTAGAACAAGAATTACTCCACCAACAATTTCAGCAAATCGATTTATAGCAGGACCAGTTTTCTTACCTAACAAGATTCCTAACATCGAAGCAATAAAAGTTACAAGTCCGATAATAATAACAGCAATTAAAATTTTACTAAGCAGGGTTGCAAAACTGAACCCAACAGCTAAAGCATCAATACTGGTGGCAACCGATAAAGTCAGTATAACTTTAATATCCAACGGATTTTTAATTTCCCGGGTTTCAGAATCTATAAAACTTTCAATAATCATTTTTCCACCAATCAAGCTCAATAAACCAAAGGCAATCCAATGATCAACAGGCTCAATAAGCGATTTTACACTATTACCAATCAACCACCCGAATAGAGGCATTACTGCCTGGAACAATGCCAGGAATACTGCAATTTTTGTTGCCTGCATAAACCTGATATGCGGAAGATTTAATCCGCTACATACCGAAACTGCAAATGAGTCGAACGATAAACCAATGGCAAGCAAAATAACTGTTAGAAATTCCATCAGGATTAATTTGTGCGACAAAACTAAAAAAGAAACAGCTTTCTGAAAAAGAAAGCCATTTAAATGAATATCATTCTCTGATTATTTTAACCTCGCCTCCCCGACCCAGCTTTATAATGCTCGAAGGAACAGACTTTTGCGTATCATCCTGTCTGTATTTTACTACATAGTCGACACTATTTATAATCCGTTCATCGATTTCATCAAAACAGCCAGGTGAAGGATTTCCGCTAATGTTTGCCGAGGTAGAAACAATTGGTCTTTTAAACCGTCTTATTAGCTCACTACTAAAAGCTTCAGATGTAATCCTAATCCCGATACTACCATCTTCGGCAACCAGGTTTTGAGCTAAACCACGGGCGCCATCAAAAATTACGGTAAGCGGTTTTACTGCAACTTCAATCAAATCATAAGCTATTTCAGGAACTTCAGCTACATACCTGTCGATCAAGCCCACATTCTCCATTAAAACCAGCATACTCTTCGAATCGGTTCGGTTCTTTATTTCATAAACACGTTTTACGGCTTCTTCATTACAGGCGTCGCACCCAATTCCCCATATTGTATCGGTTGGATAAAGAATTACACCGCCTTTTTGTAAAACTTCGAGAGCAGCTTTTATGTCGTCATTCATTTAAAACTGTTTTATAAAGTTGGTCCATCTGAACTGCGTAGGAATAATGTGTAAACCTATGCGCATTTGCTTTTCCCTTAGCAATCATCGATTTGCGTAATGTACTATCCGAAAGAATTACCTTAAGCGCTTGTCCAATTTCTTCCGGCATCTCGGGATTAATATAATAAGCAGCATCACCGCCAGCCTCGGGTAAGCTACTGATATTTGAAGTTATAACAGGGCACCCTGAAGCCTGAGCTTCGGCTACCGGCAACCCAAACCCTTCAAAAAACGATGGATAAATCATAACTTCAGCCATTTGGTACAAGGCTGAAAGCTCATCGTCTGAAATGCGAGGAAGAAAATAAACCTGTAACCGGTTCATATCCGATTCGATAAATTTTTGCACTTTATGCATATAATCAGTCGATTTCCCTACAACAACCAAAGGTATATAAGTTTTCGATAAAGTCATCCCCTCAAGTAAGCTCAGTAGATTCTTTCGGTGTTCCACTGTTCCAACCGAAAGCAGAAATTTCTTTGGCAACTGGTGTTTCTTCCTTAATTCGAATTTAAAATCTGGGTCGGCTTTCTCGAAGAAAATTGGATTAATTGACTGATAGATAACGGTAATTTTATCTGCCGGAATACCATAATAATCAATTAAATCCTGTTTGGTTTGGTCGGAAATAGAATGAATACGGGTTGCAATCCGACAAGCATGGCGAAATTTTTTGTCATATATTTCCCGGTCTATTTTCTTGTAAAACTCGGGATAACGCAAAAAAATCAAATCATGAATTGTAACAATGAGTTTGGTATTTGTCTTTTCAATTCCCATGGGTAACTCATGGCTCAAACCATGATAAATATCTAACTTAAGTTTCTTTGTTATTTTAGCGATATGAAGACTACGCCATACAAAACTAAATGTTTTCCACCAAAGATTTTCCGGTCTTAATTCAATAGCACTTTCAGGAGCAATAAAAAGTGGTTTCCGGTTCCCGGGATTAAACAAGTAATATTGATTTTCAGGAAATTGTTTGGTAAGGGCAATAATACTGTTTCGGCTAAAATTACCCAATCCGGCAACATTACTGAACGCTCGTTTCGCATCAAATCCGATTTTCATGGTAGTGTTGTTTATTTAGTGAAAAGCACTTGATAAATATAAGAAAAAGGATGCAATGCACAATTCTGCGTTTACACCCTTTATCTCAATGTTATAAAATTAACTTAAACATGAAAGTCGTTCAAACCATCAAAGTTCAATGTTGCAAAATAATCGTTTAATGTTTCGGCACGACGAATTTGAATTACCTCACCGTTTTCGCGTAAGAGTAATTCAGCCGAACGAAGTTTGCCGTTGTAATTGAAACCCATTGCATGACCGTGAGCTCCAGAATCGTGAATTACGATAATATCGCCAGCTTCAACTTTAGGCAATTTCCGGTTGATAGCAAATTTATCATTGTTTTCGCATAACGAGCCTGTTACATCATAAATCTCGGTTAATGGCTCATACTCTTTGCCCATAACGGTAATGTGATGGTAAGAACCATACAAAGCCGGACGCATAAGGTTTGCCATACACGAATCTAAGCCTGCGTATTGCTTGTAGGTTCTTTTTATGTGTAAAACCTTCGAAACCAGAAAGCCATAAGGGCCTGTCATTGCCCTGCCCGACTCGAAATATAATTTCAGTGGTTTTAACCCGCTTCCCTCAATTTTCTCTTTGTAAAGTTTACGAATTCCATGACTCATAAAATCAAGATCAACAGGCTGATCGGCCGGCCTGTAAGGAATACCAATTCCACCGCCTAAATTGGCAAATTCGATATCAATACCCACACGCTGTTTAATTTCCACAATCAGATCGAATAGAATCTGAGCGGTTTCGACAAAATAAGCAGCATCAAGTTCGTTGGAAGCTACCATGGTATGTAAGCCGAAACGTGTCACCCCTTTTTCGACCAACATTTGATAACCTTCGAATAACTGCTCGCGGGTAAAACCATATTTAGCTTCTTCTGGATGACCAATAATAGTATTTCCTTCTTTCAACGCCCCCGGATTGTAACGAAAGCAAACCAGATTTGGTAAGCCAACATGTTTCTCAAGGTATTCGATATGCGAAATATCGTCGAGATTAATAATTGCACCTAAATCAACCGCCTTTTTGTATTCGTATGCCGGAGTGTCGTTCGATGTAAACATGATTTCGTCACCCTTCATACCTAACCTTTCTGCCAAAACTAATTCAGCAATAGAGCTACAATCAATTCCAAAACCTTCCTGCCTCATAATTTTCATCAGGTATGGATTTGGGGCAGCTTTTATGGCATAAAATTCCTTAAAGCCTGAATTCCACGAGAATGCCTTGGTAAATTTCCGGGCATATTCCCGAATTCCTTTTTCATCGTAAATATGAAATGGGGTTGGATATTGTTCTATGATATTCTCAATCTGCTGTTTAGAGAACGGAAGTTGTTTTACTGTCATGATAATTCATAAATATTTTGACCTGCAAAGTTACAATTTTAAAATAAACTTACAGTTCTAAAATCAGTTCATTACTTAAATATCCTGAAGCAATTTCTCGAACTTCGCCTTCCATGCGAATATTCCAGTCTTCATCAATATCAATTTGAAGTATTCCGCCAGGCATTTTAATACTCAGGTTCCTTTCTGCCAGTCCTTTTTTTACAGCAATTGCGGCCACAGCACACGAAGAACTACCCGACGCCAGAGTATATCCGGCTCCGCGTTCCCAAATCAAAATTTCAACTTCAGTACGTGATATAACTTTTGCAAACTGCACATTAATTCTATTTGGGAAAAGAGGATGGTTCTCAATTTCATGTCCATGTTTCAATATTTCGGATTGGCTTAACTTGTCCCGAAAAATAACACAGTGCGGATTTCCAACCGACACACAGTTAACCAGGTAAGCTTCGTCAACAATATTGAGCGGATGATCCAGACATTCCGATTCGTCGCAATTCACTGGAACCTGGTGGCTCCAAAAAATGGCTTTCCCCATATCAACTTTTACCTGGCCCGCTTTACCGTTTATTTCTTTCGAAACTTCGGCAGTAACAATACCACCAAGCGTTTCAATGCTAAATTTCTTCCCCGAGGTATGGCCGTAATCGTACAGGTATTTAGCAAAAATGCGTAACCCATTGCCGCTTTTCTCTGCTTCTGAACCATCTGGATTGTAAATTCTTAGGCCAAAATCAGCTTTCGATGATGCTACTTTAAGTAAAATGCCGTCGGAGCCAATACCATAATGGACATCGCAGAGTTTCTGTATATTTTTCTCGTTCAGGCTAAACGAAACCTGCGCTTCATCGAGCACAAAATAGTCATTACCCAGTCCGTGTGATTTGACAAAAAAGTTTTGCATAAAATGTGTTTTTGTACTTTGGCAAAGGTAGTGAAAATAGAGATTCCATTTTTTAGAGAGATTGAATCCCTGTTTTCACTGAAAGCAATTCAAAGTTCCGCAATATTTCACCTGCCCGTTTTCGAGTTGCAGTAATTGCGTGATACTCTGTGGAATTTCTTCAGGATAATGGGTGACGTAAATCATCGTTGTATTCAAATGGCGGCAAATTACATCGAGTATCGCGGTGAAACGCTTGGTTTGATGGGCATCCAACCCTTGACAAGGCTCATCCAGAATAAGCAATGAAGGCAATTTGACCAAAGCGCGAGCCAACAACAGCAGCCGTTGTTCGCTTAGCGATGCTTCTGCAAATTTACTATCGGCCAAATGTTCAAGTTGGAGAATCGAGAACCATGCTTTTACCGTTCTCTTTTGTAAATCGCTGTGCGACAACGAAAAGCCGATCTGCTCATTAAACCCAGATGTTATTACCTCATCGCATCGAAGCGAATTTCCACTGTTAGACAACGATTTTTCAAGTCCCGGGATCGTATTGAAAATACCTTTCCCTCTTAAAAAATACAAATGAAGTTCAGGCGAAACATAGCCAATCCGTTTTTTAATGTCCCATATACTTTCACCAGAGCCACGTTTACGGTCGAAAAGTGTGAGATCGTTCACATATCCTTGGGGATTATCAGCCGAAATCAAACTGAGCAACGTAGTTTTTCCTGCACCGTTGGGACCCATCAGCGCCCAACGCTCTCCTTTTCTTATAGTCCAGTCAATATTTTTCAGAATTTCGAATTCCCCATGAACCACAGTAACCTTATTCATTCGAACAGCTAAATCAAAATGTACATCAGTTGATTCGGGTAATGTTTCAAAAAAATGCTCCAGAATTTCAGGAGAATTTCCATTCTCGGTTTCAGGAAAATAATGGTTTCGAGAAATTAGTCGGACAACCTGACCATGATCCATTTCCAGCACCCAGTCAATCTCTTCAGGAACATGTAAAGCGTCGCATATCAAAATGATTGTTTTGCCCGAATGGTGCAGTTCAACAATCTGTCGCCCCAGCTTTTGCCTCGATTGCAAATCAAGGCCAACAAAAGGCTGATCCAAGACCAACACTTCGGGATGATGCAACAAGGCTTCTGCCAATTGGGTACGTTTACGTTCGCCATTGCTCAATTGCATTAGTTTACTGTTTTTCAGGTGACTGATATTCAGCAAATCGATTACCCAGTCAATATCTTCAGCAATTTGCTGCAAATACTCCTGAATAGTTGGTGATTGTTCCATTCCCTGATTTTCGTACCGCTGACCATAATAGCTCGAACCAATCCGCGATATGGCCATAAAATTATCCTGCTGCTCCACCATTTGGCAATTCAGATGCTCAGCAAAAATTAATTTTCCTGCAGTTGGCTTCAGCTTTCGGGCAATTAGTCGCCCGAGCGTGGTTTTGCCGCAACCCGATGGGCCGACAATAGCCATAGATTGGCCTACTGAAAGCTCAAATGAAATGTCGTTCAGGATGGTTTTTCCATCCGGTCTGTAAACGATGTTTTTGAATTCGATAGAGTGCATTCTTAGTTCGTTTTTATAAAAAACTGATCCGATGACTTTGAGTTCATCGGATCAGGATATGTTTTATTCAGGGCTTCACTTCAAGTGAAACCCTGAATATTAAAGAAATCATTAAAACATTGGATCCCATGGAGGAAGCATTTCAGGCTTCTGTGCATAGATTTCCAAAACTTTGCTGGTTAAATATTTTTTGTTAACGACAAAACGGAACATATATTCGTTGAACCAGGCATCGGTGAAAGTGAGGTAACCTTTTTCGCCTGCGGTTGGCCCCCAACTGTTTTCAAACTGCCACTTTAATGGTTTTCCCTGGACATCAACATCAACGGCAATCAATGCCATTCCATGGCTTGACCCGCTTTCGCCGGTTTGTATGCGTTGCGCCTTGCTCATGCCAAACTTAACTCCGTAAACCGATTCGTAATCGAAATTATCAACGTCCAGAATGCCTACATCGCGGCGCAACTGTTTGCCCACATCACACGAGGCATAAAGCGCTTCGTTGTTTTTAATGGATGCAATGCAAAACTCTTTGATCACATCGTTTGGCAGGTTTACGTAATGCCAGTTGCTTCCCTCTACTGTGTTTCGGTAATTTTCAACTTCGTAATGTTTCCAGAATGGTCGCGACGGATCGTTCATAATCATCACAAAATCATCGAGATTGGTATCACCCAAGACTTCATCGCGGAAACTCTGCGGAGTAAATTTCTTCTCAACAATTTTTTTGTCTTTGTCTCTAACACGCCATACGAATTCGGTAGGAGGCTCATCAAGGTTCAGGGCAAGCATTCTGTAAATTTCCGAGAGCATTTCAATTTTGCGGACTGCTATTTTCTTCGTATCCGCTTTGGCATTTTTCAAATCACGGATTTCCAGCGCATCTTCACGTAGTTTCGAGTTAATGAATTTGGTAAGTAACGCCGTATTTTCAGTCGAATTGGTTTCGCCCATGACTTCTTTCGGAACCAAACCGTATTTCTTCACCAGATTCACAAAATTTACCCACTGACCACCATCATCAACCGGCGAACGCAGATACCAGCGAACCTTTTCATTTTCGATGGGAAGGCTGGCCGAGTTTTCCATGTTATTCAGGAACAGATTGGCTTTTTCGAGCAAATCGTAGAAATACAGGTAGCTTTCCGAGAACTCAAATTCGCTCGTGTTAAACTTTTTCATTACAGCCGGGCGAAACAGGTTGAGCGACGAAAACATCCAGCATCGGCCAGAGCTTTTCTGGTCGGTAATGCCTGAAACATCAACCCGGTAAGTGAACAGGTGATCGGTTGTGCCTACGTTGGCACGGTTCCATGCCAGCTTCGATATGTCGTTCGACGACAAAGCATTTTGCATCGCTTTGGTGTATGCATCTTTCTTAAATCCTGAACGGATTTGATCAAGTGCCGGTTTCGAAATATCTTGCGCAGAAAGGCTTCCGGCCACCAACAGCGCAACTGAAAATAAAATACCCCTCATATTTTATACCCTTTAATTTTTAAGAATCCTAAAATTAAACATTAAACGCATCAAACAAGAAATTCAACCAAAAAGTTGATTTAAGCTTAAACCAACAATAAAACCAGACCTTTAAATCCGTTGTTAATTCTGTTATCTTTGAACCAATTTCACAGCGACTTCAATTTCGCTGATAAAAAACACTGTATTATGGATTTTGACATTCAGAAAATTCGAGAAGACTTTCCCATCCTTCAACAAAAAATATACAATCGCACATTAGTTTATTTTGATAATGCTGCAACAACCCAGCGCCCGCAACAGGTAATTGACGCGCTCAACGCCACGTACACCACTTACTACGGAAACATTCACCGGGCTGCTCATTTTTTGGCTGATAAGGCTACGGCTGCTTACGAAGAAACCCGCGACAAAGTGAAGAACCTAATCAATGCAGAAAGCCGTGAGCAAATTATTTTCACTAAAGGAACTACCGAAAGCATTAACCTGGCAGCGTTTACTTTTGGTGAAACGTTCATTAACGAAGGCGATGAAATCATCGTTTCGGAAATGGAACACCACTCGAATATTGTTCCGTGGCAACTGATGACCGGGCGAAAAGGAGCCAAAATTGTGATGTTGCCCATTGACGACAGTGGCCGGCTGATGGTTGAAAAGCTGGACGAATTGATTAACCAAAGGACTAAATTAATAGCTATTGCACATGTTTCGAATGTTTTGGGTACCATCAATCCCATACAACAAATTTCAAAAATAGCCCACGCCAAAGGAATCCGCATTTTTGTTGACGGCGCACAGGCCGCACCACACCTGCCAATTGACGTTCAGGCATTGGATGTCGATTTTTATGCACTATCGGCCCACAAAATGTATGGTCCAAACGGAGTTGGCGTACTTTATGGAAAAAAAGAATTGCTCGAACAGCTACCACCTTACCAGGGCGGCGGAGAAATGATTTCGGAAGTAAAATTCTCGGGAACAACTTACAACGATATACCTTATAAATATGAAGCCGGAACGCCAAATATAAGTGGGGTAATTGCTTTTGGCGCGGCAATTGACTATTTATTAAATGTTGGCTTTGAAAATCTGGCCATCTGGGAACATGAGCTACTGGAATATGCTACTTCAAAATTACTAGCTATTAGGGGTTTGAAAATTTATGGAACGCAAGCTCAGAAATCGGGAGTCATCTCGTTTAATGTGGAAGGCGTTCACTTCTTCGATTTGGGAACCATGCTCGACAAATTTGGAATTGCCGTACGCACAGGTCACCATTGTGCAGACCCACTGATGGATCACTTCAATATCCAGGGAACTGTTCGTGCATCGTTTGCAGTATACAATACTAAAGAGGAAATCGACCAGTTTGTTGAAGCACTAAAAAAGGTGATTGCCATGTTTTAATAAGAGGTTACCCTAAATAAGGTTTTACCTTACACCCATGGAAGTGTTTCAATTTAAAACAAAACCGATACAGAACCTTATAGAACCAAAAAGTTAGTGTTTTTGATATAAAACTTCGATTTAAAATCTTTTAACAAATACCTTAAATATCTGAATATCAGCAGATAAATTAAGAGTATTCCCTTTTTGTATTCACATTTTCGTTTCAAGCGGGTAATTGTTCAGGTAGGGTAACTCATTTTCTTTTCGGATTAAGCTTAAAATAAAATCAACCGAAAAAGATTATGGGACCTCAGAAGTTATTAAATGTGGCAAACAAACTTATTAACTACGAAATTTCATCTAAACAGAATCACAATTTAAAAGATAGCAGGAGAAATGCGGATATTAAATGGAAAGAAATAATGATTATTTCCTTTTTTTTACTTTGTACGGTATTACAACCTATTGTTTCACAAGCTTGTGAGCTAAAGTTCGCTATTTCAGGAGAGCAAAAAGAAAGTTACAAAGCCGGGGAAGAACTAATTATTGAGGTTACAATTGTTTACACGCACCGAACCTGCGAAATTCAACTTTCAGACACCAAATTCACTTACGAAGGAATGAAAATCCTTGGGGCTACGGCATGGAAAGAAAAGGCTCCCAACACATTTTCCAGACAAATAAAAATTTCACTATTAGCTGATGCACTTCCCGAGGCCCGGCTTAATATCGTAAGAAAGTGCTCAAAGGATGGGGTCGTTGGAACCTTTAAGATTTCAAAAACAAGTTAATTTTCAATCATGGAAGTACTGAAATATATAAAAATCAGATACTTTATCCTGACCGGAATAGTATTTTTATTTTCGGTTTATAGTTACGCTTATGGATTGGGTGCCAAGTTAAACGCAGAAACCTCCTGTGCCATTAACTGTAGCGAAACAAATTGCAGCGAACTTGCTAAGGCTGACAACCCATCGTCTGCACGGATTCCGCTACTGGCATTAATCATATTTATGTTGGCTCTATTTTTTTACCGAAAGTATAAAAATAAATTATACCTGGCCGGAGGGAGCATCCTTTCGCTGGCATTAGCCTCATTGATTTTCATTAATCCTTTTGTTCAACAGGCATCGAGCCAAAACTGTCAGGTTGTAATCATTCCATCGGTTAGTACTGTGAAAGATACAGCGATAAAAGATGAGTTTAAAGATGCAAATAGTGATTTTGAACCCGTAGAAAATTCCAAAGAATTTTCTACATCTACCACTGAAACAAAAAAAATAATCAATCCGACAGAGGAATTTACCGCGGCTGGTAACGAATTTTCGGCTCCGACAAGTGAATTTTCTCAACCAGACTCGCTTTCGTCTGCATCAACCATTCAGAAAAGTACACCTGTTCAACCAGAAAGAAAAGGAACTGATTACAAACTGCTTTACCAACTTGGAATCCTGTTCCTTTTGCTTATTTTGATTAGCTATTTTATTAAATATGAAAACTTTAGAAAAACCAAAGGATTATTTCTGATGGCCTCAGTAGCTTACCTTGGTTTTTACAAAGGCGCCTGCCCTTGTATGATTCTTAGTTTTCAAAATACCATTTTGGCCATATTTGGCCAATCAATTGAATGGGTTTCAATGGTTTGGTTCATTGGGCTCCTTCCTTTGACATATTTCTTCGGAAAAATTTGGTGCGGCTGGCTTTGCCATTTAGGCGGGTTTCAGGATTTTATTTACCAATCGCCCAAGCTCGAAATTTTAAAATCGGTGAAAACTCAAAAAATATTAAGAAATATCAGGACCGGATTTCTGGCAGTTCTAATCATTCAACTGCTGATAACAAAAACAAACATCTACATTCATTACGACCCGTTCAAGGTAGCCTTTAATCTGTTTTCGGCCAACCACACGGGCTACGTACTTCTTGTCCTTCTGCTGGTTACTTCGGTCCTGATTTATCGCCCTTTTTGTCGTGCAGTATGCCCGGTAGGTTTAATTCTAGGATGGATATCCCTTATTCCGGGAGCCCGACATCTTTCGAAAAACGATTCGTGTACCGATTGTGTTTCATGTGCCAAACCTTGTCGCACCAGAGCCATGATATACGAGAAAAAGAAAAGCATTTTGAATATCCAGGATTGTATACTCTGCGGTGATTGCTTAGAATCGTGCAAAAAGAATTCATTAAAAATGGTAACCTTCAGAAAATGAGAAAACAACTAATTGGGACATCACTTCTTCTAATGCTGGGGCAACTTTTGTTTGCACAATGGGAATGTCCCAGCCAACTTGGAGCATACCTCAAACTGGTTGGTCAAACCAATTTATTCTGGAGTGGCGAATTAACCGGAGGAACCGGCTATATTACCAACAATACCATTGGGAACACAATGGCACTGATTGGATTAGACTGGTCGGGCAAAAATTCGTCGTTATATGTCGAAGGTGGTTTTAAATACTGGAACCGTTACAATTTCGACACTTCAAAAGATTACCACAACCAGCATCTGGGCCTTCGCGAACTGTATTATCAGTACAAGTCGGAACAAAGTAATCTGACCCTTGGAATCCAATCTGCCAGGCTCGATGACGATTTTCTTTTGAATGAACGGGTTGTTGGAGCTAATTTCAGGATTAATTCAGGGAAATGGAGTTTTAATGTTCTGGGTGGCTCGGTAACCAAAGACTTTGCCCGTAACGGAACATTTTGCAATGTTGGTTACCTCTACGATATTCTCCCTGGAAGAGACAGGGCATTGATTGGCAATGGTTTCGGTCAGACCAACCTGGCATCGTTCAGTATTAAATACCAGCCAGGAAAAGCAAGCACTAAAGCAAAAAAAACTCAGGGGGAAAACGAATTTTCGTCCAACGAATTTTCTGATGGTTTGAATTCGGGAGCTGAAAGTAAACAAGGCAGTTTTAAGCTCGAATCGGTTGGGGCTATTGCTTATCACGAATTTGGAGATTGGGTTACGCAAAAATTTGTAACTACAGGCCTGTTTACACAAACCGAATGGGGAAAAAATTGGTATTTCAAACCCGAAGTTTTATTCCAGGCAGCAACTGGCAACAATGCACTTATCTACAACCTGCATCTCGAAAAAACATTGGAAAGCGCTAATACAAAAACATCGTTAACACTCCGATACATTGGAAAATCAAACATCGATAGTAATGCAAAGATTCTGAATTCGTTCAGTAATGTTTTTGCAGGCGATGTGATACGTCTCGATGCCATCGATGGTTCATTCCTTCAGGCTGGAGTTAAGTGCAGTTTCCCGGAATCGAGAGTTCACTTAAAAGCTCAGGTTGCAAGTAAAGTTTCAGGCAACACCATGCGTGAGATGGATTTTGAACTGGGAAAGAAATTTGGCAAACGACTTCAGGTTAATGCTCTAAGCGGATTGGTTGATAGCTATTTACTTACCAACAAAGCATTGATGGGGCGATTAGAATTCAGGTATTATTTCTAAAAACCATAAAAATGAAGACAGTTAAACAAAAAACTATTTTCTACATCCGGAACAAATTCCGGTTTGATAAGAAATTCAGATTTATCATGACCGGACTACTAATTTTTGCTGGAATAATCTGTAACTCATGTGATCCTGACGACGATACTACTGATGGTACCTCAGGCGCAACATCCTTAAATCGCTCAACACCTAAAAACTATCAAATTAACACAATCCCAATATTACACAAAACCAATCCTCATTTAAGTAATAGGAAAAATTTATTGTCGTATTTTAAATGTACTCACCCCGACGTC
>CALGIG010000073.1 GCA_937915865.1 uncultured Prolixibacteraceae bacterium | reverse complement strand
ATACTCAATGAATTACAAACGATTATAAATACTCACTAACTAAACGACATTGAATCAGAATTTACAATTTTCCGAATAGTTTTTTCAGGCTAACTTCTCCTGAAATGATATTTTTCAAATCGCCGATGGCAACCCGGTCTTGAGTCATCGTATCGCGGTAACGAATAGTAACGGTATTGTCTCCAGCAGTCTGGTGATCGATGGTAACACAGAATGGCGTACCGATAGCATCCTGCCGGCGATAACGTTTACCAATCGAATCTTTTTCATCGTACTGACAATTGAAATCAAATTTCAGATCGTCAATAATTTGGCGGGCTATTTCAGGAAGACCATCCTTTTTCACCAATGGCATCACAGCTAATTTTACCGGAGCCAATGGAGCAGGAATGCGTAATACAACACGAGTGTCTTTTTTGCCGTCTTCACTGGTAATTTCTTCTTCGGCATACGAAGCAGCCATAATCTGAAGAAACATACGATCAACTCCAATTGATGTTTCGATTACATACGGAACGTACGATTCGTTCAATTCAGGGTCAAAATAAGTGATTTTCTTACCTGAATAGCTTTGGTGTTGAGATAAGTCAAAATCAGTACGCGAATGAATCCCTTCAACTTCTTTAAACCCAAACGGGAACCGGAATTCAACATCAACGGCAGCATTGGCATAGTGCGCCAATTTATCATGCACGTGGAAACGGTAGTTTTCTGCACCAAAACCAAGTGCCTGATGCCATCTCATGCGAGTTGCCTTCCATTTTTCGAACCAATCGAGTTCGCTGCCAGGGCGTACAAAAAATTGCATTTCCATTTGTTCGAACTCACGCATACGGAAAATGAACTGGCGCGCAACAATTTCGTTACGAAAAGCCTTGCCAATCTGGGCTATACCAAATGGAATTTTCATACGACCAGTTTTCTGTACATTAAGGTAGTTCACAAAAATACCCTGAGCTGTTTCTGGTCGAAGATAAACTTTTAAAGCGCCATCAGCTGTTGATCCCATTTCGGTAGCAAACATGAGGTTAAACTGACGCACTTCTGTCCAGTTGCGGGTTCCTGAGATTGGACATACAATTTCCTCATCTAAAATAATCTGACGAAGATCCTCCAGATTCGTTTCATTCAACGCTTTTACAAAGCGAGCTTGAAGATTATCCCATTTAGCCTGGTTTTCCAAAACACGGGCATTAGTTTCGCGAAATTGTTTTTCGTCAAAAGCTTCACCAAAGCGTTTCTGAGCTTTTTCAACCTCCTTATTTATTTTGTCTTCATATTTAGCTAGTTGTTCTTCAATCAAAACATCGGCACGATAGCGTTTTTTCGAATCACGGTTATCAATCAACGGATCGTTAAACGCATCGACATGGCCCGATGCCTTCCAGATAGTTGGGTGCATAAAAATTGCAGAATCAATGCCAACAACATTTTCGTGCAGTAGGACCATCGAGTCCCACCAATATTTTTTGATGTTGTTTTTCAATTCAACACCGTTCTGTCCATAGTCGTAAACTGCGCCCAACCCATCGTAAATTTCACTCGACTGGAACACAAATCCATATTCTTTACAATGAGCCACCAGTTTTTTAAATACATCTTCCTGAGCCATGATCTGATTGATTATTTATTATTGTAGAATGATTATTAATTATTACTCTATTTCCTCAAAGTCAACATATTCGCCTTGAGTATTATTTCTGTTTGATTGTTGACTTTGGTTATTCTCGACAGTAACCTGCCCTTCAGGCTTCTGTTGCTGATATTGATGCTGATACTGCGTTTGCCTTTCCTGCATATTATTTACAGCCTTTTTTACAACGATCGGGAAGAGTAACCGTCCTAAAAATTTCAGGGCGTAATAAATAACAACAATTACCCCTATTGTTGTTAAAAAACCTCTTATTGAAAGAATTATAAATAAAAAGTTCATAGTTTTTCTGCGAAATTTTAAGCCGCTAAAATTAGTAATTAATTGGGAAACAATAGCAGTTTAATTAATTGATACGTAAATTCTGAAAAGAAAACGTTACGATCACGGCACCAGCATTCCTTCTGTTGGCAACACTCTGGCAGCCGGGAACAACCGGCACAATTGCGCCACGGAAGCGTTCAAAAAATCTTTAAAATTCAACCACTAATTGCTTTCCAGAATTTTAAATAGCTCGTCGAGTTTTGGAGTGAGTATAATTTCAGTACGACGGTTTTTCTGCCGGGCTTCTGGAGTATTTGCATCATCGATAGGGAAAAACTCGCCATGACCGGCAGATGTAATCCGTTTAGGATCAACATCCTTGTTTTTTAGCAAAATGCGGATAACTGCAGTAGAGCGCATTACGCTTAAGTCCCAATTGTCCTTTACTTCACCCGAACCTTTCATTGGTACATTATCAGTATGACCTTCAACCATTACATTGATATCAGGATTTTGTGCCAGGACTTCAGCAAGATTTGACAACGCTTGCTGGCCCTTGGGATCAACAACCCATTGCCCGGTTTTGAAGAGTAGTTGTTCGTCAAGTGAAACGTAAACTTTTCCATTTTTTTCCTGAATTGTTAAACCTTTGTTGTTGAAACCCAGTAACGCATCCATAACTTTTTGTTTTAGTTGCTTTACTGCATCATCCTTCTGTTTCAAGATTTCTTCAAGCTCTTGTAGCCGTTGGGTTCGTTGTGCCAAAATTTCTTCTCGTTTCTGAATATCAGACTGAGCTTCCTGCAACTTGCTCATCAGTCGGGAAATCTCTTCAGAACTTCCTGTTTTCAAACTATTCAATTGTTTTTCAAGGTCAGCATTAAATTGTTTGAGTCGGTCGTTTGCCGATTTTATCTCTTCCAAATTTTGTGCTGTTTCTTTTAAGCCACCAGTAAGTTGCTCAATGTCTTTAATCTGTTTATTAATTTTGCTTTGCAATTCGGTATTTTTCGTTTCCAGCGATTGAACTTGCTCTTTCAACGACTGTACTGTTTTTTGGCAATCCTGATAATTACCATTTAACTGGTTGAATTTCTTGGACGAAACACAAGAAAAAAGAAATAAAAATGCAAGAACGGATAATAATTTATTCATGGCTCATGTTTTAGTCAGGTAAATATAGAACTTTGCAAGGTTTTTATCAATGCTTTAATAAAGGATAAGAAAACAAAGGCATAAGAGAAAAGATAATTTTCGATGATGAGGTTGAAACTATCCGACTGATGCGATAAAACTTATGAATAGGATGAAACGTTGTAATAACTTTTCAGGATTTACGAAGTGTTGTATATTTGGACTCAAATTTGAACGTTGATGAAGGGACCCACGGGAAAATTATTAGATCAAATTAATGATCCTTCAGACTTAAGGAAGCTAAAAGCAGAAGAATTGCCTCAGATATGTGAGGAATTACGCGATTTCATTATTGATGAAGTTTCACACAATCCGGGTCATTTCGGGTCGAGCCTTGGGGTAGTTGAGCTTACCGTTGCCCTGCACTACACATTTAAAACCCCTTACGATTTACTTGTTTGGGATGTTGGGCACCAGGCTTATGCTCATAAAATTCTGACAGGGCGCAAAGATGTTTTTCATACCAACCGAAAATATAAAGGAATTAGCGGATTCCCAAAACCATCAGAAAGCATTTACGACGCTTTTGGCGTTGGGCATTCCAGTACATCAATTTCGGCGGCCCTAGGGATGGCTGTTGCCGCCAGCATGAAAAAAGAAACCAACCGTAAAATAGTTGCGGTTATCGGCGATGGCTCCATGACCGGAGGCATGGCTTTCGAAGGATTGAACAATGCAGCCGTTAACAAATCTGATTTGCTTGTGATTCTGAATGACAATAATATGGCCATCGACCCAAATGTTGGTGGGATGAGCAACTACCTGCTAGATATTACCAAGTCGCAAACCTATAACAAGTTAAAAAAGGATATTTGGGACGGACTTGGGAAATTAAATGGCTTTGGGCCGAAAGCCCGACGGTTGGTTCAGAAAACCGAAAATGCCTTCAAATCAATGCTACTCAAGCAATCGAATTTGTTTGAAGGAATGGGGTTCAGATATTTCGGCCCTGTCGATGGGCACAACGTTGTTTATCTGGCCGAAGTTTTGGAAAGCCTGAAAAATATACATGGGCCCAAACTGCTGCACGTAGTGACAAAAAAAGGAAAAGGTTTTAAGCTTGCTGAACTTAACCAAACTGAATATCATGCTCCCGGAAAATTCGATAAAGTGACCGGAGAAATTTTGGATTGTGAATGCCAAGTTAACAAACCTCCGAAATTCCAGAATGTATTTGGTCAAACAATAATAGAACTGGCCGAAAAAAATGATAAAATTGTTGCTATTACCCCGGCAATGCCTACGGGATGCTCACTTAACATGATGATGGAAAAAATGCCAACCCGTGTTTTTGATGTTGGAATTGCAGAACAACATGCAGTAACTTTTTCTGCCGGATTGGCCATCCAGGGTTTGCTACCATTTTGTAATATTTATTCAACATTCATGCAACGAGCATACGATCAGGTTATTCACGATGTAGCCATTCAAAATTTGCATGTTGTCTTTTGCCTCGACCGCGGAGGACTTGTTGGAGCCGACGGAGCTACGCATCATGGAGTTTTCGACCTTGCCTATATGCGATCAATTCCAAACATGATTGTCTCTGCGCCAATGGATGAAATAGAATTACGCAACCTGATGTACACATCTCAAAGTGATAATTATGGGCCATTTTCTATTCGTTATCCACGTGGTTGTGGAAACCTAATCGACTGGAATAAACCAATGGAATTAATTTCAATTGGTCAGTGCCGGCAATTAACTGAAGGCGAAGATGTTGCAATTCTTTCAATCGGAACCGTTGGAGTACACGCATCAAGGGCAATAAAAATGCTTCAGAAAGATGGAATTTCAGTTTCACATTTCGATATGAGATTTGTAAAACCATTGGACGAAAAAGCACTCCATTATATATTTAGTAACTTCGCGCATGTTGCAACTGTTGAAGATGGCGTTTTACAAGGTGGATTTGGTAGTGCAGTCCTTGAATTTATGGCCGATCATCAATACACCGCAAAATTAGTTCGAATTGGAATACCCGATAAGTTTATTGACCAGGGAACGACGGAAGAGCTCTACCGTGATTTTGGATTAGACCAACAAGGTATTTATAAAACAGTTAAGGCGTTTATTCAGAAAGATTAAGTTGTTTTAATACTTTTTATTTAATAGGTTCGTTATCTACGGTATACCTAATAAAATATCTCATAAACTTGGATTTCTATAATAAAAAACGACGCTGGAAAATTCTACTTCTGCTACTAGCAATGGTTATAGGCGCAGGTGCTTTTTTTTATACAAACTGGTTAATAAAAAATACAGCCACCGAAGAGCGAAAAAGTGTTGAACTTTGGGCAGAGGCAACTCAAAAACTGGCTAATACAGATATTAATTCAAATCAAGACATTACATTCCTGAACAACATTATAGTACGCAATACAACCATCCCTATTATAATTACCGACAGCCTGGAGCATATATTGGATAATGGTTTCAGGAATATTAAAATCAACGATGAAAATAAAGACAAAATTCTTGCCCAAGAATTAGAAAAGATGAAGGAACAGAATGACCCTATAATTATTACCATATCGGAACACAATAAGCAATATTTATATTACCGGGATTCTATTCTTCTTCAAAATCTGAAGTTTTATCCAATCGTTCAGTTTAGTGTAATTTTTATATTCATGATAATTGCTTATCTTGCTTTTAGTTCCTCGCGTAAGGCCGAACAAAATCAGGTTTGGGTAGGGATGTCGAAAGAAACTGCGCACCAACTTGGAACACCAATTTCATCACTAATGGCCTGGGTCGAATTGTTAAAAATGCAAAATATCGACGAAAAGCTTGTTGCTGAGTTTGAAAAGGATACTCAACGTTTACAAAAAATCACCGAACGTTTCTCAAAAATAGGCTCGATTCCTGAGCTTATTTCAACAGATGTTGCTGATACAATTCGATCGACAATTGATTATTTAAAAACCCGATCATCAGGCAAAGTTAAGTTTATACTCGATTTTGATCAAGAAATCAAATATAAGGTGCCACTTAACGCTGCTTTATTTAGCTGGGTTATTGAGAACCTATGCAAAAATGCCATTGATGCCATGAATAATGCCGGAACAATACAAATATCTATCACCGAAAAAGCCGATCAACTGCTTATTGATGTTTCGGACACTGGAAAAGGAATCGCAAAAACACATTTTAAAACTGTATTCCAACCAGGTTTCACTACAAAAAAAAGAGGTTGGGGCCTTGGGCTATCACTTGCCAAACGAATTGTCGAGAATTACCATCGAGGTAAAATATTTCTAAAACAATCCGAAATAAACAAAGGCACAACATTTAGAATCATCTTAAACAAGCAATAATTTATCAACAATTGCTGGCGACTTCAATAGCCTGATATTGAGGTGAATTCCACATAAATACGTTTTTTATTTGTTTCCTTGTTAAAAAAATAGATATATTTTCCACGTTTGTATATTTTTTATACTTTTGCAAAACTTTTTTCAGGCAATGGGCAGTCAATCATTCTATAACATCGCATTCAGAGGCCTTTCACAAGGCAAGCACATTTTTGAATATGAAATTGATGGAACGTTTTTTTCTGAATTTGAAGGCAGTGTTGTTGATGAAGGTAATGTAAACGTTCGTCTTGTACTGGAAAAACAAAGCACACTATTGATACTTAACTTTGATTTTGAAGGTCAGGTTAAAGTACAATGTGACAGGTGCCTGGAAATGTACGACCAAGCTATAAAAGGTTCCAACCAGGTTTTTGTAAAATTTGGAGATAAGGAATTTGAAGATGGCGACGATGTAATCTGGGTTAGTGCAAATGATAATCAGTTGAATGTAGCTCAACTGATATATGAGTTTATTTGTTTAGCTGTTCCAATTAAACGCATTCATGCTGAAGATGAAAACGGGAATTCGACCTGTAATCCGGAAATGATTGAGAAGCTCGACAAGTACATTGTTAAAAATGAGGGTAAAAATAATCCCGCATGGAACGATTTGAAAAAATTATTAAATAACGAATAAAGACGAGGAAAAATGGCACATCCAAAACACAGGGTATCAAAAACCCGCAGAGACAAAAGAAGAACTCATTATAAAGCAACTCCAGCAACTTTGGCATCATGTTCAAATTGTGGAGCTACTGTTAAATACCATACTGTATGTCCTGAATGTGGATATTACAGAGGTAAACTTGCAATCGAAAAAGACGTTACTGTTTAAGACAAATCTCTGATCAGAAGAACAAAATTCTTCTGATCATTTTACATCAACTTTTGTAATATTCGAACAATTTAATTGTTTGTTTTAAAAGGAGTTAGGTAAACTTTTTTGCCTAATTTTTTTTTGCCGTTCGAATTTTTCATCCTAACTTGCGCCGCATTAATTTTCAGGAATCATAGTTTGATTATTAATCTTGAGAATACTCAGGATTAAGGTTTTATTTGTCTAAAAAATATAAATATGAGTAAACTACGTGCTGCAATAACAGGAATAGGAGCATATTTACCTGAATACCGGCTAACAAATGAGGAGTTGAGCACATGGGTTGAGACCTCCGATGAATGGATCATGCAGCGAATCGGCATCAAAGAACGCCGAATTTTGAAAGAAGAAGGAATGGCCACATCGGATATGGGAACAGCTGCAATAAAACAACTTCTTGAAAAAACCGGAACCAAACCCGAAGAAATAGAACTTCTAATTTGTGCCACTATAACTGCTGACAATCCTCTTCCTGCTTCTGCTAACAAAATTAACCATAAGGCTGGATTAGTTAATGCATGGAGCTTCGATCTTAATGCTGCCTGTTCTGGCTTTATTTATGCACTTACTACCGGAGCAAAATTTATTGAAAGCGGTCAATATAAAAAGGTTATTGTTTTGGGCGCCGACATGATGTCGTCGATAACTAATTATAAAGATAGAACCACTTGCCCGCTTTTTGGCGATGGAGCAGCTGCTGTATTGTTGGAACCAATTACCGAAGATTTAGGCATAATTGATCATATCAACCGGGTCGACGGATCAGGAAGCCAGTTCCTGCAAATGAAAGCTGGTGGTTCACTTCGGCCAGCCTCAAACGAAACCATTTATAACGACGAACACTTTGTGTACCAGGAAGGTCAAACAGTATTTAAATATGCCGTTTCTAATATGGCGGATGTTGCTGTTGAAATGATGGAAAAACATAACCTCTCTGAAAATGATTTGGCCTGGTTCGTACCTCATCAGGCCAATATGCGGATTATTGATGCAGTTGGCCGGCGAATGGGTATTGATAAGGATCGGATAATGATCAATATTCAGAAGTATGGGAATACAACTGCTGCAACTATTCCATTATGCTTGTATGATTATGAAAGCAAGCTAAAAAAAGGCGATAATATCATTTTGGCTGCATTTGGCGCCGGCTTTACTTGGGGAAGTGTATATATTAAATGGGCTTATGACCCGAAATAAAATTAACAAAAACATTAATCGAACATAAACTATGGAAAAACTTATTGTAAGAAGTCATGAGGAATTTGAGAAACTGGTCGGACAAGAACTGGGTATATCGGAATATTTAACTGTGACTCAGGACCAAATCAATAAGTTTGCTGATGCAACATTTGACCACCAGTGGATACATGTGGATGAAGAACGTGTAAAAACTGAAAGTACTTTTGGAAGTACCATCGCACACGGATACCTGACACTTTCGCTTTTACCTTATATGTGGGATCAAATCATACAGGTAGAAAACATAAAAATGTTAGTTAATTATGGCATTGATAACTTCCGGTTTAACCAACCAGTAAAAGTTAACAGTAAAATCAGAACACGGGTTGTTTTAAAATCGGTTACCAATTTACGTGGAATAACAAAAATTCAGTTAGACATTTATATGGAAATTGAAGGAAATAAAAAACCTGCATTCGAAGGAGTGATGACATTCCTTTATCATTTCATTTAACTACCCCAAAAATAACTTACAAGAGGCTGTCTCAAAAGGTTGAAACAGCCTCCTTTATTTATTTTCTATTGTAAAATATTCAATTATCCAAAGGATAAATTGACGTTATAATACAACCTTTTTCGTTTTCACAGGCTTAGTTTTTGGAATTCAGTTAGTGATCTTGCTATTGCTTTTGTATATTTGGAATCCATTCATAAAAACTAACGCAATGGCTAAAGAAAACAATGAATTCAATCTTCAAATCATCAATTTGATCGCCAAAGGGACCCAAATTACCGGAGATATTGTATCTGACGGAGATTTCAGGGTTGACGGAGAGATATCAGGAAACCTTGAAATAAAAGGTCGCCTGGTTATTGGCCCCACTGGAAAAGTGGATGGAGAAATTAGTTGCAAAAGCAGTGAAGTTGCCGGAATATTTAATGGGAAAATAACTGTTTCCGACCTTCTCTCATTGAAAGCTTCATCGAAAATTACCGGAAACATATTAACTGGTAAATTATCAATAGAACCTGGAGCATATTTCAAAGGTAATTGTGCTATGAGTGATGAAGCCTCTTTGTAATGGATAAAAAAGTTAAAGAACCAAAGAAAAAGTTTGATGATTTTATACGCTATTCCAATCTTGCGTTCGAGATGGTTGCCATTATGGGGATTGGAACTTGGCTGGGATGGGTTATCGACAATTGGTTCAACTTTAAATTTCCTATTTTTCTATTAATATTTATGGTTCTCTCGGTTATTGGCGCCATTTTTTATGCTATCCGAAGATTTTTATAAAACAAACATCTGTTCCATGAAGCTTTTTTTTATTAAATCATCCATATTGTCAATTATTATTTTCATAATTGGATTCCTGTTTTATTCAACATGGTTGGCACAGTATTACCATATATTATTACCAATTATTCTGGTTTTCTTTTATGTTTCAACGAACCTTGTTCACGCCTATTTGTTAAAAGTTGCCGTTAACTCAGGAACACGGTTTACACCAAAATACATGGCAGTTAATTTTATAAAAATGTTCTCGTATTTATTACTCGCAATAGTTATAGCATTTTCAGTAAAAGAGTATGCCAAAATAATCCTAATAAACTTTCTCATTGGATATATCATCTTCTCTGCTTTTGAAGTAGTGCAGTTTTCAAAATTTGTCAGGCAAAAAAAAGAATGATTTGTAATGACATCTAATCGCATAAAAAATTAAATTTGTTGACTTCTGAAATACATTGAGACGAAATGATACGAACTATACGAGCCCTATTACTAATACTAATTGTGCTTTTTACCGGACAAGTTGCCTTTGCTGAAGAAGAAGCAACACAAACAAACACCACAACCCATTCTGAGGAGTTCAATGCCGGTAAATTTGTTATCGAACACGTTTCTGATGCTTTTGAATGGCATATCCTTACAATAGGTGAAACACATATCAGCGTGCCATTGCCTGTGATTCTATATTCTTCAGCTAAGGGATGGAACATCTTTATGTCTTCCAAATTTCACCATGGACACGAAACTTACAACGGATTCCGAATTGAACAGGAAGGCGAAAACGAAGGAAAAATTGTTGAAGTAAACGAACAAGGTGAGGTTATTGATTTGCCCGTGGATTTATCGATTACAAAAACGGTAGTTGGAATCATAGTGAGCGTAGTAATTCTCTTGTTCATTTTCCTGAACATTGCCAGGTCAGCTAAGAAAAATGCGGGTAAAGCACCATCAGGAATGCAAAACCTTTTCGAACCTATCATCCTTTTCGTACGCGACGACGTTGCTCGTCCTGCAATTGGTGAAAAAAGATATGAAAAGTTCATGCCTTACCTGCTTACACTGTTTTTTTTCATCCTAGTAAACAACCTTTTGGGTTTGGTGCCAATTTTCCCATTTGGCGCTAATGTTACCGGAAATATTGCTGTAACAATGGTTCTGGCGCTATTTACCTTTTTCATTACAACATTTAATACGAATCATCATTATTGGAAAGAAATATATAATCCAGAAGTACCCTGGTGGTTAAAATTTCCGATACCACTTATGCCTATTGTTGAATTGACGGGCGTTATCACAAAACCGGTTGTGTTGATGGTCCGACTCTTTGCCAACATGTTAGCTGGTCACTTAATTGTAACAGTATTTGTCAGCCTGATATTTATTTTTGCCAAACTAATGGGAGGCCCTGCCGGATACGGAGTATCTGTAGTTTCAATACTTTTTTCGGTATTTATGGTATTGCTCGATGTTTTGGTATCGTTCATTCAGGCCTACGTTTTCACCTTATTGTCAGCCCTGTATTTTGGGATGGCCAAACCAGAACATCATCATTAGTCTTATATATTAACATTAATCATTATGACTACATTATTAATTCTTTTAGCTGAAGTAGCTCTTGGTAAACTGGGAGCAGCCGTTGGTGCAGGTTTAGCAGCTATTGGCGCTGGTATTGGTATCGGTAAAATTGGTGCCAGTGCTATGGAAGCCATCGCTCGTCAACCCGAAGCAGTAGGCGATATCCGTTCAAACATGATCGTATCAGCAGCTTTGATTGAAGGTGTTGCTTTCTTTGCTGTTATCGTTTGCGTTTTGGCTATCTTCATTGCTTAAAAATTTAGTTTGCTGTCCACTCCCGGGGTTGCCGGGAGTAAGGACCGCCCTTAACTAACAAAAAAAAACGACCATGGGATTTGTAACTCCTGATTACGGAACGATATTTTGGATGCTCATCATTTTTGGGATTGTGCTTTTTATCCTGAAAAAGTTTGCATGGGGTCCGATATTGAAAGCATTAAAAGATCGTGAGCATTCGATTGCTGATGCATTGAATTCAGCTGAAAAAGCACGAAAGGAAGTGGCTGGATTAAAAGCGGCGAACGATCAGATTTTAACAGAAGCACGACGAGAAAAAGATGTCATCCTGAAAGAAGCACGAGATATCAAGGATAAAATCATTGCTGATGCCAAGGCACAGGCTAACGCCGAAGCCCAAAAAAGCATCGAATATGCCAAACAGCAAATAGAAGCTGAAAAAGCAGCAGCAATTAACGATATTAAAAAGCAGGTTGCTGAACTTTCTGTAATTATTGCAGAAAAAGTAATTAAAAAGCAAGTTGAAAATCCACAGGATCAGGAAGCATTGATTCAAGATATGTTAAAAGATATGAAGCTGAATTAATAGTATGGACCAAAGTAAAATAAATGTTCGGTACGCAAAAGCTTTTTTTGATCTGGCTAAAGACAAGGGTTTAACCATTGAACTAAGAAAAGATGCTGCATTAATTTCGTCGGTTTGCGAAACAAGCAATGATTTTCGTAGGCTTATTGAAAGCCCGGTATTCAAAACCTCGCAAAAAATTGATGCAATCAAAAACATCTTTACTGAACACGTACACGAATTATCATTAAATTTTTTGGTTTTAATCACAACCAATAAACGTGAAAGCTTTATCCCGGGAATTTTCAGAAACCTCGAAAATTTGTACAGGGGCAAAGAAGGAATAAAATCGGCTATATTTACTAGCGCCCAACCAATTAGTGATTTGCTGGTAACAGAAATCAGGAAAACTCTCGAAACCCAGTTTAACGCTAAAGTTGAGTTAAGTCAAAAAGTTGACAGTAACCTTCTGGGAGGATTTGTTTTACGTGTTGAAGACAAACAATATGACGCCAGCCTTTCAACTCAATTGAAGAAAATCAGAGAACAATTACTACATACAGAATTGAAATTAGAATAACGATAGAATAAAACTGAAATACAATGGCAAATATAAAACCTGCTGAAGTTTCGGAAATCCTTAGACAACAACTCGAAGGCTTTAAAAGTCAGGCCGAATTGGAAGAAGTTGGTACTGTACTTCAGGTTGGAGACGGAATTGCACGAATCTATGGTCTTTCAAATGTTGAGTCAAACGAAATGATTGAATTCGATTCAGGAGTAAAAGGCATAGTTCTGAACCTTGAAGAAGACAACGTAGGAGCGGTAATTCTTGGTTTGACCAAAGAAATTAAAGAAGGAGATACGGTAAAACGTCTTCGCCGTACAGCCTCGATTGAAGTCGGCGAAGGACTTTTAGGACGCGTGATCAATACCCTTGGAGAACCAATCGACGGAAAAGGAATTGTTACTGGTGAAAAATTTGTTTTACCACTTGAACGGAAAGCTCCGGGTGTTATTTTCAGACAACCGGTTACTCAGCCTCTTCAAACAGGTTTGAAGGCAATCGATGCAATGATCCCTATTGGCCGAGGTCAACGCGAGTTAATTATTGGCGACCGCCAAACAGGAAAAACTGCTGTCGCAATTGATACTATTATAAACCAACGCGAGAATTTTGAAAAGGGGAAACCAGTATATTGCATCTATGTAGCAATTGGTCAAAAAGGTTCAACTGTAGCAAACCTTGCGCATACGCTCGAAAAACATGGGGCTATGACATATACTGTAATTGTTTCGGCCACGGCTTCCGATCCGGCAGCCCTTCAGTATTATGCTCCTTATGCCGGCGCCGCCATTGGTGAGTTCTTTCGCGATACAGGCCGCGATGCTCTGATTATTTATGACGACCTTTCGAAACAAGCGGTTTCATACCGAGAAGTTTCCCTGTTGCTCCGTAGGCCTCCTGGCCGTGAAGCTTATCCTGGCGACGTATTCTACTTGCACTCACGCTTACTCGAACGTGCAGCAAAAATCACTGCTTCAGATACAGTTGCTTCGCAAATGAACGACTTGCCTGATTGTTTGAAAGACAAAGTAAAAGGTGGTGGTTCGTTAACTGCTTTACCAATTATTGAGACTCAGGCTGGCGACGTTTCAGCATACATTCCGACCAATGTTATTTCAATTACCGACGGTCAGATTTTTCTCGAATCGAACCTGTTTAACTCAGGTGTTCGCCCAGCTATTAATGTTGGTATTTCAGTATCGCGTGTCGGAGGAAATGCCCAAATTAAACCGATGAAGAAAATTGCCGGAACTCTTAAGCTCGATCAGGCTCAGTTCCGCGAACTGGAAGCCTTCTCTAAATTTGGTTCCGACCTCGATGCTGCAACTATGCGTGTATTGGATAAAGGACGAAAAAATGTTGAAATTCTGAAGCAACAACAATACGCTCCAATGAAGGTAGAATATCAAATTGCTATTATTTATTGTGGTGTCAAAGAATTGCTTCGTGACGTTCCGGTTGAAAAAGTAAAATTGTTTGAACGTGATTTTCTTGAATTAATGGAAATGCAATATCGTAGCACATTAGATCAATTAAAAGCCGGAATATTGACTGATAATGAAATCGGTGTTATAGAGAAGGCTGCTGCCGAAGTTGCTGAGAGATACTCGGAATAAAATAGACTGGCAGATAATTATTATCCTACTGAAATGGCCAATTTAAAAGAAATACGGACGAGGATTACCTCTGTAAAAACCACAAGGCAGGTTACAAGTGCCATGAAGATGGTTTCTGCAGCTAAGCTGAAAAAAGCACAGGATGCTATCTTACAGATTCGCCCTTATGCTGAAAAGCTTTCTGAATTGCTTTCATCACTGGGAGCTGCACTTGATAAAAATACAGATTCAGTTTATACAGCTCAGCGTGATCCCGAAAAAGTTTTGATTGTATTAATTAGCTCGAACAGAGGTCTCTGTGGCGGATTCAATTCGAATATCACAAAATTAGCCATTTCCATAGCTAAAACAACTTACAACCAACAACTTAAATCTGGGAATCTTGATTTTTTGGTCATTGGTAAACAAGGTGGAAAAATTCTTCAATCATACCATTTTGAGGTTCATGCTGAAAAAAATCAATTGTTTGAAAATCTTGATTTCGACCATGTTTCAATTGAAGTTCAGTCGTTAATGAACGACTTTGTAACCGGGAAATATGATCGGGTTGAATTGGTTTATAACAAATTTATCAATGCTGCCACGCAGGAACAAATAAGTGAACAGTTTTTACCAGTTTTACCAGCTACTCCTGATAAGAAAAAGCGGAATAATATTGATTATATTTTCGAGCCTTCGGTTGAACAGATTGTTGAAGAAATGATTCCCCGTTCACTCAAAATTCAATTTTATAAAGCGTTACTCGATTCTCATGCAGCCGAACACGGCGCCCGAATGACTGCCATGCATAAAGCAACCGATAATGCAACTGAATTAATTAACGAATTAACCTTGAATTTCAATAAGGCCCGTCAGGCAGCTATTACAAATGCTATCCTTGAAGTAACAAACGGAGCTGAAGCGCTAAACGGATAGATAAATAAGAAATTCTATGAAGAAAAAATGCCATCTTCTTTTCAGGAGGATGGCATTTTCGTTATAGTCTTATTACTTTCCGTATTCGTTTATTAAAACCTACAAGTTCGGTATATCCGACCCGGGCAAGCAGCGATAATGCAGAATCGTAATGCCTTGCAATTTGCTCCGTTCGATGAGCATCAGAACTTATTGTCACAGGAATATGGTGCGCAAAACACATTTCAAGCAAGTGAGGCGATGGAGTAAATTCAGCACAAGGTCTGTCCAGCCCTCCAGTATTGAGTTCCACCACCAAATTGTTAGCTTTAATAATCTTCAGTGTATCTTCAAATAACTGATCCTGATTAGTTTCCGGGTAAACCCTGAACTTCTTAATAATATCAATATGTCCAATAATATCGAATAAACCCGACTGAGCAGCTTTTTGTACCAGCGTAAAATATTTTTCATACAAAACATCGTTCGACCACTTTCCGTAGAGCGATTTATCCATATCAAAATTCCAGTCGTCGATGAAATGAATGGAGCCAATAACATAATCGAACGGAATCTGGTTAATCAAATCCTGAATCTGGCTCTCATATTCAGGAAAATAATCGATCTCAACTCCAAACCGAATGTTAATCCGGTCACTAAATTTTTCTTTCACATCCAGAACCTGGCTAATCATAACCGGTATATCTATCTGCCTCATCGACCAATCCACCGGTTTTAAGCATAAATGATCAGTAAAACCAATTTCATCCAGTCCCTTATCAATGGCTGCTAAAGCCATTTCTTCATACGTATTTTTCCCATCCGAGAGGATCGAATGTATATGATAATCTACTAACCGAACCATCGCTTACTTTATTATTCGTATTTTAATATTTCGATATTGAGTTAAACCACCATGATCCTGAAGCCCGATGTTCCCTTTTTTAGCAAGTCCATAATAAGGGTAATCTTTCCATTTCCCATTTTCTTTATGTTTGTACCAATCGGCATCCCACAGCTGATAATCAACAACTTTTACTCCATTCAGGTAATGTTCAACATGAGTACCATTTACAATAATAAGGGTTTGGTTCCACTCTGTTATTGGTTTTACATCTCCTCCCTGAGGTGGATTCATCCCATAATTTGCTCCTGAATACTGGTCGTCGTGCAACTTATCAGGCCAACCTTTATCGTCAATCAGTTGGTACTCAATTCCCGACTCATAAATAGCTTTACCAACTTTCTCGTTCACATGGTAAAAGACACCACTATTACTTCGGGGCGATATTTTCCATTCCAGGTACAATTCAAAATTCTGGAATCTTTCTTTTGTAACAATATCGCCTCCATGATCACCACCTTCTCCGGAATTATTCAAAATTCCACCGATAACCTTCCATCCGGTGATTTGTCCTCCCTGAAACTTTTTCCAACCCCAAAAATCCTTTCCATTAAAGAGAAGCTTCCATCCCTCTTTCTTTTCTTTCTCGGTTAACGTATTTAGTGGTGCATTTTGAGCATTTGCCGAAACAGCAAATATAAAAAGTAAAATAATCGTAGCTATTTTGTTCATTGTTTGTTTATTACATCCTAAACTTGTTTTGCTAATTACAATATACGAATTTAGGAAATTAATAAGAGGAATTGCATGTTATTATTCAATTTCAAGGAAATGATTCATATTGTCAAATTCCCGGATCATGAGCTTATAACCATGGTTGTACAAGGCAATTCTTCGCTCAAGATTCTTTTCTGTCCTTCCAACCTGGTACTCTGACGATGGCGCAAGAATAAAAATGCGGCCTTCTCGTTCCATTTTTTCGCAATACTCAAGCGTTTCATTATACGATTCGTTTCTGGTTAAAAGGGTATTCAAAAAATCAGGATATTTTCTGAAAGCCATTTCAAAAATTTTCTTTCCCTTCATGTCTTCCTTGCGATAACCCCTTGGACGAGTTAACACTACAACAGCTTTAGCATGTTTTCGCAACGCAAACTCAACCGGTATCGAATCTGAAACCCCTCCGTCAAAATATAGTTGTCCACCAACATCAACGGCTCTCGAAAGTAGTGGAATGCTGGACGAAGCGATCAGCACCTTATCGACACCCTGTTTAGTCATGTCGGCTTTTGTGAAAACACAGGTTTCTCCTGTTTCAAGCGAAGTAGTTAAAACATCAAGTTCAACCGGGTTTTTATAAAAAGTAGCTTCATCAAACGGAACCAGTCGTTGTGGTATTTCTTCAAAAACAAAATTCATATTAAAGTATGAACCAGTAGTGAGCAGATGCCTAAAACCCATATAACGTCTGTCTGATGGCATCTCAACATTTACAATCCGGTTACGCCCTTTTTGCCTCGAAATGTATGAAGCGCCAACGCAAGCGCCAGCCGAAACACCTACTACGCTATTGAACCAAAAATCCTTCTCAAGCAAGTACTCCAAAACTCCACTGGTGAAGGCACCACGCAAGCCTCCGCCTTCAAGCACTAAACACGTATCTTTCATGACAGTTTACAATAAAACGTAAAAATAACGATTAAACGACTTCAAAATTTCCTCGAATACTTAATACTTCCAATTTTAGATATAAACAAACTGATGCCTAGTTACCAATAGTTTACACAATAAATAATGAACTAAGGTTCAATATCATTATAAAAATATTTGCATAATGAACGTATGTTCATTATATTTGAAGCAAAAATAAGAAGATGAAGAATCTCATTATAAAAATTTGTCTTATTCTTCCATTGGCTTGCTTTACTTTTTATATTGTAATGGCATTTGTTGGGTGTATTGCCAGCTTACTAAATTGTAACAGCAGTTTTTACTGCGGTCCGTTCTGCCTGATAGGCAAAATACTCGGAAGCGTTTCTGTTTTCTTGTTTTTCTTTAGTATTTTACCGGATATTAAAGCACTTTTAAATATCCCGAGATATGCCTCGACCAAGAAAAACCAGGAACATTAGTAATCCGCCTATAATGAAAGGCTTCAAGCCATTTGGGTTGCCTTTTTGCAAAATAGAAAGTATACAACTTACCTACGAAGAATACGAAAGCATCAGGTTAGTGAATTACGAGTTGTTGTCGCAAGACCAGGCAGCTGAAAAGATGAATATATCGAGACCAACTTTTACGCGAATTTACAACAAAGCATTACTAACCATTGGAAGTGCATTTGTTGAAGGGAAAGCCATATTAATTGAAGGAGGGGATTACAACCTCGACAAGGAATGGTTTAGATGCAAAAAATGTCACAAACTAATAGAAGGGCTTGATAACCACGTAAGATGCGCCGATTGTGATATTTTCGGCAGAGACGAATTAATTCTCCTGAACAAGGAACAAAAAGAATAAATATGCCGCGAATGGATAGAACCGGACCTGAAGGAAAAGGCAGCGCCACCGGAAGAAAACTTGGATTCTGCCAAAACAGTAAAAATGATTTGAATGAGACCCGAACCCTTGGAGTTGGATTAGGCAAAGGTTATCATTCACTCAATGGAATTTGCACTGGCAAAGGTAAACGACTTAAATATTTTCAAGATAAAAAATTATGACACTAAAAATGAAAATAGCTGTTCCGGTGAAAGCCGACGGCCAAATTGACAATCATTTCGGGCATTGTGAATCGTACAAGGTATTTGCAGTAACTGAGGAAAACAATGTTACGGAGGTTGATGAAATAAAATCGACTCAAGTATGTGGCTGCAAATCAAACATTGCAGGCGTTTTAGCTTCTAACGGAGTATCAGTTCTTCTGGCAGGAGGAATCGGCAACGGAGCCATCAACGTTTTACACAAAGCCGGAATAAACGTCATCCGCGGATGCGAGGGAAAAGCTTCCGAAATTGTTAAGCAATATGCTGCCGGAAGAATTATCGATAGCGGCGAAGTTTGCCATCAACACGACGAAGGACACGTTTGCAATCATTAAAAAGGTCATTAGTCATTTGGAAATTCAATTCTAAATGGCTAATAACTTAACTGTTCATTTTTTTTACCAATTAAAAACGATAGTCTGTTTCAACTTGGGGTGAACACTAAGCGGTACAGGACTAATACCAGCAACACTTTCAATCAACTGCTTTTCTGCATCCGAGTATCCTTTCTTCGGAAAGTTAAATTCCATAATTACTTCGGCAACCCGGCGTGGATCGTTGGCCATAATCTTAGTAATTTCTATTTCTGTACCCTTCAAATCAATGCCATTATCCATAGCTTTAATGCCCATTATAGTCATGATGCAATTACCCAAAGCTGTTGCCAATAAATCGGTTGGCGAAAAGGCTTCTCCTTTGCCGCGATTGTCGCACGGAGCATCAGTTATAATTTTATTTCCCGATTGAAGATGAATATTTTCGGTGCGCAAATCTCCTAAATAAGTAGTTTTTACGGTTGTCATAGTTTCATATATTTTTTACTAAGATAGAATGTTTTGTCTCAATTTGCTACTCCACTTGAAACTTGTAACTTCGCATGCAAATTCTAAACCGATCGATCATGTTTTCAGGAATAGTTGAAGAGGCCGGCAAAGTAATTGCCATTCAGAAAGATCAGGAAAACGTACACTTTACGCTAACCTGCTCATTTGTTGATGAACTGAAAGTTGACCAAAGCCTTTCGCACAACGGCGTTTGTCTTACTGTAGTTAAACTGGATAAAGAGTCAAAAACTTACACTGTAACTGCTATAAAGGAAACTTTGCTAAAAACAAACCTGGGAAAACTCGTTCCTGGAAGTAAAGTGAACCTGGAGCGAAGCATGTTGATGAACGGCAGGCTCGATGGCCACATCGTTCAGGGACATGTTGATCAGACAGCAACCTGCACCAAAGTTGAAGAAGCTGATGGCAGCTGGTATTTTACTTTCGAATATGAGTTCAATAAAGAAATGGCGCAGAAAGGTTATATGACTGTTGAAAAAGGGTCGGTGACCGTTAATGGAGTAAGCCTAACGGTTGTAAACTCAAAAGATAACTCGTTCCAGGTTGCTATTATTCCATATACTTACAACGAAACCAATTTTCATACCTTTGAAATTGGAAGCACTGTAAACCTCGAATTTGATATTATTGGTAAGTACCTAAGTAAACTGCTTACATATAAATAGTACCAAGGTTTCGACACTGGTTGACAGTTGTTCATACAAAAAAGCGGGCTCATTCGTTAAAGAGTGAGCCCGCTTTTACTGAGAACTATACCAGCCGACCAGCTTAACGTTTCATGGTAAACTTGGTTGTTCCAATATTATTTCCATCGGCAAAAACATCGATTGTATATTCGCCAGCCATAAATTCCTGACCTTTATTGTCCCAAAAAATATTCACCGGTAAAGCATTGCCTTCGTAAGTAATTTCACGTTTTGCTGAAAACGGAATTTTCAAATCCTCAAATTGGAACAAATCGCCGGGAGATTGCTGCAACAGCACCTGGTTAGGTTTCTGAATACGAACGTAAATCACTTTATTCCCCCGCGGTGCAGTAACATTTTTACTTAATACAAAGCTTATCCTAATTTGTTCGGCGCGCCGGGCACTTTCAGCCTCCTTTCCACGGGCGTTAATTCCTATAGCAACCAACTCGGTAGCCTCCAGCTGGGCCGCTTCTTTTATTTTTTCCTGAAGATGTTGTTTTTCTTTTTCGAGTTCCTGGTTTTTCGATTCTGACTGGGCATAATTTTCTTTTACCTGTGCGTTTTCGGCCATCAACATCTCATTTCTACGATTAAGCGAATCAATCTGAACAATGTAGTTCTTCATAATATTACGCATTGTCGTTACTTGTTGCTGATATTGGTTAATTTGCTCGTAACTAACTTTTTTAACCTGTTCAACTTCGGTTAAAAGGTCTTTTACTTTTCCCTGTGCGTTCGATAACTCTGACTGAAGAGCTTCGTTATTGGTATGAAGCGAATCGTAATTGGTCATTAATGTACTTAACTCGGCCTGGATAGAAACTTTTTGCTTATTGAGCGAATCTATCATTTTCTGATTTTCGCTATGCTGATATACAAAAACTACAATTACAACCAATAATAAAACCGATAAAATAATAATTACCAAATTATTGCGTCTCTCTTTATCGGTTTCACCTAACGAAAAACCCTTTTTTCGTTTTCCAAATTCATCCATTATTATTAGTGTTTAGGTAATTTTATACAGTTAGCAAAAATAACAAAATAAAAACCAAACCCGAAAATACGAAGTCAAAACGGATTATATAGATCAAATAGATTTAAATTCGGACAAAATAAAATGAGTAATCACCAAACTTCATTAGGTTCCGGGACTACTCATTTCTTATTTTAGCTATTTCAATTCAGGAGAGATGAGCTTACCCAGTTTTTGATAATTTTCCTCAATACTATCAACCAATACTTTAGCTATGTTGTCGTAATAATTCTTAGTTGACTGCGAAGCTTCTTTACTTTCAGGGTGATTCGCCTGATGCCTAAGTTCATTCCTGAGGTTTAGAGTGTCCTGAACAATTTGCAGCACTTCAGGCTTATTGGGTTCCTGCTGCATTGTCATAAACGTGAAACAATCAACTACCAAGTCAGATACGATGTAGTCAATTTCTTTTTTTAATCGCTGAATACTTGCCATAATCTATTTAATTTGTGATGTAAGTGGATATTTCATGTTTTGGGGTTCAAGCAAAAGCGCTTTAACCGAACCAACAACAATCTCAGTTTCAACCTGAATCGGTAAATGATTTTTATCGTCGGTAAACCATACTTTCATGTATTCGCCTTCCGGGAAAAAATCGCCTTGCAGTAAATATACTGAAACTTTGTGACAACGAAACTCTTTTCCGTTACGGGTTTTTACATTCTCTTTGCCAAGGTACCTGAAAAAAAGATCAGCCACTTGCCGGTCAATTATCATTCGGTAAGGAACTTTCTGCCCAACAAACAAATTATTAAAATCAAATTTTCTGAAATTGTATGCCGTAGCCAGTAAATCAAAAATATTTTCGCCGGCATCCAGGGTAGTTTTAAAAACAGGCTTTTTTTCTTGCTTTATTTCTGTTTCTACTTTACCTAAAGGTTCAAACCAATACCGATGAACAGAGTTTTTTCGGGCATGATTCATTACACGGCTCGAATATATAGGTTTGAATGTTTGATAATTGCAGTATGTTTCAAAAGTATCGCGGACTGAATAAAACCAATCGTAAGCTTTATAGGTTTTGCCAACAGCCTTCAGGTGCCATGCCTGCTGATTTTGATAAATGAGTGTGTCGGCATTAAACTCAACATCACCACTTTGTATCCAAATAAAATTCAGGTTATAATAGGCTCCATATCGGGCATATTCACCATTACGAAAAGGATAAACGGATGCTGTTTGAGCTGGAATTTGGAAACTACTTAACAATACAAGTGCCTGGAACAGACAAAAATTCCTAATCAGCATGACTATGTTCTTTTTGCTCCTTTGCTTTTTTCTTTGCTTTTTCTTTTTCTGCTTCCTCGTCAATCAGGTTCTTTTTATATTCAGGCTTAAATTTAATGTCCCAGGTTTCGGCAAATTCGAAATTCGACCTTACCTTAATTATTTTAGGATAATATACAACTTCTTCGGGTTGAATGCCTTTAGCCAGATAACCTGTATCCCATTTACCGTTTTTATTAGAGTCGATAATAATTTTTAACTTGTATTTCTCAGGTTTTAGATATGGAAATTCGATTTTTCCATCGCCCAGAACCTGAATTTTCTGAAGTATTTTTTCATCTTTATCATTACCCAAAAGCTGAACAATGGCCGGATCGGACAGCCCTTTAAGCGTTAGGACAATCTTACCATAATAGTCTTCCTTCTGGGTTTTAAATTTCACGTCAAGTTTCTTGTTCGGATGTCCATAAATATTATAAGCTGAAGCCGAGTCAACTTTTAATTCATAACTGGCATCCGAGTCCCACAAATGTTCGATATAGTACTTCCTAACCGAGTTTGGATATTTTTTAACTTCAACATTCAAACGCGTCTTTAAAGTATCTTCCAATGAGTAGAGCCTCACTTTAGCTGTGTCAAACGAACTAAGCGGTTCAGGGGCTTCAATCATTATACGCTGATACAAATCGTGCGCCGAGGTATTGATATTGGTTGTAAGATTTATTGTTGGAACAGGTACAGGCTCTCCTTTTTTACGCTTTGCTTTTGGCGCTTTTGGCGCGGTATAAATCATTTCCAGCGTGTCGCGCTTTACATACATGTGGCTCAACGAGTCGAGTGCTTCGTATTGCAGTTCGAATTTTAATGTATCAGTTTTACTGAAAATGGTATCGGTTAGCCAGACTGTTACCGAATCGCGCTTTAAATTGGATTCGATATAAGACCAGTTTTTATTTGACGGTTTGGGTTTCAGTAAGTTTACCTTAAACGAATCGCTCAGCGACTCAGCAAAACAGAAATCACATTTGTTTCCCTGGGTTCGTTTTGAAGAATTGAGAAACTGATCGAATTTTATCTCTTCAAACATCATCAGGTAACGTGTAGTAGGCCTGTAGTCAATGTGTCCGGTCACCAGGAGAGTATCTCTTCCATGAACAACAGTATCAGCATGGGCATTATATGTTGCCGACGGAACGATAAGAGAATCTTCGAAAGCTATCATTTCAGCTTTGGCATTGTATGTCAAACTATTATCGGCATCGGTGAGCGCATATAACTTATAGCTTCCTTTGGCTACGTTGTCGATCATAAAAAAGCCCTCTTTGTTGGTGGTCCCAATATAATCGGGGACACTATCGATAAAAGCAGTGTAATCGGTTTGACGATGAAGCATGACCAATGCTTTTTCAACTGGTTCCTGGGTATAGGCATTTTTTACATAACCCGAAACCCTTAAGCTATCAAACGACTCGCCGGTACTGAACGAGAAACGCATATCCTTTATCGGATTTTTCTCGTTGTTGTCAGCCACAGCATCTTTAAAATCGAGCGAATAAGTTGTAGCTTTTTTCAAATCCTGCTGAAATTCCACAATCAATGTTTTGCCCTTCATCTTTATCTGGGGTTTCTTTTTCATTGGCGGCGAAATCACCAGTTTTTCCGATATTTCATCAGGAATAATAAATTCATCAAATGTAATACGAATGTCTTTTCCCAAATAGCTTTTCCCGCGTAACTCGGGGATAGTTTTCAGGACAACAGGCGGAATACTGTCTTTGGGCCCACCCGATGGGGTGCCAATGTTGGCGCATGAAGTATTGAAAACCAAATAAAAAAAGCCGATTCCGAAAGCAATTGGAACGAGGTTCTTTAAACGAAGAACTTTTTTTCGTAAACTATTAAAAGTAATTGGCCGATTATTGCTGTTGCCAGTATCTGTTTGTCTCATAATTGTGTATTCGGCACAAACTTACAAATTCCTGAAAAGATATGAGAGGTAGCCCTGTTAATTTATCTTATACAGCAAGCGAAGGAAAATCAGTTTTATACATTTTAGCTGAGCAATTGTTAACATTAGCCGACAGTTTGTCGATTTCATGCGACAACCTGTCAGTTTTGGGTAGCCGTTAACGAACTTTACGTATCGATTAATGAGTTTTCGATGACGTCTGACAAAGATGATCCGGTCGTTCGTTCGTTTCATGTCCCGGTTGAACACGTTTACTTGCCGTTTAACCGATTTCAGGAAACATATAACTCGTTTCGGGAGACAATTCATGAAACTGTGCCTGCAAATTGCAGCCGATAAAGAAGACGGATCTATTATTTACAGTTAGAGGTTTCACCCATGGGTGGAACCTCTAATAAATGTGCTGGTTTTGCCTGTTGCCATAACCATTAGTTCTCAGGCTGGGGTGGCATATTCTTGTCGCCTTTATTTTTTAATGTTTTACCTGAGCCATAATTTATTACCATACGCGTTAATTTGTAACGGGCAATCATTTCCTCATCCTCAATCAGCCCTTCAATCATATCATCGAGCAAAACAAGCCTGTCTTTAAGCGAACCAATTTGCCCGGAAATATCATGGATAGAGACTGATTTATCGGTTTTAACTGTTGACCTCGTTTCAACATGTTGTTGATAGGCTTCAATTAACTGGAGGATTTCAGCCAACCCATCAGCGGTAACTTTGTAAGGCAAAAAAACATCAGGTAGCGATTGGGCCTTACTTACAATGGCAGCGCAACGGTTGATGGCTTCTTTTTCGGTACCTGCCGACAGAGAATTTTCAGAATGATCGGCAAAATTAAGCAATGTAAGGTCGTTTTGCTTGCGGGCATAAATACACATCCGGCGGCAAAGTTTGAAAGTAGCCTTAATGATGGCATCGAATACACTGTTTTTTGACTTGGTATGACCTGTCGGATCAAGCCCCGAAACATGCTCAAGGTATTCATTTACCTGGTCAAATTCTGATTTAATGTCGCTAACTTCTGACACAATCTCGGGTTCTCCTGCCCATATTGATTCATCGCTTTTAAGGACGGCAAGTACCGACTGCACCATACTTAGAAAATTTGATTCTGACTGTTTCATTGTTTTTTAGGTTTTAGGATGTGGATATTAATTTTTATCAACACAAATTACAATAATTTATTCGCATTATAGACATATTAATTCATATTTTTTTCATATACAAAGTACTTTATTTAAAAATATTACACAAATAATACTATCCGGTTACACGATTATTACTCATAATAATTTTTTTACAATTATCCAAATTTGAATATTAATTAATAAGTACTAAAAATAAATTTTGGCATCTTTCAGGGTAGTGTTAAATAGAACTATTTTTCGTAAAAAGACGCTTTTCTGCACGAATGGTGGTAAAATGTATATGAACCTATCGGTTTTTTGCATGAAAGAATTGTTGAAAACTTTTTTACGATTATGATATATTGTATAACATAAGAACGAGAGGGGTACCTTTATGATTTAAAACCGATTAACTGATGTATGGAAGATTCACTTGCTGGCGGCGGTTTGTAACCGCCACCTTTTAGCCCAGGATTTGTAATCCATTTTACCATGTGCATTCTGTCCTAAAATTTCTTAATTGGTGATGATTCCGTAGAAAAGGGCTGATGGATACTAATAACGGGTGGAAATCCGGATTGTAAATCCGTCGCCGAGGGATGGCAATTGCAAATTGCCACCAGTAGCCTTGAACGAGATGGTGATAAACCCGGAGGAGCTTAGTCCTTTCGCCAGCAACATCTCCCGGAAACATTAGTAATGGCGCTTTGGGATTATTCCGTGCCTCGGCAGTTTCCGAATGCAAAGAATAATTAAATAGATATGCCTATGTAAAATACCTAAAATAAATTCAGCCTTAATTGGGAAATGTGAATTGGTTATTCAAATAAGCCTGCATGAATTTTATTTTGTTAAAACCAAAAGAACGTGAGCTTGATATGTTCTTGAATTACTAAGGCATAATAAGTAATTCAAGAAATCAAGCCCACCCATGTTAAACTATAAAACTAAAAAAAAATGAAAAACAAAATTTTGTTTTTTGCTTCTTTGTTTTTTCTTGTACTTTTTTCTGTAACAGGATGTAAAAAAGAAGATCAATCAGGGGATGAAAACCCAACAACCGATGCGATCCAAAAGACAGTGACTCTTTACCATGAAGGGATGATAAAAAATGAGGGGCCAGGAAATACTGACGATCCCAAAATTGAGACAGAACTACCTTTATCCATGAAGGAGCAGATTAGGGAGGAACTTGAAAAATCATTTTCCAAACAAAAAGTATATCTTAAAGATGCTGGAAATCTGGTTGGAGTATTTAAAAATGGATCTTGCGGGAGTTATCCTGTACTACTAGTAAACATGGATGCAGAAGATACTGGAACCAGTAGTTCAGCTAGTGGTTGGACGGGAGATAGTAACAAAACTTCATATGGTAATATCCAGTTGTATTTTTGTGTTGTCAATGATGCGTATTTTGTACGTACGCCATCGAACTATGCAGTATTAACTTTAACAGCCGGCCTACCTGATGGTGTCTCCCGGATTAATCGATATTTTGATAATGAGGACTCTGGAAATGGCAATTTTACTACACTTAATGGCTCTTCATATACGGGGTGGCATGGAGATTGTTATTTTGGTACGGATACACAGCTTTCTTTCTATTTTTACAATTCAAAATCCGATGGGCCAGGATTTCCGAATTTAGGCATTAGTTACGGTGTTTTAGGTAATTTTGGTACCAGCGGATATCTTTTTTCAGATGATGAGGATTCCGGGAATTCGAACTGGTGTAAGTGGTCTGGGACCTCTGCTGGTAGCTCATGGGAGTATGAAATGGCTGCCATACCTAATATATCTGGTACGCCTAATATATTAGAGGCAGGAGCAAATACCAAATTATTTTTGAGTGCAGTTTATTAATGCGTTTAAGTATAATGTTCAGGTAGGATAACTCTACCTGAACTCTTTTAAAATTATAATAATATGATCCGAAAAATAATCCCTTTTCTTATCATCCTGTTTTTGATATCGTTTTCATGCGACAGGAATAAAAACAACTCTGAGAGTGATTCAGACATTGTTGCATATGTTAATACGGCTCCAATTCTACTTGAGGAGATTGACAAGGAAATAAAACAGGAACTTTATGATGAATTAAATAGGATTTATTTTATTAGAAAGGTTGCTTTGGAAGAGAAGATAAAGGATAAGATTTTAGCATTAGAAGCGAAACACAAAAATCTCTCTGTTGACGAATTGATTGACTCTATAAGAAAAAAGGGTGAAAAAGAAGGAAAGTTAAAAGCTTTTATTGAAAGAAATGGATATAATAACGGAATCCCCGTCTATGAAAGAACAATTAAAACATACCCGATAAAATCGTCTAAAGGTGAAATGGTGCTGAAAAAGAAGTTTGAAGATTATCTTATAAAAGAATTTATAGATTCTCTTAAGTCGGTTTATCAGACAGATATCCTTCTTACTCCGCCAATCTCACCGCTTCTTGACATTAAAAGAATGTTAGTTCATTATGAAGGTGACTTAAACTCTAAAGTTACATTAATTATTGCTTCTGATTTTGATTGCCATATGTGTCGTGAACAAAATCCACTTTTCGAGAGGTTGTACGAAAAATACAAGGATAAAGTCCGGTTTGGTTTTACCCATTATGGTCCGTATGTTTCAACCTCGGCCATTGCATCAGAATGTGCAGCCAACCAGGGTAAGTTTGGGGAAATGCGCGATTCTATTTTTAAGACCAAAACCATACCCGATTCGGTTGTTTTGTTTCGTATAGCAAAAAACCTGAAACTGGACATGTCCACTTTTTCAAAAGATTATAAGAATAAAGAAATTTCAGACAAAATTCATGAAAACCTAGTAAAACTTGAATCTGCCGGGATTTATGGAACGCCAACCATAATGATTAATAACAGATTGATATTCAATAATACATCATTGGATGAAATTGAAAAACTATTGAAAAAAGAAATTGAAAAAACAAATTAAATGTTCGATTGTGAAAATTATCCTATCAGCATAATTAAGTTTACAGCCAACAGTTGAAGTATATAATTTTGGCAAAAAGCTCAATCGGATTTAAGTATTTCTTTGGCAAAAACACTTATTTAGAAACCTTTTGCTGACAGGTAATCAATATTTTAATCATATTAGTTGCGACCCCCGCCTACCCCTCGTCTTAGCGCTAGCGGTGACGAGGGGTAAGGTGGTGGTCGTTTATAACGATACTAAAATACGAAGGCATTGCATTGAATAACAATTTTACATATCTTTCAAATAAAAATGTCAGCCGATAATTATTTTAATGAATATCCCATAAAATGCCTAACCGATTTAGCGTTGGGGCTTTGCCCCAAAACCCCAATTACTTTTTTGTCTTGACACAAAAAAGTAATCAAAAAAGGTCAAGGCTTAGCCCGCTTCGCACGAAAAACTAGCGTTCGACGGCTAAAATCTTTTAAACTCGCCTTTGGCTCAAACAGAAAAGATTTTTTAACGCCGTCGTCACTTGTTTTTCGGCTCACCGGCCTAGGCCGCCCGCGCTTCATTCATCATTAGGCACTGAAACGGATATTCATATTATTTTATCACCGATCAAAATGCGGTTTACTTCTTAACTTTCACGGTAGAAGATTGGATTGATGTATTTACACGAAAGGAATATAAAATTGTTGTTGCCGACTCCTTAAACTTCTGTATCGTGAATAAGGGGTTGGAAGTGTTTGCGTGGTGTCTGATGTCAAACCATATTCATTTGGTATGTAGGGCAAAAGAAAATTACAGAATCAGTGAGATCATACGGGATTTTAAAAAGTATACTGCAAAAACCATTTTGAAGATGATTGAAAATGAACCGGAAAGTCGAAAGGAGTGGATGCTTTATCGATTCCGGGTTGCGGGTAAGTTTGATAACCGAATTACAAAGTACAAATTCTGGCAAGAAACAAACCACGCTGTTATGCTGGACAACACTGGACTAATTGAGCTACGAATTAACTATACCCATGAAAATCCGGTAAGGGCGATGATCGTTTTCAATGCCGAAGATTATCTTTATAGTTCGGCGCGGGATTATGCCGGTGAAAAAGGATTTGTGTATGTTCAAACAACATTGTAAAATGAGTTGCAAACTCAAAACAGCTTACCCCTCGTTACCGCTATCGCTCAAACGAGGGGGAGGCGGGACGTTATTAGGTACACAATAGATTATATGACAAAATATTTAAAAAGCAGATGGTTTGAAAATAAGGATACATGTCCCTTGCTCATCGGGATATGTCTAAAAAATCGCGAACGCTGGTGGCGATTTGAACGAGATGGTGATAAACCCGGAGGAGCCTGGGGTAACCTGTTAATTTATCAAACAAAAAAACCAGCATTTAGCCGGTTCCAATATTTTTAAGCTAAGGTTGTTTTATCGTTTCATGACACCGTAGCACAGTATTTTCACAATATTATCAACACTTTGCTCAAGGTTTACTTTGCTGTAGTCGCCAGCCGAAAGAGGCATTTCCAATCCTTTAATGGCAGTAGTAATACCAATGGCTGCAAGGGTAAGATCGTAAACTTCGAATGTATTTTTACGAACACCTTCAATCAGAATGCGTTTAATCATCCTGATTTCTTCCTGTTGGTGTTTATGCTTAATGTTTTCGATAAATTCAATGGCTGTAACATCGTTTTCGAGTGCATTATAAAAATTAGCCATACTGCGATAAGTAGTCAGTTTGGTCAATATATAATCGCGTAATTTATCAACTGGATCGGTATTGCGGTTAACCACAATGTCAAGCTCCCGCCTCAAAGTATCCACTTCTTTTTGGATTACTGCCTGAAAAAGATCCTCTTTACTGGTAAAATAATAATAGAGCGAACTTTTACCTTTACGAACAGCATTTGCTATATCGTCGAGGGTTGTTTTTTTGTAACCGTACCTACTGAATATTTCCTGGGCAATTTTCAGAATACTTTCGCGGTTCGCATCTTTTTTGTTTGTACCGCTTTCAATGTTTATCGCCATAATCACAAGATTATTTCAAACCGAAGACAAATATAAGTTTTATTTCAAACATGAGAAACGCCTCATATTAGCACAAAGAAACAGTACATTTTCCAATTTTAACTATCTTCTTTTCTTTTTTTTGCTTTCCGACCGAAAAAATTGATTGTCAAAGGTATCTGGCTTATCTTTTACCAACTCAAAGTCAAGTTGTTTCTTTTCCAGATTTGCCCTTATAATTTTTATTTTAAGCGTATCACCCAGTTGAAATTTGCGATGGGAATGTCTTCCAACCAAACAGTAATTCTTTTCATCGAAAATATAAAAATCGTCGTTGAGTGTACTTACCGAAACCATCCCTTCACATTTGTTCTCTAGCTCAACATAAATACCCCAGTCAGTTACGCCTGAAATTGCACCAATAAACTCCTCTCCTATCTTATCTTGCATAAACTCAACCTGCTTATACTTAATTGATGATCGCTCAGCGCTCGCAGCCCGGGTTTCCATATCTGACGAGTGTTTGCATAGATCTTCGTATTTTAACGCATTTACCGAATTTCCTCCTTCCAGGTATCGTGCGAGTAGCCGGTGAACCATTACATCGGGGTAGCGCCGAATCGGAGAGGTAAAATGTGTATAATATTCGAATGCCAAGCCATAATGGCCAATATTCCTGGTTGAATATTCGGCTTTGGCCATTGAACGTACTGCAAGGGTTTCAACCACATTTTGCTCATTTTTTCCCCGAACATCGGTCATCAGCTGGTTCATCGATTTTGAAATCTGTGCTGGTGTACCTAACTGTAGTCCATAACCAAACTTATGAATAAAATGATTGAAATTCATCAGTTTCTCCGGGTCAGGTTTATCATGAATACGATACACAAACGTTTTGGGTGTTTTCTTTTCTTCGGGTAAACCAATAAATTCGGCTACTCGTTTATTGGCCAGAAGCATAAATTCCTCGACCAATTGATTACTTTCTTTAGCTTCCTTAAAATAAACCGACAATGGTTTTCCATTTTCATCAATTTCGAACTTCACTTCAATCCGGTCAAATGCAATTGACCCGTGTTTAAACCGTGCATCACGAAGTTTTCTGGCTAAACCATTAAGAACCAAAACCTCATCGTTTAATTCACCTTCGCCCGAGTCAATGATAGTCTGGGCTTCTTCGTATGTAAACCTTTTGTTGCTGTGAATTACAGTTCTGCCGAACCATTGTTTATGAATGCGCGCGTTTTCGTCGAGTTGAAAAATAGCGGAGAAGCAAAGTTTATCTTCGTTAGGCCGTAAAGAGCACACTCCATTCGAAAGCTTTTCGGGAAGCATGGGTACTACACGGTCGACCAGGTAAACTGATGTTGCCCGCTCGTAAGCCTCATCGTCAAGAATGGTCCCCGGAACAACGTAGTGCGAAACATCGGCAATATGCACACCCACTTCCCATAATCCAGTTTCGAGCTTACGGATTGAAAGTGCATCATCAAAATCCTTGGCATCTTTCGGATCGATAGTAAATGTGGTTACCTCACGCATATCGCGGCGCCGTTGTATTTCGTCTGATGAAACTTCATCCGGAATTTTTTCGGCAGCTTTCAGCACATTTTCCGGAAAACGGAGCGGCAAATTAAACTCGGCCAAAATAGCGTGCATTTCAGCGTTATTGTTCCCGACATCACCCAAAACTTCAATAACTTCGCCAAAGGGGTTTTTGGCCTTGGAGGGCCATTCGGTTATTTTAGCGATAACTTTCTGTCCATCTTTGGCTCCGCTTAGCTTATCATTCGGGATAAACAAATCGAAACCAACCTTGGCCGTTGGTATAAAAAATGCAAAATTTCTGGATCTGGAAATTGTTCCAACAAATGTTGTTTTTGCCCGTTCAACAATTTCAATAACTTCTCCTTCAACTTGTTGCTTTTTTCGAATAGCAAAAATCTGAACTTTAACAATATCGCCTTCCATGGCATGATTCAGACTTCGGGATGAAACCAGCACTGGTTTATCAAATTCCTCCGACAAAACATACGCATAGCCTTGTGGTTGTAATTCTACCTTTCCAATTATGGTTCCACTTCGCGACAATAATTTATATTTTCCCCTCTGAACACTTTTCAGGTTTTGCACCTCGGTTAACTCTTCCAAAACAATAAATACAAGTTTGATAATTTCCTGATCTTTAATTTTGAGCTGTTCAGCTATTTGTTTATAGTTAAATGTTTTTTCTGGATTATCGTAAAACAAGGTTAATATTGCGTTTTTAAGTTTCGGCTTATTAAACGATTCGACCAGTTTCTCAAGCTTTTTCTTCTTTTTAGCCATTGTTACAAGCTTTTTTAAAATTTAGATGGAAGGTAGCAAAGATTTTCGAGACATTAGTTCCATCGTGGATTCAATTTCCCAGACCAACAACAGAAATTAATGCAAGAGGATTAATTAACAAAATTTTAGAAATGTTGAGATTTGTTTGGATATTTTGACATCGTTTCACAGAATATAGATGTACTTTTGATAATACAAGCCATAACAAAAGAAACAGGTACAGAAAACAGAATTTACCGGGCAGCATTAATCCCTTGCTGCCCGATTTTTATTAAAAAACCCTGACTAGCTTATTGCTAATCAGGGTTCAAAATATAGAAGAATTCTGATTAAATTACATATCCATTAGGCAAAATGGCTCCTTTCTTAATTACAACCACGCCATCTATCACAGCATACAGATCGTTATTGGCGTCGGGCAAATGTTTACCACCATTTATTCTGACATCATTCCCAATATGTGCATTTTTATCTACAATACAGCAGTTTAAATAACAACGGTCGCCAATCCCCATTACTTTACCATTGTTATATTCGGTGTCAATTTCGGCCAGGTCCTGGTAATAATCGTTACCCATAATGTAGCTATTGGCAATAGTTGTTCCTTTCCCAATTCGCGCCCTGATGCCTAAAACTGAATGTTCGATACGACTGGCAAGAATAATACAACCATCCGACACAACTGTTTTTTCGAGTGTTGTTCCCGAAATTTTTGAAGGTGGTAATAATCGGGCATGAGTATATACGATTTTCGAGTTATCGAAAAGATTGAATTGCGGAATATCATCTGTTAATCCCAGGTTGGCTTCATAAAACGATTCAATTGTACCAATATCAGTCCAATACCCTTCATATTGATAACTCAGAACCTTGTTGGTTTTTATGGCTTGCGGAATTATTTCCTTCGCAAAATCTTTGGTTTCAACATCGTTCATAAGTTTAATGAGCAAATCGCGATTGAAAACATAGATACCCATTGATGCAAGGTAAATTTTTCCTTCTCTCTGGGCTTCATCACTTACAGGAGAAACCCAATCGTGAAGAATATCAGCTGATGGTTTTTCAATAAACTCTTTTATAATATTCTTTGAGTCTGTCTTCAAAATGCCAAATTCAGGAGCATCTTTGGCAATAACAGGTAAGGTGGCAATCGAAAAATCGGCCTTTGCTTTTGCATGAGCTTCAATCATCTCGTTGAAATCCATCTGATACAGTTGATCACCAGAAAGAATTAAAGCATATTCGAAATCGTAATTTATAAAATGATGCATACATTGGCGAACTGCATCGGCAGTTCCCTGGAACCAGTTTTTGTTATTTGGCGTTTGTTCTGCTGCAATTATATCAACAAAAGCTTCAGAGAAATGGCCAAACTGGTACGTATTCTTAATATGCTTGTTAAGTGAAGCAGAGTTAAATTGAGTAAGCACAAAAATCCTGTCGATATCAGAATTCAAACAATTGGAAATCGGAATGTCAACCAAACGATATTTCCCGGCAATAGGGACGGCTGGTTTCGAGCGGTTTTCGGTAAGCGGAAATAATCTTGATCCCTGTCCACCACCCAAAACAATTGCTAAAGTATTCTTCTTCTTCATAATGCTATATTTTAATTGATTGGTATAAGTCTATATATTCCTGAGCTGCTTTACTCCATGAATGATCAATCTGCATGATTTGTTTTCTGATTTTATTAACTGTGCGTTTATTTTTAAAGAGTTCTTTGGCCCGGTAGACAGAATGCATGACATCATCGGTGCTACATTGGTCGTGACAAAAACCAAAGCCTCCATCGCCAATATCAACAACAGTATCGCGCAAGCCTCCAGTGCGCCTAACAATCGGGATTGTTCCATACCGAAGGGCATACATTTGATTCAGTCCGCAAGGTTCAACTCTGGATGGCATCAGCAGAAAATCAGCTCCGGCATAAATTGTATGAGATAATTTTTCATTGTAACCAATAAATGAACAATAACTGCCCCTGAACTCGTTTTCCTGATAAAGCAAGGCCTGCTCAACACTAGAATCGCCAGAACCTAAAATAAGGATATTTTGCTCGTTTAACCATGTCTTTGAAACCTGATAAACAATGTCAGGTAAACAATCAGCCCCCTTTTCTTCAACCAACCGACCAATAAAAGTAAATAAAGGCTTATCTGGATCAAGCCCAAATTGCTGGCACAAAGAATCTTTATTTGCCTTTTTACCCTCCCAAACAGTTTTCGAATCGTAATTCTTTTCGAGCATTGGGTCTGTTTCCGGATTCCAGACATCAACATCAATTCCATTAAGTATCCCAACCGATTTACCTCTTTCCTGTCGCAACAAATCTTCAAGTCCACGCATTGAATAGCTAATTTCATCGAGGTAACTTGGTGAAACAGTAGTAACCTTCCATGCACATTTAATTGCTGAAGCCATTGGGTTAATATCACCCTGCCATTCAATTAATCCGTTGAAATAGGAATGAAATGGTGGCAGGTAGAACAACTTATCGAAACCAAATTGACTTTGGTATTGCCCGTTATGAATTGTAAAAACTGTACCAACATGTTCCAACCGACTATATTCACGAACTTTCGACATCATAAAAGGGATAAAACCAGTTTGTGCATCATGGCAATGAACAACATCAGGCGTTCTTTCTCGCTGGTTTAACCAGTTTAGTGTTGCAATCTGGAACGTAATAAAACGTTCGGTGTCGTCGTGATACGAATAAATATTTTCACGATCAAATAATCCGGGTATGTCTATCATATACAAATCATATCCCAAATTATTATCTTCAAGGGTTAATACACTAAATTCAAAATTGGTATGACCCAACCTGGCATAACCCGAAAATATAACCGTAAACTTGTTTGAACGACTAAATTTCCCGTGGTAAAAAGGCATTATTACCGAAGCCGAATGACCGAGCATCTTTTGATATTTAGGTAAGGCTCCTACCACGTCCCCAAGTCCACCGGCTTTTGCTACCGGATAACATTCTGCACTAATGTGTATTATCTCCATATTCTGTTGCTTTGAAGTGGATGTTTATACAGTAATCTCTTGTTGTTAAATTTAGAAAAAATATTTTCGAATCAAAACAAAGATTTTCTCTAACATGTTGCTCTTTACATCATTTTCAAATGATTTCAGGAAATTATAGGGAATAGGAAAGTAAAATCAATCTGTCCTCGATTGATATTATCGACTGATTGTAAATGCTTTAATGAATTTATATAATTTATGAAAAATAGAAAATAATCGACCTTTAAATATGTTGCATGGCAGATTATTAATTCTTAGAAAGCGAAAATAGAAATTCCAGTCCGCCCTCCGGTTTATTTCTGGCCGAAATAGTTCCCTTGTGTAACAGAATTGCATTTTTTACAATAGAAAGGCCAAGTCCGGTACCTCCGGTTTCCCTAGAGCGTCCATAATCAATGCGGTAAAAGCGTTCAAAAATGCGTGGCAAATGTTCTTCCGAAATGCCAACACCAGTATCACAATATTGAAAATAATAATACTTATCATCTTCGAGATATTTTCGTATAGAAATTCGGGTATTTTTACCGGCATAATTTATCGAATTTTCAACCAGATTCTGAAAAACAGAAAACAAAAGCGACTCATTGCCATTTACCACAACCTCTTTGGAAACATCTACTTCACATTCCATTTTTTTAGCTTCGAGCCTATGTTTAAGGTTTTCAATTACATCATGAATTACTGCTTTAAGCATTACGGGTTTAAACTCAAATAATCCTCCGGCATCTTCAATATTATTAAGAAGCGAAATATCATTCAAAAGATCAGTGAGACGCTCGGCCTGGGCAAATGCCTTTTCCGTAAAATATATCTTTTTTTCCTCTGGAATATTCCGGTTATTTAAAATAGTCTCCAAGTAACCTTTTATCGAAGAAAGCGGAGTTTTTAACTCGTGTGCAATATTAGAGGTAAGTTGCTGTTTGAGAAGTTTCTGTTTCTCTGGCTTTGTTATGTCACTAATAAGTACCTCAAAGCTATGGTCAACAAAAATTATACATCTAATCTGGAAAAACTTTTCGCTCTTTTCAATAGTATATTCAATATGGGGAAGTTCTTTATTTGGTAATTGGTAAATGCTCTTGGATTGTTGATCGACAAACTCCAGCACTTTCTCAAATTCGGGTATAGTAAAAATGTGTTCTGCAGAAATAGTCGATTTATCAGAAATCATATTGATAAATTGGATGAAATGACTATTGGCTAATATCTTATGCTTTTCAGAAGAAAAAATCGAAATACCTTCTTTCAAAACATGAAGGTGTCCATAAAGTTTTTCTTTTTCCTTAGTCAGTTCATCTTTTGCTTTTTTCAGATTGTCATAAATTTGAATAATTTGCCGTCGGATAACACCCAATTCATTATCCTGAAAATTGCTGTCCATTTTCGAAATATCTTCATTCTGACCAGCCTTTACAGCAAAATCTTTAAGCTTTATAATAAAATCTCCGAGCTTTCTGGTTGTGAAATAGAACAAAAAACTCATCAGAAAAAACAGGAAAAAGATAAAAACCCAAAAAACATGTTCGGTTTTTAGGAAATTTATAATATCGACATTGTAAACGGCTGCAGTTCTGACAATATATTTTGTGAAGTTTTTTGCATAATAATAGTATTTCTGATTGGTAGTACTCGACAACCTGATACTTGAACCTTTTCCTGTTTTAAGCGCTACCTGTACTTCGGGGCGATGAAGGTGATTTTCGAGATGTTCAAAATCGGTTACAAAACTATCATATACAACTTTACCCGTCATATCTAGTACTGTAACCCGTGTATTTTGTATAGGTAAAAGGTTTTTAAGTGTATCCAGGGCATGAAAATCACGCGTTTCGAATATTTTCTTATGTTCGATATAGCGACTGCTTACCTCCGAAATATTATCAAGTGTATTTTCAAGCTGACTGGTACGGTAATGTCTTTCACGGTCGTATTGATAAACCAGAACAGCAACGCTGAAAATGGAAAATACAACCAAAAAATTGATCAGAATCCTATTTCGAAAAGTACGTCTAATAATCACCTTGTGTTATTTAAGTTTGGGTCTGGTCAGTATTTGTTCTTATAATTCAAAGCAATACCCGTATCCCGAACGGCCTTTGATATAATTGCCATATTCGCCAATCTTTTTTCGCAAACGGGCAATGTTCACATCAACATTACGCTCTGTAACAATAACATCATCGCTCCAAATGCGGTCCAGAATCTCCTGCCGGCTAAGGTATTTTCCTTTACTCGAAACCAACATATTCAAAATTTCAAATTCTTTTCGTGTAAGAAGTATATTCTCATTATTGATTGTAACTGATTTGCGATTGAGGTCGAGTTCCATTCCCTCAATAGTAATAACTTTTGGCTTTGATTCAATACTTTTACCTCGTCGTAAAACAGCTTTAATTCGGGCAACAAGCTCTTTGATTGAAAACGGTTTGGTCATGTAGTCGTCGGCACCAACATTGAAACCAGTTAACATATCAATTTCGGCTTCTCTTGCTGTAAGGAATATGATTGGGACCGACAATCCCAATTCTTTTCTTATTTTATCAGCTAATTTAAACCCCGACATTCCGCCCATCATAACATCGAGCAACAACAAATCGAATTGTTCGATAGACTTCGTAATTGCTTCTTCTCCAGAGTAGGCCACATCAATGTCAAAACCTTCACTGGCAAGATTAAACTGAAGTATTTCACATAAATCTTTTTCGTCGTCAACAACCAATATTTTGTATTCCTGATTCATAAACCAACCAATTTTAAATTTTAATTTCGTTTATGGCGTATATCTTTCCCTTCGAACGAATAGTATGAGGCTTCTGCAATATTCGCTGCATGATCGGCTATCCTTTCAATTGCAGCGGCCATTTCTTTAATGTTAATAAAGCTAATCAGAATGCTTTTGTCATCAGTAAGCATTTCCGATCTTTCAGCCACTTTTTTGAGCATTTTCCTGTTAAAGTCGTCAACAACTGTTTCCGATTTAATTGTCCATTTGGCAAGTTCCATGTCGTTATTAATGAAAGACAACATCGATCTTCTCGACATGTCAACGCTCAGGTTCATCATTTTAGCCAAAAAATCAGAAAGACCCTGATAAACTTCCCGATTTTCAACTCGCCGCATAAGTTTAACAATGTTAATTGCCAAATCGCCAATTCGTTCAAGACTAATTGTAATACGATAACACGACATCAATTGCCGTATTTGCGAAGCAACCGGCTGATACAACGCAATTGCATTAATAATGTTTTCACTAAGTTTTACTTCGAGCTTGTTTATAAGCTCTTCCTCTTGTACCAACTCTTCAAACTTATCTTTTTCAAGATATGGCTCACCGTTTAAAATAAGTTTTTCAACAAAATCAAGCTGGTTCAATACCATATTGGCTAACCTTTCGTAATCGGAAAGTATATTTTGTATCGCTTCTTCTTTCTTTTGAGGCATGATAGAAATATAAATTGAGTGCCAAAACCCACTGACTAAGATAAACAATACCTTTAAAAATGAATTTCTGCTGCTACAAAAATGAAACGATTTAATTACATACTTGTTACAAACATATTACACCGCAGTTAATTTTCCTTTTCTTATTAATTCCACACGCTAATATTAAGAATCAAAAATCTATAATTCAGTAGTTTAAGAAAACAATATGATTTTGCCTGTTTATTGCAAAACGATGAAGTTTGGTAATAGAATTTAGATTGCTAATCTTGAATTTTAGCTCCCACAATTACAACCTGACGTGCTTGCTGGAACCCAAATTGTGCTAAACGTTGTTTAAATAATCCAAACAGTTTAACTTTTTCATCATAATCAGGATATCCTTCCAGACTTTTCAGATGACGAGCAAAATCGTTTTCCCATGTAGCGAGCCTGGCTGTATCGGTAATTGGATTGGCCATACGGTTATACGAAAAAGTAAGAGCCGGCCGTACACGGTTTGAACAGACTATATCTAAAACTTCGGCTTCGGTCCACGTTTCGCGATGTGATATTCCTGATTTACGATCTACGAAACTTTTTAAATGATGAAGAGTTTTTTGGTTTTCCTGGGCATCATTCAATCCATCAGAAACAATCTCAGCAATCAATAACCAGCCTCCTTGCTTCACAACCCTTTTCATCTCCGAAAGAGTTTTACCTGGATCTGCCAAATGGTGCATAGCATTCGACATAGAAACTACATCGAACGATTCGTCTTCGAAATGAAGATTCTCACCTTCCATTTGCAAAAAGCTAACTTTCCTGTTATAGTTTCCAGTTTGCGCTACAGCCAAGGCTTCAGCACTTGGATCAACTCCCACTATGTAAACTTCCTCAGGAAAAACATCACTGATCATGCGTATAAATTCACCTGAACCCGTACCTATGTCCAGAACACGATGGACAGATTTCCCATCAAAAAAAGAAGCCAATTTTTCCATATCAAACCAATAATAAAAATGCAGAAAGTGCAGTAATTGCTATAACAACGCCGCGATAAGCTTGTTCAGGAATAGCTTTCACCACTTCGAACCCCAGAAAAGCACCCGCGGCAATGGCTGGTAATGTAATCAAATCAACCATGAGTGTTTCAGAATGAATATTGTCCCAAACAAAAAATTGCATTGGAAATTTAGTAAAATTAATCACCATAAAAAACCACGCACTGGTTCCAATGAAACTATTTTTTGGTAAATGCATTGCTAATAAATAAATAGCAAAAACGGGTCCGGCAACATTGCCAATCATAGTAGCAAAACCGCCCAAAATGCCCATGCCTGCTGCAAACCACCATTTATCGGGAAATAAATTTGAACCTTTTCGCTTATCCTGCCAAAGCATCAGGCCAATACTTAGGAAAACCATTACCGCAATCAGGTTTTTAAATTGTATATCATTAACCAACCCACCAATCCACAAAGCCAGAACCAAACCAACAATGGCCCAGGGTATTACCTTTACCAAATAACTCCAGTTAGCATGACGCCTGTAATAGATAACACCAAAAATATCAGCCATCATAAGGATAGGAAGTAGTACGCCAGTTGACTGTTTGGCTCCAAAAATGAATGCAAGTGAGGGGACCACGATCATGGAAACACCTGGAACGCCAACTTTTGACATACCGATGAGCATTCCGCAAATCATAATTACTACCCATTCAAGAATTGAAATATCAAGCTTTGCAAGTAATTCCATCAGATATTTATTTAACGTACAAATGTAAACGATAGAATTTCGAAACCAAACCATAAATACCGAGATTGCTGAATTGCTGAAAATCGGCCCGAATTGAAAAACAAGTCAGTTCACTCCTATTTTCATCAGCTTGACTATTTTTTCTGAAATACTTCTGACGTATTCCCTAACTTTGAAAACAAAAATCTATACAATTGAAATTAAACCGCTCACAGAAATATTTTGGGATAGCCCTTCTGTTGTCGTTGCTAATTTGCATAACAATAAACTTTCCCAATATCTTATCCTTAATTTTTTTAGACGATTTTGAGGATGGAAGGCGAATGATGCACTTCAGTATAGTACAGGTTTTTATTGAGCTTTTTACAACTATCACGGTATCTCTCCTGATTTTTACCATTAGTTTTTTCCTGGTTAAACCATTCGAACGCCATCATAAAACCGAACTCCGTCAGATAGTTTTTACTATAGTTATATCACTCATTTCTGCTTCGTTTATCATATTCGCATTTAACTCGTTCAAACACGATCTTGTCTCGGTAAATTATAACCGGCGTCACCATGATGATGAACTGTTTTTAAAAAATTTCTTTAGCGCAGTATTGACCCTTGCTTCGGTATTTATTATGAGATTAATCTTCCAAAAGCAATCATTCGAGCTTGAAAATGAAAGGCTACGAACCGAGAGCATACAAAGCCAGTACGAATCGTTAAAGAACCAGCTAAGTCCACACTTTCTTTTCAATTCGTTAACGGCAATGAAGGCGCTCATTCGCGAATCGCCCGATCTGGCCGGAAAATATGTCGATCATCTTTCAATGGTTTTACGTTACACTTTACAAAGTAGCGTAAAACAACTTGTTTCATTGCAAGAAGAAATGGAATTCACCCAATCCTATTTGTTCCTGATAAAAATGCGATACGATAGCAACCTTACCGTTCAAACAAATATTGAAGAAAACTGTAATCACCTAAGGCTACCCCCGCTCACCGTACAAACCCTGGTAGAGAATGCCATAAAGCACAATGAGATAAGCAAACGAAATCCTCTTACTATTTTTATAAAAACCGGGAAAGACAATACTCTGGTCCTGAGAAACCGTATTCAGGAAAAACTCACCCGCGAAGAGGGAACTGGCATAGGACTGTCGAACCTTTCGAAACAGTACCTTTTACTGGGGAAACGGGGTGTTCAAATATATCGAAAAAACAATGAGTTCATTGTAGAAGTTCCATTACTCAAACCCTGACAAATGAAAGCACTCGTAATTGAGGACGAAGCATTGGCCGCTCGCCATATCCAGAATATTCTGGATGAAGTTGGTAATATTCAGGTTTTGGCTGTCCTCGACTCTATTGTAACAACAGTGGAATGGTTTAAAGAAAACGCACAGCCTGATTTACTTTTCTTGGATATTCATCTTGCTGATGGTTCAGCTTTTAAAATCTTTGAACTTGTAAACATTGCCTGCCCAATAATTTTTACCACCGCTTATGACGAATATGCTATAAAAGCTTTCAAAGTAAACAGTATTGATTATTTACTGAAACCTGTAACCAAAGATGCTGTTGAAGCAGCTCTTAAGAAGCTAAAACAATTGACAGGAGCGCCATCTGTTCAATTAGAAATTCAACAGTTGCTAAGTTCATTTACCAAAATAAAAACCTACAAAACACATTTTTTAGTTCATATAAAAGGGAGTAAACTAGTTCCTTTACAGGTAAAGGATATTGCCTATATCTATATCGAATGCAGCCTGGTAAAAGCTGTCACTTTCGAAGACAAATCATTCATAATTGAGAACACACTCGACGAACTGGCTTCGATGCTCAATCCCTGCGATTTTTTCAGGGCAAACAGGCAATTTATTGTTTCAAGGAACTCGATTAAAGAAGTGGACCTCTGGTTCAATAACAGGCTATCTTTAAATCTTAGTATAAAGGTACCCGATAAAATATTGATCAGTAAAGTCCGTGTTTCTGAATTTCGCAACTGGTTTTCAGGCGATTATTAAATCAGGTAGTTGATATTAATAAGCAGTTTCTACCTATAATTATCATAACAAAAAAAGAGGCCGTCCTAAGTTTAAACCAGGACAGCCTCCTCAAATCACCAAATTTACCGACTAAACTAAACTTATCTGTTTTCTGTTATTCTTCCTTCATCAACCAATTTTTTAATTGCCATTGCTTCTGCTTTATCTGCAATAGTTTTTGTTATCAACTGAGCTTCTGAACGAAAATCAGTCGTACTGTCATTGTTCTCAAATTTGCCTTCAAAACCCAACACTGAACTTTGGCCAATAACCTGCAATGTAACTTTAGCTTCGGCCTGATCAGCAATCAGATGGGTTAATAACTGTGCTTCTTTTTGGTAATCTATGCTCTCGTTTAATGCAGCTTCATTCGAGTTATTATTCAACTCGGATAAAGCTTGATTTGCATTTGTTTGTTTCAAATCTTTTATTCCGCAATTTTCGGTTGCCTCTACATTTGAAATACCTGCTAAACCCAGTGCACAAATAATGATGAATGACTTAATTGTTGTTTTCATGACTTCTTCGTTTAATTGTTTTCTATTGTTTCTTGTTTTTAAATACCGTTTTATTTACGATTCAAAAATACATCCTCTTTACCGTCAACTAAAAATAGAATAGACTGTTCGTTGCTTTTTACCGGCGAATGGTGAGATTTTAAGTCTGATTTGCAAAAGAATACTTGCTTTTATTTGGCTTGGCCAACTAAGAATGGCATTGAAAACAAAAGAGTGACAACCTTTTTGACTCAGGATTGTCACTCTTCAATTTATATCAGTTGTTGCTTAAGCTATTTCCTGAACTCAATTTTAAAAGTTAGTACCTGCCATTCGGGCATATTGGCAGGTTTTTTAATAACAAGTTCATTTGCAGTCTGTCTCCAGGATAGTTTCTCATTATTTCCGAGCATTTGAATTGATGTAATTGTTTTGGTATTCACTTTTGTCTGTTTACCTAGCGCCTCAATTTTAATGTCGTTCAAGGGTTTACTCATGCAAAAAGCGTAAAGTATTTCGTCTTTAGTTGTAAACCGAAAATCACCCGATTCGTACGGACGGACATCTTTCACTCCTCCAAATTGCCCTTTTGCCTGATTTTTTGAGGTTGACGGTCCTTCGCCATAAATTTTCCAGGGACGAGTACCATAAATGGCTTCACCATTAACTGGTGTCCATGCAGAAATTTCGCCCAGAATTTGCAATACATCGGGTTCAAGGTCGCCTTCAGGAGTTTGAACTACGTTTAAAAGAAGATTCCCATTTTTACTAACAATGTCAACCAGCATCTGAATAACTTCGGTGCCCGTCATATATTTTTGTCCGGTCCGGTAATACCAATCACCAATTGAAGTATCGGTTTGCCAGGGATACGGACTAATTGAATCGAGTGCACCACGTTCAACATCCTGTACCCAACGTCCTTGTGATGGCCTCAATTTAGCAGTATAAACAGCTTCGAGCTTGCCTCCGTTTTTTAACATATCCTGATTGTAATAATGAGCAAGCATGGTCCGTCCTATTTCGCCAAATGGCAATTCGCTATCAGAATAAAGCAAATCAGGATGGTACATATCTATTAGTTCAGTTATTTTAGCCAGCCAGTCTTTCTGGTTTTCAGGGTCATTTGTCAACCATTCCTTATCGTCAGGAGCAGTTTTTTTGTGATACAAATCGGCATATTGCTCGTCGTTACCATCATACGGAACACCAGCCATTGGTCCGGTTTTGTCGGCTCCGCGTGCCACCTGAAACCATGTATAACTTGCACCAAGGTGTTCTGAAACTCCAAAACGTAAGCCCTCCTTTTTCGCTGCCTGCTGCCATAAACCAACCACATCTTTTTTCGGGCCCATGTTCACTGAATTCCATTTGTGAAGTTTGGAGTTCCATAAAAAGAAATTGTCGTGATGGGTTCCCATGCTGACGAAATACTTTGCCCCAACCTTTTTATACAAAGCCATCAGTTTTTCTGGATCCCATCGCTCTGCTTTCCAAAGAGGAATAATGTCTTTATATCCAAATTTAGAAGGATGGCCATAAGTTTTTACATGATAATTGTAGTAGCGGGTCTCCCATTCTTTTCCTGATTGGATATACATATTACGGGCATACCAGTCGCCCTGGCGAGGGACAGCCTGAGGTCCCCAATGCGCCCAAATCCCGAATTTGGCATCACGAAACCAATCAGGGTATTGATACTGTTTAAAAGATTCGTCGGAAATGGTAAACCTCGCCGGAAGCGCTTTTTGTGGCTGTGCCGAAACAAAAAGAGACAATGCTCCTACAAAGCAAAGCGATAGTACAAAATGTTTTTGATCGTTGATTTTCATTAGTTTACAGTTAATGTTAGGTTTAAATTTAAGTAGTGAAAAGGGTGTACAATTCAATCAACTTTCTTTTAGCAAGAAAGCCAGAGATAAAATAAGCTGAATTTTTATCAGCCTTTAAGTTCGTTCAATTATAAATAGTTATCGAGTTTCCTGCGGGTAAGCTCGTTTACCACATGTTTGATTTCTTCGGCTTGATTCCGTTTGCAAACCAGAATTGTATCACCTTCCTGAACAACAATCACATCGTCGAGACCAACCACAGCAACCAGACTATTAGGAGCTGAGACATAAGAATTTCTGGAATTAACAAATATAGTCTCACTGGCTGAAGTATTCCGGTTTTCATCCTTTCGCGGGTCATATTTGTAAACTTCTTCCCAACTTCCCAAATCGTTCCAAACGAAATCGCCTTGCACCAAAAATACGTTGTCCGCTTTTTCCATTATACCGTAGTCAATAGAAATGGAATCGACCTGATTATAGATCATATCCAGAACTTCCTCATAACTTGCTGTGCCAATTGTTTCAGCGATCTTCAGTAAATCGGCATGCAACTTTGGGGCGTATTTTTTAAGAGCATCAATGAAAACCGAAATTTTGAATACAAAAATTCCGGCATTCCAGAAGAATTTTCCTGAATCGATATATGATTTTGCAGTTTCCAGATTTGGTTTCTCAACAAACCGATTAACTGCAAACGATTTTATGGTTTGACCAATTTTCACCTCCTCAGCAATCTCTATGTACCCATAACCAGTTGCCGGTGAATTTGGAGTAATCCCAATGGTCACTATTCCATTTTTTTCTTCAGCAATTTTTGATGCTGATTCAATACATTCCTGAAACAACTCATTGTTCTCAATCAGGTGATCTGCCGGAGAAACAACCATCAAGCCTTCAGGATCATTTTTAGCAATAAATAAGGCAGCAAGCCCAATGGCAGGCAAGGTATTTTTACCAACCGGTTCGTAAATCAGGTTTTCTGCCGGAAGCATGGAAGTTTGTTCTTCCAGCACCTTTTGCTGACCTTTATTCGAAACAACGTAAATGTTCGTTTCTGGAATAAATGGTGTAAAACGGCTTACTGTGCCCTGAATCAGCGATTCATTACCAAAAATAGTGAGGTACTGTTTCGGCTTCGCTTTCCGACTTTTAGGCCAAAACCGTGTGCCAGATCCACCGGCCATAATAAGACAATATTTGCTGCTCATAATTGCTAAATTTAAAAAAGTGCTTAGAATGCAACTAAAGTGGCTAAAGTTAGAAAAATTGCTTTTTAATTTTAAGCACTTCGAACTCTAGCTCACTCCGAACTTCTTTTAATATCTTACCTTAATTTTCAATGCTCCTTCAATAGGTTCGGCTGAGGCTACAATAGCATAACCACCACCACAGCCTGAGGTTATCGCTCCTGAATATTTTCCAATGAATTTACTTTCCATTTCGTTAAGAACCCACTGCGGTACTGTGTTTGGAAGGATTTTACGCCATGAATAAAAAGTTTCAGTCATTGATTTACCCAAAAGATTAACATCCTTAGCGACAATAGCTTCGTAACATTTTTGACCAGCTTCGCCTAATTCTTTCACCAGTTCAACATTCAGGTTTTGCTCAATCAAAGGGTCGTAACCATCAGGACGGGGGGATAATGGAATTAAATGCAACACCTGAGAAAGCCATTCACAGGTTTCTTTATCGCGAGTGTTTTTGATGTTCGAAGGCCAATACTTCCCATTGTAATCGAGGCGGCTAACACCTGGGACCAAAAGGCCCAAATGATCCTGAGAACCAGAAATGTACTCTTTTCCGGGAGGATTTTCGGCACCGAACAGAAGATGAGCATTTCTTATCTGGTCGCCTTCAGGAATTTTCCCTCCCCAGAGTTCGGAGGCAACCTTACGCGAACTGGTAGCCATTCCCGACCGGTCATTAAATTCAATAGTAGGCCATATCTGCGCAACAACCACCGACCCTGGAAAAATTGATGAAACCCAAGGCTGATCGATCCATCCTCCGGCCAGACACAACCGGTAAGGAAACTGAAGCTCTCTTTTTGAACCTGAACTTGAACGGGCTGGTAAACCTTCTTCAGGGATACGTTCCAAAACAATTAATTCGACATTATTTTCTTTACAAATTCTGGCTTTCCCCTCGGTATATCCATCCGTATTTACAACGAAAAAATCAGGTTTTAAACGCTTTAGGTCTTCTTCAAAATCGAGCATTCCCATTCCGCCAGATACAAAAGCATTGTAAACATATCTTACCGATTGAACCATGTAAACCCGTTCTTCCTGAGTAAAATATGGCCGTTTGCCTTTCAGTTGAAAGAGGTTTTCGTCCTGTCCGACACTTACATAAAGTTTGCCATACTGAGCCGCTGTTTTAAAAAAGGCCACATGTCCGGCATGAAGAAGGTCGTAACAGCCACTGACCATTACTTTCTTGTCACTCATAAATTTAGTTTGATTGACTTACCAGTTGCTGGCCGCTAGTAGCTAGCCGCCAGCAACTGGTGAAAAATTACAAGTTTTAATTTTCCGGTTACTTTATACCTCCGGTAACCATTTGAGTACGAATCCAATCGTATGTTTCCTTCATCCCTTTAGCCAGCGGAATTGATGGCTCCCAGGCAAGTTTTTCAAGGATCATTGTATTATCGCTATTACGTCCGCGAACCCCTTTAGGAGCATTCAAATCGTAAGTACGTTTAAGTTTAATTCCGGCGATGTTTTCAACAATGTCAACCAGTTGGTTAATCGAAACCATCTCGCTGCTCCCCAAATTCATTGGTTCAATGATGTTGCTGTACATGATTTTCAGGATGCCCTCAACGCAATCGTCGATATACATGAAACTACGGGTTTGATGCCCATCGCCCCAGATATTTATTTCATCTTTACCATATAATTCAGCCTCCAATACCTTGCGGCACATAGCTGCCGGCGCCTTTTCGCGTCCACCGTCCCAGGTCCCGTTTGGCCCGTAAACATTGTGGAAGCGGGCAACACGGGTATTAATGCCATAATCTTCGCGGAAGTGACGGCACATTCTTTCGGAGAAAAGTTTTTCCCATCCGTAACCATCTTCTGCCTGAGCAGGATATGCGTCTGATTCTTTCAGCCCAGGATTGTCGGTATCTTGTTGTTTTTCACCGTTGTATACGCAAGCTGACGATGCATAGAAGAAACGATCGAGCCCAAGATCTTTGGCTGCAAGCAACAAATGTGTGTTGATCAAAACGCTCAACATACAATCGGCTTTATGTGTTTCAATGAACCCCATTCCTCCCATATCGGCTGCCAGGTTGAAAACCTCGTTATACCCGTTTAAAGCAGTATAGCAGTTTTCTTTGATGTTCAAATCGAGAACCAGGTTATCTATATCTTTATGTACCTGGTACCATTGGTTCAGCGGTTTTTTATCAACTGCACGGACATCGTTACCCATATCTTTCAGTTTTCTGGTTAGGTGACCACCAATAAAACCACCGGCCCCCGCAACTACAATTTTTTTCATTTTTCTATGATTTAAACATTAAACAAAATTTCAATCTTAATCGATGTTTATAATACACTGAATATTAACACCAAATGTTTTCAGTTACTATTTTCATTCATTGTTGACCGACTAAATTTTAGAATCGACGTTTTTGTTTATTAACTATCT